>JBFWNL010000003.1:0-375960 GCA_050251055.1 Bacteriovoracia bacterium
ACTCACTAGTCCCGCGGCGCCACACGTGTGGCGCCGTACGCATGAAACACACCTTTTGCTCACGCTTCCCCCGCGTTGTTCCCGATAAGGAAACGTGGAGTTTCATAACATCGGACAGCGCATCACGCCGATTTTCATCGTTAGCTTAAGCGTCGCCCTGGGCACGGCCGCTTGGGCCGTGGACAGCTACGCGTCGAGGTGCGTTCAAGCCACGATCGATCAGGTGCTGCGGCGACTCCCCGGCGAGCCTACGGAAGTGCGCCGAATTTGGATGCCCCGAAACGCTTCTTCCTACAGCGACGAAGATTGGCAAGAGCTAGTCACGCTGGGCTGGGACGGCCGCCTGACGGCCAACCGAATCCTCGAAGGTCGGGATGCCCAGGGAAATCTGGTCACCGTGATTAAGTTTGCCCGCTCGCCGCTGGAAGCGCATGGATTCCGGCAGGTCTTCGAACCCGGCGGGCTGGCCAAGCGCGAGGTCCTCGCTTACGACATCGATCGGCTCTTTGGCATGGGACTCGTGCCGCGCACGAGTTTCGGCGAAACCTCGGATGGAAATATTGTGACGATGCAAGCGTACCTGAAAGGATATCATGACTTGGGGGCCAGGCCCGGCTGGGCGGAGCGGGTTCCCGATGCCGACTGGCAGCGCTGCACTCTCTTCGACCTGATGACCGGAGCAATCGACCGACACGAAGCCAACCTCATGATCAACGAGGACGGCCGAATCGCCTTAATTGACAACGGAGCTATGCTGTCCCCCCACAATCGGTCCGGCCAGGTCAATTTGCTAGAACGTCCGGAAGTCATCGAGGCGATTCACCGGCCCCTGAGCGACGACGTGAAAGCGCAGTTCCTGGCCGTGCGGTGGGAAGAACTGCAAAAACTGATGGATCGATACGAAATTCCGCCCGAGGCGCAAGCGCTCGCCGAGAGCCGCTTCGTCGCTATCCAGGCGGGGCTGCGGGCGAACGCGCCACTCGCGGAGTTACGAAACAAGCTCGCCATCCGTCGCGGATCGCCAAAGACCACCACGCTGATCATCGGGGGCGCGGCCGTCACGGGAGCCGTCGGTGTGGGCGTGATCCGGCACTACATCGATAAGTCGGAATCGAAAGAAAAACCTTAGGTGCCCGCGGGCGTCATCACCGGTGCCGGCGTCGTGCCAGAGGGCACTTCTCGGGAAGCGTTCATCGTTACGATCGCCATCACGAAGGAAACCACTACGCCGGCCACCGCCGCCCAGAACGCGAAATCAAGAGCTTTCATACCGGGGAACCTAACAGGGCCCGGGCCCCGTCGTCAACCCGTAGGCGGAGGGCTTTCTTCGCCCTCGGGCTCCACCGGCAGTAGCGCCGCCGGCAGCTCTTCGCCATCGCGGCAGTACTTCGATTTGTCGTAATATTTGTAGTTCGACTTACACGGGAAATAAGTTTCATAGGCGTCGTCCATTCCCGCGTAAAGCTCCTGGATGAAGTAGCGCTTGGTCGGGACAAAGAGCTCGATATGGTGGTATTTCGGGGTCAGCATTTCCAACGCCTCTTCCTTGCTCTTCCCCATGTACTCCATCTGATAAATAACCGAAGCCTCGCCGGTACGATCGGCGCCCACCCGGCAATGCAGCAGGATCGGGCGCGGCGCGTTCCGCAGCGAATCCAGCAGCTTCAATAAATCACGGCGGTGCTGAAGTCGCGAATTACTGAACGGGATATTGATCAGGGTCACGCCCTTGTCCTTGGCGACCTGGGTTTCATCCCGGAACCAGCTGGCTTTGGGGTCCTCGCCCCGCAAGTTAATGATGGTCTTGATCCCGTAAGTGTCGATGGCCAGATTCAGTTCGGGCTTAGTCAGCTGAGCCGAGCGATAATACCGTCCGGGATCGATTTCATGGAAGTTTGCCGACACCCGGCAGCCCGAGATGCCCAGCGCCCCCGCCAAACCCACCATCACCCAAGCCAACCGTGTTTTAGGGTACATCCTTCGCCCTTCCTCTGGATATTTTCCCCATTAAAGACGGTTTCGATCAAAAGGGGAACCGGCATTTCTTTGACGCTTTGCTCGAAATTCAGTAGGAATGAGGCATGACGATGCTGGGCATGCGACATCTCGCTTTGAACGTATCCGATCCGCAACGATCGAAGGACTTCTATACCCGCGTCCTGGGCATGCAAGTCGAATGGGAACCCGATGCCGATAATGTCTACCTAACTTCCGAGGGGCAGGACAATCTAGCCCTCCATAAACTTCCTTCGCAGGCCGGCGCGCCTGCGGCGCCCCAAGCGCTCGATCACCTTGGATTCGTGCTGGCGCGCATCGACGACGTGGATCAGTGGTACAAACGCGTGAAGTCTTATGGCATTGCCATCGTGAATGAATTGAAAACACATCGGGATGGCGCGCGTTCGTTTTATTTCCGGGATCCCGACGGGATTCTGATCCAGATCATCTACCATCCGCCGATTGCGCAGGCCTCGGCGCGCCCACCCAAGCCCTAGAACGAGATTTCAAGACGCGCCATCTCGCGGACGGTTTCCCGCAAGAACGCGTACAGCTCGATTCCTTTGCCCTTGTCGTCGATCCATTGCCCCGTAACGATATCGTGATTGAAGTGATGCGCAATGCCCTTGGCGGCGAATGCCACCCAAAGCTGTCGCAGCGACGGCTGGGTGCTGAGAATCAGTTTGGATTTACCGCCAAAGACGATGGCCAGCGTGCCCAGGCCGGGCTCACACTCGGCCGCATCGGGATCGACATTCTCGAACGCCGCCTCCACGCGGGCAAATGCCTTTTGAATGAGTTGGCGATACTCAGCTTCGCTTAGCATCGGTATGACCATGAGCCCCTACATTCACTACGTTTACCGCCGCATCGGCGATGCAAAGCGCGCGCTCCCCGCGCAAAAAGGCCAGAATCTTGTTCCCCACCATGTGGGCCGCGCCGTGGGTCATCAGCCCGTGCTTGACGAGATCCTCGGCATCGGCCGGGTGTAGGCGCAGAACCTCGAGCAGCTGCTGCGTGTTCAAAAGGTATTTGGCCGCGATGCGATTGTCGTCGGCCAAGATACCGACGTAGCAACGCAGCAAATCGAGCGCGCGGCTTTCCTGCGAGTTCGGCGGACGCGAGCGGCTGAGATCGAGCTGCAGGCGCTCCGGATTTTCCAAGGCCTTCTTGATGAGACGGATCAGCTCTTCGCCGCTCTTTTTCATCTCGCCCTTATTCAAGCCACGGAAGGCGGAAAGATGGGCCATGTCCTGCGGACAGACGCGCGCCAAATCCATCAGCACGCCGTCGTCGGCGACCCAGCGACGGGGCACGTTCAGCTCCCGCACGCGCCGCTCGCGCCAGCGCATCAACTCCAGCAACACGGCCGATGCTTTCTTATCGAGACGGCCGCCCTTCAGCAGTTTCTCCGCGATCGCTTCGGGCCGTTCGTCGTAATTTTCTTTGCGCTCAAATTCGGCGGAGAGTTCGCGCGCCCATTCCCACCGGTCGAGTTCCCGCAATTGTTCGGCGAGGCGCTCGCCCAGCTCGATCAGGTGGGTTACGTCCGCCAAGGCGTACTCCGCTAACTGCGGCTGCAGCGGTCGCACGCCCCAGTTCGTGCGGGCATGGCCTTTCTTAAGCTTGATATCCAAAACAGATTTCAAGAGATTCGCCAGGCCCACGTTTTCGCCAAAGCCACAGAGTGCGGCGGCGACCGCGGTATCGACGATGGGCGTGGCCACCACGCCTAAATTAGTGAACAGGCACTCCTGATCGCCTTGGGCGGCGTGCACCCATTTCAAGATTTTTGGATCGGTGAAAACATCCAGTAGCGGCTGCAGGGGCGCGCGCCAATCCTTTACCTCCCGGTGTTGGCGACGGAAGGCTTGCACGTCGACGAGCCATGCGGAGTCGCGCCTGGAAACCTGGATGATCTGAAGATCGGGAAAGAAAGTAGACTCACGGATAAATTCCGTGTCGAAAGCGACCACCGGTCCATCCCAGGTGCCATTGCCACCCGTCGGTTGGTTTCGCAGTTCTTTCGCTAATGCGGTGATTTCTTCCGGACGCGTGAGCAGTTCAAAGTGCAGATTCATCGTTTACCGTTTCACCCGGATCCTCCCGGGTCCCCCAGTTCCTGCTGGGCCAGCCGGCCAATGGCCGTTGCAATTAAGCGGCGCGTTTAACGCCAGGGTCTGCGGCGCGAATCGCCGACAGCTCGAAGACTCTAATTCTCACTTTTGCGTTGGGGCTGGCAAGGGTGAAATCCTTGCGAGCCCGATCTTCTTGATAAATTTGGTACGCATAGCTCGCGATGATGCGGGTCGCGTCGGATTCCGACTTTTGGTATTCCTCGATCTTGATCTTGGAGCGCAGCCATTGCACGCCCTGGTCCTGGATTTCGGGTTTCAAGAAAGGTTGCGACAGAAGTTCTTCGACGTAATCGCCGAACTCTTCGTCTTCTTTTTCCTGGCGCTCCCGGAGGTCGTAAATCAAGGCCAGCGGGTTGCCATCCCCCTGATCCATGCCTTTTTCCAGGATGCCTATCTCACGGTCGTCGGATAGCGCCTCGACCAGTACCGGAGATTCCCCATGCGTATTCACAACGAGCGCGACAGTTCCGACTTTCTTCATTTCCTGCCTCCGTAGCCAAGTCCGAGTTGTCTATCCATCGTTCGTTGCGCCTTATGATTGCCTTGCCCTAACAAGATACTATTCGGAGTAATTATGTCAGGTAATGACCGGCTTAACAAACTGAGGTTCCGGGTGACACGTTAAACCGCCTAAGGTAGCGTTCCGGCTCACTTATGGGTGTGCCCAAATTTGTCATCTTAGACTTCGAAACCACGGGCCAAACCCCGGGTCCCCACGAGATCATCGAAATCGGGGCGGTCCTGGTGGAAGGGATGCTGGAAGTCGCCCGCTACGAGACGCTGGTGCGTCCGCACAGCCCCATCCCCCTCGAGATCACCCGCCTCACCGGCATCACGAATGAAATGGTGGCTACGGCCCCGCGCTTGGAAGAAGTCGCGGCCCCCTTCCTGGAGTTCCTGGGCGACTACCCGATCGTGGCCCATAACAACGCCTTCGAGCAGGCGTTCCTGGATCACTTCCTCAAGCCCCTGGCTTTAGACGGAAAGACATTCGAAACCCACAACACGATCGACCCCATCGCGCTCGTGCTGCCAGAAGCGCCGTCGCTCTCGCTCGAAAACCTGCGGCGCCGGGCCGGCGTCGATAACCGCGATGCCCACCGCGCGCTCAAAGACAGCATCGATACCCTCAAGGTCCTGGAGTACGTGCAGGACATATTGAAAAAAGAACGCCCCCAGATCGCCCGCATCGCTCTCGATACGTTGGGCGATGGCTACTGGTGGCACTGGTTCTTTAATGAGGCCGCGACCCAAGGCGGGCTCGACCTTACCTCCGCTCCTGGCGACGAACTTGGCGACCTGAAGGAGCTGCGCAACGAGGACAAGACGAAGGAAATCGACTGGGCCGTGGATCTACCGGAAAGCGCGATCCACGAAACCCTGCAAGGCGCCGACGGCAAGGACGGTTTCCAATACCGCGAAGCCCAGGAAGTGATGTCGCGCGAGATCTTTACCGCCCTGACCCAAGGCCAGAAGAAGGCGATCGAAGCGCCGACCGGCACCGGAAAATCGATGGCGTACCTGCTGCCGGGTTACTTGGTGGCCGAAAAGACCGGGGCGCCGCTCGTCGTGTCCACGCACAGCAAGTCGCTCCAAGATCAGTTACTGGAAAAAGACATCCCGCGCCTGGGCCAGATTCTGGGCCGCGAAGTACACGCGACCGCGGTGAAGGGCCAGGAGAATTACCTCTGCCTGCGTAAGCTGCACGAGCTGGTCGATTCGCTAAAAGAGAATAATTTCGAGGGCAGCACCCAGGAAGAGCTCTGGTGCACGACTTACTTGCTCGCGTATGCGTCGGTTTCACCGCTCGTGGAAGTGAACCGGGTGTCTTATTACTTACGGACGCTCTTTCCGCCCTTCAATTCCGTGCTGGATCAAGTCCGCTCGCACCACAGCACGACGATCGGGCCGAAGTGTCCCTTTTACAAGCGCTGTCACTTCTTTAATAGCGCGCGCAAAGCGCATCAATCGGAAGTGATCGTGGCCAATCATTCATTGACCTTCCAATGGCCCGCGCACCTGCCGCAGATCCGCAACATCATCTTCGACGAAGCCCACCACCTGGAAGACCAGATCACCGAGGCCTACACGGTGGAAATGACGGAGAACGCAATCACCGAACTCACCCGCCGCTTGACGCGCAAGTCGAAGAACAAACGCGCGAAGAGCGAACTAGGCTTGGTCGCCAGTCTTTTCCTAAATCTGAAGCTGTCGTTGGAGATGAGCGACCGCAATCACCGGGACGACTTGGAAGCGCTCGCGAAGACCATCCAAGACAAGCTCGCCGACGTGAACGCCCGCTTCGTCGCGCACACCAAAGCCGCTCCCGCGTCGGACTGGGAAACCATCATCAACCTATCGATGACTCCCGCCGCCCGCACGCAGGGGCTGACGGACGGATTGCGCGGGCTCCATGACGCCGTCAAGGCCATGGCCGATTACCTCGGCCACGCGCACCGGGCGCTTGAACAGGAAAAGCGCCGGGAAGCGGGCCAATTGGATCTGTCGATTGACCTGCTCACGAACTACTACGAGCATTACTTCGAATACCAGACGGCCTTGGCCGCGATCTTGGACGACTCGCGCGAGAACTGGCTGCGCCTGCTCTTTTGGGAAAAGAACAAGGGTGTTTGGCGCCTCGAAGTCAATCCCATCGAAGTGCAGCCTTTAACTGAAAGCTTCTTCAAGGAAAAGCGCTCCGTCGTGCTCACGTCGGCCACCCTTTCGACGGGAGCTTCCACCGAGTTTGTCACTTCGCGCATCGGATTTAAACCCGACACCAAGCTCATCTCGCTGCCGTCGCCTTATCCGTTGCACCGCCAAGCCGTGGCGTACATCCCCGGTGACGTCCGGCAACCCGGGACTCCCGAACACCTGGAAGCATTGATTGATTTCACGGAGCAGACCACGCTCGCGCTGCAAGGACGGACCCTGTTACTGATTACGTCGAATTTCCGATTACGAAAGGCGGCGGACGAGCTGCGGGCGCGCCTCGAGCCACAGGGCATCCAGGTCTTTGACGCGCTCTCGGATTCCCGTGCGGCCGAGCTCTTCCGAAACTCAGAGCGGGCGCTTCTGATCGGCAGCGAGAAGTACGGCGAAGGTCTCGATATTCCTGGCCGTGCCTTAAGCTGCGTGATCGTCGAGAAGATCAACGAAGCCATGACCCGCGGGCCCCTTGCGGAAGCTCGCAAGGAAAAAACCAAGTTCGCGCTGTTTGACTACGACTTCCCGCTACGCATGATGTGGCTCCGGCAGCGCGTGGGGCGTCTCATTCGCTCCGCGACCGATCAGGGCTACGTGGTAGTTTTCGACCCGCGTTACCATAACTGGAGCCCAGGTACGCGCACGGTCGTGCATAAGGCGTTGGCGCCGATTCCTATCAAGGCCGGGACGCGAGATCAGATCCTGGCCGATATCCAGGCCAAGGAAGCGTCACTTTCGCATTAGTCACCACCAGGTTGCACGCCCGTAAGCACCATGCTAAATCCCGGGATAGTTCTATGGCCACCGCGGATCAGATCAAACAGGAAGTCGCCCGACGCCGCACGTTCGCGATCATCTCGCACCCAGATGCTGGGAAGACCACGCTCACGGAAAAGCTCCTCTTATATGGTGGAGCCATCCACCTGGCCGGGGCCGTGAAAGCCAAGAAAAACCAGCGCAACACCACCTCCGACTGGATGGAGATCGAAAAGCAGCGCGGGATCTCCGTCAGCGCGAGCGTCCTGCAGTTTGAATATTTCGGAACGCAGGTCAACCTCCTCGATACGCCGGGCCACAAGGACTTCTCCGAGGACACCTACCGCACCTTGATGGCGGCCGACGCCGCCGTGATGCTGATTGACGCCGCCAAGGGCGTCGAGCCGCAGACCCGCAAGCTCTTTGAAGTCTGCCGCATGCGCGGAATCCCGATTTTTACCTTCATCAACAAGCTCGACCGACCGTCGCGCGAACCACTCGATCTGATCGACGAGACCGAGAAGGTGCTCGGCATCCGCTCTTCGCCCATGACCTGGCCCATCGGGACTGGAGATCGTTTCCGCGGGGTCTACGATCGCCACTCGAAAGAAATCCTGCTCTTCCAAACCGAAGGCGAGGCGAATCAGCGCGGCAAGCTCGAGCCCGTGCAGATGACCGGGATCGACGACCCGAAATTCATCCAGCTGCTCGGCGGCCCGAATAACGACGAACACGAAGCCAAGTATCTGTACGATCAACTCAAAGCCGAGCTCGAGCTGCTCGAAGCGGCCGGGGATGAGCTGGATATCGCCAAGGTCTTGAAGGGCGAGCTCTCGCCGGTCTTCTTCGGAAGCGCCATGAATAACTTCGGCGTGCAACGTTTTCTAGAGGAGTTCATCAAGATCGCCCCTCACCCGTCGGCGCGACAAGGCTCCGCGGGGCCGGTGGAGCCTTGGCACGAAAAATTTTCATCGTTTGTTTTTAAGATCCAAGCGAACATGGACCCCAATCACCGTGACCGCGTGGCGTTCATGCGTATTTGCTCGGGCCACTTCGTGCGCAACATGACGGCCAAGCACTCGCGCCTAGAGAAGGAATTCAAGCTCGCGCGCCCGCTCAACTTCTTCGGCCAGGAGCGCGTGATCGTCGAGGAAGCCTGGCCAGGGGACATCGTCGGCATGGTCGACACCACGGGAAGCCTGCGCATCGGCGACACCCTTTGCGAAGGAAAGGTTTTCGAGTACGCCACCATCCCCGCGTTTTCACCCGAGCACTTCGCGTCCGTGCGTATCCTCGATCCGCTCAAGCGCAAGCAGCTAAAAGCCGGGCTGGACCAGCTTTCGGAAGAAGGCGTCGTACAAGTCTACCGCCAGCGTGACTTCGGCGATCGCGACCCCGTGCTGGGCGCGGTCGGCGCGCTGCAGTTCGAAGTGCTCCAGCACCGGCTGCTCGCCGAATACAGCGTCGACGTGAAAATGGAAAAACTGGGCTATGCGCACGCCCGCTGGGTCACCGGTCCGGTGGACCTGGACTTTTTTGAACGCCGCGAAGATAGCCGCTGCCTGCTTGACCGCGACGGCAACCCGGTGTTGCTCTTTAAGAGCGACTGGTCGCTCCGCTGGGCCGAGGACAACCACAAGCAGCTGCAGTTTCTCAAGACGGCGCCACCCAAGAAGTCCGACGGCAAAAAATAACGAAGGCCGCCGCCAGGTTGCCCCGGCCGGCGGCCTTCGCCCTCTCACCAAATTTTTGCTACCGAAGGTTCGTGAGCTTGAACACGCAGGCCTTGTCGTCACCGGCGTCCAGCACGAAGCCCCCGACGTAAAGCACGCCATCGCGCACGCCCAGTAAGCTTTGCGCTTCCGCCTGGCGCTCGCCTTCACGACCAGGATTCATGTGGTCGTAGGTAACCACCTTCGCCGTTGGCGCGCCGTTCAGATCAACGCCCAGCGCGGCCACCAGGGCTTGCGCGTAGTAACCCTGCCCGCCCGTTTTCTGAACCATACGAGCGGCAAAGTAAACCTGGCCGTCTTCCAAAGTCTTCAGCTCATAAGCGGTACCGAAACCGGGGTTACCACCGGTCAGATCCACGCGCTGAAAGGGCGTCTCACCCGAAATCACCCGGGCCTGAAAGCCGTCACCCTCGGGCGTGGCGATCCAAACGCGGGCTTTTTCGTCGATCGCCAGCGCGGTTCCCGACGCCAGCGCGAGCGTGCCTTCGATCAAATCCTGCTGCACGAGCTCGGCTTTTTTTGCATCCGCCGAGTACTTCACGCGCTGAAGTACGAGCTGTTCGGCCGTACCGCCGTCCGCCGTCGCGCAGCCCTTCAGGCGATACACCACCGCACCCTGGCCGTCCCGACGCGTGAATTCCACGGCCTCGAAACCTCCCGCCGGAGCCGCGCCCGTATCGGCGCAAACTGGCTTGGGCATCTCAACGAAAGATGGAGCGCCTCCGCCGATATCGGCGGTCTTGGCTGTCATCACCTCGCCCGTGACGCTCAACTTCACCTCGCAGTTGCCAACCTTGTCGGACTCCCGCTTACCGGCGAGCAGCACGTAACCGTCGACTTCTTCCCGAAGCGCCACCACCGGACCCTTGCAGAAATCGGGTGACTTAGCATGGGTGTCCGCAAAATTTTTCTCGAACGCCTCGTCGCGCGAAAGATCCGCCCGGAGTCGGCTCACGAAGTACGTCGGCAAGTTATAATGCCGATAGGCGCTTACCACGCCCCCATCTTGGGCAATCAGATTGACGACGGGCGAGCCGCCGGTGGAGATCGAAGTCACGCCCACTTGCCAGGCCACTTCCTTCGCAACCCCCGGCTTCACCGCGCCCGGGAGCGTGATCCGTTTCGGACCTTCACCACAGCCGGTGGCCCCGACGACCATCACGAACCCTGAAACCATCACCAACGTGTCTTTGAATTTCATTGAGGCCCTTATAACGCGACGAGACGCAAAAAATCAACGCTATGCGTTGTTTTTTTGTATTTTAACTAATTAATATTATTAAAAATTACCGGAGCCGTGAAAATTAAGAATTTAAGAGCTGAATCCAGGTCCGCGCGACCGCCCCCCGCTCGTACCAAATCGTGCCCCAGAACGAGCGCCGTTCAATGACATACGGAAGGAAGTGACGGTCACCTGCCCAAAGGTTCAGTTCGGAAACCCGCGCGGCCGGTACCCAGGCGAGTTCACCCTCAGGGCAAATTCGCTTCAAGCCGGGTTCGTCCCGACGGATGCGCGCCGAGAACACGTAGACCAACCAATCCTCATGCTTCGCCGGTTTGAAAAGCGGGAATTGAAGCACGCCGAGCGGAACGAACGCATTTTCGGGCAAATCAACGCCCGCCTCCTCGAAGAACTCCCGACGCGCGCATTGAATCGGCGATTCCCCCAGCTCGAACTTCCCGCCCAAACCATTCCACTTCCCACCGTGAAAATCTTGGCCGCTCGCGTGCTTCTCGCCGTTTCGATGCAGCATTAGCACATCGGCATCGGCACCTTCCGCGTCGCGCGCGTAGATCAAAACCGCGGGGATCACCCGGCGCTCGCCGGCTTCGTAGGGATTACTCACCGCCGCCCGCGTACATCTTGTCGATTAAGTGCTTGTAGTTCTGTTCGATCACGTTTCTTTTCATCTTCATGGTGGCCGTCATGTCGCCGCTTTCGATAGAAAACTCGGCGGCGAGCACCGTCACCTGCTTGATCTTTTCGAAATTCGCGAGCGACGAGTTAAGCGCGTCCACTTCGCGTTTCACGTCGGCGAGCGTCGCGGCATCCTTCACCACGCCATCGCCCAACGCGCCTGGCTTGCCTTGGAGTTCCTTGAGAACCCCCTCGCTCAGGGTCACCAACATTGAGAGATACTTACGGCCGTCCCCTACCATGCACGCTTGGCTAATGAGCGGGGATGCCTTCAAGCGATCCTCAATCGGAAGGGGCGCGATCATCTTGCCGCCGGAGGTTTTGATGATCTCTTTCTTACGACCCTTGATCTTCAGCAAACCGCGGTCATCGAGCTCGCCCAAATCACCGGTGTGCAGCCAACCATCGACCAAGGTTTCTTCGGTGGCGTCGTCATTCCGGAAGTAGCCCTTAAAAACGTGACGCCCCTTCGTAAGGATCTCGCCATCGGAAGCTAAACGGAACTCCGTGCCCGGTACGGGTTTACCGACGGTACCGGCGCAATCCACGCCCGGAAGCGTCATGCAAATCACGCCCGTCGATTCGGTTTGGCCGAAGTCCTCGAGGATCTCGAGCTGAAGCGCCCGGAACCAGCGGGAAACGTGGGCAGGAAGCGCCGCCGCGCCGGAAGCGCACACCACCGCCCGACTCAATCCCAGCGCATGGCGCACCTTGGAGAGCACGAGCTTATCGGCGAGCTTGAGCTGCACGACATCGGTGAGTCCGATCTTCCCCTTGCCCGCGTACTTCGCCTGCGCGAACTTCCGGCTAACCCGTAGGGCCCAGGCGGCCAGCTTGGCCTTGGCGCCGGTCGCCTGCGAAAGCTTGTGATCCACGCCCTCCATCATTTTTTCCCACAGGCGCGGCACGCTCAGCAAAATCGTGGGTTGCACTTCGACGATCTCGGTCGAAACCTTCTCGAACGCCGTGCAGAAAGAGACCTTGCCGTTGAGGCAGATGCCCACGCCCAAATTTTGGATCTTCTCGGCGATGTGGCAGAGCGGAAGAAACGAAAAGAGCTCCGACGCCGGCGGGATCTTCCAGAAGCTGATCGCCAGCCCCGCGGTATAAACGAGGTTGTCGTGCGAAATGAGCGCGCCCTTGGGGCTACCCGTGGTGCCCGACGTATAAATCAGGAACGCGCCCCGGTGCGGGTCCATCCGATCCAGGTACGGCTGAATCTGTTTACCGGCCGCGAGCTTTCTGCCTTCGGCGAGCGCCGTTTCATAAGCCACCGCTTTGGGATGAACGCTCGTATCGCCATCGAACACGAAAACGCACTCAATCGTCGCCGGCAGCGCATGCTCGCCCTGCTTGCCAACGATCTTCTGAAAATACTCTTTGTTCTGGACGGCCAAAAACCGCGCTTGGGTATGGTCGACGATGTAGTGGATGTCTTTCGCGGTGGAGTTGGGATAGATCCCGGCGGTCTTTCCGCCGAGGAGCCCCGGGGCGAGATCCATGTGCACCCACTCGGGGCAGTTGTAGGAAAGGATGCAAACGCTGTCATCGGGGGTAAAACCACGCGAATCGAGATACATCGCCAAGGCGAAGACGCGGTCGCGAAAATCCTGGGCGGGAATGGTTTTCCACTCCCCACCCCGTTTCATGCTCTGGGCGGGCGATTGGGGCTGGGTTTCCGCCCACTGGTGCAAACGATGAATCAGAGTACTCATGCTTCCCTCCGGCCAAGCGTATAACAACGCGCGTCACATTTCAAAGGTATTGATCTAACAGTTTACGCGCCGGCAGCTCGCAGTCCAGCTTGGAAAGGAAAATGAATACGCCGCCTAACTTGCGGTCGAGAAAGACGATTTCCGGCGGCGGCGGCCGCAGACGGAAGGCCATCACGAGCTTGGGTCCCTTGGTCGCCACGCGCTTCGGCAAGTCGCTCTTTCCCCACCGATACCGGCCGGTCTGAGGATTAAAATACTCGCGCGACAGACCCGCCTCGCGGAACACCCGCGCGTCTTTGGATTCCGGCGCCGGATCGAAGAACCCTTCCATGATGAGCGTACATACTTCCGCGAACAAAACCCGGGTTTCTTCCGGGTCGTCGGGCCGAAGGAAGCCAATCTCGGCCGCCCCTTCTACGATACGGCCGAGATCGTAGGCTTCGCAGCCTCGGATCAGCTTCTTATAAGCCGCGATGAAGGCGGGCTCAAACTTGCGAACCGCGCCGAAATCAAAGAGCACGATCTGATCGCCGCCGGGCGTCCCGGCCGGACCTTGCCCCAGGCGCACGCGGTAGTTGCCAAAATGCGGATCCGTCTGCACCATGCCCCAGCTCAGGAACTCGCGGAAATAAAGATCCAAAAACGCTTCTCCCAAGGCATTGCGGCGATCGGCGCTCAACGCGTTTACTTCCGGGCTGTCGATCGCGACGCCATGCTCGAAGCTCGTGGCGAGTAGCTTCTTTCCGCTGAACTGGGGAAAGAGCTTCGGGACCACGAAGCGGTCGGCCCCGGGCGCGGAAGCGAGCCGGGAGGCGTATTCCTGCGTAAGGCTCGCCTCGATCTCGTAGTTCGTTTCCTGCTTCAGCATCGTGCGCACTTCCGTGAAGAGCTGATCGATCCGGGTCGAGTCGGACAAGAACTTCGTCATGGAGAGAATAGAGCGTATCGAATTCAAATCGCTGTCGATGGACTTGTCCACGCCGGGATATTGGATCTTCAACGCGAGCGTTTCACCGGTCGCTTTCACGGTCGCGCGGTGGACCTGCCCCAAAGAGGCCGCCGCCACTGGCTCCGGGTCGATCTCGAGCTGCGCCAAAGTTTCCGGGGGCAACCGCTTGCGCAGGATCTTCGCCATTTCCGACCACTCGACCGGCGGTGAGTCGCTTTGCAGGGTCTTTAGGACGCGGTTCACCTCGGGCGGTAGAAAATACTCGCCCATCACCGAAAGGGATTGCCCGGCTTTCATCACCGTGCCCTTCAGGCGGCCAAACTCGTTCACCAGGAGCTCCGCCTGGGAGGCGAGCAGCTGCCTCAGGCGTCCTTCGTTTTTTTCCGCCGAGGACAGAAGACCTCCCACCGCATGGGTCGCCGCCTGGGCACCCATGTTCAACGTAAGCTTCGCCAAGCTCAGCCCGCGCGCGAACGCGCCGGATTTGATGTTTTTTAAGGATGTCTTTTTCTTTTCCAAGGCGCTCTTTCTATCCCGGCCTTTCGCGAAACGCCAGGGACGGTAGCCCTAGTAATCAATCCGTTGGCCGGAATGCCGTCCGGAAGGAGGGTAGTCACGTGTTTTTTGCGTAGTCCCCGGAGGGGGTTGGTCGCGAGGTCGTTCTGGCTTGCTTTCCGGTGTTGGACCGAGTGCGATGCTTTCCACTACGGCCGGATTTTCAGTGGACGTTTCAAAGCTAGCGACGATCACGGTCCCGCCGACCACAACTAGGACAACTTTGGCGGCGGCCTTTCCCACCGCGTCGATCTTTTCCGCTCCCGCCTGATCTTCCAAAAGACGCGGCAGCACGCTAGCATCCGACACGAACACCTGCGCCGGAAAGTGATTTCCATTTTCGTCCACGAATCCCTTGGTCAGCATCGTCTGAACGATCTCCGGCACCGAACCCCGTGGGCCATCTAGATAAATCCCTACCTTTTCCAAAGTATTGCACGCGCCTGCATAGCAGGTGAGTCCCCCGGCCTGAAATCGCCGCTCGCCTTGCTTCCGCAGCTTTTCCACTAACTCAGGGGGAAGCCCTTCGAATTTATACCAAGTCCCCACGTTTAAAGTCTTCGCGTGGTCATGCACCTCGACCGTCGCCAAGATCCCCCCGTCGAAGCGGCTACCGCCCCCAATCAAATAGGCGTGGCCACCCTCGTCGATCGCAAAGATCGTGTGCTCGCCGGGACCGAAGGCGTCTTCTATTCTCACGAATCCTTTTCGGACATATTTCGGCACATGTACATCCAACCCCTGCACTACAGTTGCCTCTATTCGTTGACCCTTCAGCCAAACCTCGATTCGGCTCCGCGCGCATTCGCGCGCTGCCTCAGGCGAAGCCTCTCCCTTGGCGCTAAAAAATCCGGATATCAGGACCAATCCGAACCCAAACGTGCGTACACCGCGCATGCACCCCATCACTTTCTTATCGGAAAAGCGTGTAAAACACCGAAGCGGGTTTGTGGGGCGTCGAGCGCGTCAATGTCCTGACGACGAGGCCGCTCAAGCGGGAAAGCGAATACCGGCTAAATGTCTTATTTCGTACTGAACGCGTTGAAGAGTACGCGATTCACTGGCGCCGACGCGGGTTTACGACCGCCCGTCGCCGGCTCGGCGGCGATCTCGCCCGTCAGCGCCGTGGGCGAATAGATATTGAGGTACCAGTAGTAATTGCGCCCGATGAGCGCCACGTAGTCGCGCGTTTCATTGAACGGGATCAGATCCAAGAAAAGCATGCGGTTCTCGACGGGGTAGCGACGCAACCACTTGTCCACGTTTTGCGGGCCGGCGTTGTAACTCGCGAGCGCAAGTTCCGCGTCGCGGTCGAAGCGAGTCAGCAGCTGGTTGATGTACTTCACTCCCACCCGAATATTGGTCGAAGGATGTAGCAGCTGGCGCTTGGAAACCTTCGCTAGGCGCTTGGCTGTGTAGGGCATGAGCTGCATCAGCCCCAGCGCCCCGGCCGAGGACCGAGCCACGCTGACGAAGCCGCTTTCCTGCCGGATCAAAGCCGAAAGAAAGTAAGGATCCACGACCGATCCGTATTTGGACAAGGTGGTAAATTCCTTCAGCGGATAGAACTCCTTCAACAAGCCCAGTGAGATCAGGGTCGGGTCGGTTTGAAAGGCGGCTGACAAAACGCTGAACTGCGCGATCGGCGCTCCGCTACGACCGGCAAGCAACGCCACGTAGATTTGAAAACCCGGCTCGGAGCCTTCGAGGTTGCGGAATACATGGAGCAGCACATCGCGCGCTAGATCGTGCGCCTTGAGTTGCTGGAGCACCTCCACCGTACGAATAAAAAGATTCAGTTCCGGATTTTTCTTCGTGCGGAAGATAACCTGGGAATTACCCCGGTAAAGCAGGCTGACGATGTCGTTGAGCTTTCCTTTATTCAGTGCGATCGAGTGATAGCTGAGCGGGTTCGTCTTCGCGAGTTTGTTTTTAAAAACCTCGAACTGCAGCTTGTTTCCCGCTTCCTTGGCGCACCAAGCGCGCCAGTAAAAAGCGCGCGTGATGAACTTATCGTCCTTCTCGGAAAGATACTGCAGGTGCGGCTGGGCATCCTTGCAGTTCTTCGCCCAGAGATAAATCAGGCTGGCGCGGAACCGCGCCTGGGCGATCGTGTCTTTAATTTCTTCCGAGGTGGCGGGCTCCCAGCTGCGGTCCGCGCAGCTCACGGAACGCTCATACAGGCGGCGCGCCAGGTCCTGATAAGCTTCACCGGGAAAAAACTCTTCTACTTTCGAACCCAAGTTGGTGAGCAAGATCGGCGAGAAACACTTCGCGGAGGTGAGCACCGCTTTGGTGTAGGTCTCCATGCTCGCGAACTCGCGAATTTTCTTGAAGGTGCGGTAGATTTCCCGACGGCGCAATCCGTCCATGGCGTGAACGTCGCCCGCCTTGATCTTGGAAATCAGGTCCGGGATATTCACGAAGCTCTTGGTCTGATCGACGGCGGCGCGTTTGGGCGTACCGATATGTTTGCGCCAGTCTTTGTCCAGGTACTGACAGAACGGATTTTCGCTCGGACGCGCGATGCACTCGCTCAGGAAGCGGCCCTTGGCATCGGCGCTCAGGCGGTTTTTGCGGAAATCGACGTAAACCTGGCCTTGCTCGAGAAGCTTCTTGGAATCGGCCGGGGCCATTTTCTCAAGCTCGAGGCCGGCGACCGGGCGATCGGTTTCCACGAGCTCGTGGAAACTCATTTCAATCAGCGGGGTCTTGTCTTCCTTGGCGAGATCGGGTTCTTTAATGATCTCCTCGTCGCCCGTCTCACTCGCCGATTCGCCCGAAGCGTCGGGCGTACGAATACTTTCCTGGGCGTTCGTCATCACCGCGAACGTCGGGTCGGCGGAAGTGCTGAGGCCCATAAAAATGACCAGTACGAGTATGTATTTAGAAATCTTATAAAAATGAATCATCGTGTTTCTTAGCGGCGTTCCTTGCCGCCCTCTAGTTTACTGTATCGGCGGAAATACAAAAGCCTTTTACGTCAAGCAACCCCATGGCATGATTGGACAATGCATATTCTTGACACCCTGGCCCTGCTTTCCGGAATTCTCCTCGTAGCGAAGCTCATTGGAGGCGTGGTGAACCGCTTCGGCGTCCCAGCCGTCCTCGCCGAACTCCTCACGGGCGTGATCGTCGGAAATTTGACGTTCTTCTGGCCATCCTTTGCCGAGACCGGCCTAGCGGGCCTCGAAAAGTCGGAATTGGCTCATGGGCTTTCCGAACTCGGCGTGCTCTTTCTGCTCTTCAACGTCGGCCTGGAAACTAATCTTGCCGATATCGGCCGCGTGGGTCGCGACGCGACCATCGCGGCTTTTCTGGGCGTGGCCGCGCCATTCGCGCTCGCCTTCGCCACCTTGCCCTTTTTGGAAGGCGCCACTTTTAATCACACCCTCTTCATGGCCGCGGCCTTGACCGCCACGAGCGTCGGCGTCACCTCGGCCGTGCTCAAGGAAGTCGGCCAGCTCGCCAGCCGTTCGGGACAAATCATCCTGGGCGCGGCCGTCATCGATGACGTGCTCGGAATTATCGTACTCACGGTGGTGTCCGGCATCGTCGCGACCGGCGCGGTTTCCGTGGGCGCCGTGAGCACTCTCTTGGTCAAAACCGCGATATTCGTGGTAGCGGCAGGGCTCCTTCGCGCCTACGTATTTCCCCGAGTGTTCCTCCGGGCCCGCCCCTTCGAGGTTTCCGGCAGCCTAACCATTTTTCTCCTCGCCCAAGCCCTGCTCTTTGCCTGGATCTCCGAGAAGATCGGATTGGCGGGCATCATCGGCGCCTTCGCCCTAGGCGTTATCCTCGATGACGTTCATTTCAAAGACTACAAAGCCAAGGAAGGCACCTCGTTGGAGCACATTATCAAGCCGGTCGTGGACTTCCTCAGCCCCATCTTCTTCGTGGTGGTCGGCATGAGCGTGAAATTCGAGGCGATGCTGAAGCCCGAAGCCATGGGACTCGCGGCGATCCTGATCGTCACCGCGATCTTAGGAAAGCTGGCTTGCGGACTAGCGCTCGGCAAGCAAACCCGCAAGGCGGGCGGGGATCGTTGGATGGTGGGCTTCGGGATGATGCCCCGGGCGGAGGTAGGCTTGATTTTCGCGTCGATCGGCCTGAGCCGTGGAATTTTGTCTTCGGTGGATTACGCCGCGCTCATCGCCATGGTAGCCCTGACCACCTTCTTGGCGCCGTTCCTGATCGTCTGGCGCGCGAAGCAAATCGCGCCGTCCGCGAAGAAAACCGCCTAGTCGCGGAACGCGTTGACGTTTACACCCACGACCGGCCAGGTTTCGGCCTTGGCTTGGTTCTTTAGGTAACTACCGAGCGGAATATTCTTGATGCCATCATTGGCCGCCGCATGCACGAAGTAAGGCACTTTGCCTCGATAGATGACAAATCCCTGATGAGAGACGAGCAGCGGCCGCCGGCTATCCGCCCGATGCACGATATTGAGTACCGAGCCTTCGGGCAGGCGACTCATATATGCTTCCGCGTTTTCGAGGGGGAGATAGGGAAACTGCACTTCGACGTCTCGCTGCCAGCTGGTCCCGTCCACCGAAGCCACGGAGCGGTCCACCGCGCCGGCCTCCACCTTACCGCGGGCAATCTGTTTCTCAAGCCAACGACGCTTGGAGATGACCTTTGTCTCGCGCTGAAACACGATCTGGGCCTGCGCTGCCGTATCTTCTGTCGTATCCCGCAGGACGCCGGCTTTCACGTTATTGGGAATCCAGTCAATTTCCGGAAAGTGGTTCCGTCCCATGAAATCGGTGGCACTGCCGTAGCGGATCTGCAAGAGGTTCGCGTAAAAGTCGAGTGGCGTGCGCGAACGCGCGAGCGCGCCGACGGTTTCCACGTACGTCGTGCAATCAAACTGGGCCGGTACGAGCGGCGCGGAATCGGCGATCTTCGGCGCCCCCGCAATGCCGCGCAACGCGGTGACGGCATCGACGTCGGTGCGAAGCCAATCCGCCCAATACGCGATGCGGGCCC
The DNA here is from genome assembly GCA_050251055.1 of Bacteriovoracia bacterium. Classification (GTDB taxonomy): domain Bacteria; phylum Bdellovibrionota; class UBA1018; order UBA1018; family JBFWNL01; genus JBFWNL01. Next base: position 19,458 of record JBFWNL010000003.1, read on the forward strand.
CGAGCTCGAGCTGGGTGGCACGCGCGAACTGCGCCGAGAGATCGATATTCGCGCGGTTCACCTGTTCGGTTACGGGCGCGCTCGGCTCCGGGGTCCCTGCGGTTTCTGAGGGGCGCTCATACTGGGCGCTGAGCTTCGCCATCATCGAGAACGTCACGGCAAAGAGCGCGAGTCCCATTCCGCTGAGGACGAGCTCCTTCCAACGCGAGATGCGGTTACGCCAAACTTTCGAATCTGGCGGCGTGATCGTTACGGTCGGCGGCGCGGCTCGGCGCGTCTTTCCGGCTTTAGCCGCCGTTTTCACGGCCGATTTCGCGGTCTTTGGGGCGGTACGCCGCTTGGGTGCCGCCCGCTTCGCTTTCGGGGTCCGCGCGGTGCGCGCCGTGGTTTTTGCCGTCTTCTGCTTTCGAGTAGTTGAAGCCATAGGGGTCTCCCGTGACTCTTTTCGGTAAGTGTCGGGGAAAACCCAAGGGCTTAGGTCGTCAGTGAATTGGCGGACTTTCGCGAATTAATCGCGAACGCTTTCGTAAACCGGTTCGGCTTCCCCTGCCCGCCCACTGGCCAGGTACGGCATCACGCACCGGTGGGCCATGAGCGCGCGCTCGATGTTCCCGCGGACCTTACCAATCTCCGCCTGCTTGCTATCCGCCCGCTTCGCCGAATCCGGACCGGGTTCGTAAACCGCGAAGTAACCCGCCACCAGTCGAAAATACGCTTCCGTGGCGCGGTTCTTTTGGTAGCGCTTCAGATACTCGGCACACACCGGGCGATCATCCTTCGTATTCAGGGCGCGCACGACTTCCATCTGCCGATCATAGGCGTCCAAGGCCTGCTCCAACGCTTCGAGCTCAAGCGTGAGGCGCTGCTCCTGCTTGAACTGCCAAGTCTTGGCCAGACGCTCCTCGCACTTTTGCCGAGGGGATGTCTTCACGCAAGCTTCCATCCAGTCAAAACGCCAATCGGCGAGTTCAAACAAACGGCTGTCCAGGAAGCTAATCCGGGAGGTGACGACGGGAGCCGCCATCCAAGGATTCACGTCACCGGCATTCGCGAAACCCGCGAAGCCCACCCCAGCCAAGGCCATCCAAACCAGTTTTTTCATGTATTTTCCCCTTAAAGAAGGGGGCTATGGCAACGCGTACCAGTTGTCAATCCAACAGTCTTGGTGTTAAGGTCCCTCACCTTATGGGAAAAAGACTCAGAGCTAAACACACGAAATCTCGCAAAGACAAAGCCACCGCTTATAAGGCCGGCAATGGCCCCGCGCGCCACAAGATCGCCAAGGAGCGCGCCAAGAAAGCTTTGTTCCGCAAAAACAATCCGATGGTTTAAAGCAGTCGCTCCCGGCTTCCGGGATCGTCTCGCCCACCTTCAAAATTTTTGCTTCGGATCCCGCGGCGCGAACCGGCTAGCGGTCACTACCGACTAAACGACGCCTTCGAGCATCTGCTTGAGCTGACCGGACTCGTAAAGCTCCATCAAATCATCCGACCCACCCACGAGCTGGCCCTTGATATAGACCTGCGGGTAAGTGAAGAACTCGGAATACTGCTTCACGGCCTCGCGCATCTCTTGGTCTGATAAGATATCGAAGTGACTGAGCTTATCCGCCGTCACGCCCGAGGCCTGCAAGATCTGGCAAGCCCGCGACGAAAACCCGCACTGGGGTTCGTTCGGCGACCCCTTCATGAAAATATGCACGGGCTTGGATTGAATCAGTTGTTCGATCTTCTGGTTGATGTCACCCATGGGGGCTTCCTTTCGCCTGCGCCGGCGTAAGCGCGGTGATCGTGAGGGCATGAAGCTCCCCGGAAAGCAGCTCCGGCTTCACCAATCCCTGCACCATTTTCTTTTGTTCCAGCGGGAGCTTCCCCTCGAACGCGCTCGACACGATCCGCACCTCGTAGTGGTCCTGGGTGCCGGTCTGGTCGATGACGGAAACCTGGGCATCGGTGGCCAAGGCTTCCAGGCGTTTTTTGAGTTGCTCCGGCGTCATAGATAAGTCCAGGTCATACCTCAGGACCGGATGCCGGGGCAAGGGGCGAAGCCCGGGTAAAAAATCGCTAAAAATCGATGGAAAGGGCGAAAATACCGCGGCTACTTAGCGGCCGAGCCACCGAGACTGAATCCCTCGCCTACGACCGTAAAGCCTCCGCCCAACGAGCCTTCGCCCAGCGTCGCTTCTTCCGGCTTCCCGCCGCTCGTCGTTCCGCCACCCGCGACCGTGGTCGTTGCCGCCGGGACACCCGTGGAACCCGCCGAGCCCGAAAGGGAGAGGGGCTGAGCCGCGGCGATCGAATAAACCGGGATCTTCTCTTCGCTCAAGCCCTGGCATTGCTTGACGCTGCCAACGGTGACCATGCTGCCGCCCAAAACTTTGCAAATCGCATTGGGTTTATCGATCGTCGCCGCCGCTTCGGACTCCGGCTTGATCGCGTCGGCAACCGCCGCCAGCGTAGCCACACTGGTGGTGGGCTCAATCTTCGTCACGACGGGCTGGCCCGTTGGCTTCGGAAACGTACAATTGTAATCCGTGACGCCGCCCGCGCCGACCACGGTCGAGAACGCGCCACCGGCACCCGCGCATTTGATGGCGGCTTGAATGTCCGGAGAGTTCGGGTCAAAAGGTTGGGGATTGGCGGGGTTCTGAGCCGCGGCAGCCGAACCTTGGCAACCCGTGATTTCATTCGCGCCATTCATGAAAGCCGTCACGGGAAAGTTCATGGTCCGCGTGGGCGATCCATAGTAGGAGCCTGGCCGCTTGGTTTCTGTCACCCGAAAATTCACCATCGCCGTGCCTACGCCCAGAGGAGTCACGCTCGAAATCTGTGCGTCGCTCAACGTCTCATTCCCCAAGGCACGTCCTTGGTTCACGAGCATCTGGCCCACGGAGGCCAGATCGCGGAAGCTCACCTGAGTACCCACGACAGCGGGGATCGCCGTTTGGCCCGCGGCCGGCGCGAGAGTCTGACCGCAGGAAGCAAGCGTGCTCATCTGGGTATAAACCTGGTTCATCAACGCCATCCGATCGGCATCCGTCACCATCTGCATGCGCATCTTGTCGGAGCTACTGCCAATGCTCATCACGGCCATGGACATAATCGCGACCATCAGCAGACCGATCATGCCTTGAAGCAAGCCGAAGCCATCCTGGTTTTGAATCAACTTTTTCATGAATCTGACCCTCTCCAAAAACGTTCAGCAATTAGGTCCGAGTTAAGATATTTTGTTAAGATTATCTGACTTTATGAATAAAGTCAAACAAAACAACGCATCACGACACAGTATAAATCAAATAATATCAATAGACTAGGTCAAACCCCAACCTGAGGACAGGTCTGAGATAGTGTACACGCCCCACACCGGGGGCCTCTCGCCATACACACCGCTCGGCCGTGATCAATCAATAGATGAGAGAAGATCACCCAGTCCTGGCGCGGGACCACCTCCATCAGGGCATGCTCCACCTTCACCGGGTCGAGCTCTTTTGTGAATCCCAGGCGCCTCGAGATACGGCCGACGTGCGTGTCAACCACCAACCCTGGAATTCCAAACGCATTACCCAGGATCACGTTGCCGGTCTTGCGACCCACGCCCCGTAGAGCCGTAAGCTCGTCGAGCGTACGGGGAACCTCCCCACCATGCCGGTCGCGCACGGCACGCGCCATCTCCCGAATAGAGAGCGCCTTGTTTTTATAGAACCCAGTCGTGCGAATGAGCGCCTCGATATCCTCAAGCTTCGCCTCCGCGAACGCTCGCGCGTCGGGGTAGCGCGCGAAAAGATCAGGCACGACCAGATTCACGCGCTTATCCGTGCACTGGGCGGAGAGAATCGTCGCCACGAGCAGCTGAAAGGGCGAGTTGAAAATCAGGCTGCATTTTGAATCGGGGTAAAGGCGTTTGAGCTCCTTGAGCACGACGAGCATGCGAGCCCGCATTTGCTCGGGCGTCTCGCGCTTCGCGCCCGACTTCTTCGCCACTCGCGCCTTGGCCGCGGGCTTACGATTCGGTTTGGCCTTTAAGCGCGCTTTAGCCATCGGCCAACATCCTTCGCCGAGCGGGCGTTCACGACGAGCGAAGCCGGCAGGAGTGCCTTGCGCGCGACCGCGACTCCATAGCGCGTGTCCGCAAGCCCCGCCACTTCGTGCGCATCCGGATTCACCGAAACGAGTGTCTCGTGCGCGCGTAGCTGCGGCCCAAAGCGCCAATCGATATCGAGCCGGGCCGGATTCGCATTGATTTCAATCGCTACATCCCGCTTAGCGCATTCCGCGATCACCGCTTCCATGTCGAGATCAAAACCCGCCCGACCCAAAAGCAGTCGACCGGTAAGGTGCCCCAAGAATCGTGTCGCGGGATGCCGCACGGCCTTCAGCACGCGCTCGGTCATGGCCTTGCGATCCATCTGGAAGCGCGAATGAATCGAGGCGACGACGAAATCAAAAGCGGCCAGGGTCTTCTCGTCGTAATCCAGGCCGCCATCGGCCAAGATGTCGCTCTCCACGCCCCAAAAGATCTCGATGTCGTCGTACTTCTCGCGAACGGCGTCGATCTCCTTGCGCTGCTTTTTGAGCGCGTCGGTTTTCAAGCCTTGGGCATAAAACGCGCTCTGGCTGTGATCGGAGATGCCGATGTACTTGAACCCCAGTTTGCGCGCGCCTTCGACCATCTCAGCAATCGTGTTCACGCCGTCGGAATACGTGGAGTGATTATGGAAGACGCCTTGGACCCCGTCCCAGGCCAAAATCGCCTCGAGCTTCCCCTTTTTGGCGAGTTCGACTTCCTCCCCGCTTTCGCGCATTTCGGGGCCGATCCAGGGCAGTTCGATTTTCTTATAAAAATCCGTTTCGCTCGCGGCCGCGAAAGATTTGGGAGCGCCCAACTTCTTCCAATGCGCTTCGGTGGCGGTAGTGCGCGCGAGCTCATACCCATAACGATCGGCCTCGGCGAAAGCGAGCTTCACCGGCACGGGCTGCTTCTCGTGACCACCCAACTCGGCGGCCAGCTTTTCCAGCTTTTCTCGGACGGCCGCGGCTCCCTTTTCGGGCAGGCGGACCAAATACTCGAGCGCTTCCACTACCTCGAGTTCGCGTCGATAGGCCCCCGTAGCGGAGAATGCCTCGGCGCCGGATTTTGCCTCGGCTTTTATGCCCAGTTTATCCAAAGCTTTCTTCAACGCCGGCTCTACTTCGGCCGCCCCCGCGCGCGCGACATCCAGGCGGAACTGTCCGCGGGTGGAGTTCAAAAACTGGATCTGCTCCAAGACTTTCTGCTGCAATTTTTCGCCGAAACCCTTGAGCTTCAGCAGGCGGTTCTCCCGGCAGGCGTACTCCAGCTCGGAGATCGTTTGGATTCCCAGCTCGTCGATCAGGAGCTGCGCCTTTTTGGGACCCAAACCGCGTACGCGTACTAACTCCAATAGCGCCGGTGAGATCTTGCTCTTCACGGCGTCGAGCTGCGGAGTGACGTCTTTGACGAAATAGTCGGTCAGGACTTCGGCGATGCCCTTGCCGATGCCCGCGATCTCCGTGAGCGTTCCCGCGCGCGCCCGCGCGGCCAGGTCCTTCACTCCACCGACCGTCGCCGCGGCCTTCTCAAACGCGCGCACTTTGAACGGATTCTCGCCGGCCAGACTCATCAGCTCGCCCATCTCAGTCAGTAACGACGCGGCTTGTTCAGGAGTAGGTTCGGGTTTCGCCATGTCCGCGTTATATGCTAGAAAGTCCCCAATGGACAAGCACCTGCTCTTCGACATCCTCTCCCAGCCCACCGCCCCGTACCGCGAGCGTCACGTCATCCGCGTCATCATGCGCGCCCTCCAGAAACGCGGCGTCCCCCACTTCCAGGACCCGGTGGGTAACATCATTATAGGAGTGAAGTCCCGGGCGGAGTACCTGGCCCGAATCCAAAAGAAAACGAAGGAACCGGTGCGCGTTTTCATCGCGCATCTGGATCACCCCGGCTTCCACGGCGTGAAGTGGGTCACGAAGAAGCTCCTGGCGATCCAGTGGTACGGGGGCTCTCCCACGAAGCTTCTCAACGGCGCTGCGCTGTGGTCAGGGGATGCCCGCGGCTGGCTCAGCGAGGGCAAACTCGTACGTCCGAAAATGCACAAATCCGGCCGCTGGCTTGAGAAGGGCTTCATCCAATTCAAAGACGAACAAACACGCGCGAAGCAGCCCGACGCCACGAAGATCTACGGCGGTTTCCGTTTTCGTGCGCCCGTTTGGGAGAAGAATCAGATCCTCTATACGAAAGCCGCCGACGACCTCATCGGCGCGTTCGCCATCACGAGCGTCGGTCTCGATTTCAAGAAAATGAAGGGCGATCATTTCCTGGGCGTGCTCACGCGCGCGGAAGAAGTGGGCTTCATCGGCGCCATCGGCCATCTCGAATTGGGCTGGCTGCAAAAAGCGAAGCGCCCGGTGGTGGCGGTCAGCCTCGAAGCTTCGCGTACTCTGCCCGGCGCCAAGATCGGAGCGGGCCCGGTCGTGCGCCTTGGCGATCGCGCCACCGTCTTCAACCCGAACGCCCTCAAAGTGTTTGCGGGGGTCGCGGAAAAAGTTCTGCCGAAGAAGCACCAGAAGCGCGTGATGGACGGCGGAACTTGCGAGGCGACGGCGGCGACCGCGTACGGCTTCCCCGCCATCGGCATTTCCGTCCCCCTCGGCAACTATCACAACGAAAGCTACGAAGGCGGACCCGACTCGCGTGGCCATCGGGGCCCTGGCCCGGAGTTCGTGCACCTGAATGACATCGAAGGCATGCTCAAGCTCTGCCAGGCACTCGTAAAGCCGGGATTGCCGTGGGCGCAGCCCTGGGAGAAACAACGTCGGAAACTGAAGCAGAGCTTCCGGAAGTCGGCGCGGCTCTTGAAAAACATTTAGCGCGGAAGGATATCCGAACTTGAACCAGCTCAAGCGAATTTGCGTATTTTGCGGCTCGAGCCCCGGCGCGCAACCCGTCTACCTGGAAACCGCGAAGACGGTCGGCAAGCTCCTCGCCTCCGAAGGCATCGGCGTCGTCTATGGTGGCGCGAGCGTGGGCCTGATGGGCGCGGTCGCGGATGCCGCGCGCGAAGCCGGCGGCGAAGTCATCGGCGTAATCCCGAAGTTGCTGACGAATAAGGAAATCGCCCACCAGAATCTGAAAGACTTACGCGTGGTCGATTCCATGCACGAACGCAAAGCGCTCATGGCCGAGCTTTCCGACGGGTTCGTCGCTTTGCCCGGCGGCTTCGGCACCTTCGAAGAGATCTGCGAGATCATCACCTGGTCCCAGTTGGGCCTGCATCGCAAGCCGGCGGGTCTCCTGAACGTGAATGGCTACTACAACGCCCTGATCGAGCAATTCGACCAGGGCGTGCGCGAGCAATTCATTGCCCCGGTTTACCGGGACATGGTACTCAGCGCGTCAGAACCCCGGGAGTTATTGGCCAAAATGCGGAACTATCAGGCGCCTCCGACCCCGAAGTGGTTACGCAGTTCGTCGCAAACTTAGGTTGAAAGCCCCTGAGCGCGGGAGTATATGATGCCCATGGCAAATCCCATCCGTATTGGCATCAATGGTTTCGGCCGCATTGGCCGTAAAATCGCGCGTTTGGCGCTCACCCGTAACGACGTCGAGATCGTCGGCATCAACGACCTCTCCGACATGAAAACCCGGGCCCACCTGCTGAAGTACGACAGCGCCCACGGGATCTTCCCGCTGGACGTGAAGGTCGACGGCGACTTTCTGATCGTCAGCGGCGGCGGCGTCACCAAGAAGATCAAATGCACCTCCGAAAAAGATCCGACCGCGCTCCCCTGGGGTAGCTTGGGTGTGCAGTTCGCGCACGAATGCACGGGCATCTTCACGAGTCAGGAAAAAGCCTCGCTGCACCTGAAGGCCGGCGCAAAGAAGGTCGTGATCTCGGCACCCGCCAAGGACAAGGAAACCCCGACGTTTTGCATGGGCGTGAACGAGAAAGCGTACGATGGCGCGAAAGACCACGTGGTCTCCAACGCCTCCTGCACGACGAACTGCCTGGCCCCGCTCGTGAAGGTTTTGGATGATACCTTCGGCGTGAACCGCGGCATGATGACGACGGTGCATAGCTACACGAACGACCAAAATATTTTAGATCTGCCGCACTCGGATCCCCGTCGCGCGCGCGCGGCCGCGGTTTCGCAGATCCCCACCACGACTGGCGCCGCCAAGGCGATCGGTCTCGTGCTCCCGCACCTCAAGGGTAAACTCGACGGTTTCTCCGTGCGCGTGCCCACGCCGAACGTCTCGCTCGTGGACTTGACAGTGGAGTTGAAGAAAACCACCACTAAAGAAGAAATCCAGACCGCGTTCAAGAACGCAGCCAACGGCCCACTGAAAGGGATCCTGGGCTACACGACCGAGCCGCTCGTGTCGATTGACTATAACGGCAACCTCGCGAGCTCGACCGTCGACGGCGATCTCACGAACGTGATCGACGGCAACCTGGCCAAGGTCGTTTCCTGGTATGACAACGAATCGGGTTTTTCGGCGCGCATGATCGACCTCACGCTCTGGATGGCCCGCCAGGGACTGTAAGCGAGGACTATCGAAAAATGGCCGTGGCGCTCCCCAATATCCGCACCTTAAAAGACCTGCACGTCCGCAACCAGCCGGTGTTCATCCGGTTGGACTTCAACGTTCCCTTGAGCGAGCCCGACGCCGAAGGCTTGCGCAAGGTGGAAGACGACACCCGCATCACCGAAGCCTTGCCCACGATCAAGACCGTGATGGAAAAAGGCGGCAAGCTGATCCTGGCTTCCCACTTGGGGCGCCCCGACGGAAAGCGCACGCCCGAAGATTCGCTCGAACCCGTGGCGCGTCGCCTGGCCGAGCTGCTCGAAACCGAAGTCACGCTCGCCGAGGACTGCGTCGGCGAAGGCATCGAGCTCATGGTGAAAAACATGACGCCGGGCCAGGTGCTGCTGCTCGAAAACCTGCGCTACCATCCGGGCGAGGAAGCCAATAGCCTCGAGTTCTGCCACGACCTCGCGCGGCTCGCGAACGTCTACATCAACGACGCGTTCGGCACGGCCCACCGCAAACACGCTTCCGTTTACGGCGTGCCGATGGTGATGGATCAGCGCGGAGCCGGCCTATTAATCGAAAAAGAATTACTGTTCTTAAATCGCCTGCTCAATCAGCCCGCGCGGCCCTTCTATACGATCCTGGGTGGCTCCAAGGTCAGCGACAAGATCAAGACCATCGAAAATCTCTTGCCCGGCGTACAAGGTCTTTGCGTCGGCGGCGCGATGGCCTATGCGTTTTTGGCCGCGAAAGGCGAGAAAGTGCCGCCGCAGGCGAAGCAACCCGGGGCGGATGATATTCGCGCGGCCGAAAGTATCCTGCGCGAGGCAAAAAAACGCGAGCTGCCAGTGCTCCTGCCGGTCGATACGGTGGACACGTTCGACATCGGCCCCCAGACGATCGAGCTCTTTAAAAAATTCCTCGCCGGCGCGAAGACCGTTTTCTGGAACGGCCCTTTGGGCTGGTTTGAGAAACCCGAGTACGCCACCGGCACGTTTGAAATCGCGAAGATGCTCGCCGAAGTGAAGGCACTCAAAGTCGTGGGCGGCGGGGACACGGTTTCGGCGATTCACCAAAGCGGCATGACCGCGGGCTTTGACCACCTCTCCACCGGAGGCGGGGCCGTTTTGAAATACCTGGAAGGCAAGAGCCTCCCCGGCATCGACGCCCTGCGGATCACGCAGAAGGCGCAATCGCCGGTGCTCGAATAACTTATGAATAAAACGCGCGGACTCATCATCGCCGGCAACTGGAAGATGAACCATGGACCGCGCGCGACGGCCGACTTTTTCACGCAGCTTAAAACCGGCTGGGCCAAACTCCCGGCCGCCGCGGCGCAAGCGCTGCAAGCAGGATCGGTCCACGCGCGTATTTTCACGCCCGCCGTAAGCTTGACCGCCGCACGCGAGTCGGCTGCCGGCACGCCGATCACGATTGGCGCCCAAAACGCACACGGCGAGAAAGACGGGGCTTTCACGGGTGAGCTTTCCGCCGGGCTGCTCCAGGAAGTTGGGATCGGATCGACCTTAGTGGGACACTCCGAGCGCCGGCAATTCTTCGGCGAAACCGACGCCACGGCCCGCGCCCGTGCGGAAGGCCTGCTCGCCCAAGGGATGGAAGTGATGTTCTGCATCGGCGAAACGCGCGTCGAGCGCGAAGGCGGGCAGACCAAAGCCGTGCTCGAGCGTCAGATCGACCAGGGCATGACGGCGGCGATGTTTTCGGCCGGCGCCGGCGCTCACGGCTTTCCGCGCTTCACCCTCGCCTATGAGCCGGTGTGGGCGATCGGCACGGGTTTGAACGCCACGCCGGAACAAGCCGAAGAGGCGCACCAAATGATTCGCAAGCACCTGTGGACCCGGTTTGGCGTGGAAAACGCGAGCCGCACGCCTATCTTGTACGGCGGCAGCGTGAAACCCGATAACGTGGCTTCGCTGCTCGACGGCTCGAATGTCGACGGCGCGCTCGTCGGCGGCGCGAGCCTGAAAGCCGATTCGTATCTGGCGTTGCTCGCTGCTTGCGGCAAGTACGCTTACGCGTAGGGGCCGCTAACTTAAGAGCAGGTCCGATGGCTTTAGACCCAGCCCCTTCAAAAGCTCAAGAATCTTCTTCAGCAGCCGCTCAAACTCGCGGGTAAAATCGTCCCGGTTCATCCAACGGCGATAGGCTTCGGCTTCCTCCGGCGAGATCACGCCGTCACCGTTGGTGTCGAAGTCGGATACATCGATGACCCCGTCACCATTCCGGTCGTACTTCTTCAGCAAAAACGCGGCGAGCTCCTCCGCGGAGACTTTTCCGTCGCCGTCAGTATCGATCTCTTTCCAATACTTCTCGAAAAGCTTCAACAGCCGGATCATGCGGTTGAAAAGATAACAATAATCCGTGATGCAGCTGCCGAATTCGCGCAGCGACTTCAGGTTTTCTAGCGCCTCTTTTTTCCACGCCTCGCAGGTCTCGGGCATGGGGGAAAGCGTGCAATCAATGCGCTCAATCTCGCGCCGAATCTTGTCTTTCCAGTCTTCGATATCGCTCGGTACGTCCTTGGGAAAAATCCGGCGTAAAGGCTCCAAGAAAGGGTTAGGAGCGGGATTCACGGGAACCTTCCCGCCGCCGCCCGCCGATGCCAAGGCAGCCTCGGCCCGGACCCCACCCAATGCCGTGGCCAAAACCATTCCCATCACGATTACGAAAATGCCTCGCATGGATTTTCCCCCTGTATCTAGTATAGAGGCAACCCTGGCCCGCCTCCACGAAATGCCCCCACGGAACCGTCTTCTTGTGCACTGGCGTTGGCTGTATAAGTATATGAAATAAAAAAGAATTATAACCCATCCCCGCGCCTCTCGCCCGCCCTGGCGGTGCGGGATGCCTCAACCAACCCGGTAGACAAAGGCAGGGGTCTCCGCTATATCCCTAAAAACCATGAATACGCTCATTACGGTCGTGCACATCACCACGTGTTTCTTGTTGATCCTCGTCGTCCTGATCCAATCGGGCAAGGGCGCGGAAATCAGCGCCTCTTTCGCCGGCTCCAGCCAAACCATCTTCGGCAGCTCGGGCGGCGCGAACTTCTTCACGAAGCTGACGGGTACGCTGGCCGGGATTTTCATGCTGACGTCGCTCGTACTGACGATCATGGGTAGCCCGCGCACCCTGATGCGCGCCGAACCTTCGGCCGCGACGCCGCCCACGCAAACGGCGCCGGCGCAAACCACTCCGGGCGCCGCCACGACCGCGAACCCGGCCGCTCCCGCCCAGGCTCCGGCAGAACCCGCTAAGAAGTAATCGTGCTCCGTAAGATTTTCCCGCTCGTTTATGTGACTCTCGCCAGCTGGATGCCGCTATCCGCTGCCTTCGCCGACGAGGTGGTCGACATTTCCAAACCCAACGTCGTTTCCGTAGAGCTCTTGGGCCGCGCGGTGATCTACAGCCTCAACTACGATCGGCTGGTGAGCGACAGCATTGCCTTGGGCGCCGGCATTTCGGCGTACTCGGTGTCCTACTTCGGCGCGGGAAACAGCTATTTCCTCCTACCGACGTATCTAAATTATTATCTCAGCCCCAAGATCGGCCGTGGCTTCTTCACGGGCGGGTTCACCTTCGCGCTCTCGGGTGCCACCGCCTCGTCCACGGGCCCCTTCGTCGGGGCTGGCGTGGCGTTGACGGCGGGCGGTGGTTATGAGTACCGCTATCAAGGCGCGATCCTGCGCGCCGCCGGCTACTTCCTGGTAGGCAAAACTTTCCAGCCCTGGCTCGGCGTCAGCGCGGGCCTCATCTTTTAGTCCATCTCCCGCGGTTTTCCCCGTGTTAGAATTAAACTCGTGAAGCCGAATTTACGGCGCATTCGCGCGCTCGCCCTCATCGGCATGGCCGCCACCCTCGGAACCGCAGCTTCCGCGCGCGCGGCGATCCCCCTCCCCCTCGGCGAAGGCGATCTGGCCAACCAGATCGCCGCGCAGTCCGGCAGCGTCAGTACCCCCGTCATCAAAACCGTCGGCGTGGGCTTCATGCACCGACCTTACGAGCCGGCTACGCCACTGGGAACTTCCGCGGGCATCGACTTCAGCATCGAAACCACGATGGCGAAGATCCCTCAGGATTTCAAGGACGCCCTAGCCACGCTCGGCAACGGGGACGCCGACGGATTGCCTGTGCTCCCCGTGCCGAAGCTTCACTTTCACAAGGGATTCGGCCGTACCGATGTCGGTGTCTCGGCCATCGGCTACCAGGGATACCTCGCTTACGGCGCCGACGTGAAGGTCGTGATTTACAACCCCGAGGAGGGACTGACGTGGGCGCTACGGCTTTCCTACAGCTATACGAAGCTGGGGATCGTAACGGCGAAGACCTGGGAACCCGCTATCCTCATCTCCCGTGGTTTCAGTTTCGCCAACACCTACGCGGGCCTGGGCGTCCAGCTCGTCTCCGGCTCGTTACATGTCGAGCACGAATTCGATACCCCGTTTGGCCCACAGACTTACGCGCAAGACTTCACCGCTACCGCGCGTGCCGTTTCCCTTTTCATGGGCGTCGGCTTCTGGATCGGCCCTACCGGTCTGAAACTTACGCTCGAAGGCTCCTTCAGCAGCGCCCAGGCCCATACCATGGGCATGAAGTTCGGCTTTAATTTCTAGACCGTGTCTTCAGTGAGACGGCCAGCCAACGCCAGTGCACAGAATCCTATCCCTATTCGCATATCGCGGGCAGATGTCCCCCACGCCCGTTAAGCTAGAAGCATGTCGCAAATAAATTCGCCGTTGTCCCAATCGCTTCTAACCTGGATGGCTTGCACCTTGGTGCTAACCGCATCCGCATGCATGTATTCCCCCGGAGAACGGGAAGCTTACTTCGACGCGCGTCGACGCTGTGTACAAGCCAATCCGCCGCCGGAAGGCAAGGCCGCCTGCCTGAGCAATCTGGAAGAACAGAAACGAAAACGCGATGAAGAACTCCAGATTAATCCGCTTCCCCGAAATGCCATCGTCGAAAATCTCGACGAGATCGAGTCGGAGCTAGGCAAAATTCTCCCGTCCGACGAGCTCCAGGACTTCCTGGGATTGCCCAAAGAGGAAAAAATTACCCTGTTGATCTATGCATTGGCGGATCTCGCGCCGAAAACCGAAGAAAACAGCGGAAAATAGCGCGATTTTTTTGGAGCCCTGCCTTAAAATCTAAGGAAATGGCTCTAAGATCGCTCAAGATCGTCGTGCTGTTTGATTTCGCCGCGGCTCCGCCGGCGGATCACGATTATTCCACCTACTGGCAAGATCCGGAATGGCGCACCGAGCGCAACGTCGTCCAGACCCTACGCGCGCTGGGTCACCAGATTCATCTTTTTGGCATTCACGATACGGTCGATCCGCTGCTGGAGTTCCTGCGAGCGGAGCGGCCCGACCTCGTCTTCAATCTCTGCGAAGCGTTCGCCGGCGACCGGGAGCACGAAGCCAAGCTCGTGGCCATGCTAGAGCTATTGGGCATTCCGATCACGGGCAGCTCCTCTGTCGCCCTATCGCTCTGCAAAGACAAGGCGCTTACCAAAAAAATCATCGCTCACCACGATGTGTGCGTTCCACGCTTCGCCGTATCTAGCCCAGAGCGACCGCTGCGCAAGCTCCCCGACTTGAACACCCTGACATTCCCCGTACTAGTGAAACCGCTGGGTCTGGAAGCTTCCGAAGGCATCGCCCAAGGCTCCCTGGCGCAGTCCGCCGCCGCCGCCTTGGCGCGCGCGCGGCATCTGCACCGCAAGTATGGCGTGGACGTGATCGTGGAAGAGTACATCGTCGGGCGCGAGATCTATGTCTCCGTGATCGGCGACCAAGTTCTCCCGCCGCGCGAGCTGGTATTTTCGAAAATGCCCTCCGACCGCCCCCGTTTCGCCACCTATCATGCCAAGTGGGACGAAGCCTACCGCCGACGCTGGGGCATCCAAACCCGTCCCCTCCGAGGGGTGGATAAGGAAGTCCTGGACCGGATCTTCGACGTGGCCACGGAGGCCTACCGCGCCCTGGGGATTACCGGCTACGCCCGCATGGACTTTCGGTTAAACGATTCCGGTGAGCTTTACTTCATCGAAGCCAACCCAAACCCTTCTATCGCCCGCGAAGACGACTTTGCCCGCTCGGCGGCGGCGGGGGGGCTTGACTATCCCGCGCTTTTGGGAAAAATCATCGAACTAGCCCTATGAAACTGATTTCTTGGAATGTGAATGGGATTCGGGCCGCGACCCGCGGCGGCTTTTTGAAGTGGCTCGAGCAGGAAGACGCCGACGTCGTGTGCTTGCAGGAGACCAAGGCTACCGCCGCGCAACTCGAGCCCGCGGTACGCAGCCCGCTGAAGTACCGAACCGTGTGGCACTCCGCCCAGAAGGCCGGTTACAGTGGCGTCGCGATCCTCAGCAAGCACGACCCGCTCGAAATCCGCGAAGGCATGGGCGTCGAGGACATCGACGCCGAGGGCCGGGTGCTGATTTTCGAATACCCGAACTTCGTCCTCATCAACGCGTATTTTCCCAACAGCCAGCGCGAACACGCGCGGCTTCCCTATAAGCTCGCCTTCTGCAAGGAGATGCTTAAGCTCTGCAACAAATACAAAGCCAAGGGCAAGAACATCGTCCTTTGCGGCGATTACAACATCGCCCACCGCGAAATCGATCTCAAGAACCCGAAATCCAACACGAAGAACGCGGGTTTTCTACCGGAAGAGCGCGCGTGGATGGATCAGTTCCTGAAGGCGGGATACAGTGACGTATTCCGCGATCAACATCCCGAGCCCGGTCATTACACCTGGTGGAGCTATCGCCCCGGCGTGCGCGAGAAAAACATCGGTTGGCGTATCGACTACCACTGCGTGAACTCAGAGTTCGCCGACCGCGTGAAACGCACGGAGATTCATCCGCACGTCATGGGCTCGGACCATTGCCCGATTCTTTTGGAAGTAAAGAAATGACGCCGCTGCACGGTGCTCTGATCCGTGCTTCTCGTCAATTCGCTACGCTCGGCGCCTTGGCCGCGGTCACGAGCTGTACTGCGTCCTTTCAAAACGCGGTGGATGCCCAATACTACCTCTTCGTTTCCGCCAACGGGACCAGTCCCTATTCCATCAACGCGTTTTCTCTGGATGCCGTATCGCGCCTCACGGAGGGCACCCAGAACTCGGTCGATAACTCCTCGCCCCTCGTAGTCTCTCATCCCAGCCGGCCTTGGATCGCAACGTCGACCTATGCGGGAAGCCCGCGACTGGTGACCACTTATTCCGTAAATGCGGCCGACGGCGCCCTCACGCAAATGTCACAGCTAACGATCGGAAATCAATCCCTGCGGGCATTGGCGCTGGACCCCATCGGTGAGTTTATCGTGGTGGGCATGGACACCTACCTACATCTGGTGCGGTGGGACGCCCGAACGGGCGCCGTCACTTCCCTCCCGGGCTATGACTATGTCACCCTCGATATCCAGGTCCCGGCGATGGCTTTTCATCCGAATGGAATCTGGCTTTATGTCATTCGACAAAGCACGATTTCGGTTTCCTACCTCGATGTATTCAGTATCGCCCGTGAGGCCGGAACTCTGACCCTGATGCAATCATTAGCGCTCGGGGCCAACCAAGACTACCGACGTTTAGTCATGCATCCAGATGGGCACACGCTGATTGGTTCGGAAGTCGTAAGCGGCGGCTCGGGGGTCGTTTCTTTCTCCATCGACCCGAGCACCGGCCTCGCCACATATGTAACTAAAAATCTCGGTATCATCGGCGGCCAGGGTGGATTCAAGTTCACCTCCGACGGTCGCTATCTCGTCAATTGGGCTTCGGCCGGTAGCCTGCAGCTCTATCGTTTGGATTCCGAAACTCACCTATTGAGTCTCTATTTCACGCAAAGTACGAACGTGGGATCGAACACCAATATCTTCGACCTAGCGATCAGCCCGGACGGTACGAAGATATATGGAGCCGAATATGGCGCGGGCAAACTCTACGAGCTTGGGCTAGACGAAGCGTCCGGATACGTAACGTTACTTCAGACTTTCACTACTCCGCTGCAACCCCAGCGCATCGCGATTGTTCGTACCCTTAAACCTGCACCCTAGTCCAGCTTCTCGACTGCGATGCCAACGGATTTCAGCAGCTCGAGCGAGTCGCGCACGCGATAGTCCTCGCCGTAAAAGACTTTCTTCACGTTACCGAGGTTGATGAGACGCTTGGCGCAGGCCACGCAAGGCAAGTGGGTGACAAACACAAACTTCTCGACGCTACGGGGAGAGTCGCAGTTAATGACCGCGTTTTCCTCGGAGTGCAGACAGCCGCAGTTCCCTGGCTCCTCACGGTCACAGCCGTTGCGCAAACCCGTGGCGTTACCGTTGTAACCGACGGCGAGGACCTTGCGAAAATCAGTGCTGGTAATGACGGTACCAACGTTCAACCGTCGGCAGGTGGAGCGCGCGGCCAAAGTTTGCGCGAGCTTCAGGTAGATGCTTTCGAAACTCGGCCGAGGCGGAACCTTATCCAAGCTCACTTGCCGGATCCTTCGCCTTCCGTGCGCAACGCGGGCTTCACGGGAATGTTGATGTAGCCTAAATAAGTTTGTAGCTCGCGGATCGACTCGTGAATGTCACCCACCGCGCGATGGGCGTTCTGCTTGGCGAAGTTCACGCCGTAACGCTCGCGGAAGACCTCTTTCCAAGACGTCACATCCACCATCCGGTAGTGCAGACGCTGGGTGAACTCTTTCAAGTAACGATCGATGAAACGCCGGTCGTTGCCGATGGAGTTCCCGACAATCACCACCCGATCCGTCTTCGCGTAATGGCGGTCAAGCAACGCAATCATCTCTTTTTCTACTTCCGCAATGGGGGTGCCGGTAGGAATGGCCTTCGTCAGGCCGCTCTCGCCGTGGGTCTTCTGGCACCAGTCGTCCATCAGGGCAAGGATCTCGGGGGGCTGGAACACCACGCGGTGGTACTCCTCGAGCGGTTTGAAATTCCAGTCGGTCACCACGGCCGCCACTTCAATGATGTGGTGGACATTTTCGTCGAGGCCGGTCATTTCGAGGTCGATCCAAAGCAGAGGTTTCATATCGCGTAGGAACGATTTAATCGGAAAAGCAGTTGTTTTTCAATCCAATTGCCGACAAACTTTGGAATTCAAACCACTCAGGAGGAGAAACTTATGAAGAAACATATTTTCGCGATTGGGCTTTGCGCCATTTCCGCCACCGCATTCGCCGGAAAGGACCATCATGCGCCGGCCCCGATGCCCAAGGAGTTCGATAGCCTGAAGGCCCTGGTCGGGACCTGGGAAGGCACGACGATGATGGAAGGCAAGGAAATGAAGGCCACGACGACGTACGAGCTCACCTCCGGTGGCACCGCCATCGTGGAGAAGCTCGGCCCCGGAACCCCGCACGAAATGGTTTCGATCTATCACAAATCCGGCAAGAGCCTGGCCATGACCCACTATTGCGCGATTGGCAACCAGCCGTTCATGAAGCTCAAGAAACACGACGGCAAGACCATGGCCTTCGAGATGGACATGAAGAAGCCCGTTGGCGTGGACTCCCACAAGGAAATGCACATGCATGCGGTTTCGTTCGAGTTCACCGATGCCGATCACTTCAAGCAAAACTGGACGAACATGGTGGATGGCAAGGTGGCCGACACCGCCGTCTTCACGATGACCCGCAAGAAGTAAGCGGCGTCGGTTTGCGGCTTTTTCAAAACGGAAAGGCGCCTTCGGAAACGAGGGCGCCTTTTTTATTTGGGCGACTCAGGGGAAGGCGACGCATCTTCGCCAAAGCTCCAGCGCAGGCGAATGCCGACATCAAAGACACAAACCGAAGAAATCGCGTACTCACCGCTTCCGACTCCCGAATAGCTGACCGTCTTGCCGGGCAGCCAATACACCGTCAGGGCCGGACCATAGGAAAATGTCGGCCCAGATCGAAAAAGGTAACTCAGCGAAGGACCGATCGCCCAATTGTCATAAGCCCCGATCCCAATCGGAAGGACGAACCACTGGGAGGTGAAGCCGGTCGCCTTTCCCAGTTTCAGCCCGAGCCACAGCGCGCTCGACTCGGAACGGCTAGCCGCGTAGAACGCCTCCACCCCGTAGAAGTTCAGAAAAGACAGCGTAAAAAAACTAGCGCCGAAGGTCGCCTTGAAATCGTAAAAGCCACCGACCGTCCAATCCTGGCCTAGACCCGCTTGAAGCTCAAGGCCGGTCGTCGCGCCAAAGCTCGAAGCCACTTCCGAGTTAGAGAAGGTCTTCGTAAAGCCTAAGCCCGTCTCGACGTGAACAGGCAAAGCGTGCGCAGCGGCCGGGCCGCCGACGCCGACCACGAATCCCGCGATCACGAACTCTACGGCCAATAAGCTCGGTTTCATGTAAACACTTTATATTACTTGTATTTTTCGATCAACATTACAAATAGGGCTCTATATTATTGAAACAGAGGCGGCGCGCCAGAAGCACTGCCTCAAAGCGCCCTTGATTTACCTTCCCGAGGTAGGTAAGAACGTTAAATTCCAACTTCTTAGGAGACTAACCAGCCATGGCTGAACAGAAACACGTTCCAATGGAGCGGATCCGCAATATCGGTATTTCCGCCCACATCGACTCCGGTAAGACGACGCTCTCCGAGCGCATCCTTTTCTATACCGGCAAGATCCATAAGATCGAAGAAGTCAAAGGCAAGTCCGGCGTTGGCGCCACCATGGACTACATGGAACTCGAACGCGAGAAGGGCATCACGATCCAGTCGGCCGCTACTTATTGTATGTGGAAAGACTTCAACGTGAACCTGATCGACACTCCCGGGCACGTGGACTTCACCGTGGAAGTGGAACGCTCCCTGCGCGTGCTCGACGGCGCCGTGCTGGTGCTCTGCTCGGTGGCGGGCGTGCAGTCGCAATCCATTACGGTGGATCGCCAGATGAAGCGCTACAAGATTCCCCGCATCACGTTCATCAACAAGATGGACCGCGCCGGCGCGAACCCGTTCCGCGGCCTGCAAATGCTGCGCGACAAGCTCAAGCACAACGCGCACTTGATCACTTATCCGATCGGCGCCGAAGACCAGTTCAAGGGCATCGTCGACCTCGTCACCATGCGCGCCTTCTACTTCGACGGCGACAACGGCGAGAACATCCGTGAAGAAGACGTGCCGGCCGATATCCTGGGCGAATGCAAAAAATACCGTGAAGAGCTCATCGCCGCCGTCGGCGAGTTCGATGACAAGATCGGCGAGATGTACCTCGAAGGCAAGGAGCCTTCCGTGGACGAATTCCGCGCCGGCATCCGCAAAGCCACGCTCTCGCTCAAGTTCATCCCCGTAATGATGGGCTCGGCGTACAAGAACAAGGGCGTGCAGCTCCTGCTCGACTTCGTGACCTACTACCTTCCGAACCCACTCGAGAGCGAAAACATCGCGCTCGACCAGGAGAAGGGCGAAGCGAAGGTGGTGCTTCCGTCGGACCCGAAGAAGCCTTTCGTGGGTCTCGCGTTCAAGCTAGAGGACGGCCGTTACGGCCAGCTGACCTACATGCGCATCTACTCGGGCACGGTCAACAAGGGTGATTTCATCATCAACCAAGTAAACCAGAAGAAAGTGAAAGTGCCGCGCCTGGTCCGCATGCACGCCGACGAGATGCACGATATCGAAAAGGCGCAAGCCGGCGACATCGTCGCGATGTTCGGCATCGACTGCGCTTCCGGGGACACGTTCACCGACGGCGCCGTGAAGTACACGATGACCTCGATGTTCGTTCCGCAAGCCGTGATCTCGCTTTCCGTGGCCCCGAAGGAGAAGGCCGGCCTTCAGAACTTCTCCAAGGCGCTCAACCGCTTCACGAAGGAAGACCCCACGTTCCGCGTCCACCGCGACGAGGAATCAGGCCAGACCATCATCAGCGGCATGGGCGAGCTCCACTTGGAAATTTACTGTGAGCGCATCAAACGCGAGTACAACTGCGAAGTGGTCGTCGGTCAGCCGCAGGTGGCTTACCGCGAAACCATCACCCAGCGCGGCGACTTCAACTACACCCACAAGAAGCAGACGGGGGGTTCGGGTCAGTTCGCGCAGGTCGTGGGCTTCATCGAACCGCTTCCCTCCGACGCGGTGGAGACCTTCGAATTCGTCGACGAAACGGTCGGCGGCTCCATCCCGCGCGAGTTCATCCCGGGCTGCGAAAAGGGCTTTAAGGAAGCCATCCGCGAAGGCCGCCTGATCGGGTTCCCGGTCGTGGGCGTGCGCGCGGTCGTCACCGACGGCAAGCACCATGATGTCGACTCCAGCGAACAGGCGTTCAAAACGGCCTCCATCATGGGTTTCCGTATGGGTACCGAAAAAGCTGGCGCCACCGTGCTCGAGCCGATCATGAAGCTCGAAACGTCCGCTCCGGAAGAATTCCAAGGCTCCGTCATGGGCCAGATCAACCAGCGCCGCGGCGTCATCATGAACTCGGGCAGCAACGAAGGCTTCGCCGTGATCGAAGCCGAAGTGCCGCTCGCGGAAATGTTCGGCTACGCGACCGACCTGCGCTCGGCCACCCAGGGTAAGGGCGAGTTCACGATGGAATTCGCTAAGTACTCGGCGGTTCCGCGCAACGTGCAGGAAGAAATGATCAAAAAGTATCAAGAGAAGAAGGCCAAAGAGAACAAGTAGCCTTCATCTCGCGAATCTTCAAAAGGCCGGTTCCTTCACGGGACCGGCCTTTTTTGTTTCTGGCGGCGGGGGGCTACCCAGCTGGAATTCAAGCGGCCCCAACCGTCAATTTACACCACGCGCCTATCTCTCGCGCGCGGGATCCCCTACACTGAAAGTCCGCTCTATACGGGCGGCGAAAGGGGGTGGTGCCATGATGATTACATCGAGTAGCCAACCCATGGCGAACGGGGTGATGGCGCTCTAAACGAGCGACATCGCGAATCGTAGTTTCCCGTTCGCCATTGGGAAGCTTTTGCGGGGAGGCGTTCATTTCGATGGGCGCTTCCCCGTTTTTACTTGAGCCCTGCGTCTACGAAGACACAGGATCGCGGCTTAGAAGGCTGTCGATTTCCTAAACGGATCTTTCGTCGCCCCTCCTGAATTCATTGGGATTTTATTTGGTCCCGGTCTTGCTCTTACCTATCCATAAGTTCAACAAATTCCGAAGAGTAAGTGACCGCTCAACCGATTATGGGCAAGGTATGAAACGGGATCTGGTTACCGCATCTTTGATTTTCTTTTTCGGCGCCATGCTCGCGTCCATGCCGAGCTTCGCCGAAGACCCCGAGGTTGCATCGGCGATTGATCAAAGCATCAACCGCGTCGCCACGCCGGGACTCTACTTCCAGATCGGTACCCTCCAAGAAGCCCAGCTCGGCGACGTGCTCGGCGCCCACCTGCAGAACAACCCGCAATTCCTGCAAAAAGCGCTCGAAAAAGTCGAGGGCGCGCTGACCGGCTACACCGCGGTCCTGGGCCCGTTCGATGACGCCACGACATCCGGCGAGAACGCGGATGCGATGAGCCTGCTCAATCACTTCTCCACGTTGACCCCCGTGGATGCTAACGGAAAGCCGATCCCGATCGTGCCGATGAAGCTTCGTAACGACAGCGGCGTGGAGCGCGACGCAAAGTCGTGGTTCGCCGTCCACGTTCCGAAGCCGGTCGAGGGCCAACCCCCGCCCGTTCAGTTTGAAAGCGAGCTCGAAGCCAATCCCATCGAGTATGTCCCCTTGGACGATCAAGGCACGGTTCGCGTGACTTTCCGTATGCGTCGACTTTCCGCTCGCGTACGCGGCGCCCGCTTCGGATACGCGTATCAAACTCCGGAAACCGTGGATAAGGTCGACGTCCTGGGTCGCCCGGTCTACGACTCCACGGGGCGCCCCGAACAAGTCCTCGTGCCCCCGACCTTCCAAGATTTGCCGCTCGGCGAAGATGGCCAACCCCTGGATCCGATCGACGCTAGCGTCGATTTCCAGCAGCCCACGGTCACTTTCGTAGTGAAGATGCCCGCGCGCGGAAGCTTGAAAGTGGAAGTACTAGACCTGCAGGTGAACCCGGGCCAGCCGGGCACCGTGAAAGCAAACATCGACTTCCGCCAACGCACGATCCGCATCCCGGAGGTACCGGGACCACGTCAACCGGACGAGAGTTCAGTCGAAATCACGCTCGGGGAAAAAAGCGCGACCCAGATCCAGGATCTCGCGACGACGAACATGGTGGCGTATCTCACCCGCCTCCCCACGTCACCCACTTTTCAGGAAAAAATGGTGGACCAAGCCAAGGTAGATCTCTCCACCGCCATTCAAGCCGCGATCCAAACCGAGCGCGTGCCAGTGTCCACGACGATCCCGATCAACTTCGTACGCATCCTGGCCAACCTCAAGGCCCAGATCGGCGACGGCTTGAGCCTGCGCCAGAACCCGATGCAATCAGCCCGCGAAGCTCCGAGCGAGCGAGAAGCCCGGCGATCGGCGGTGGATTTCCAACTGCTAGAAATCGGTAACTCCGTGAGCGCGCTCCAGGCCGTGACCGACCCCGGTGCGCTGGAAAAGCTAATTCTGGGATTGGATGCGGTCGATTTGCTTTGGATTTCCAGCCTCGCTTCCCGGCCCAACGCCGCCGAAACGGCCAAGGCGCGGGCAGAGGCCAGACGGAAGCTTCTCAAACTTTTGGACAAAAAACCTTCCGAAATCACGGCCAAAGACTTTAACTCCGTACGCGACGAAATCACGAGACTCCTTCTCTTGACCCGGGGGCAGGCAAGTTTGGACGGCGTTTTCATCTCCGCTGAGGAAGCAAGCTACCTACGGCGCTACCGGAATATTCTCGACGGCATCGGAAAATCCCGTTCGATCGTCTTCAGGGCCTCGGAGGTGGGCACCGACCTTGAGCACGGGGTTTTCGCCATGGAAGCGTACGTACAGGGCGCCCGCCAAGTCTTGTACCCACTATCCGAATGTGACTGGCGCCCCGAGTTTCGGCGTGCCCGCGAGTCGCGCCTGAGTATCAGCCTGGAAATCATCAATAACCTCTTGGAGTTTTTCACCGACGCCGGAGAACTCGATCCCTTCCTCAAGGAAAGCGGCCTAAAGCTCCGAGCTCCGCCAAAGCTGGTGGCGATTCCGGGCACCAACCAGTTCGAGTTCCGCATCAAGGGCGACAAAGGTGGAACCCAGATCGATCTCATGGCCAAGCTTCGCATCGGGCCTTCGGCCGACGGCCGCGGCCTCCGCATCTATGACCTGCAAGCCAGCCGGACCGACGTCGTCGTGAACTACCCTTGGGATATTCTGGTGTCGGCACTCGATAGCTTGTTCGGAATTTCCGGCGGACGCTTCAAGGACGCCGTTAACGGCATGAAAACCAAGGTTGGGGAACCCATCGACATCCCGGCGCTCGATCAGCTGAAGCTGCGGGTAACCGACGTGAGCAACGACACCGCGGGCGTCACGAGCTTCTATTTCGTACCGACCAGCGCCGCAAATACGGAGGGCGCCCGATGAAAAAACTACCGAACTTCGATTGTTTTTCGTGGCGCTTGCTCGCGCTCGCCTTGGCGTTAGGCCAACCCGGAACCGCTGCCCACGCCGACGTATATTTCCGCATCGGTCAATCCGGGCTGCAAAAAGTGCTGGAAGAGGAATTCGCGGCCCGAATCAACGGCTCGATTCCGCCCGAGTTATCGTGGCTCCATGTCGAGAAGCAGAATCATGACTTCCTTGTTTGCGGAAACGCGAATCGACTAGATGTCACGGTGCCAAAGTCTACGCCTACCGCCGGTCCGGTCACCTCCGCTTCGACGCCGGGAGCCGCCGCGTCCGTCCAGGCCGTTCGACTCCCACAACCTGCCGGCACGAGCCTCAGCTACGAAACCACCGAAAAAGGCATCCGTTTACGCTTCGTGCCGAGCGAAGTCGATCTAAACATCCACGAGCTCAACGCCAAGATCGAGAAAATGACCGTTCAGCAGGGGGACAACACGATCACGCTGAACAACAAAACCGCCCGCGTACGCGACCTGCGTATCCACGGCAACGACCCCGCCCATCCGCCGGTGGAGATTTCCTTCGAACTCGTGAAGGGCGCCGACGGCCTCTTCACGCTCGCGAGCTCCGACGTGAAGGTAAACCCCGCGTCCCTTACCTTAGAGAAAGGCGCGCTAGAAGTGAATGGCCGGCTGCCGGGGCTTTCTGGCGCCGAATGGGATACGGCGGTCGCTGACTTGGCTTGGCGGCAGGTCCTGGCGAACCGGGAAATGATCGCCCGGCGTTACGTCGAGGAAAAGAAAGCAGAACTCCAAAGCCAGGTACAGGCACTCGTGACGGAAAAACTGAATCCTCCTCTCCTGCAAGCGTATAACCAGTCGGTTTCCGAAGAAATCCAGCTAATGCTGCGGCAAATCGAATTCGTGCAAAACGGCGTCAACGGCGCGCTTTACTCGCCGGAGAACTGTTTCGCGCTTTATCCAGGACCTTCGAGCGTAGAAGAAGTCACCACGGCGCGGGATCTGGCGCTCTTGCTTCCCCCGGACGAGCTCAATCACCGAATCCGCGAGCAGCTCCAAAAAGGCACGTCGTTCGAGCTCAAGCGTGGGCGCTTCCAACTGGAAGACCTGAGCTACGTCTTCCCCAAGGACGGAAGGTACTATCTAGACGTCAAGGGCACGTATGAAACAGATGAGATCCAGGCACGCACGGGCGTGCGGGTGACCTCGGCCCAAACTACCGCCCACCTCGAAGTAGTGCCGAAGATCGAAAATGGCCAGATTAAGCTCTATCTTTATGAAGCGCCCGGCGCCGAGTTTGCGGCGCAGGTGCCCCTAAACGGACGTCCGAGCGAAGGCATCGGCGCGCGCTACCAGGTGACGGGCCGCACTCCCGACGGCCGGAGTACCGGGCGCGTTACTTTAGACGACGGAACGGAATGGGTCATCGGCCGTGCTTTCTTTGAAACCGGCTTCGTCAAACTCGACCGCCCGGATGGCACCGAAGAAACCCTCACCGGCCAGCAGTACTTGGAGCGTAAAATCGGCAGTAAAATGAACAAGCAGGTATACGTGGTACGACCGCCTTCCATGCGCGCGCGCGCGGATGGGACTTTCGCCGTGAGCCTCGAGCTGGAATTGCAAGTGAAGGACTTCAAAGATGCCGAGATGATCGGAAAAAGCTTCGAGGTTTGGCAGCCGACCGATCTGGACCAGGTGGAGCGCGATAACGCGCGTTCGCGACTGCAATCCCTCTACATGCAGCGCGCCTTGGACGAGTCCGGCTATGACCCGGACAGCCGTTCGCGATCCGGGCTCAGTAAATACTACCAGAAAATAAAAGACATCCCCGCCGCGGGCCCGGTTACCGATGAGGAAAAACGATTGCATGCGATCGCCACGCGGGCACCGAATCCACGCCTCTCAAACAAACCGGGCGAGGGACGCTGGGTGCCGAAAACCACCTTTAATGTACAGATGGATCTACGAATGCAGCCCGTGTGGCGGAACGGGCGCTGGGAATTCGTCTACCAGAAAGTAGCGTCTGCGACTCTCACCGGCCTAGGGGAAAACACCAAACAGCGACGGACTCCCGGCTTTAAGACTTCGCTCGATCGTAATCATGCCTGGCTCACGGACGGCATATTGGGCAAGGGACTGAACAGCACCCTTTTGGCCGAGAACGCCAAGATCGCCGGCACGATCGATCAAGAAATCCGTGGCACGACCAAAGGCGCGATTGTGCTTTTTGATGTTGACCCGAACGATCCGCCGATCCGCAAGACCATCCTGGAAGGCCAAGAGCTGGTACGCGAGTATATGGGACGCGACTCCGATATCTCCCGCATGGGCATCGACGGAAACGGGCAGATTTACGTGGATCTCGCGATGACGGCGGCCCCCCCGGGCACCCAAACTCCGGCGATTCCGCCCATCGACATCCAGGGCAAATTTAACGACGCGATCCGCTCGCGCCTGCCGAGCGGCCTGCAATGGCACCCCGATACCTTGGGTATCGACGCGGACGGATCACTCCGCGTGGAAGGTGATTTTTCCAAATAGTCCGCCGCGCGCATCGAGCCCCTCTGAGCTTACGCTCAATTTTCTGAGGAAGTGCGTTCCACCTCGGCCAAAGGCGCCGGGGCCGGCGAAGTCGGCGCGTTTTCCCACGGGGATAGCTTCAATGGGTAAATGAGCTTAATTCCCCGCTTCGTCTCCAAATCTAGTTCGTCCGACCACATTCCTTTTTTGTAATTCGTATCGATCACCAGCGCATTGAAATCCGCGCCATCCCGGCTTAACTCATAATGTCCTAGCGATCCGCCGTTTGGCTCGGAAGGGTGAAACGCCAGATCAAACGCCCACCGCTCCCAGTTCAACGCGTAATACCGGTACTCAAGTCGGAGGGACTGTTTCTCCATGCCGGGAAAAAACTGTAACTCCTTGGCCGGGCGGCCGGCCGGTTGGATGAAAATCACGTGGTATCCGCCCGTTTCGTAGATACAGGCTCCATCACCGTGCGCTAAACTCGCCACCGGCCAATGGTCACCCGACGCAGGCTCGATCTCCGGTGCCGGCGGCGCTCCCTCCCCTTTCACCGGCGCTCGGAAAGTTTTCTTGCGGATTCCGATCATCCGGCCCTCGGCGTCAACCACGCCCACGATCTGCATGAAAAGATCGTCCGCGTAAAAATATTCGTAACGAGTGGGCTTCTCGGTCCCCGGCAACGCACGCAAGTTGCGCACGAAGGTATAGGTGAGATGCACTTCATCCGCGCCCAACGGCTTTAGCCAGGATCGGTAAAGCGCGAGCTGGCTTTCGCCGGGAGCAGTCGGCGGCGCGTCCGCCAACTCCGCGCCCGAAGCACTTCCCAGACACAAAAAGACCGCAAGCCAAAGAAAACGACAAATCCCCAAAAACACCGATGCGCCCTCAAATTCTAACCCGAAGCAAACTCTCGCCGCTTAATTAGTGCAGCGCATCAGCAATAGCAATGAGGGGGAATTATTTTTTTAAATAATTGAAATTATTAAACTTTAAATCAAGAACACAGTTGGGTTAGCACTCCCTGATCCTTCAAGGAAAGCCCGACGAAACGAACGGCGAACCCACCTGGGTACTTTCCATTCGGCTCCGCCTTGCGCACCACTTCGGCCGCGCACTGAATCGTGCGCAGCTGATCGAGCGCTAATCTGACCGAGCACCGTGAACCCACCTGGATTTGGCCCAACGAAACCTGCCGGCGATTCTCGTCGACACCTTCCTCGAACGCGAAGAATGCTCCGCTCTTGGAGACGTCGTACGTGCGGGTGTTGATGCTGGGACCGGTGACTTGCCGGACATGCGCGGCCACCGCTAGCAGCTTACGCGGCGAAATCCGCCACCAGCGAAGCGTCGGTTCGAGTAACGCCAGCCCCGCGTCCCGCAAAAAGAGCGCGCACACCGAGAGCGCGGCGAGCAGCGTCGAGATAAACGCCCATAGCCAGCGGGGATCCTCGGCGGGATCGGAAGTGAGCGCGAAGTACTCGCTCACCAGCCAATTGTTCCACCCCACGACGAACACGAAAAGCGGGCCGGCGTACTTCAAAGCCGGCGACGCGTGATAAGCGAGCAAAGCATTTGCGAACGAAACACTCATCACGATCCAATTCATGGGCGTCAGCTTGGCGAGGATCTCAGTGAGCTCAGTGGGTGGGTGCCCGAAGGCGAGCATCACCTGCAATGGCAGGCTCAGCCCCACGGCCGCGAACACGGCCGACATGAACAAGAATATTTTAGGCTTCCGTTTCATAAATTTCTCGCTCGAGTTTCAGGTTTGAAAACCGGCTCGCCGCCGGATTAGACTTTGGAGAAGTGGTAGCAGTAACTGACGGTCCGGTTGACGTAGCCGCGAATGCCGCGCATTTCCTGGGTCTTGAGCCAGCCGCGACCGTGTTTCTTCAGCGAAGCGTACACGCGCGAATAGCCCGCGTTGTAGCTCGCCAGCATGAGCTGCGTGTGCGCCATCTCGGGATCCGGGAACGTCTTGCGGATGTAGTCGAGATTTTCCGGCGTAGACCAACGGTCCGCCAGGTAGTGCGCATAAGCGAGCCCGCCTCGCACCGACTTTCGGGTATCCAGACGCCACTCGTTCTCGGGGTTCATCTTCTTGAGCATCACGAGCGCCCGCAACCAAGGTACCGGCATCTCGTGGGCCTGCGGGTAGCGTGGAAAGTCCGGGAACTGGTGGATGACTTCCTGTTCGGCGAGCGTGGTCATCTGCGTGAGGCCAATCGCCTTCGCCCAGCTGATCACCCGCGGATCAAATCCCGACTCTTGAGCGACGAGCCCCGCCGTGAAAGCGGGGCTGAATCCTTCCTTAACCGACTCTTCCTCAATCATTTTCAAAACGCGTTCACTGGGGGAAAAGTCCGCCGTATTGGAAACACTATGAAGCCGGAACGCCATGCACTCGGGCTCCTCGAAGCGTGCGTACCCATAGGCGCCGGACTGCCCCTGATAAGTGACTTCAATCAAATTATCTTCAGCCGCGGGCAAGCGCACCACCGGCACCGTGAGCAAGATCTTCCGCTCCTCGCCCCGGACCGAGGAAGATGCCTGACGCATCAAGGTTTCGGTCACGTCGATTCCGTTATGGAAGATTTTCACGGCGGACACATCGAGATCCCCTCGAGGATCGACAACCTCCAGCTCCATTGGGGAAGGTCCGTGCCACACCTGCCGCCCGGGCTTTCCAAAGTAGATCTTAGCCTGACTTGCCGGACCGTCTCCCATCGCTACCGTACGGGAACCTCCCACGCCGGCACGCCGATGAATCTGCTCACGAATATCCTCATTGACCCGGGCCGGAAAAAAGCTCCAAACCGCGCCCAAAGGGGTGCTTGGGCCCGCACACCCGGTGGTCCATCCCACGAATATCACGGGAAAAGACGTTAGAAATGATAATTTTTTAATATTATTAATTATCATTAACAAACAAGCTTAGAGGGTAGCGACTTCTTTGTCAAGAAGGCCAAAAGCGGGCCATGGGGTCAGACTCGACGCAGCCGCGCCGAAAGATGCAAAAACGCCAGTGCCAACGTCAGGGCGGCCGAAAGCCACATGCCTGATTGATACGTCAGCCAGTGATTCAGAAGGGCCGCCGCCGCCAAGGTGCCCACGCCCCAGTCAAAAAACTTCCCCACCAAAAGCTCCAACCCCACCACTTCGGGAAACTGCTCCGGCGTGGCAAGCTTACGCCGCAGGCTCTGGGTGGTCACCGCGTTCACGCCGTTACACAGGCCAGAAATAAACAACACCAACAAGGCCCAGGCGAAGTGCGGAAGCTCGATCAAGAGAAAGCGCGTCACCGCCAAAACCGCCAAGGCCAGAAACGCGAGCTTCGCGTCGCTCAGGGTGGCGGCCCACCGAGCGGCACGACTACGGCCCGCGCGCAGATTCACCGCCGCCACGAGCGAACCCAGACCCGTGAGCGCATAGATGATGGCCGAGTGCTCAACTGGCAAGCCGTAATGGTCGGTGACCACGGAAAAAAGCAGATAGTTAAAGAGCGAGATCGGAATCCAATAGCCCATCGAACGGATGAGGAAGATCTGCAGCAAGCCCGGATAGCGTCGCAGATATCCCAGCGGACGCAAGGAGGACGCACGGACCGTCTCCGCCCGACGATCTCCCCGTAAGCTGGCGCAAAGCGAAGCCGATATCAAAAACGAAGTGCCGTCCAAAACAAAGATCCATCCCATCGGCACGATCTGCAAGAATCCCAACGCGAAGAGCGGGCCCAAGAACTGCGCACTGTAAAGCCCCTGCAGGATTTCCGCCTGAAGCGATCGTTGATGCCCGACTTCTCCCAACCCTTGCGAATACGTTTCGCGCGCCATCTCGAAGTACTGCTTCATCGCCGTCGAGAAAAAAACTAAGCCTAACGCCACCGCCGGAGAAACCGCGTGCCCCATTCCCATGGCGATCGCGAAGAAAAACAGGATGGCAGCCGAAACCAGCTGAGTTCCCACCAAAATCTGCCGCAGCGAAAGAAAGCGCATCAGATAAGGACCGGTCCAGCCGCCCACGCCGACCGCTAAACTCCGCAACGGCACGCTGTAGGCCGCGATCGCGACGCTACCGGATTGCTTATACAGGAACACCACCCACGCGAAGTACGACAGCCAATCCCCGAAGGAGGTGATAAAAGTCGTGAACGAAAGAACTCGATTTTCCTTTTGCATCGTCATCTCCTCATGAACCTTCGTTCAGAATTTCGTGTGATTCGAGCTCCTTGCAAACTCCCACGAACAGCAACGGCACTAGGCGTGGATCCTGGGACGGGGTCTTCAGCACGACGTGCGACTGCACCCACTGCTTAAGCAGGCGCAGCTGTTCGCGCGCGGCACGGGCGATCTCCGGCTGCACGAGCTGAAAGGCGTAGGAAATCTCCTGTCGCTCGCTCCCCTCCTTGGACATATAGAGGGTCACCTGATTCAAGATGAACTCGTGAGCCTTGGAAACGATTCGCGGATTCGAGGAGCCGAACTTTGGCAGCCGGTAGAGCACGCTGCTCGGCCGGATATACTTATCGTCGACCTCGATCAGCTCCAAATCAGCCATCTGGGCGAGCAGTTTCCTGGAAAGCTTGATTTCCTGCTTCGGCACCCGCTCCACCAGGATCAAACGGCGATAGAATCGCATCGCGTCCGGCGTCTGCGTGAGAAAGTCCAGCTGCGCTTCACTATAAGAGCGGTGATCACGGGCATCCCATTCGAAACGCCCCTCCTCCAGCGACTGCGTGAGGTTTTTGGCCAGGTACTTCTGCAGCGGCGCCGACGAAGCATCGTCCGCCAAATGAGAACTAAAATAAGCCTGAATGAGGACGTGGCGCGAGGCCGCGGGCTCGTGATTGAAGATCGCCGACAGCAATTTCGGCGTAGGGGCCTGCTTGCCGCTTTCGACATTTTGAAACTGACGGAAGGAAATCCCGAGTTTCTTCTCGCCGCCGTACCACTGGTACAGCTCGCTCACCGATTGGAAGTTTTGTTTCCCGCGCCTTTCCCGTAAAAATTCAGAGAAATTCATGGCCTACTCCTACTTGGAAATAAAATTTCCAACAAGGAAAATTTATTTCAAAAGGGGGATTGACGAGCGGCTTTTGACTATGGCATCCCCTCTGGCGTGGGGAGATGGAATCAATGAAAAACAAATACGTGTTGGTAGTGGTGCTGCTCGCATCGGGATCAGCTTGGGCGAACGGCGGGGATGGAAACCGCGGTAACCCCCGGGACGGCAATCCGGATCGCGCGCGCGCCACGTTCGATGTCTCGAAAGAGAAAGCCTCGGCCAAGGACTTCGGTCTGATCAAAAACCCGATTTCGGGTAAGTCAGATCGCCGTCTCGGCGCCGAAGGCAACTAAGCAAAAAACCGAGGGGAAACCCTCAAAAATAAAAAGGCCCATGCTCGAAGAACTCTAGGCTGTAACCTAGAGAAAGCACAGGCCGGTATTGCTACCAAGTTCCGTATACCGGATCCATCGCACTTCTTCAAGCACTCGAAACGGGAAGACGATTTACCTGCCACATCGGTGGTTTGCGCCTTCGTGTTTCCGGGCCTTCAACTGAAGGAGGAAGAGCAGATGAAGTCCGTAATCAATAAAACCCTAGGAAAGACCGTGTCGGGCCTGGTGTCCGTCAGCGTCGCCCTGAGCGCGGCGGCGCCGGCGTGGGCCGTGCCCACGGCATACCCGCGCCACGCGATCCCGACCGATTTAGTGAATCTCACTAGCTCATCGGCGCTCGCCGATAGCGAGCTGACCAAGCAGTACTACGTCATGCCGCCGATGAGCGGCGTGGCTAAGCTGGCAGATCCGAAGGTTCATAGCGCGAATCTAGGATTTTGCGATGAGATGGTGGATCTCCAAGGCATGACCCGCGAGCTAGCGAAGCGAGTCGGCGAGCTGTCCCTCAAGATGACGGAACAGGGCGAAGAGATCATTAAGCTTAAGGTAAAGGCAGACGCCGCCGAGGCCAAAGCCGCGCAAAAAGCCGCCGAGAGCGAAGACCTACAGAAGGTGCAGGAACTCGCGAACCGCGTCGACGACATCGAAGACCGACTGACGAAGCTCTACGAAATGCAACAAGGCGGATGCGAAGGCGAAGCCTGCGAAAACATCTCGAAGGAAATCGCCGATCTCCAGGCCGAGAAGCGAAACCTGGTGAAAGAGCTCGACGGGATCCGGGATGTCATTCGTTCCGATTACAAAGCCTACATGCGGCTGCGAGCCCAGGCGACGGTAGCCCGCAAGGCGGTCAATAACGCCAAGGATACCTACCTGCAGCTCTCGATCCAGGCCGCCGAAAGCCGCCGGACGATCTTCGATATGTATTCAGATTTCGCCAAGCTGGAAGGGGGCTACGCGAACATCAATTATGACTCCGGATTCGAGGAAAACATCGTCGAGCTGCGAAAAATGAACCCCCAGTACCAGTTCACGGCCATCCCGACGGCGGACGCGCGCATCAATGCCGCGCTCATCGCGGGCGGCGGCGCCAAGGACTCGTATCTCGCCAGCCTACCGGCGGTCCTCGATTACACGATCGACGGCGTGGCGTACTTGCCCTGGGGCGCGAAGGAAGACGTTTCGCTTCCCGCGTATCCCAGCAAGGTAACGGCGGGCTTGCGCTTGAGCCTCGTGGGCGCGTGCCCCATCCACAAGCCGAAACTCTTCAAAGTGGATCGCGACGCGACCGGACTTCCGCTCTTCAGCATCGCCACCACCTACGAGTATCCGGCGGCGTTCCGGCAGCGCGTTTCGTTCAAATACAATCTGTACAAGTTCTACAGCATCTTGCACGAGCAAGGTTCGAAGGGGGGATTCTTCTCTTCTTCGAGCTGGAACCGCACGACCGAGAACAACATCGTGCGCGACGGCTTTGAGATGGATTGGAAGAACGAAGACGGCACCGACACCTTGAAGCTCGAACAAAAACGCGAAATCGAGGCGATCGTGAAAGCCGAACTGCTGGAGCGCGCGCTCAAGGCATTGGCTTCACCCACCTTCGACACGCCGACCAAGCCCGGTGAGGCGCCGCCGGTTCCGGCGAACGGGGCAATGGTGCTGGCGAAGGGACTGCAGAAAACCTGCGGTTTCTTCAGCTTCTACTGCGTGGGCGGCTCGTGGCTGCTCAAGGGGCTAAGCGCGATCTTTGGCAGCTCGCGCAGCTCGGCGGAGTTCAAGCGGACCAACGACATCGTGATTTCCGAAACCTGGAAGTTCGATGAAGTGCACATGAAACCCGGCGTAACCGCCTATCGCTAATCGGAAGGAGCCTAACCATGAAATCCAAAACGCAGATGATCGTGGCGGCTCTGATCGCAGTCATGGGAGTGGGGCTTGCCCCCACTCCCGGGCTCGAGCAGAGCGTTGCTCAGGCCGATGAAGCCGCGCAGGAAATCGTGACTTCGTCCGGAGGGATTTATGCCTACGCCCGCGTTGGGAAAAAGGTGGTCGTCGTACCGTCGGCAAACTCCGCTCGGCTTCGATTGGAAAATCCTTCGTCGCGGCCGGTATGCGCGGACTTCGAGACCGAGATGAACCTGCGCCTGCAGTACGTCCGCTCGGTGTGCGGGGCCATCGGGGGACGGCCCCCGCGCGGCTCGGAGGGCGCCTGCCGACAGGCAAAGGCCGATCTCGACCGCTCCCGTTACGCGCCGGTTTTCGGGTCCTCCGCCGTTTACACGTTGGCCGTGGACGGCCAGCGCCCCGTCAGCCCGGAGGATGCGCGTGAGCTCGAAACCCAGCTCTCCTCGCGCCTGCGGGTGTTGCCGAACCAGGTTCTGGTGTTTCCGGTCACGGCAAACTTCGGTCCCTGGCAAGGAGCCGAACTAAAAGTCAGTGAAGACGCCTGGTCCAGAAAGTTCGAGGCATGGGGCTTGGCCAGCCGTCCTTTGCGGGTGAGCGGCCTTGAAATCACGGTCGAAGGCGCGGAAGTGATCTGTGACTTGCGTGCGGGCCGGGCAAACCTGGAGACCCAGGCGCCCGTGGAGATGAATCTCAATTCGGACTATCTCTTTGAAGTCGACTTGGCCTGGAACATCCGCGAAAGCCTACGGGCCATGACCGAGGGAAGCGATTGGAGCCCGCTCGAGAAAGCGGCCGGGCTTGGAATCGATATCTCCTACCTGCTCAAACAGTCGGGTCGGGGCAAGGACTTGGCGGAGTTAAAGTCCCTCACGCTAGACCTCGTTCGCATCCTCTATGATGGCGAGCTCCGGATGCGGCCGTTCGCCGATCGGACACAGATGGAGCTGGCGTACTTCAACCGAACCGCCCGTGTCGTCACCCGGTACATAGGCCGCCACGACGAAGGAGACCCAGAATGAACCGAGACTGGCTAGTGATCGCCGCGGGTGGACTCGCCTGGGCGCTCGTTGGATGCGGGAAGACGCCGGGGAATCCCTCCCCCGGCGGATTTCCCGCACCCGGGGCGCCCGCCCTTCGGCAGTGCGTGGCGCAAGCCCCTGTCCTGCCCTGCGGGGAAAGCCTGGAGAATGCGGTGTTGTATTTCGTGGAACTGCGAGAGCGATGCGCGGATGGAACTGACGAAGCTGACCGCCAGCTTCTGCGGCTGGCAAAGGAAATGGAAACTGACTGCGAGAGGAAAAGATGAAAACGAAATTTAGCATAATCGTGCTTTTAGCGGCGGCCCTGGCTGCCACGTTCGTGAGTGCCGGCCGCTCCACGAAGGAAAACGGTGTCCTAGACCACGCCCCCCGGAATGCGGAAACACCCCAAACGCCTTCCGGGGGCGTTACCACCGTGCCCGCGGCGACCCCGAGGGCTGCGCCGCCGTCGCGCGGTAGCCTGGGGGAAACCCTCGTGGCGTTGCGAGAAAAAAGCCCGGCCGAGCTCCATAGCCTGCTGGCGGAATCCGAAGAAGCCCTGGATCGCGGTGACTACTTCAACCGGGCCAATCGCGACGAACTGGACGCCGAGGAGCGAGCGACGCTCACGGCTTGGGTCCGCACGCGGGCGATGATCCGCTACCTGCTGGCGACCCGTTAAGCCACTGCAGGATCGCGACATCGAGCTGGCGGTTGAATTTCAGGCCGACTTCACGCAAGGTTCCGACGTGAAAGAAACCTGCCTCCTGGTGCAACCGCACGCTGTGATCGTTGCCCTCGGTGATTCGAGCCAAAATCGCGTGGATGCCGACGCGCTTGGCTTCGGTTAAAAGTCGCGCGAGCAATGCCCGCCCGATCCCGCGCCGCTGGAAGTCCGGGTGTACGTAAACGGAGTTTTCCGCGGTGGCGGAATACGCGCAGCGGTCCGAGTACGAGTTCAAGGAGGCCCAACCGCTGATTTTAGCGGCGGAGCCGGATGCGCCCGGGTGGGTTGAAACGAAGATCGGGTGCCGGGGGCCATGCCCTTCGAACCAGGCACGCTGCTGCTCCACCGTCTTCACTTCGGTATCGAAAGTCGCCGTCGTGTGCTGGATCGCGTGATTGTAAATTTCCGTAATCGCGGGTACGTCGGCTCCCGTGGCCAACCGAATTTCCACTTTTTAGGGGTCCTGATTTATTTCAAAATGCTAACGACCGTCGCGGTCGTACGATCCGTGAGCTTCGCGGTCTTGTCCCAGGCTTCGGCCTGGACTTCACCGTAGAAAGTCACGACGACGGCGCAATAACGGCCCTCTTTGTCCACGACCGTGGCGTAGTGGCCCGCGTTCTTGCTGCGATAGTCAGGGGAAATTTCAACGTGCATGTTCTTCAATTGATCGGCCGTGGCGCCGGTGACCTTGCCACAAACTTCAGCCATGCGACCACCGCGAATGACTTCATAAAACGAAGTGATCTCGACTTTGACCTCTGCCTGCGCGATGGCCGACGAAAATCCCGCCCAAATCAATAGTCCGAAAGTGATCTTGGAAATCTTCTTCATAGCGCCCTCCGTGGGTTGATGCTCCTTAGGGTACCCTAGAATTCCCGAACGGGTGACGGAAAAAACGGGTGAGGCAACGGCACCACCCCGCGTTACGAGGCTACATCGTGGCGGATTTTTCCTCGATCTGCACGGCCCGGTTCATCACCTTATAAGCCAGCCACAGCGCAAAGTAGCGGGGGACCAGGCGCGGGAAGAAACACGCCAACTTATTCAGTAGCCCGGGAATGACAATCGCCTTGCGCGAGAACATCCCGTTCAGGGCGATCCGTACCACCTCGGAAGCGAGCATCATCGTCGACTGGCCCGACTCGGTGATTTTCTGGCCGGACTGCTGGAAGAATTCGGTCGTCGTGCCGCCCGGGCAGAGGCAGGTGATATGCACGTTCGTACCCTGCAGCTCCCAATTCAAGGTTTCCGAAAACTGACGCACAAAGCCCTTGGCGCCCGAGTATGTCACGAAGTTCGCCACGCCTTGGAAAGCCGCGATGGAGGCGACGTTCGTGATGAAACTCGGCTTACGATGCGTGAGCATGTGCTGAATAAAGCGATACGTCAGCTCCATCAAAGCGGTGCAATCTACCTGGATGGTATCGAGGTGGCGCTGCAGCGGGCGCTGCATAAACGGCCCGTAGCTGCCGATACCCGCGTTGTTGATCAGGACATTCACGAACTTTCCGCCCTCGGTGACGGCATTGAAAAGCTTCTCGCCCGCGTCGCTTTGACAAAGATCGACGGACACGACCTGAACCTCGACGGAGCACTTCTCACGGAGGTCCTTGGCGAGGGCTTCCAACCGATCCGTTCGGCGAGCCGTGATGACCAGGTCGGCGCCTCGCTCCGCGAGCTGACGGGCGAACTCTTCACCGATACCACTGGAAGCTCCGGTGACGAGGGCGCGATAACCTTTCAGATCTTTTCGGTCAAACATTAGCTTACCTACCTTGGGGGCCGATCCTACTCCAAAGTAAAGCCCGGGTCAAAATCACGTGCCCGGCCAGGGCCCCGCCTACGCAGACGGGGGCAATCCAAACGTACGGCAAGTGAAAAGCTAGCTGCAGTGGGGGGTCCACCGGCCAAGCAAAAGGCAGCGGCGAAGAAAAGACCACGACCCGCAGGACGTTCATCAGGAGCCCAAAACCCACAAGATTCGCGACCCATGCCACCGCCTTGGATCGGCTCGCGAACGGAACCGCGGCCAGGGCAACGATCCCGCTAATAATATCGAAATTCGCGCCCATCGCTCCCGACCAGGTCATCGATTCGGGAATCGTTCCGCTCCCCACCCAGGCGTGCAGCACGAGCTCCAGCGGCAGGCGAAATGCCTGGAACCCGACGAGCGCCGCGATCGGAAGCCCCCGTGCGATCATCCCCCCGACGGGCGAGAGACCAAAACCCACGGAAAGGATCGTCAGCACGGCAAACATCATCGGCAAGCGGGGCATGGGGGAGGCCTCGGCGAACCCGCTCGCGGCCGCCAGCGAAACGACGCCCACCCAAAGGGCGAGGCCCGTGGCAACCCTTCCCGTAATACGCCCGGCGGGGCGACCCGTACGACGAGCCGCCCAGTGCGTGCCCGAAAGCACCGCGACGACCACGGCGGCTACGATCACTAGAAATGAAATGACGGAAAGCGGGGTCGCGGGCGTGAACACCATCGCCGCGGAACTCAACCCTTACCCCGAGTCTTCGTGAGACCCGGCTTGGCGTGCTTTTCGATGAACTCGATGACTTTGGCGGCGACGTCGACGCCCGAAGCACCCTCGATGCCTTCAAGACCGGGTGAAGAATTCACCTCCATAATGAGCGGACCGTGGTTCGATCGCAGCATGTCCACGCCAGCCACGTTCAAGCCCATGACCTTCGCCGCGCGGATCGCGGTGGAGCGCTCTTCCGGCGTGATTTGCACTTTCGACGCCGACCCGCCGCGATGCAAGTTGGAGCGGAACTCCCCCTGCTTCCCTTTACGCATCATCGTCGCGACTACTTTGCCACCGACCACGAAGCAGCGGATGTCAGCGCCGCCGGCCTCCTTCACGAATTCCTGCACCAGAAAGTGCGCGTCCAGGCCGCGGAACGCGTCGATCACGCTTTCGGCCGCCTGGCGGGTTTCGGTGAGCACCACGCCCACCCCGTGCGTGCCCTCGAGCAGCTTGATGATCAGCGGGGTTCCCCCGATCAAGTTCATCATGTCCTGGGTGTCGTCGGGAGAGTGACCGAACGCGGTGATCGGTAGACCGATCCCCTTTCGCGAAAGTAGCTGCAAGGAGCGCAACTTGTCGCGCGCGCGCGTGATTCCTTGCGATTCATTCACGCAGTAGACGTTCATCATTTCGAACTGGCGCACGACCGCGGTGCCGTAGAACGTGATCGAGGCGCCGATGCGCGGAATGATCGCATCGAAGCCCTCGAGCATCTTTCCTTTATAGTGAATGGCCGGCTTGTGGGCGACGATCTTCATGTAACAGCGAAGGGGATCGATGATCTGGACGATGTGCCCGCGCTTTTCGGCGGCTTCGACCAGCCGCCGCGTCGAGTAAAGACTCGACTTGCGGGAAAGGATGCCGATCTTCATTTGCTTCGGGTGCCTGGGGTGTCTCGAGGGCTTGGCGTTCCGCTTCGGGCCAGTTTTCTTGGTGGTCATTTGTGCACGGAGCTCCCTGAGGTTCGGCGCTTACGCGACTTTTCGCCGGAAAATTTACGGGGCGGTTTGCCCAGCAGGTATGAAGACGCGGGACTAATGAGGCAGCGCTGGCTCAGCGCCGTGCGGCCCAAGAGCAATCGGAAATTCATGGTGGAGCGATTCGTGAGCGTGAGCTCGATCGGCCAGTCGCGCGCGCCCATATGGAGCCGCGTGCGGATCACGACCCGCTCTTCGCGTTGCCCGCCCGAGTTGGCGACCACGCGGTGTTCAATGACCTTCGCCACGCAGGCCACCTCGCGCGTGGTCTTACGCTGCAGGGCATAGACCTGGAAACGCACCTTCAATACGCCCTTTTGGGTGAAGAGCTCAATGCCATGGGCGTGCAGCGCCGACGTGCGGGCGCCAGTGTCGACTTTTGCCTTGATGCAAGGGATGCCGAGGTCGGGAAAGCCCACCCACTCGCGCCATCCGATCTTCATCTTCAGTGGTCTTTTAGCCGTCTCGGTCATACGGGTACGTGCTTCTTGGATCCAGCCCCTTGGTTCGGCAGTTTTTCGCAGTTTCCCAAGCTTAACGCAACGCTTATATCGTGTTTTTTCTACATTTTTTCATTCTTTTCCTGGGGCGACCACTGCAAAATGGCGCCAAGATACCGAAAAGCTCTGGGTACCCTGTGACGTTCGAAACTTGGCTTAAAGACCGAAATCCTGAAATTCCCGGCGCGGGCGCCGCCGCCGTGTTGAAACTCGCCGCCGAGGGCGGCACCGTGCCGTTCATCGCCCGCTACCGTAAGGAGCAAACGGGCAACCTCGACGAAGTCGCCATCCGCGCCGTAATCGAAGGCCGTGAAGAGTGGGATGAACTCGTCAAGCGCCAAGAATTTATCGTTTCCGAGATCGAGAAGCAGGGCAAGCTCACCCCCGAGCTCAGGGCCCGGGTGCTGGAGACTTTCCACCGCGACACGCTGGAAGACATCTACCTTCCCTATAAAGTGAAACGAAAGACCAAGGCGACGCTCGCGCGCGAGGCCGGACTCGAACCTTTGGCGGATTGGATCTGGAACTGCGGTCACGGCACCGAAACCCCGCAACCTGGCCAAACCCTACAGCTTTGGGCCTTCACGTTCCGCAACGAGGCCGCCGGATTCAAAGAAGTAGAGCAGGTCATCGAAGGGGCGCAGAGCATCGTGATCGAGCGCCTGTCCGAGAATTTGGAGCTGCGCCAGTTCGTGCGCGACGAAGCCAATGCCAAGGGCTTCTTCGTTAGCACCAAGGGTGACAAGGCGAAACCCAACAGCAAGTTCGAAAACTATTTCAACTTCCGCGAACCGGTGAAGTCGCTCATCCAACCCCAGAACTCCCATCGCTACCTTGCCATGCGCCGAGGCCAAGAAGAGGGCGAGCTTTCCTACACGTTAGGTGGCGGAGCGGACGACGCGGAATTCGAAAATCGGCTGCTCACGCGCTTTCGCCAAGAAGCAATTGGCCAGCCCGATTCACCGGGACACGAAGTGCTGGAGCGTGCGGCGACGCTCGCGCTGAAGGCCTACGTTTTCCCGAGCATCGAAACCGAGATCAACAAAGCCGTGAAGAAAGTGGCCGACGAAACCGCGATCACCGTCTTCGCCGAAAACGTCCGTAAGCTACTACTCGCCTCTCCCCTGGGCCCCAAGGCCGTATTGGGCGTGGATCCGGGGCTGCGCACCGGCTGCAAGCTCGCCGTGGTGGATCAGACCGGTAAGTATCTTACCAGTACGGTGATTTATCTGCAGTCCGACGACGCGAAGGCGAATGCGGCAAAGTTATTGGTGGAAGCCGTGAAGAACGCCGGCATCGAGGCGATTGCCGTCGGGAACGGCACCGCCGGGCGCGAAACCGAACTTTTCGTGCGCAAGACGCTCAAGGAAGCCGGGCACGAAGTACCCGTCATCATGGTCAGCGAGGCGGGGGCGAGCGTTTATAGCGCGAGCGACACCGCCCGCGAAGAATTCCCCGAGTTGGACGTCACCGTCCGCGGCGCGATCTCCATTGCCCGGCGCCTGCAAGACCCGCTGGCCGAGCTCGTGAAGATCGACCCCAAGAGTATCGGCGTGGGCCAGTACCAGCACGACGTATCCCAACCGGCGCTGGCACGTTCGCTCGAGGGCGTGGTGGATTCCTGCGTGAACGGCGTCGGGGTGAATCTCAACACCGCGTCTTACCACTTGCTTGCCCACGTGTCGGGCATCGGGCCGGGCCTTGCGAAATCGATCGTGGAATTTCGTGGAAAAAAAGGCCTCTTCCAGTCCCGCCAGCAACTACTGGAAGTTCCCCGTTTCAGCGATAAAGCGTTTGAGCAGGCAGCGGGCTTCCTGCGCATTCCCGACGCCGATAACCCGCTCGACAACACGGGCGTGCACCCGGAGCGCTACGGCATCCTGGAGAACTTCGCCAAGAAAACCAGCCGCACGCTAGGCGATCTCTTGGGCGCGGGTGTGCAAGCCCTGCGGGGAGCCGACGAGCTTCGCCAAGAAATCGGATCGTTCACCTTTCTCGACATGATCCGCGAGCTCGAGAAGCCAGGGCGCGACCCCCGCGAGGAGTTCACCGTTTTTCAGTTCCGCGACGACATCCATCAGCTCTCCGACTTGAAGCCCGGCTTAAGCTGCCCGGGGATCGTGACCAACGTCACGAACTTCGGGGCGTTCGTCGATATCGGCGTTCATCAAGACGGGCTCGTGCATCTCTCCCAGCTGAGCAATAAATTCATCAAGGATCCGCGCGAGGTAGTGAGCCCCGGCGATCGCGTGCAGGTGAAGGTGCTCGAAGTGAACCTGGAAAAGAAACAGATCTCGCTCACGATGAAGGGTGCGGAGCCCGCGGCGGCTAGGCCGGTCCGACGCGAACGGGCCCCCCGCGCCCCAAAACCCCGCGATTCGCGCGATTCCCGGGGTCCGCGTGGGCCCCTGCCTAAAGCCAGCGCGCCCCGGCCGAACCCCAATGCCAAAACGATCAAGCCCAAGGAAGCGTTCAATAACCCTTTTGCCGCGCTCGCGGGCCTCAAAGGCGGACTGAAGTCCAATAAGTAATCGCCAACGTCCCGGACTGTTAAGAAAACGGGAAAATCTCCGCCCCTTTTTTGAACCCCCAAGTCGCTGGGAAAACCACGGGTTGCCTCGACACACCCTCCCCCTCGCTCTTTGACCTAAACCCAGAAAAACGCTAAAATAATAGGGAAGTCACAAAACCGTTGAACGTTGGAGAAACTGTGAACTTTACGTGGAGAACCATCTGCGCCGTGCTCGCCGGGGCTTTGCCCTGGGGGTGCTCGTCCAGCTTGGACTTTTCCCTCAACGGCGGCGACTCGGCGCTGGAAATCGCCCAGAACGAAAGCGCCTCCGGCGGCGGAGCATCGAGTGGTCTACCGTCGTTGCAGCTCACCCTAAGTTCCGAACATCCACTCTGGGCCAGCGTCTCCATGGACGAAAGTCTACTAACGATGGACCGCACGGTCTATTCGACATCTACAGAATATTCCATTCACGCAAACTCTACGCCGACCACCCCCTCGAACATATTCGTCGACGGCGGGGCTTCCAGCGGTAGCGGTACGATCCCTCTTTCCAACCCAGGCAGCCCGATGAGCACCCGCAATGTTTCCAGCAGCTATTCCGTTTTAGCCACCCTGACCACCGTCGGCACCACCGCGGGCTACCACTGCACCTTCTGGGGCCTAGCTTGGGGCGGCCAATTCTGTACTTTTAACACCTCGATTTCGATCGATCCCTTCGATCAATCCATGGACCCGTACTTTACGGCAGCGTCCAACTCAGGCCAAGGCCCCACTTTCACGAGTAACTCCCTGTCCATTCTGAAATTCAAATATCAGAAACGCGCATCATTCACCGGGACCGGCAGCGAAGCCCCGCAGGATGCCCGGCGCTTTGGCAACCAACTCGTCTTTTCCGCGGAGCTCAGTAGCGGGGTACGTAAACTCCACACCATTTCCCAGGTCGAACGCTTTCAGCGTATGCTAACCGCGAACAGCGACAGCGTTACGGACAATCCGAAGTACTTCCACGAATACCGGGGGAATTTGTACTAC
The DNA here is from genome assembly GCA_050251055.1 of Bacteriovoracia bacterium. Classification (GTDB taxonomy): domain Bacteria; phylum Bdellovibrionota; class UBA1018; order UBA1018; family JBFWNL01; genus JBFWNL01. The sequence continues at coordinate 62,639 of JBFWNL010000003.1, forward strand.
ACGCTCTTGAACGGCCCCTATCGGGAAATTTATCGGCTAGACAGCGCGGGAAATGCCAGCAAAGTATTTTCCGACCGTGCCGGCGATACCGGCGAAGTCCTGACCAATCAAGTGGTCGTGGGCACCTCCGATAACAAACTCATCTTCGGCGCACTCACCGACTCTTTGCCGAACTCGTCTAAATTTTACGCTTATGAAGAAGGGGCAGGCGCGGGCGCGCAGTTCTTCGAAATCAACGCCAGTAACCAGAACGACCTAGCTGATCACGTCGGGGTCACCCTCGACGGGTACTTTTACTTTTATGCGTTCCATCCACAGGGCGGGGCCAAGCTCATGCGGCGAACCCCATTGGGAGCTTTAGAAGTAGTCTCCGACACTCGAAGCGACCTCACGGCCCACGACGTCATCCGGGAAATCACCGTGCACAACGGCAAGGTCTTCTTCACCGCCAAAAGCCCGAACGGCTATCGGAAGCTATACACATACGATCCTTCGGCGAGCAAGGTATACCAGGTCAGTAACACCGCCGGTGCCGGTTCGGATTTTCTCACGCCGAACGGGAATTCCCCCACCTTTCTCCACAAGTTCGGTGACGCGCTATTCGTAACCGCCGCCTCTACGAACGAAAGCTGTTTCCACCTCTATAAAGTCGTGAACAACTCGCTGGACCGCCTGCCCCCGACCAACAATGGCGGCTGCGACGATCCGGGTTTCGATCCCCGCTTGGATACCCAGGACTCGAAAAACTGGAATGTGTTTCTGTCGTCCACGGTCGATAGCCGGCTTTACTTCGCCGCCCGCAATCATCTGGGCAAATTCAAGCTTCATTCGTACGATGGAACGTCGGTAAGAGTCGTGTCGAACACCGCGCGCGACACGAATTTGCCCGACGCGCCTCGATCGCTGGTGGATTATGGTGGCGCGGTCTACTTCGGATCCTATGACGCGACCGGGGCCGAGAAGGCTCATCGCCTCTATGAAGGGGAGATTCAACAAATGACGGATCTCCAAGGGAACAGCCATGACGGCTTTCGAATGCCGGTGGTGGTCGGAGATTTCCTTTACTTCTTCGGATACACCGACACTTCCAGCACCACCGAGTCGCTTTATCAGTTCTGTGATCTTAGCGTGGGATGCGACCTCTAGGCGCGGCAGTTAACGCGCGCTAATCTACGTAGTCGAGCTCTTTTCCGTACGTTTCATCCAGCCCCCGCAGGCCCAGGAAAGCCGCGGCGAGCGCGACGATACCCACGATCAATGCGCTTTGCAGCAAGGGTTGGGATTGACGCAAAGATTGAAACGCCAAAGTGAGCACGACGACGGATCCACGCACGAAATTGGGCGTGCTGGTGGTAACGGTCGAACGCAGATTCGTACCGAAGTGCTCCGCGGCGACGGTGACGAATACCGCCCAGTACCCCACCGCGAAACCCAAAGCCGCGCAAAGGCCGTAAAACTCAAAAGGCGTCCAACCCTTCACGTAGACGTAAACGCACGTTAAAACCGCGGTCAAAGAGAGAAAGCCTAAAACGACACGTTTGCGGGTACGCAGCCACTGGCTCAAAAATCCGCTCGCGACGTCACCGGCCGCGAGCCCGATGTAAGACCACATCACGGCTAAACTCGCCTGAATCGGACCGGTGACGCCCATCTCGGTGGAAAGCTCCGGCGAAAAGGTGATCAGAATGCCGATCACGTACCAGACGGGGACGCCGATCAGGATGCACGAGGCGTAACGCTTGAAGTGCCGGAGGGAGCGGAAGAGCACCGTGAAGTCCCCGCGGCGGACGCCGGCCTGCTTGCAGCCTTCGAACATACCGGACTCGAACATCGACACTCGCATCACGAGCAGCGCCAGGCCCATCGCGCCGCCGACAAAGTAAGCCACGCGCCAATCGAAGTAATCGCCCACCCACGCGGCCGCGACCGCGCCGAGGATGCCCACGGAGGCGACGATGGTCGTGCCGTAACCGCGCTTCTCCTTGGATAGAGTTTCACTGACGAGCGTGATCGCCGCCCCGAGCTCGCCGGCCAGCCCGATGCCCGCCAGCAGCCGTAGCGCACCGTACATCGGGACCGATTGCACGAAGCCGTTGGCGATATTCGCCGCCGAATACAGGAAGATCGACCCGAAAAGCACGGACACCCTTCCACGTTTATCGCCGAAAACTCCCCAGAGAATGCCGCCCAGGAGCATCCCGAACATCTGCATATTCAGGAGAAAAACGCCGGTCCCGAGCAGCTCCTCGGAAGGCACCCCGATTGCCTTCAGGCTCGGAATGCGGACGATGGAGAAGAGGATTAGGTCATAAATATCCACGAAATACCCCAGGGCGGAAACCACGACCGTCGTGCTCAGGATTTTGTTTGAATTCGTCATTTTTTCGTTCTACACGGATTTCCTTCGTGGAAACAACGCTTACTTCAGACCGCCGAGGCCCCGAAACGAGCCGTCCCCGCGCCGGCGTGGTCCCCTTCCGGGCTCCGGGGATCGCCCCGCCACTGCTCATTCAACAGATCCAGTCGACGGCCCCTTTCGTCCTGACCTGGCCGATGGGGCCGGCTCGCCAGGTCGGCCCGCTCGACAAAGATTCGCGCGGCGCCCTGGAGTACGTGGAAATCATTCAAAGGACCGCGCAAAGAACCGCGGCCAGCGCCGCCCCCGAAGCGCCTGTTTTTCCGGACAATCCGGCTGACTACTTTGCCCTTTGCGTGGCGGCCCACTGGGCGACCGTGGGTTCGTTCGTGCCTACGGACGTCGACAACGCCATTCGCTTCAAGCTTTGGGATCCCGCCCTGCCCGTTGCCACGCTCAACCAGATGGCCGAAACGGTCCTTCGCGCGCGCACGTGGGATGAGCGGCCCTTCACGCGCCGCTGGGTGCCCGTCGATTCGACCGAACGCTTAAGCGGACACCACGGCGAGTGGTTCAGTGTCGCGGCCGGCGCTTACGGCGCGCTCCGGCGTAAGGACCCGGAACACGCCCAGACCGTGGCCGACGCGATCATCGAAGAGGTGAACCGGCACGCTCGCGTGACGGAAAAGGTTTTCGCCGAGCGCGACGGCAAACGCGCGCTGTTGGCATCGGTTCTCGTCGCCCACAACCTGGGCGACCTGGATCGCGTGATCGAGATGTGGAATCTCCCGGAAGGCGATCCCCTACGCACGGCCGTGCATAAGGCGGGTCACGAGGCCAAACCAGGCCTGGAAATCCTGGAGCGCGCCGGAGCGCTCAACAAGAAAACCATGGCGGTGGAAAATCACCGTCACTTCGCCCTTCGGCATCCGCGCTTTCTACGCGCGCAGCCGGAGTTCCTGCTCGACCTCTGTCCCTTTCTGGACGACTGGGGCACCCGGCTGGTGAAACACCCCGGCGTGACGCCCGAACAGATCGCCGAGCTCGTGGGCGCGCTCATCGACGGCTGGAAGAAACTCCACGGGACGGTGGCCTATGCCCGCGCGCTCGCCGGAATCACCCAAGCCTTTCCGGGCGGGATGTCAAATCTCGAACGCTACCTTCCCTCGCGGGTAGCCAAAGAGCTGAAATCCGGGTCCCTGCGAGTGCTCATCGACGTTCCCCGCGCCCGTTTCGAAGAACAATGGGCCGATAAAGCGGGCCTGCCAAAAAACCGATAAGCCAATTGGTGAAGTCCAAGAGATTCCAATACCTAATCGTCGGGGCGCTAACCGCGTTCACGCTCGTCCGCGCCGACGATGGCTCGGAAAAAGCCGCAAGCCTTGCCCTCTCCTCCATGCGGCCGACCCGACTGGAAGTTCGTCTCGACGAAGTGGCCAAGCTCGAGACGGAGCTTCGCGAAATGGACGAAGCGGCGTTAGCTAAGTACTTTGAAAAAAATCCGCTCCGTGGCATCCGCATGCCCGACGGCGTTTACTACGTGACGGACGGTCACCGGTTGGCCGTCGCCCTATCCCGCTTGGGCAAACGCAACGCCCTGATGATCGTGGACGAAGACTATTCCGAACTGGGACAGGCCAAAGCGTACGAGCGGTTAGAGGCGCGGCATCTTCAACTCAAGGACAGCCACGGCCATCAGTATGCATTCGATGACCTGCCTAAGACCTTTAAGGAGATGCGCGGAGTAGGCGAGCCCGTGCAACTCGGGCGCGCGCTGAACGCGCTAAAACCCAGCCAGTTTGAGGTGGACACCGCGGAAGTGGCACGTCTCCAAAAGACATTGGAGAAACTAGACGAGGAAAAATTAGCGGAATACCTCAAACAAAACCCCATCCCGGTGGTTTGGGGACCTGGCGACGCGATGTATGTCCAGGACAAACACGAACTCGCTTACGCGTTGATGAAATCGGGCAAGCGCAAAGCACGGGTTATCGTCCAGGACGATTGGTCTGGCTTAAAGGAAAACGAGTTCTACGAGCGCCTAACGGAAAAGGTTCTGAAGCTCAAGGATAGTCACGGGTACGAGTTCTCAAGGCTTTCGTTGCCGGACACCCTTAAGGAAATGCGGCCTAAGGGCGAAATCATCACGATGAAGTTCAAGGACCTGCGTCCCACGCAGTTCAAGGTCGGCCTGCTGGAAATCGACGCCCGCAAGGGCCGCATCGCGGCGCTGTCGGAAGCCGATCGAAGAAAATACCTGGCCGAGCATCCGGTACAGGTCATCATTGGCCCCGGCGGGGAAAAGTACCTCGTGGACGGCCATCACCTCAGCCGCGCGCTCGTGGATCTCGGGGAAACCGAAGTCCAGGTGACGGTACTGGCGGACTGGTCAGAAATGGCGGAAACCGACTTTTGGGAAAAAATGCAGCGGAAAAACTACGTCCTCCTGCGGGACAGCGACGGCAAGCTGCATACTTATCAAGAACTCAGCCAGCTCACGCTCAAAGACCTAAAGGATGACCCCTATCGCTCGCTCGCTTGGCTCGTGAGGAAATCGGGCGGCTATGATTCGGTCGACGACATCGCTTTTCAGGAGTTCCGATGGGCGGAGTTTCTACGCGAACACGTGGACGTGGAAAAACTCGTGCGCGAGCACGGCCCCGAGCAAGGCTGGCTCATGGCTACCCAACAGGGCCTTTCCGCCGCCACGAGCGACCACGCGAGGAAACTGCCCGGCTACCGAAAGGAAGCGAAAGGCCTGGCTTGCAAGCTGGAAGTCTTGTTCCGCGAAACCCTGAAAGTGCGCTTCTAGGGCATCGGGCGCCAATTGATTTACCCTACGCCTTCCGGTAATCTCAACCAATCGATACCACAGTTATTTTTCTCTTAGGCGCCGTTGCGGGTTTGATCGATTCGATGGCCGGAGGCGGAGGCTTGATTACGCTCCCGACGCTCGCGATCGCCCTGGGGCCGGGAGCGCTTGCCATCGGCACGAATAAAATTCCCGGGACCGTGGGCGCCCTCACCGCGCTGTGGGTGTACGCCCGACGTAAACACCTTTCCTGGAGGATCGGAATCCTTTTCGCCGGCTGCGTGGGCGCCGCCTCGTTCTTCGGGAGCCTCGTTACGCCGCATTTGCCACCTCGGTTTTTTCATTGGTTCCTCGCCGCGAGCTGCCCGTTGATTCTGTGGATCGTCTTTTCGCGCGACGTGTGGATCCGGTCGGACCTGGCGCACGCGCCAAAGACGGACGTTTCCCGCCGCGCGGTCGCGATCGCGGGCCTGGCCTGCGGTTTTTATGACGGGGCCTGGGGGCCGGGCGGAGGAACCTTCATGCTGCTCTCGCTCATCCTGTGGGCGAAACTTCCGCTCCTTCCCGCATTGGCCGCCTCCAAACTCGCGAACTCCGCTTCGGCCGCGACCTCGTTAGCCGGCTACAGCTGGAGCGAAAACGTGGCGTGGCGGGAGGGATTGGTCATTGCCGCGGGCGTGGCTACGGGAGCATACGTAGGGGCTAACTACGCCAGCGAGAAGGCCGCGCGCGTGGTACGCCCGACCCTCGCGGTCCTAGCCGTGCTGCTCTTAATCCGTGTTTTAATGGATTCCGCCCGCTAACTGGTACTCGATGGGAAGCATGAGCTTCCAATGCTCAATACCCAGCTCCTTGGGAATGGGTCGGAAACGCCGGGCATCACGCACGAGTGCTAACGCCGCGCGGTTGAGGGCGGCGTGCGCGCTCAAGGTCAGGATCTTCACGCCCGAGATCGTGCCGTCGCGTCCGAGCACGAACCCCACTTCGACCCGGCCGTTCTGCTTCGCCGCGCGTGCCGACTCGGGATAAACTTTGCGGCTCTCGAAAAACTCCACCAATCGCTGCAAATAGCGCTCGCGCACAGTATCGTTTCCTTCTTCGAACCCATAATCTTCCGTATCGAACTCGGCGAACGCGTTTCGGCTCGGTGCCGCCGTACGGGTCGTGAGGCGATCCCGGCCGTGACCGGAAAATCGACGTTTCGTTCGCGAGGATTCGGACTTCGGCGAAATCGCCCCCCCTACGGCGGTAATCCACAGCGACCCGCTCTCGAGAGCGCTGGAGGGGCGAGGGTTTCCCTTTAGCCGCGTGAAGTCCTCCAGACCGGGGCGCCATCCCAGGCCGGCGATTATGCAAAAGTGGAGAGATAGGCTCAAAATCAGGCCTAATTGCACGCGCTTCACCTAGCCTTCTTATCATATTTCGAGGTATAGGACGAATATGGGTAAAATCCCCTTTGAATTCGTGCTCGAAGCGCTGGAACGGATTTCCCCCCGCACCAATCCGATGTTTGGCTGTACGGCAGTTTATCATGGGGAGAAGATCGTGCTCATCCTGCGGGAGAAAGAAGACGGCACCGAGGACAACGGGGTCTGGCTGGCCACCACGGGCGAACATCACGCCAGCCTCCAAAAAGACTTCCCCTCGATGCGCTCGATCGCCTTGTTCGGGCCGGGCCCCACCGGTTGGCAGGTACTGCCAACGGACGCGCCGGACTTCGAGGAAGCGGCCCTGCGGGCGTGCCGCTTGGTAATGCAAAACGACCCGCGTATCGGAAAAATCCCCAAGCGCCGGAAGCTGGCGAAGGCGACTCAAGCCAAGAAAGGAGCCCCGAAGAATGTGCGCGCAATACGAAGTAAAGGGCGACCTGATCGAGCTGCTGCTGCGGCTAAACGAAAGCCTGCCACTCCATCCCGCCGACCTAAAAAACGTAAGGCAAAAAAGTAGTCCGTCCGCGATTCGCGTCGCCCCCGGCACGCTTGCCCCAGTAATCGCCGGCTACGTGGGGAAGCCCGGTCCCGCGCGCGTGGGTGAGCTACGATTTTCGCTCGTGCCGGCCTGGTCGCTCACCGAAACCTCCGCCAAGGCTGGCGCCTCCCGGCCAAAATTCGCCACTTACAACGCACGCCTCGAAGGCATTTCCACTAAACCTACCTGGCGCGAGCCCTTCGCGCGCAGACATTGTCTGGTGCCGATGAGCGGCTTCATCGAGCCGATCTACGCATCTCCTGCTTTTCCAGGGCTCGAAAACTCCATGGTAAGCTTCCGAAGCCCCGACTTCGTGATGGCAGCCGGCATCTGGGAAGAGGCCACCAGGTCGTTCGCGATCATTACCGACTCGCCGATCCCGTTCGTAGAAAAAGTCGGCCACGATCGCTCTCCTCTTTTTCTGAGGCCGTCGGCCTGGGCGGAGTGGCTCTTCGGCCCACCTACCCCAGAGGCGGCGACGGCGTTCTTGCGGGCAAATCGCGAAGATCCCAGCCTAGCGCCGATAGTGGACCGGCCACTTAAATCCCGCGGCGGGGCCGAAAACCTCGAACCGGAGTTCGACTTTTTACCCCGCGGCTGACGGTGCCGCGGCTCATCTCGAGCGAAATTTTCTTGGCGGAGCTTTATCAAGCATTCTTGACAATCCTCTCCGAGAGCGAATTTCCAGCACCAAAAATAATTAACCGTTCTTTTTTCGGAGACTTTTTCGCGCGTGCGCCCAAAAATGAGGACATGAGTTCGAAATCCTGCATCTTGATTGTGGAAGACGAAAAAGAACTCGTCGACTCGTTGAACCAATGCCTCACCGAAGAAGGTTATATGACCCAATCGTGCGGGAGCATCACGGACGCCGTGCACCGGGCCGCGAACCAGAAGTATGACTGCATCCTGCTCGACATGAAGCTCTCCAGGGGCACGGGCGAGCAGCTGATCAACGTGATCCGGGACAATAAGAGCCACTTCAACTTCAGGACTCCGATCGTGGTAACGAGCGGGCACCTCGATCCCGAGCTGGTGAAACGGCTCAGTCAGCGCATTAACGGGATCCTGGTAAAACCCTACCGCGTGGATGCGCTTCTGGAAAAAGTGCGCTCCATCGCGCCCGCAAAAAAATAGTCACCCATCGATTTGGAAGCGAAACCACTATTGGTCGTTACTGGGGCCACTGCCGGGCCGGCGTAGAATCGTGCGCGGTGGTCCGGACGGCGCGGTCTTTGGGGCATTCGCCGCCTCGATTTCGGCGGCCGTACGCCGGGGGGCCCGGGGCTTGGCGTTCTCGCCGGAAAGCTCGCGTTTCCACTCCTCGATCGTCGGCGCCTGAAGCTCGACCGCCCACGATTCACGATGATTCATCATCGGAACGTGCGCATCCCAGCAAGCCACCGTACAGAAACTCAGGCCAGTACGTTTGCGGTTACAGGTGGAAACGTTGCAGACCCAATACGTCGCGCGATAGCCGATGGGATTCTTGCAAGAATTACATTTTTTCCAATATTCCGGATGGGCTTCCATATTGTTTTCGATTCTAGCGAAGACGTCGGTTTTTCAAAACGGTTTTCCGCATTTTCCCTTTGTACTTCAAAACCCGATCCAAAACCTTCTCGAACGCCTGGCCTTTCCCGCCTTCACCGGCCCCCAGCATCTGCGCCGCCAAAACTCCCGCGTTCCAAGCATTACCGATGGCAACGGTGGCGACGGGGATCCCCTTGGGCATCTGCACGATCGAAAGCAGCGCGTCCTGACCTTTGAGATTACCGATCGGCACCGGCACCCCAATCACGGGCAACTCAGTGTAAGCGGCGACCATACCAGGAAGATGCGCGGCCCCGCCGGCGCCGGCGATGATGACCTTCACGCCAAGGCGGCGCGCGGACTCCGCGAAACTCGCCACCTGGTGCGGCGTGCGGTGCGCGGAGAGAATCGCCATGCTGCTGGCGATGCCGAACTCCTTCAGCGCTTGCTCCGCTTCCCGCATCACCGGGAGATCGCTTTTGCTTCCCATCACGATGGCAACCGGCTTCACTTGAGTCTTCTTCATCACATTACTCCCTTACTTTGGTCCTACTCTAGCTAGTGGCTGATCACCCGGGCGGCCCACTGACGATCCCAAGCCTCGAACTCGCGGCGTAAGCCTTCGCCTTCGACGGCTTGGCTTAAATCCAGATGGATATGTCCCATCTTCCGCCCGCCGCGAAGCGCTTCCTTATCATACCAATGCAGCTTGGCCTCGGCACGAGGTAACGGCGGTAGATCAGAGGACGCAGCCGCGCCCGCCGATCCAATCGGTCCGAGCAAATTCCACATGAAAAATGCGCTCGTGGGCTCAGTTTCGCCCAACGGCTCTCCTAGCGCCCCTAAAAGGTGGTTTTCAAATTGACCCGCGGGACAGACGTCCATCGTATAATGTCCGGAGTTGTGCACGCGCGGCGCGATCTCGTTCACCAGGAGCCGGCCCGGGGACCAGAAGAACTCAATCGCAAAACAACCCCGAAGGTCGAGCGCGTCGCCCAGCGCGCGCGCCTGCTCTTTTGCTTGCACTTCAATCGCGGCGGGCACTTCCAAATCTCGCGCCGGGCCGACCACGTACTGGCAGATCCCGTTTGCTTGCCCGCTCACCACGAGCGGATATGCCTTGAACTCCCGGGGGGTTCGGCACGCCACGAGCGCGAGTTCGCGCTGAAACTCCACGCACTCCTCCGCGAAGACGATCCCGCCCCGGGACTGACCTTCACGGATGAAGTCAGCCAGCCGTTGGGAGTCACGGGGGCGGATCAGCACGCCCTTCCCGTCGTACCCCTGGCGGCTCCACTTGAAAACCCGATCGAGCGAACCCGGCGAAGCGCCGAGTTCACGCACTTCGAAAGCCCGCGCCGAGGGGATTCCCAGCTGGTTGAGAATTTGCTTTTGCTTCCATTTGTCTTGCAGAGTTCGGATGGCGTCGAGGCCCGGCGCGAAGCGCACGGAGAGGCCTTGGGCGGTGGCGGCGAGCGCATCGCAGTCGACGAACTCATTTTCGAAAACGACGGTTTCAGTTTGACCGAGAAAGTCCCGCAATGCCGCGGCGTCCGAGAGCTTACCCCGAAAGTGTTGTGCTCCGGTTCGAGCCGCCACCGCAGGAGATTGCAGGGCCTCATCGAAAAAAGCGGCGCGTAAAGATCGCTTGGCGGCGGCCTCTAAGAGCATGCGGGAGAGCTGGCCGGCACCCAAAACGCCGATGGTGAAGTTTTTTGGCGGCACGAGCCATTCTATATCAATTGACGCCGTTTGGAACTGCCATTAGCGTCGCCCTATGAAAAAATTCCCGACTTTCAAGGCGTTCCTCTGCTCATCCCTCACGGCCATCGCTGGGCTAGCGCTTAGCCACGCGGCACGGGCCACGATCAATCCGATCTCCGATGCGGAAGACAAGCGGGACCCCAAGGCCGGGGCGCTGATTCACGCGGTGAGTTCGACGTCCGCGACGGAACGAGCCCGGGCCGCGCTGGCCCTGGGTCGCATTCTAAAACCCGAAGGCATCGACCCGCTCTTCACGTTGCTTTCGGATAAGCGATCGGACGTACACGTCGGCGCGATTTTCTCGTTGGGACAGTTGGGTTGGCAGCCTGAATTCAATGCCGGCCGCGACGGAGAAATACTCGAAAGGCTCAAGCCCAGCCTCCGTGACCCGGCCGCCACGATCCGGGCCGCGGCGACCGAAGCCGTGGGCAAGCTGGCCTTGGAGCGGACTCCGGAAATCGTAACTCCGCTCTTGGGAGACCGATCGCCCGAGGTCCGCGCCGAAGCCGTGATGGCCCTCATGCGCGCACGCCTCATCGCCAAGCTCCGTGCCCTGCCTCCACCCGCCGACCTTCCGGAGTCCGTGATTACCCACCTCGGTCAGATGGCTAGCGATCCCGATGCGCGCGTACGGCGAAACGTGGCCTATTTCTTCGCCCGCTTCAAGGATCTGCGCGGCGAACCCCTGCTGCTGAAGCTAGCAAAGACGGTCGGAAAACCAGGGGCTGAAAGCAGGGACGACGAGGCGCTGCGGATGTTTATTGCCCAGGCCTTAGGCAAGTCGGGCCGGGCGGAAAACGCAGCGACGCGGGAGGCCCTAGAAAAACTCGCGCGCGATGCCCGTTATCCGGTTCGCCTGGCCGCCGTGGGCGCCCTCACTACCTTGCACGCCAAAGCGGCCTGGCCCAAGGGATTGGTAATCCGTCTCGTCCACGACTCATCCAAGCACGTGCGCGCCGCCACGGCCGCCTATTTAGGCGAAAGCCCGCATGCGGAAGCCGAGGCTTGGTTAGCCGAACTCCGGACGGATACCTCTATTCAAGTGCAGGCCGCCGCCATGAAGGCGCTCGCCCTTCGCAAGCGCGAACAAGCCCTCGAAATCATCCAGGCCGCCGCCCGCAGTCCGCACTGGCCGGTCCGCATCGCCGCGCTCGAGGCCAGCGACGGGATGAAGGGCCAGGAAACCTTTGCTCTAAGCTTGCGCAAGGACGCCGACGTCAGGGTCCGTGCGCAGGCGCTCGGCACGCTCGCCAAGCTCGAAACCGAAACCGCCTACGATGCGATCGTGGCGGCGCTCGGATCGACCGAGCTCGCCGAGCGCGGTTCGGCGGTCGATGCGTTGGCCGAACGCAAGGAAAGCGACGTCGCGGAGAATGCCTGGAAATGCTACCAGGCGTGTTTGCAAGACCAGGCGCTCGCGGCTACGCCGACGAAGTGGAACGAAGTAAAAGAAAATCTCACGGATCTCATCGCCAAAACGCCGGGCGATACCACGACGGGCTATCTGAAGAAAATCGCGCAAGACCCGCACGCCATGGCCGCGATCAAAGCCCTGCGTGCGCTCAAGGAACGCGGCGTAAACGACTTACCGGAACCGCCAACGCCCCAGCTAACCTATAGCCCCTATCGGGACCTCGTCTTCAAACGAAATCCCATCGTACGCATGAAGACGACCCGTGGCTTGATTCGGATGGAAGTATTCGCGAGCCAAGATGGCCAAGGGGCGCCGATACACGCGGCGAACTTCATCGGACAAGTGAAGGCGAAGCTCTATGACGGCTTGGCTTGGCACCGGGTCGTGCCGAATTTCGTGATTCAGGGCGGCGACCCTGACGGTACCGGCTGGGGCGACGCGGGGTATTCCGTGCGCGCCGAGATCAATCATCGGCGTTTTCGGCGCGGCACGCTCGCCATGCCTCGCTCGGCGGGTTTCGACACGGGAGGCGTACAGATTTTCATTGATCACGTACCCACCCCGCACCTCGATGGGCAGTATACTGTCTTCGGACAAGTGATCGACGGCGCGGCGGTGATCGACGAGATCGAGATGGGCGACCGGATCCTCCAGGCGACGGTGGAATAACCAAGCCTTACTTCGCGGTCGGAGGCGGAGAGAACCCGAACACTTTGGCGGCGTTGTCGTGGAAGACCGCCTGCCAGTGCTCCTTCGGAATCGCGCGCTTGAACGCCTCGATATACGAGCCCATGTCGGTGAGCGCCCAGTCCGTGCCGTACATGAGCTTCGAAGGATTCTCCAGATAACCAAACACCCAGGCGAGCGGCTGCACGACGTAGGCGTCGACCTTGTCTTTGGGGGATTTGGACAAATCCCCGATGAGCAGGGCCGAGCCATCCAGGTACACGTTGGGGTTCTTGTACGCGACTTCCGCGGCGGACTGGATCCACGGATTTCCGCAATGGGCGATCACGAAGTTCACATCCGGAAAATCCACGGCGACTTCGTCCACGGTCAGCGGATCTGCGTACTTGAGCTTGCCTTTCACGCTATAGGTGTCACCGGTGTGGAAAACTACCGGCACTTTATACTTCCGCGCCAACCGATAGAGCGGCCGGTAAGCCGCATCGTAGGCATACCGATAGACGTACCCGAGATAAATTTTAATGCAGGAGTAATCGCCCGCTTTCAACCCGCGCTCGATGCCGGCGACGTCCACCTTCATGGCCACGCCCGCGCAGAACTTCACCTGCTTGCGCTTCAAGGAAGCGTCGAAACCGCGCCGATGATCCTGGCCGGTCATGGAAACCGCGCCCACCACGCCGTGTTTGTCCATCTCTTTGAACAGCTGTTCGGCAGAATTCACGATGCCGCTGGCGGCATCGGGCTTACCGTCGAAATCGGTGTGAATATGGGCGTCGATAATGCCCGGGGAAATACCCGAAGCGCCCTCCGCGCCGACCACGGGTCGGCTGAAAAATGAATATGCACCCAAAACGGTGGCTCCGATCGCAAGCCCCGTCATCCACCAACGCCTTGATTGATTCATGGGCTGGTCATCGCACGGGCTACGGACCCACGCAACCCTCTCGGGCGTATCGCTCGCTAAGTAGTTTTGGTTTCTTGATACTTTCTCACGGCCTCGGTCGTGAGTCGGCGCGGCATAAACCGTACAGCAAACTGAATGAACTTATTGGGCGCCCCGTGAATAGCCACCCCTTGGCCGCGCATCATCGCGGCGTAACCATACTTCGCTACGTCCGCCGAACTCGGCAGACGTCGCCCTTTGACGAGCTTGGATTGAGTGAGATTGGCCGCGGCTTGAAAACCCGAGATCGTGGGCCCCGGGCAAAGGGTGGTGACCGTCACGCCGGTCCCCTTGAGCTCGTTGGCGATGGCCTCGGAAAAATGCAGCACATAAGCTTTGGTCGCGTAGTATACCGACATCAAGGGTCCTGGCTGAAATGCCGCCGTGGATGCCACGTTCATGATCCGACCCTGTTTGCGCTTCAACATGCCGGGCAGGCAGAGCTTGGTGAGCTGGGTCAGTGCCGTGATGTTGAGCTGAATCATCTCCGCCTCCCGCTCCCAAGGCGTGTCTTTAAACTCCCCGAACTCGCCGAAACCCGCGTTGTTCACCAGGATATCCAAGGCGATCCCCTTCTGGTCGAGATCGGCCATCACCTGGGCCGCCATGTCGGGCTTGGCCAAATCGCGCGCCAGGACATCGACCCCCACCCCGTACCGAGCCGCGAGGTCACCAGCCAACTCCTTCAACTTTCCTTCGCTACGGGCGACCAGTACCAGCGAATGGCCATCTTTCGCCAGGATCCCCGCCAGTTCCCAGCCGATTCCGCTTGAAGCGCCCGTGATCAATGCCCAGCTTTTTTTCATATTTTCCTCGTTTACGCGGCTTTACCACGAAGCTACTCTGGCGCGAGATGAAAATACGTCGCGCCACCCCCGAAGACGATATCCGCATCGGCGATTTGCTCGTAGAATCCTTCCTTTACACGTACGGCCGCAAAATGCCCGAAGTCGTGGTGACGGAATCCCGCAAAAGTGACTTGCGCGCCGTGGCGGCCAAGCGGGAAACGGCCGGGGTCTTAGTGGCCGAACGCGATGGCGAGCTCATCGGGACGGTGAGCATCTTCCGGCCCGGGGATGCGACTTCGCGAGCCTGGACCCCGAACACCGTGGACCTGCGCTACATGGCGGTCGCCCCCCGCCACCAAGGCCAAGGCGTTTCGCGCGCTCTGCTGGACGCCGCCGTGGCGCTCGCGCGCGAATGGCAAGGTTCCTACATCTGCTTGCATGTGCGCCGGGGCGCGACCGGAGTCGCGCGGACTTACACGAGCTACGGATTTGGTCGCCAGCCCGAAGGAGACGCGGATCTCTTGCCCGAAATTTTTCTCGAGGCATATCTGCTGAAGCTATAATCGATGAACGCACCCTCGATCTTCCGTCGTAGCCTTCCCGTCACGGTCACCTCGTTCATCAACCGCACCGGCAGCATCGGCCTCAGCATCATTCCCGTGATTCTGGTCGAGCGGCAGTTCTCCAGCCACGACTCGGCCTGGATCATGGGCTTCGTGAAAGCAGGCGGACTATTGGGTATCTGGCTGGGAGGTTGGTGCTGCGATCGGCTGGGCTTGCGACGAACCCTATTGCTATCATTCGCGCTTTCGGCCGTCGGCCTGGCACCCATTCCCTTCGCGGTGTCCGCGGGCGCGCTCGCAGGCTTCGCGTTCATCGCACAGCTGGGCAACGCGTTCTATCCCACCTCGGCGCGACTGCTCATCACCCAGCTCGTGGAACCGGGTGAACGGCGCGAGGCCATCGGCTGGCAGCGCACGGCGAACAACTCCGCCCAGATCGTGGCCTACTCCCTCGGTGCGTTCCTGGGAAAATTTGGAAGCGCGGTCTTAATCTGGTTTGATGCGCTCACGGCGCTCGCCGCAAGCATCGTCGGCACGAAATTATTGCCCCAAGTTTCGACCGCTCAACGTCCCACGACCGAAGGCGGGCGACCGGGTACTTACGGACGCTTCCTGGTTTGCACGGCGATCACCGCGGTTTTCATTTTCCTATACGAGCTCTACATGACGGCCGCCGCCGCCCAGTGCCGTATCTTGTTTGGGGCGGAAGGACTTTCCGTCTTTTCCCAGATGATGGTCATTAATACTATTTTCTGCGCAAGCCTCTCGCTTTTCGCCGCTCGACACCTCACCAATCCCGCCCGCGCCCTACCCGTGGGCATGCTGCTCACCGGGCTTGGGCTCATCGCCACCTTTGGCGTGTCGGAACCCTCGCGATTCACTTTCTACCTGGGTAACTTTTTACTGACGATTGGCGAAATCGTGTTCAACGCTTTGGCGGGCCTAGTGCTGATTCAGCTCACCCCCCCTGGCAAGAAACAGGGGCAAAACTACGGGTTTGCGATGCTCATCAACTACATTGCTCGGGTGGCTGGCGCGGCGGCCGCGTTTCCGTGGGTGGTAAACGCCTCTCATCCCCTGATTACCGTGACCATCGGTACGGCTCTGGGAGTTGCGCTTTGCCTTTTGGCGCGTCGGATTTTGGCGGAAACCCAGGATTTAAAGACGGCGCCCGCGTCTCCCTAACCCATTCCTTATTTGACGGGCTTTTTCGGCAGATAGTAGGAATAGGGTATATGAAAAAAACCCACTTTTTCGCGTTTACGTTTGCTGGGCTGCTCATCTCCACCGCGCTCGGTCTCAGCTGCGCGACCACCCCCAAATCCAACCCTTCGAACGGCCGCCCCGATCATCTGGTCTTTCTGGTTTTCGATGCCATGCGCCCGGACTACATCGATCGCTTCGAAATGAAGAACTTTCAGAAACTCCGCGCGCAGTCCCGCGCCTACACCCAGGCGCGCCTAGGCTACCTGGGCGCGGAAACCGTCGTCACCCACTCGGTGCTGGGAACGGGACTGCCACCACGCGACCTTCCTTGGCAGGACAACGACTACTTTGACCGCGATGGCAAGTTAGGCGTGCCCGGAAAGTTTTACTCTCTGACCGATGTGGGCCTGCCGGAATTCACCCGCCTGCAGTCGGAAATTCCACGTGAACGATTCCTCGTCCATGCGCTAAAGGAAAAGTTCGATCGGAAAGTCTTTTCCGCAGGCTCCAAAGGATATGCCGCGATGATTTTCGGAACGCCCCACGCCGACGCTATCGTCACGATGAAAAAAGTGGGCGAGCGCTGCGTGCCGGCTGGGCGCAATGTCCCTTCGTATATTTCGCAAGCCCCCCGTTTCGAGGTCGACTGTAGCCAGGCCTATGGCACCGAAAGCACCTACTACCCGATCGACGGCGCCCATTACGTTCCGGGCGCCGACGCCCAGCATGCCGGCGGCGACGTCTGGACCGCCGACGTGGCCGAGCAGATCATCCGCCGGGAAGAATGGTCGGGCCTCTTTCTCACCTTTGGCGGCATCGACAAGGTTGCCCATATGCTGGGCGAGCAGGACGGAAAACGTCCCGAACCCGCATTGGCGGTTGAAACCGAGTATGATCTACGCAAAGTCTGCGAGATCGCCGACGCCCAGCTCGGGCGCGTGCTCGCGACCATTGAGGATGCGGGCCTGAAAGATCGCACGCTCGTCGTCGTGACCGCCGACCACGGCGGTCAATCGAACTACCACTACCTGGGCGTCGGGCGCAGCGCGAAGGTGGGTCGCGCCGAATCGGCCGCGTCGTCCAAGTGGGTGCAGTCGTACGCGAAACTTCCCGAGGTCCAGTATACTTTTCAAGACTCCGCCGTGCGCTTGTGGCTAAAAGAACCGAAGGCCACCGAAGAATACAAAAGCGTAGTCACGGCCATGAGCAAAGTCCCCGGCATGGTGGAGGTTTACCGAAAGCACCGGGGCGATCCCGGCGAAGGCGGTGGGTGGACTTACCGGAAGGTTTTCTCGCGCTTGCGCACCCAGCCCAAAAAGTTCCGACGCTGGGCGGAGTCGAATTACTCCGACATGCTTCATCAGTATGCCAGCGAGAACGGCCCGGATCTCGTGGGCCTTACCGCCGATAACACTGGCTTTGATTTATTGGGAGACCACGGGGGTTTGCAGGAAAACGTGCAGCGCGTGCCTCTTTTTATTCGCGTACCGGGGGAAGCGCCCAGCTCGCCATCCACACCGATTCGTTCGTTCGAGATCAAGGCGCAGATCGTGGAGGCGATGGGGTTTTAGAGAGTTTTCACGAACACGATATCCACCCGGTCCTTTGTCGTGATCCGAAACGGCGAATAACCCACGCGCGCGTAGCCCAGCTTCTCGTAAAACCGGATGGCGGCAACATTCGTTTCCAAACAACAAAGCCAGATTCGTGCTAAACCCTGCGCGCGCGCGTCCATCTCCGCTTGCCGCATCAGCTGGCGGCCCGCACCGCATCCCTGCGCGTCGGCATCGACGTAAATACGAAAGAGATGCAAAGCGGGATCCACCCCCGCCACCGGGGCCAGGTAACCCTGGCGTAAATAGAGATACGCGATCAATCGCTCGCCTTGCCACGCACCGTAAAAGCGGTGACGGGAGTCCTCAATCTCGGCCGCGAACTGCGCGGGTTGATAAGCGGAGCGAATACGGGTTTCGATCTCATCCGGATCCAGCAGTCCATGGTAGGCCGTGGCAAAACAACGCGCGGCGAGCTCGGAAACCGCGATCGCATCGTCTGCGCGTAGGGGACGGATTTGCAACGGGGGCCTCGACATGTTCAAAGCACTCTATCTCAGGATCGGGGGAACCGGAACGCCCAGGACCAGGCTCGCGCCACGAAAAACCTCGGCTTCGCCCTCCAGCACCTGACGGTCGAAAATCACGCACTCCACCGCCCCGGCGAGCACTCTCTCCTTCCAAGCGGGGGGCAGTTGCTTGAGGTGGACCAGGTGACGCTCCAGCGATTCAAACGTGAGCGCTTCCTTACCCGCCGTACCCGTATACTTCTGAGTGCTCACTTTAGCGTATGCGCGCTGGAAGGCCTCGTTTCGGTCGGATGGGGACATCTGGCTTTGGCCCAGTAACCAGCGATAAAGAATCACGACGCTATCGACCCGGGATGCGATCGTGATCTCGCTCCGCCGCCCGGGGTTCAGGCCTCGCCCCGGAAACAAACTGTGCTTCAGCACCAGGAGCAAAACGGCCTCGAAATGCGTCGCGCGCTGATCCCGACGAATCGCCGCCTCGATCTCCCGGACGATGGCTTCTTTCCGCGGGGTTGCCGCCACTTGCTTGAGCGTCCGTAGCGCCAAGCTCAAGAGCTCGATGCGGCCCCCATGCTCGGCGGTGAATTGGGAGATCGCGCCACTAAGATGCGAATACTTGGCCTCCAGCGATTCTCCCACGAGCGCGCGTAAGACGGCGTGGCTGCCGTCGACGGTCTCCATCGCCTTGCGCAATCCATAGGGTATGGCGGCGGCGAATGCATGCCCATAATGATGCTGGGTTGGGCTGATCTCGCCAATCGATTTCATGACCCGCACCGCGAAGGAGGCGCCCTCGGTCGGCGGCTCCTGCGCTTCGAGCATCGACAACGTGGGATGGCTGGCTTCTAACTGCTGGTTCCAGCGGGCTTTTGCGGAGTTTTCGTCAAGATAGCGAGGATCGAGCACGCGAATTCGCGATTCAAAGGACGGATGGGAGGAAAACAGTCCCGAAAACCAGCTCGATACGGCTTCCGCGAAAAAGAAGTGACTCGTCGTCATCGCATAAGGCGCGGAAACCGCCGATCCCGGTCCGTACAAGACTTTACTCAACGCCGAAGCCAGCGCCCCAGGGTTGCGCGTGAACTGAGCACCGGACGCATCGGCCAAACGCTCGCGCGTGCGTGAAACCGCGGCTTGCAGCACCCGCGCGAAAAGCACGCCCAACCAACCCAAAACCAAAAGCACAAGTCCGATCGCGACCACGCCGCCGTGTCCACCCCGCCCCCTTCTCCGACGCCCGGAGGAGCCTCCACGCAGCAGAAAGCGCCCGGCTTCCGCCAGGAATAGGAAGCCGGAAACGGCTCCCGTTAAACGCAGGTTCAGGCGCATGTCTCCATTGAGGATGTGACTGAACTCGTGGGCAATGACGGCTTGTAGTTCATCGCGACTCCAGTACTGCACGGCACCGGCCGTCACTCCGATCGCGGCGCGCTCGAGATCAAAACCGGCGGCGAAAGCGTTCAGCCCGGCTTCGGAGGGTAACAGGAAGATGGCCGGCATCGGCACGCCCGAGGCAATCGACATCTCTTCGACTACGTTCAGAAGCTTTCGCTCATTTGGATCTTGGGTATCCGGCGCTACCCGTATCCCGCCAAGCTTTTCGGCTATTCCCTCGCCGCTTTTGCCCATCATCCAAATACGGACGAGCGTAACCCCGCCGATGATCGCGGCCACCAGGGCCGAGAGCTGGAGAAACCATACCCTACCACCCGAAGAAAGCGCGTAACCCTCCGACGTACCCACCACGAAATTCACGCCTTGCATCCCCAACGCCGCCAGCATCCCCAGCGCGACGATGGCGCTAAAGGCGGCGGTAAAGAGCAGGAAGAGGCCCACGAGGATAACGGAGCTTCGCCGGGCGGCGCGCTGGTGCTCGAAGAATTGCATGGCGCTTACGCGCTAAAGCTCACACGGACCGGCTCTTTTTCGGCCGGATTGGCGATTTCATAAGAGGTCGCCGGCTGAAACCCTAGGCCTGCGGCAAAGAGATTGATGGGAAAACCTTCGCGCGCATTATTGTAATGCATGACCGCGTCGTTGTAGGCTTGCCGCGCGAACGAAACCCGATTCTCGGTGCTCGCGAGCTCCTCCATCAACTGACCCATATTTTGGTTCGCCTTCAAATCGGGATAGGCTTCCGCCAAAGCCACGAGCCGACCGAGCGACTGGCCCAGCGCGCTTTCCGCGCCGATCAACTCCTGCATGGCGCGCGCATCCGCCGGGTTCGCCGCCGCCCGTCCGGCGGCACTCGCCGCGGAGTTGCGCGCGCGGATCACGGCCTCGAGCGCCTCCCGTTCGTGCTTCATATAGGCTTTGACCGTCTCTACCAGGTTTGGAATCAGATCATAGCGGCGCTTGAGCTGGACATCGATCTGGGAGAACGCGTTTTTAAACTGGTTTCGCAGCCGGATCAGTTGGTTGTAGGAAACAATCCCAAACACTACCGCGAGACCTATAATCGCCAAAATAATGACGGACATGTGCACGCCTCCTCCGAATCTGATTCGATTCCACGATTCTAGCCTGGGCGAAGGGCGCGAACAAGCCCCGCGACGACCCCGCTTTGGCAATTGACCGGCGAAACCACGGCAAGGTTAAATAGGCGCATGATCCTCATCACGGGAGCCAGCAGTGGGATCGGCGAAGCGTGCGCCCGCGCGTTCGCCGCGGACAAACGCAGCCTCCTCCTAGTCGCCCGACGAAAAGAGCGGCTCGACCGCCTGGGGGATGAGCTTCGCCAGCAACACGGTATCGAATGCGCGTCGTTTGGGCTCGACGTAAGAGACCGACCGGCCCTAGAGGCCTGGGCGAAGACCAACGCCTCGCTGCTCTCCCGGGTCACCGTCCTCATTAACAGCGCGGGACTCGCGCGCGGCCGCGAGGCCATTCAGGACGGCAAGCTCGAGGACTGGGACGAGATGATCGACACGAACGTGAAGGCCCTGCTGCATATGACGAAGCTCGTGCTCCCTTTTCTACTCGCGCGCCAAGATGGGAAGGGCACCCCGATCGGACACATCATTAACCTGGGTTCGGTAGCCGGCCGCTGGGCCTACCCCGCCGGTAACGTCTACGCCGCTAGCAAGTTTGCGATCAACGGCCTCTCCCAAGGGATGCGGCTGGATTTGCTCGGCACCGGCGTCAAGGTGACGGAAATCCTTCCCGGCATGGTCGAAACGGAATTCTCCAACGTGCGGTTTCGTGACGATCGCAAAGCCAAGGCCGCTTACGCCGGCATGACTCCATTGACGGGCGCGGACGTGGCGGAAGCGATTCGCTGGGCGGTAAACCTGCCGGCGCATGTGCAGATCCACGAGATCGTGCTCACCTCGTCGGACCAGGCCAGCGCGGCCAACGTTTTTCGTCGCACTTAACGATTTCCAGCGGCCATCGATGGCCGTGGCGCATTGGCGATCGCCGTGCCCAGAGACGCGAGCATGACGAAACCGATGGCCGTCCATTGGCGGACGCTCAGCTGTTCGCCTAAAAGCGCGAGCCCCGCCATCCCGGCCACCGCCGGTTCCAAGCTCATCAAAATCCCGAAGGTGTGCGCGGGCAAACGTTTGAGCGCGACCATCTCCAGCGAATAGGGGATCGCCCCGGTCATCATCGCCACTAAAAAGGCGAGCGGCAAAACCGAAAAATTTAGCAAAGCCCCACCGGCGTGCGCGATTCCGAAAGGCGCCGCCACCCCCGCCGCGATCACCATGCCCAATGTCGTAGCGATCCCAGCCGGCAATACCGCCGAGGTACGCTTGCCAAACCAGATGTACAGACCCCAACAAACGCCCGCTATCAGCGCGAACGCCACGCCTACCGGATCCAGCGAGTCGAGCGAACCCGACGCAGACGTTCCCGGAAAAACCAGCCAAATCCCAGCGGCGGCGAGCAAGGCCCACACGAAATCCAGCGCCCGGCGGGAGGACAGAAATGCTACCGTGAGCGGGCCCACAAACTCGAGCGCCACCGCGATGCCGAGCGGAATCCGCGCAAGCGCCAGATAGAAGGTCAGATTCATCACGCCCAATGCCGCCCCGTACGCGAGCAAGGGCTTTAGCTGGGCCGAACTGAGGGGATAGCGCCAAGGACGCCAGAGCCCCAGTAGTACCAAGGCCGAAAAACCTTGGCGCAATAGCGTGGTTCCCGGTGGCCCCAAAACCGGAAAGAGCCCCTTCGCCAAAGAAGCCCCGGCCTGGATGGACACCATCCCGATCAAGATTACGAAAACCGCGCCCAAATACTGGAGATTCACCTTTTCCACGGTAACACATCCCCAGAATACGGCCAGCATACGGAAGCACCTCCCCCGCTCGCCTTGTCCTCGTCGCTCAGCCCCCCACCCGGTACCATGGATTTATGGGAAACAAGGGTCAGGCGGGTTTTACGCTTCTCGAAGTACTTTTGGGCACCGTGCTCGTAGCCTTGGTATCGCTCGGAATGGCCGATGTACTGGGTTACGCCAACCGCGCCACGCAGGCCGTGCGGGGTTCGGTGGATATGAGTACGCTGGCGGGCCAAGTCGGCTCGCTCCTCCTCAATCCCCAGCGCTGCGCCAACTCGTTGCGAAGCCTCGATCCCGCCTCGGAAGGCGGCGGCCCGCCCGTCTATCGGCCAGCCTCCATTCAGATCGGCAACGAATACATCGGAGTCCCGCAATCAGGCCCATCCGTCCTAGCGCTGGTGCAGGCCTCCCCCCAGCTTCCGCTCGCGGGCCTGGGGCAAAATTTGGGCAGCCTAGCCACAGAAGACCTCCAGCTGATCGTGCGGGGAGCGCCCGTGCCGGCGCCCGGCAATCAGTTCCAGGTTCCGTTAGAACTCGTGCTCAAGACACGACCCACCGGTCGCGCCAGCGGGGTTTCAGAACTCAGACGTTCGTTCCTATTCACGGCAACCACGCCGGGAGGTAGCGGATCCCAGCTCATCACGCAATGCTCGGCGGGAAGCTCCGACGGGGGAGGTACGGGCAGCCAGAACCTCCGCATCACGAGTCGTCAGCTGATCAACGGGCAAATCGTCAACCTCTGCATGTGCCGCTGGGAGGTGACTTTCCCCCAAGCCTATCCCGTGCCACCTGCGGTGATTACCGCCGCCAGCGGCGTGAACTCCGGCGTTTACCACGTCAGGGACGTGAATGGCGTGCTGGCGCCGCAGCCGTGGACGGCATCGCAAAGTTACGTTTCGCAGATCACGACGACGGGCTTCACCGCTTACGCCAAAGTTCCCGAAGCCTACCCAGGGGGATGCGTATTCATTAGCGGTGCCAGCCTGGATCCCGGGCGCGGAGACGTCTGCCCGACTTTAGGTTACACGGCCTTTGGTAACGAGTTTCCGACGAACCACGGGCCAATCCCGAGCGTGGTGGACGTGCTAAATACTCCGCCCACCAACGTAGCCGGCGGAGCCCCGTTCACTCCTCCGGATTTGCCCGTGCCAGCGGCTCTCGCGCCCTTGGCAGCCACGGTGCCGAATCCGGCGCTCGCGAATCCGTAAAAGTTAGAGTTTACAATGTACAACGGGGCCTTCGCTCTCTTCCGACGCCGGAACCCGCAACGTTCGGCTAAACTGAGAAAGACCCCCATGGTACTCCCAGTAAATAATGCGATCATGGGAATAACTCATGCGGATATACTTTTCCGTCACGGATTGAATCCGCGAAACGGCGATGAGCTTGGGCATCCACTCCGCGCCGGGATTCACCTCTTCGATCTCGCGATTTCCCGAATCGAAGCCATGGATGATTTTATAGCCTCGGCACTGGATCAGAATAAACTGGGGACTATTCGTAGCTTGCATCTGCGCCTCAGTAAGCCTTGAAAACTCGGCCGGTCTGGATACCCAGCACGGATTTCCGATATTCTTCGCCTACCCGGCGACTGGAGACCGGCACGATCCCCGGAAAGGCACGCCCCAGCTTCGGCGCCGACGTCTCCAATAAACCCGGACTAACGGCGTTGATGCGAATACCCCGAGGCAACTCCAAAGCGGAAGTAAACACGAAACCTTCCAAGGCCCGATTAATTGTCGTTTTCACGATTCCGCCTCGAACGGGTTCCTCACTCGTAATTCCCGTGGTGAGCGTGACGGAGCCGCCGTCGCTCAGGTAAGGAATCGCCCGCTGGGTGAGGCGAATCTGCCCCAAGAGCTTGGCGTCAAAACTCGTCTGCCAATCTGTACGACCGAGTTCCCGAAGTGATCCAGCAGCTACTTCGCCCGCAGTACTCACCACCGCGTCGACCCGTCCATGACGACGCAAAACTTCGCCGAAAAACGCTTCGAGGCTCGCTTCGTCCGCGAGGTCCACCCGCAAGTCCCCTGAGTTCCGGCCGGCGGAAATCACTACTTCACCGGCAAATGCCTCTACCACCGCCCGCCCTACCGCGCCCGCCGCGCCGATCACCAGGATCTTCATTTACTACCTCTTTCCATTATTGCTGTTTTACTGTTTCCTATAAATAGACAATACTAGGTATTTTCATAGATTAAACCGCAAATTAGGAACACATTGTCTACATATGGAAACAATTAGCCGCAACCTCGATGAACTACTCGCCTTTCACACCGTAGCTTCCCACGGCAGCTTCACCCAGGCCGCCGACGCACTTGGCACCTCGAAAGCGATGCTCAGCAAGAAAGTAAGGCGCCTAGAGACTCATCTGCGTGCGCAGCTTTTCCACCGCACCACCCGATCGCTCGCGTTAACCCAACCCGGCCAAGCCCTACTGAACTACAGCCGCAAAATCATGGAGCTGTCGATCGAAGCCTCGAAACAACTGAACGCCATGAACCAAGGCGACGCCGGCATCCTACGGCTTACGGCTCCCGCCCTCTTCGGACAATACGTCTTCGACTCACTGTTGCCCGCGCTAGGACAAAAGCTCCCCCGTGTGAAGTTCGAACTCGACCTTTCGAACGAGGAGCGAAATCTCTATGCGGACGATATCGACTTCGCGATCCGCTTGTCCGATCTCATCCACCCCGAGCTTATTGCGGCGAAGCAGGGGCGGATGCGGGACGCGGTCTGCGCGACTCCGAAGTTCCTGCGGAATACAAAACTCGGTGCGGACCCGGAGACTTTATCCAAGCAGGAATGCATCCTCAGTTCGCACCGGGAAACCTGGAACGAATGGCGGTTTCGCACCCCGACTGGAGTGGAGCGAAGCGTGATCGCCAAAGGCCGCTACGCCACCAACTCCTACGCCTCTATGCGCGCGCTTGCTTTGGCGCACCTCGGGATCTTGCGTATTCCTTATTACCTAGTGGCACGGGATATCGCTGAAGGAAATCTCGTGGAGCTTTTCCGGGAACACACGATCAGCACTCACGCGGTATACCTGGTGTATCGACAGACCCAATACCCGTCGAAAAAGCACCAAATCGCGCGCGATGCCCTCAACGAATGGTTCCGGGAACACGACGAGATTTTCGTTTAATCGCGCCCGCCGGCCGGCTTGAACCGGGAGCCTAAGCTTAAAATGCGGCGGATCGCCCCGTCATCATCCTCGTCGTAAACGTCCCCGATGACCTCT
The DNA here is from genome assembly GCA_050251055.1 of Bacteriovoracia bacterium. Taxonomy (GTDB): domain Bacteria; phylum Bdellovibrionota; class UBA1018; order UBA1018; family JBFWNL01; genus JBFWNL01. The sequence goes on from JBFWNL010000003.1 coordinate 88,282, forward strand.
TCCAATATGTCTTCGATGGTCACGATCCCCATACGCTGGGTTTGCGAGTAAACGATGCTCAGATGGCTGCGCTTCTGCTGCATTTGCCGAAGCGCGCTGATGAGCGAGGCGCTTTTTTGCACCTTCACGGCGGGTCGAATGATCAAACGCCAATCCGCCTGCCCCGCCCGCCGCAGGGCCATGAACTCCTTCGTGTTAATGATGCCGATTACCTCGTTCGCCTCCAGCACGGGCAGGCGGGTATGCCCGGAGGACACGACGACAGCCTCTACCTCGGCCAGGTCCTGATCCGTGCGCACGGTAACGACGCTTTCCCACGAAAGGTACACGTCTTTCACCCGGCGCTTTTCTAAATTCACGAGATTCAGCACGTACTCTTTCGCCGGCTCCGAGAGATCGGCGACCTCGATCGGCTCCGGTTCGGCGGGCCGGGCCGCGGAGACGCTCTTACGGAAAAAAATCTGAAGAGTCTTTTTGGTCGACCATTCCAAGATGCTTACGACGGATGAAAAAAACCGATCCAGGAATGCCAGGTAGGGCGCCGCCTTCAGGGCGATTCCCACGGGGTTACGCAACGCCAACGCCTTCGGTACGAGCTCTCCCATGACAACACTGAAAAAAGTGAGCGGCACCACTACGACGGCGACGGACAGAAACTCAGCGACGTTCCGACTCACGCCCAGCCTGGATTGAAAGATGGGGCTGATGAACTCCCCCGCGCCCGCCCCGCCGGTCGCCGCCGCGACCGCCCCGACGAGGGTGATGCCAATTTGAATGACGGAAAGCGTGCGTTCGGGTTTCTCCCGCAGACGCAAAAGCTGGGTCGCCTTGGGATTGCCCGCCTTCTCGAGTCCGCGCAGGCGCGCTTTCCGCGCCGTGACGAATGCCATTTCAGCCGCGGCTAAAAGCGCGTTCAGCGCTAAGCAGCCGGAAATCAGCAGGATCTCTTCCATTTTGTCCGGGTTGTACCTGGTTTGGCCGCCAAAATAAATGAGTTGCGAATGTAGCGCGACCACTTCCCCAGATTCACTTTGATGATTACTTAATTTAATATATTTAGATTTTAATATTTTTAAATATATGTTTTTATTGTGTTATTTATAAAATAAAATACATATAAATTAAAATTAATTTATTTAATTTGACACTAAGAGTCAATTATAGGAAAATCTTCGGTATGGAAGGGGAAATTATGAAAAAAGTAATCTTCAATTTAATCGTCCTGATCAGTCTGGTTTCGAATTCGCTTGGCGTCGCGGAGTCACTCGCAACAGAAGAACCTACCGGCCTCTATTGTTGCACTTGCCTACTTCTCCAAGACCATCCTCGCAAGGAGCCCATTTATTCGAACAACGTGATCGAAGTCGATCCCGGAGAAGACCCTGGAGCCGTGTGCAGTTCGCCACGGCCAGGATTTCTAAAGTGCTATCTTAGACCGAACCAATTTTGCGCGCCCCAGTTTGAACAGTGGTTTGGTAGCGTCCTGGATTAAGACTCTACCTCTCTCGAAAAGAGCGATTTTTTTTGAGGAACCGCTCTTTTCGAGAGAGAAATCAGATCCGAATTAATCACGAAAGATAACACGAGCCAAGCCATCGAATTCATTTTATACTTCGCTCATGGCAAGACTTCCACGCATCGTCCTGGCAATTCTGGTCATTCCTTTTGGCGCCCCCACCGCCGCGCGAGCCGATCAAAACAGCGACTTACGAACCGCGACGATCGAAAGCGTCGCCCGCAACCGCAAGGAGTGGGGCGTGGATCTGGAAGTCGGCACAAGCCTTCAACGCGGCAACGTCGACAAAAGCCTGGGCAAATTCACCACGTCGCTCTTCAAGGCCAACGACCCCTATTCGGTTTATCTCGATGGCGTCTACGCATTCGGAGCCGTGGGCGTCAAACGCTTCGAGAACCGCGCCACGGGGACCTTGAGACTCGACTACCGCATGAGCCCCTTCTGGAAAATTTTCGTTTTCACGACGCATGGATTTAACGAATTCCAAAAGCTCGCCTACCGTGGCTCGATGGGAGCCGGGCCCTGGGTGGATTTCGAAGTGGGCGGCACGAAGCACGGCGTGAGCGCCGCCGTAAGCCACGAGTTCGAGCAGTTTTACGGTTTCGCCGCGGAAAGAACCGCTCGCGGTTCGCTCCGCTATCTCTTCTTCGTGCCGATCTCCGAAAACGCGGGGGCCGGCTTCGACTTCTTTTACTGTCCCAGCTTGGGCGACTTCGCTGACCACCACCTCTACTGGGCGCCTTTTTTGGAAGCGAAGGTGATCGATCAGTGGATGACGATGAAGCTTTCGGTATCCATCGAGCGAGATTCGCGACCCAAACCCGGCGTCTTCGCGAACGACACCCAGACGATGGTGTCGATTGGATTTCATGGCGGAAAGTAACTCAGGCTGACGCTCAAAATGACCAACGACACGCACAGCAAAACGATTGGCTACCTGGTTTGGATCTTCGGGTTTTTCGGCGCCCATCGGTTTTACTACGGCAAGCAAATCACGGGCGCGATTTGGTTTTTCACGTTAGGCTTGCTGGGCATTGGCTGGCTCGTCGACTTATTTTTAATCCCGGGCATGGATCGCGAAGCGGACTTCAAGTATCGAGCCGGTCCCTTGAACTATTCGGTGGCTTGGCTGCTTTTAGTCTATCTGGGCGTCTTCGGCTTCCACCGCTTCTACCTGGGCAAGTGGATGACCGGCCTGCTTTATCTGGTGACCCTCGGTTTCTTTGGAATCGGCGTGCTTTTCGATTATTGCACGCTTAACGGCCAGGTGGATGAAATCAACACGTTGAGCGGGGCGAACTGAAATTCATAAACGAATGCTCTAAATTCGTAGGTAGCTAACGGTTCCTAATTTCTACTGAAACGGTGGGCGCACTCATCCACCAACTATATCCAAAAAAAACTGCAGCAACTACACCTGGACTCGGCTTCCGCTCTCAGCGCTACTCGCGCTTCGGCTGCAGCTCGGGCTCTTTCGCGGCCCGCAAGCGGGCGCCCCGCTCAGTCCGCCGTTCGAGTCCCGTCTTAAAGTACGAAACGCCACGCGTTTCACTAATTATAAACCCGCCACTTTTTCAAATCAGCCCGAGAGCTTCCGGGCATCGTTTCCCTCTCTCGAAATATTTTCCTGAGGGGGATACCACGCGTCAGGATGACGCGCGCGCAGCGGCGTGACAGGGCAGGAGCCCGACCCCCTCAGGAAAATATTTCGAGAGAGGGAAACGGTGCAGGGAATATTTTAGTGCTGATTTGAAAAAGTGGCGGGCCAAATGGGACGAGTATCGAACTTGGTACTGGTCGCAAGCTGCCTAGTTTGTGGCCAACAGTTGACCGCAAAACGAGGGGTTCACTTAGCAGTATCAATAATGCAAAGTCCGGTAGCAATAGCGACTTTGATTCTTACGTTCGGAATATTACGTTCTTCTATCGAAAGCTCAGGTGCAAAGTGGGATGCAAGTTTCCCATTTTTTTCACGGCATTTGTCTTCAAGTTTTCCCTTAACTGCCACATCCATTGATTCAGGTCTAGGTGCCGACCCAACAGATAGCCAATGAGCAGAAATAGGCTCCAGAAGCTCTTCAGCGTGTAAAACTTTTGCTTGTAGAGTCATGAACAAAACTATCGCGAATGTAGCTAATTTCATTTTTTCCTCGCATGCAAATCCATTTAACACCGTGCGTCAAAAAAGTAAATATCTTTTATATGCTATGGGCTAGTTCTCTATTTTTGGGCCGTAAGAGCCAAAACGATTGATTATCCGAACGGGTGTCTAACGTCAGGGGCGCAGTCTAATCCCAATGCATTCCGGTTAGAGCTTGGACACAATCAGCCAAGTTACTAGAGTTTTTCTGGATTCGCTTACCACGAACAGAACAAAACTCCACTTTTACCCAAACTAGGACTCGCCTTCCGCTCTCGGCGCTACCCGCGCCTCGGCTGCAGGCCGGGCTCAGGGCCCACCCGCAAGCGGGTACCCGGGCCCTTCCGCCTTTCTTGTCCCGTCTTCAGGTACGAAACGCTAGCGCGTTTCATTCATTATAAACCCGCCACTTTTTAATAACCGCTCGAGTAATTTCGGACCCAGTTTAACTTTCAGGAAAATATATCCCCGAGGGGGATAACACGCGTCAGGAAGACGCGCGCGCAGCGGCGTGAAAGGGCAGGAGCCCGACCCCCTCGGGGATATATTTTCCTGAAAGTTAAACTGGGTTGGGAAAACTTGGTGCGGTTATTAAAAAGTGGCGGGAGAGACGGGACTCGAACCCGCGACCTTCGCCGTGACAGGGCGACGTTGTAACCAACTCAACTACTCCCCCGGTAAAATGAAGTAGAATTCTCTGTGGTTAGATCCCTATGGCTATTCTCGTTGCTCCGCAAAGTCAACCGGCCAGTGAGCCCGCGCCTCACAAATCCAGCGCCGCTTCGGGAAATCCCTCTCCTTCCACCCTGCCTAGGCACACCGGTAACATTTTGATATCACTCTATTTTTTCGGCTCTACCCGTCCCAAAGACTTTGACAGGCGAAACCTTTTCTGAGAATGGATCGCCACCGTTTCATTTTCCAGAGGGGGAAAATTTATGCGCGCTTGGCGAATTCTCGCGGCGACTTTTTGCACGCTCACGATCCATCTGTCCGCTTACCCGGCCTACGGGAACCCACCCATCGACTTTTCGAATCGAGCCGCGGTGGCGCAATGGCTGGACCTGGGTATCGAACAAGGACAGTATCGCGGCGTCGGCTCCACGCTTGAGAATTCAGTCGCGATCGCGGTCCACCAAAAAATCCTATCCGGAGAATCGCCTTGGAAAGTGGAGGCCGTCGTGAACTACCATCCCATCACGGGCGAAGCCTGGCCGGTGACGGTAAAGGACGTACAAATCTCCCAGTCGCCAGAAACGTTCCAGAAGGTGGCGGTCAGCGCGACGCTTTTCCTGAGCAAAAAAAGTGACCCCAAAGCACGCCTGGTCGCCGGCGTGAGCGCCGAACGATTTAGCGTCCAGTACAATAGCGGCATCGAGGGGCGCAAGGCCGACGCGATCGAGCTCGAAAAATACGTACAGGAAGAAATCACCACGCGATCTCTCTACCGCCGCCGCGCGGTCGAAATGAAGGAAACCGGCACCATCGGCTTCGTGCCCGGGATCCGCAGTTACAACTACAATTGGGATTCCATTATTCTAGAAAGTGGGCTGAAGCAAAAGCTCCGCTCCACCGTGGAAGATTTCATTAACCATTACGACTACGCCCGCTGGAAGGAACTGGGCCTGCCCATGAACCGAGGCATCCTGCTCGACGGCCCGCCCGGCACGGGCAAGAGCATGGTCGCGAAAGTCATCCTCTCGAACGTCGTACAGAAGGTGTACAAAAAGGAAGTCACCTATATTTACGTGGTCGCCCGGCACATCATCAATAAGGAAGCCGTGAAGAACATCTTCGCGGCGGCCCGCCTGCTGAATCCAGCCGTAGTTTTTATCGAGGACATCGACCTCATCGCCGGCACCGACCGCAAGGACCGCATGGACGTAAAGAACGAGCTCATGCAGCAGTTAAGCGGCATCCAGGAACTCAACGGCGTGCTCACGATCGGCACCACCAACGTCGGCGCGCGCATCGACGACGCGCTTAAGCGGTCGAAACGCCTAGGTTTTCAATTCACGATCGGCGCGCCCGCCATGGCCGAGCGCGTGGCCTTGTTCACGGTATTCACGAACAAGCTCGCGCACGAAGACTTGGATTTCCGGGCCTACGGCGATCAAAGCGAAGGCATGACCGGGGCGGACATCCAGGAGCTGATCGACGTAGCCACCGAACGGGCCATGCGTCAGGGATCTTTTAAGGATCCCGGCCAAGGAGATGGCAAGCGTCGCGTATTACTGAAGGACGAGCACCTGCGGTACGCATTCGCGCTCCGTAAAACCACGCGCATTCCTGGAAAGTAAGGGGCAAAGCATATGAAAAAGTATTTGATGACCATCCTACTCACGTGCCTAGCCGTCACCTTCACCTCCACGGCCACCGAAGATGACCCACTCTTCCGCCAGCTTTCGCCGGCGCTGAAGTATTGGCTCCAGGAAAACCCGCTCATCCCCACCGAGATGACGCTGGATATGTCCTTCCAAAACTATAAGCAGCTGCATGCCTTCGCGCTCGACCGCATCCTCAGCCGCGACGGTTCCGATTGGAAGATCTACAAGGTGAAAAACTACGATTCCATGGGGAACGAGTCCCCCGTGGGTTACGCCGAGCTGCCCGTGAATTCCAAAGGCGAAAACCGCGAGATCCTAACGGACGGCTACTACTTCGCCTATAAGGGCGATCCGAAGACCGGCCCCCGGATCGTGGTGCAACCCACGCAGCGTTACGAATACTACGTTTCGGACCAATACTTCATGATGAAGGACGCGGTCGAGATTTACTATGCCAAGCGATGGGAAACCGAGGCCCGCGAGTTCAAGGCGCTCCTGGCCCGCGAGCTGAACGAGCGCAATCTCTTCCGCAATTCCGTGCTGGAGTTCACCACGAGCGACGCCAGCCCGAACTTCAAATCGTTCGCGCTCACTTTCATGGATCACGTGGAGGACATGAAGATCGATTGGAAAGACCTCATACTGCCCAAAGACTTCCACCAGATGCTGTACGAGAACACCGAGGGTTTTCTTCAGCTCAACGCTCAATACCGGGAGCACGGCCTGAAGCAGAAAAAAGGCCTGCTGCTGTACGGTCCTCCGGGCAACGGCAAGAGCCTGGTCGCGCAGACGCTGATCTCGTCGATGTACCAAGGCAAGCTCAAGGACCAAGTAACGATGATCGTGGTCACCGCGCGGCATCTTTCGTTCCGCCACGCCGTCAAGGCGCTCTTTGAAGAAGCCGCTCGCCTAGCTCCTTGCGTGATCTTCATGGAGGACATCGATCTATTGGGTATCAAATCGCGGGATGGCCAGGCAGATAACTCCGCCAAGCAAGCCGAAGTGCTCAACGAGTTCTTGAACGCGATGGATGGCGTGGTCGACACGAGTGGCCTGCTCATGATCGGCACTACCAACAAAGTCGACGCCATGGATAGCGCGTTGACCCGTTCGGCCCGCTTGGGCATGCACCTCTACTTCGAAAACCCCCGCTACCCGGAGCGCAAGGAGTTTTTCCTACGCCTGGGCACGAAGAAAGCCGTGTGGGCGGAGGATGTGACCGCCGAATGGCTGGCGGGTGAAACCGAAAACCTCGGCGGCGCCGATATCGTGGAGATTATCTCCATCGCCAAGCAAAACGCGTTGCTTGCGGGCTCCTACGCGGGCGAGAAGCTCCTGCTCACGAAGGCGTTCTTCGCCGATGCGATCGCGCAGATTCGCCGGGATCACGGCCGCCGGGACGATGACCGCGAAGATCTGCTTCCCGAAGCGCTCCGCAACCTCCACACCCTGGAGGCGACCTTCTAAGTGTCTTCCGGCACCGAATCCTCCCGCAAATCCTGGCAGATGTGGCTCCCCTCCACGGTCGATTGGAGCCGCGGAGCCTTTTTTAGCTGGGCGCGCACGGGCTGGCAGTATCGGCGAAGAATCCTGCTCTACACCGCGGTCAACGTGCTCCTTACCGTCGGCAACGAGGCGATTTCACGCACGATCGCCGTGAGCCTCTGGCACGAACCCGAAAGCTACGGATTCTGGATCCCGCGTGTAGACGGCGGGCACTCGCTGAACCGGCAGTCGGCGATCAACATCTGGATGACTTTTTTCGCCTCCACCGTCGGCGGGCCGATTTTCTTTTTCCAAAACGTGCGCTCGCGCTACCTGGCTTTCTTGCTTTTCGGCGCGTGCAACACCTTCGTCAGTCAGGTCATGGTGTATTGCACCTTGGGCGCGGGCTTCGCGGGCATGAGCATGGTCGATCCACTCCGGCTCCTGTTTGACGTAGCCTATATGGGAAGCGTGAAATACGGGATGTTCGAGCTGTTTCGCCGTCCCATCTTAAAATCCCGCAACAACGCCGCCCGCATCGGAATTTTCCGGATCGGGCAGGATTTCCTCAGCACCTTCCTGCGGGTTTCGATGCTAAATCTGTTCGGCTTCAAGGGATAGGCGCCGTTTCAGCGAAGCATCTCGATTTCTTTTAGATCGTTGATCCGGAAGGCGCTATAGCTACCCGAGCGATGAATATTCCCGACCGCGCTTAAGTGAAAACTGGATTGGTCCATCGCTCCGCTTGTTCCCAACGAGCCATTGTTGAGATGACTCCCGTCCGGGATCTGCGGACTGAGCGCACCGTTGATGAACGCATTGGCCTGCACCATGATCTGGCCCGTGCAGTCGGGGCCTCCGGTCACCGGCCAAGCCATGCAGGAAACCGCGCCGGGCCAGCAGTTGGAGGACGCGAGCGAAGTGGAACGGTAGCCGATCGTGTAGTAGCGGCGCGTGCCTTCCATGCCGTAACCGATGTTATTGAGACAGGCGCTATAGGTCCCCGCCTCCATCCAGAAGGTCTTCTCGACGGTATAAATCGCCGAAAGCGCAATCTTGGCTTCTACCTGCCGCGCGCGCGAAGCCGACCGATCGAAGTTCGCTTTCGCCAACGTGGTCAAAAGCCCCAAGATCCCCACCACGATCATCAGCTCAATGAGCGTGAAGCCGCTATTTTTATTGCCGCCCCCGAACATCATTCACCCCTTACCGCAGCGTGGGGAAGCCGCCATTGTCCCCGTTCTGCGGCATTTGCCAAAAGCCCGAGCTTGCGAAATCCCAGCCCGCGTAGGTTCCCTGCGTCTGCAGCTGGATGTCCGACCGACCGGCCGCGAAAACCTGGTAGCCCGAATTTCCGCCGATGCCCGCGACCGTCAAAGTCGTGAGACCACCCGAAGCGTTGCTGGGTACCTGGATCGTCGTATTCGCGCTCGCATTCCAGTAGACCGGCAACGAGGATTCGCCGAAAGGCGAGATACCGCCATTCGTCCATACGTAGAGCTGGCCGATCAAGGCGCCCAAGCGGTAAGCCTGTCCCGACACGTAACCACCGGCATAGGTCACCCGGCCCGTGGCGTACGCATCCGAAAGCGTGCTTTGGTCAATCAAGTCATCCGACGAAGCCGACGTGTACATCCGCCCGATCAAGCCGCCCGCCGCGGCTTCCAAACCGCCCATCACGTCGCGGCCACCGGCCGTCAAGCTGACCGCGCCGCGGGCGTAGACGTGACGAACACTGGACCAAACCACCGCCCCCAAAGCGCCACCCGTGGCGAAGCGGGATCCGGTCACGGTACCGCTCGCGGATACCGACTCGATCCGGGATTGCTTCAACACCATCGAGTCGGTCTGGCTCAGACGGGCCGCCACGTTGCCGATCGCGCCGCCAATGCCGACAAACGGATATCCGCCATGGTCGACGACCGCGCCCGAAGCGCAGTTTCCGCCCTCCACCGCGCCCGAAGCCGAGGAGCGGGTAACGATCGAGCCCTCTACGCTACCCACCAAGCCGCCCACGCCGCCGCATCCACGGACCAAGCCGCTCGCCGAACTATTCGTGATGCGTGCCGATGGAAAGGCCGCCTCCGCATAGTAAGTGAAAAGCCGGCCGACCAAGCCGCCGGCGTTGATCGTGCTGCCGTTGACTTCCGCGGTGGAAACGCCGTTCGTGATCTCCGCACCCGCGTAGTCGCCGATCAAGCCGCCGACGTTTTCCACGCCCGTGACGATGCCGCCGGCCGAAGTATTCTGGATCAAGCCGCCCGAAGTGCCGATCAAGCCGCCGACACCTTCGAAGTCATAGGTCGACTCCACGATCGGAGGATTTGCCGCCGATAATACGAGCGCCGAACCGGTCACGCGCGCCTGCGCGCTGCTGTCGCTGATGTTCGACTGGTTATTGCCGATCAGCCCGCCAACCCACTTCTTGCCTTTCACTTCACCCAAAACGCCCGCCTGGGGTTGCGTGAAGTGCGCGTCGGCCACCTGCGCCCAGGAGCCATTGAAGCCGATTACGCCGCCGACGTTGAAGCTACCCGGGCCGCCATCGACGAGCTCGGTCGCCACGGAAGCGCCGGTGATCGGGTTTTTGTAGTTCGAACCAATGAGGCCGCCGACCGCGCCGGCGCCCGTGCCTTCCGCAGTCACCCGGGCACGCGAAGAAACATCTTGGGTCATGCCCGCGGGCTCGGCGTAGGAGCCCGACGAGCGTTTCACGCCGATGAGGCCGCCCACGGAAAGGGTCGCCGTAACTTGCGCTCCCTGCTCGTTCAAGCGCGGTACCCCCCGCACCTGCCCACTTTCAACGTGAAGATTCGTGAAATGCACCGAAGCCACGACATCGCCCGCGACCGTGCCCACGTTTCGTTGGCCCGTGACGTTCACGTTCACGAAGCGCAGATTGCGCACGTAAGCAAAAGTTCCGGGATCGCAGCCCCCGAGCATCGAGCCGAAGAAGCCCGCGCCGTCCCGAAGCGGGCGGTTGATCGTAAGATTGGAGATTACGTGGCCGTTGCCTTCGATGTTCCCGCGGAAAGGCGCCGCCGGCGTCCCGATGGGTTCGAAGTCGATGCCGGAGAAATCAAGATCCGCGCAGATCTCGAAGGTCCCGAGAAGATTGGCGCGGATGCGGCTCACGTCAGCCGGCGTAGAGATGCGGTTTGCGAGCGGCCCCGTGCAAGGCGTCGATCCGCCATCGCCGCTGACCACCGCGCGGGCCGCGATCACTACCGGCGCCGCCGTATAGACCGTGCCCCCTACCGCGTAGGAATAAGCGATCTGATAGCTGCCGTCGAAGGTACCCACGGAAGCGGCGTTGTAGCTAGCTGCAACTTGGCAAGCCTGGGACTCGCCGAGCGCCGCGCACGCCGATCCGTTCGCGCTGAAGCCCGCGGGGGTCCCGACAATAGCGAGCGCCTGGGCCGGTACGTTGCCGGAGTTCACCAGACCAAAGCCGGCGGAAAGCACGCCGCCCACCGAACCTTGAAAATCCACCAATCCGGCCGGGCTTTGCGCTAAGAGCGCGCCGGCGAAACGGATGCTGAGGTTTACGACCTTGCTCGCGTTCGCCAAGGTCACGGCGTCGCGATAGGCGACGGCGAGGGCGCGGCCGGAGTACTGGGCCGGCACCGGGTTCGCGTAGCCCACGATCACCGTGCAGGTCTGTAAGTAAGCGATCACGCCTTGGCAGGTGCTCGAGCGGATCGAGAACGGGATGGGCACCGTCACGCCCTGGATCTCGGCCGAGTGACCACCCACGTTCATGTAATTGAAGCTTACCGAGCGATCAGCCGTGTCCTGATAAGGCACGTCACCCACGTCATGGCTGGAGGCGTCCGTCGGGATCAGCACGAGCTGGGCGGCCGTGTCGGGCGGGGTGCCGACCCCGCGAAGCTGGGCCATAGCGACCTGGCCATTTCCCCCCGAAGCCTTGGGGCTCAGCCGGTCGTAAGCCACTTCCACCGAGTACCGATTCGGATCCGCGACCGAGTCGCCGAAAATGCCCGCGTCTTGGCGAGGCGGCATCGAAGCCGAGTAAACGACGGTTAAGCTGCCGTTCGACGGCCCGATGGAGGCGGGCCGAAATCGCACGCGCTGCTCACAGCTCGCGCCCGCGGCGATCGCCGTGGTGCAGCTCCCGCCCACTCCGGAGTAGTCGGCAGGGCTATAGGACATGAGGTGGATGTAGGCCGTACGATTACCCTGGTTCACCAGGCGCAGTATGCGCTCGCTTTGCGACTGCATCGGTACGCTGCCAAAATCTTCCAACGAAGGAGAAAGCACCAGGAACGGACGATCGTAGATGCCCGTGCCCGAAAGCGCGACCGAAACCGACTGTTCGGCGTCGCCGGCTTCGCGACGGTAACGAATCTGAAGCAGATCGGAGTAAACTCCCAGCGAGGCGGGCGCGAAGCGCACGGCCACGTTGCATACCCCCTGACCCGCCACCTGAGGCAGGCATCCGTTGCTCACTACCGAGAACCGATCCAAAAGCACGGCCGGGAAGTTCAAGCCGACGGTGGGCTGAAGGCCCAGGTTGCGGATCTGCAACGAGAGCGTGCGCGTAGTGGCCACGTCGACGTTGCCGAAGGCGAGCGTGGCTGGGTTCGCCACGAGCAGCGGCTGAACGTGTGCGCTCGTGAAAGTAAGGCTACGAGAAAGAGCGCGCGGGGCAGAAAACGCATCGGCATAGCCCACGTCGAACGCGCGCACATAATCCTGCAAGGTGACGGTTTGGGCCGAAGCGGCGTTAGCCGTGAAATTCACCTGGAGATTGCACGTCGCCTGCGCGGCGAGTTGCACGCCGCAAGGATTCGCCGCGGCGGTCGAGAAAGTGATGCGCTCGCCCGCGGGATTCGCCGGCAAAACGAGGGCGGTCGCGGCCGCGTTGCCCTGGTTACGAATCTGCAAAGTAACGCTGATCGAGGTACCCACGGCCACCTGCTGGGCGGCCGGGACCGCGTCGATGTACACCAGGGACGCCGTCGCGGCGATCCCGGTGCCGCTCACCGAAAGCTGGAGCGTGCGCTGGTTGCCCACCCCGTTCTGATAGCGAATGAGGGCCTGGGCCGCGTGCGGACCGGCCGAGACAGGGTGGTAAGCGACCGCAAAATCGCACTGCCCGCCAGCGATCAACGCGCCCGCCGCGCAGCTACCCGCGCTGAAGGTAAAGTTCGGATTGCCGCCGATGTTCGTGAGATCGAAATTCACGCCGGTCGCGGCGAGGCCGCCTTCATTGCGGACGACGAAGGTCACATTACCGGCCGACTGGCCTTGCACCACCGAGCCGTAACCGTATTGACCATCGCCCGTGCCACCGTCAATCGCCAAGCCGGATTGGGCTTGGAACGCCAAACGAGCCGGATTGGCCGGCACCACCCCGTTGCCGCTGAACGCTTGCACGAGATCCATGCCCTGGCCGTTGCTCAGGTAGTTTACCGCGAGGTTTCGCGTGATCGGACCCGCGGCCGACGGCGCGAAGCTAACGCGCAGCTGGCAAGAGGCGTTCGGCGCCAGACGGCGCGGTTGGCTCAAGCTCAAACAGCTCGAATCCGGAAGCACCGTGAACGGTTCACTCAAGCCGCTCCATTGGATCTGCGTGGCTTCGCCGATACCGATATTAGTCAAGTTGAAGGTCGACACCCGGGACTGCCCCACTTCGACGTCACCGAACGCGGAAACGTCCGCGGCCGAAGCGGGCGTGAGCGCGAGGTGAGCCCGAGTATTGAGCCCGCGGCCGGAAACCTGGAAGGCCGGCGCAAAGAAAGTACGATCCGGATTGCTCAGGCGATCCGTTTCGCTGATGAAAAACACGCGTAAGCCGCCTTCGATGGCGTGTAGACCCGCCGCTTGCGGGTGAAACGTGATCCGCATCGAGCAGAATTGCGAGAAGTTCGGCTGGTTGACGATGGCGAGGTACGTGCCTTGCCAGCCGGGAATCTGGGCTTCATCCGCCAGGCAAGGCTGGGGGTCCCACGGGTTCACCGCGGCCGGCCCCGGCTGCACGGTGAAGTGTTGGCTCGGCAAATAGCTCAGGTCCAGATAGTACGCGCCCGCTAGGCCGATGTTGCCGACGTAAAACGTTTTCGTGTAACCGCTGGTTTGAATTTCCGTGTCGCGAAATTGAAAGGAAATGGAATACAGGTCGTCGCCTTCCTGCATCGCGACTTCGCCGCCCGCCCAATCGATGGCCGTCGGCCACCAACGAACGTTGGGTAGCGGATTTCCCGCGAACGCCGAGACACCGAAGACGAAATTTAAGATGGAAACGAATCCCAACCCGCGGACGAACCGCAAGCCCTGTTTAGCCGTTGCCCCCATACCCCGAATGCCCCCTTCAACGTACTGAAGTTGGCCCTATCCCCGCTCTAAACCTTATCAAATTAGTCTGATTAATCAAATATTTCGACGCAACGCAAAAAACTATATAACCATATGAAATTAATAAATTTTATTGAATTTTTGAAAAATCCAAGGCTTTTGCCCTTAACAATTGAGGGGTAAAAATGAGGGTAAACGTCACCCTCGGCACGGTTTATCCGGGCGAGGAGGCCTAACCGATCACGGGGTACTTCCGCTTGGCGTATTCGTCGCTGACGGCCTTTTGCATAACCGCCAGCACGTGGTCATAAATGACCTGGTAGTTTTCCTCTTCCGTGCGGTTGTCGTTCCAGAGCGACATGGGATCGATCGGTTCGAGGAGGCGGAAATTCATCTTGGCCGGCATGGGCACGAAGATCGAAGCGAAAGCCGCCGGCGCGAGCAAAAGCGGAAAAAACGTGAAAACGCCCGTGACCATGCACCACATGAAAAAGAGCGAGCGGTAGGTGATGGGTAATCCGTGCAGGCGGTATTTCTTCTTGAGACCCAACGCCTCGGCGATCTCCTCGCCCCGATGCAAGATCACGTAACTCTCGTGCGCGCCGACGCTCACGAGGGGCACGATCGGAACTTTCGATTTCACGGCCAACCGAATGAACCCCTTGCGTTGATAGAAATCGACGAGCTTGCGGTCCTTATAAGGACGGAAGCTTTCCTTCTCTCCCCCGGGGTACACGAGCACCGTGTAGTCACGCTTCAGCGCCTCCTCTGCCACGTCGGGATCGGCGGGAATGGCGCCAATACGTGGACAAAGCCAAGCAAAGAGCGGGTTGTTGAGCGCGATCCCGTGCGCGAGCCCCACCCCCCGCCGAGTAGATCCAAAACGCTTCCACCAGGCGTAAAAAAGCATGACGACTTCGAAAGTGAGCAAGCCGTTGTGATTGCCGACGATGAGCGACTTCTGCGTGGGCATATTCTCCCAGCCGTCGAACTCGCAACGGAAGTAATGCTTATAGAGGCCATCCAGGAAAGGCTCCATCTTCTCGATGAACCGGGGGTCTAGTCGATCGAGATCGCGAAACAAGCGACGTTTTTGCGCGGCAGTGACCATGGATTTTCGGGGACTCGCCTTCTCTTCCCCACGTTTCGGCGCGGGGGCGTCAGGAGATGAAGGGGTTTTTAACGCTTCCGATGGAACCGCGGAAGGCGCCAGGCCCGGCGTCAAGAAATCGACATCATGATTGGGATCATTGAGTTTCATCGCGAGCGCCCTCCTGGCCCTCCACCTATCCATTGAAAAAAACCGGTGAGGGACTGAGCCTAAGCGTGGCTACCCCAATCACAAAGCCGGATCGTATTTTTTTTCCGAAAGGATTTTATATGCGCGCTGACGAGCAGCGCGAAGCGCTGAACTCGGCGCGCTGGCGGAGCGCGCCCACGCAAAATGGTTTCGCCTACACGCTGTCGTCGGCTTCACCGCCACGCGCCCATTCGCCGGTAATACGGCAAGTGAGGTACGCCTTGATGAAGCCGTCGAGATCGCCGTCGAGCGCCTTGTCAGCGGAGCTCGTGGAAAAACCCGTGCGGTGGTCCTTCACCAACTTATAAGGATGCAGGACGTAGGAGCGGATCTGGCTTCCCCAGGCGATGTCCTTCTTGGTGTCCTCGATGGCGGCCATTTTCTTGCGTTCTTCTTCCATGTGGCGTTCATAGAGGCGCGAGCGCAGCACCTTCATCGCCAGATCCCGGTTCTTGATCTGGGAGCGCTCCTGTTGGCAGGTCACGACGATATTGGTCGGCAAGTGCGTGATGCGCACCGCGGAGTCCGTCGTATTCACGCCCTGGCCGCCCTTGCCGCCCGCGCGGTAAACGTCGATACGCAGGTCGGCGGGGTTGATGACGACTTCGAAATCGTCGTCGATCTCCGGGCTGACGAAAACACTCGTGAAAGAGGTGTGCCGACGGGCGTTGGAGTCAAACGGCGAGATGCGCACCAGGCGATGCACGCCGGCTTCCGACTTCAACCACCCGTAGGCGTTCGGTCCGCTCACCGTGAACGTGGCATTTTTCAAGCCCGCGGTTTCACCAGACAAAACATCCATCACGCTGACCTTGTAACCTTTATGCTCGGCCCAGCGCTGGTACATGCGAAAAAGCATCTGCGCCCAGTCCTGCGACTCGGTCCCGCCCGCGCCCGCATTGATCGTCACGATCGCGTTCTTCGGATCTTCCTTTTCGGACATGAGCTTGCGGAACTCGGCACGCTCGAAGAGCTCCGCCATTTGGCTGACCATTGCCCCCACTTCGCCGAGCGTGCTCTCGTCGCTCTCCTCCTGGGCCAAATCAAATAAGGTGTCGGCATCGCTGAAGGCGCGATCCAGCTGTTCGAACTCGGTGACTTCGGCTTCTAGCTGCGATTTCTCCTGAGTCAACGCGCGCGCCTTACGGTTGTCCTGCCAAAACTCGGGCTGCGCGGAGAGATCTTCTAGTTCGGCGATGCGACGTTTCTTTAGAGGGAGGTCAAAGAGAACCTCGTAGGAAATTGAGTTTCTCTTTCATCGCTTCGAGCTGCTTGCGGATTTCGTGGCGGTCCATTCTCCGGGTGTATCTTATCGGCTCCGGGCGATCAAGCCCGGCGTACCCAAGGTTCCCAAAAGCTTCTGCTCCCATTTTGCCATGGCCCGCGCGGCGGCGGGGCCCCGCTCGTGATCAAAGCCCAGTAGGTGTAAATATCCGTGGCAAAGCAGGACGTCGAGCTCGCGGCGCGCCGAGTGCCTTTGCTCGCGCGCCTGAGCTTTCAGCACCGGCAGGCAGATCACGAGCTCGCCTAAGTGCCCCTGCCGGCGAAAAACCTTCGGCGCGGGAAAACTCAGGACATCCGTGAGGCGATTTTTTTTTCGATACTGACGATTGAGCCGGCGCATCGCCGGGCCGGTCACGAGCTGAACGTCGACGTGCGAGGCCGCCCCCCGACGCTTGAGCGAGGTCTGGCGCACGGCCGCCTTCGCTAATTGGCGAAAACGACGAGCGGCCAATTGATTCCAAGCTTCCATAACATGGTGCGTATATCAGCCCGCCTGTGCTAAGACAAGGGTATGGCCTCGACTCCCGCTGATGGCAAAAAAGACCCGCAAAAACTGCTCGATCTGATCGAAACCGTGCGCCGCCTGCGTGCGCCCGACGGCTGTCCCTGGGATCGCGAGCAGACCCACCAAAGCCTGCGCCCCTACCTGATCGAAGAAGCCTACGAAGTATTGAGCGTGATCGACCAGATCGACGACGTGAAGAAACTCCAAGACGGCAAGATCCGTCAGGAGTTCCGCGAGGAGCTGGGCGATCTTTGGCTGCAGGTCCTGCTGCATTCGGAAATGGCGAGTGAAACGGGCGCGTTCAATATTTATGACGTCGCCCAGGTGCTGAACGAAAAGCTCGTGCGGCGTCACCCGCACGTCTTCGGAGACGCGAAGGCAGACTCCGCGGACGCGGCCTACGCCAACTGGGAACAGCAAAAAGCGGCCGAAAAAGCGAAAAATCCCCAGGCGAGCGTGCTCGACGGGCTGCCGAAGGCACTGCCGCAACTGCAGCGCGCGGCGCGGCTCATTGAAAAGGTCACGAAGGTGGGATTCCAGTGGCCCGATATGGAAGGCCCGCTGGCCAAGCTCGAAGAGGAGCTCGAAGAATTCAAGGAGATCGCCGCGAATCTTCCCCCCGGCCAAACCCCTGACACCGAAACCGCGGCCAAACTCGAGCACGAGCTGGGCGACGTGCTCTTCTCCATCTGCAATCTGGCATTCCTGATGAAAGCCAATCCCGAGGACGCTCTGCGTACGACGCTGGCTCGCTTCGAACGGCGTTTCCGCCACGTCGAAAAACGGCTGAAGGAAAAGGGTTCCTCGCCCGCCCAGTCCAATCTGGAAGAGATGGACCGCTACTGGGACGAAGCCAAGGCGCTCGAAAAGTGAAGACCGGAGGCAAAAACCGGGCGATCCCCGTGGTGGGCCTCACCGGCGGCATCGCCGCGGGCAAATCTGCCGTGGCCCGGTTTTTCGCCGAGGCTGGCGTTCCCGTGCTCGATGCGGACGTGATTTCCCGCGAACTATCGGCGTCGGGAGGAGCAGCCCACGCCACCATCTCCAAAGAATTCGGAACGACGGATCCGAGTGCATTACGCGAGCAGGTATTCCAGGATCCTTCGGCACGTACAAAGCTTGAATCGATCCTGCATCCGCTCATCATCGCCGAGTCCGAGCGGCGTTTTGAGCAGCTAGGCCAGGCCTCGCCTCCGCCGGCCTTCGTGGTTTACGAAGCGGCGCTGCTGGTGGAAACCGGCCGTTATCGCGAATTCGACGCGCTCGTCGTCGTCGACGCGACCCCTGAGGTCCGCAGAGAGCGGCTGGCAAAACGAAACAAAGATGCCGCTCGGCTCGCCGAAAAAATTTTGCGCGCCCAGGCTGGCGATGCCGCCCGCTTAAAAGTCGCCACCCACGTGGTCAAGAACTCGGGCTCTCTTGACGAGCTTCGCTCCCAGGTCCAAAACCTGATCGAAGTCTTCCGCAAACAATTCGCGTCTCCCAAATAATCCGCGAAATAATACGGCGCGCCACCATCGAATTCCTTGAACAACGAGGGGAAATCCCTTACCGTTTTTGGACATTCTTTCATCTTTTTTAAGGAGAAAATCGTGAAAGCGAACCGCCTGCTTTTGGTCGGAGCCATGACTCTGACTACCCCCATCCTCGGCTGCAACTTATTCGGATTCATGTCGAGCCCCGGCAACGACGGGCAGTACTTATCCGTCGCGCGGGCTTGCCTGGACAGCGGCGACTTCGCGTGCGCCTTGGAAAACTACCAGAAGCTCTCCGCCGCTTACGACGACATTCGACTGAGCGAAACCTCGTTCCTCACCTTGGCCCAAAACGGCATGACGATGGGGGTGTTCATGGAAGCCTTCGGGAACGGCGAAGGCGGCAGCGGGATTCGGGTCATCGCCAATCACTTGGCCGCGAATGCGAATCAAACTACCCGTTTGGCGATTTTCGGCGCTTACAGCTCGGTGGACGGCAATACGGCGAATGGCGAAATTGCCAACAGCAGCCTGAAGGGATTCGTAAGATTCGTGGTCTCGCTAGCCTTAGCCGGGGAAATCCTGGCCGAAGATGCCGACGCCGTCGGCGCCGCCGAGTTCACCTCCGAAGACTTCACGATCGATCCGACGGCATGCCGCGCGGCCGGCACGGGAGCCTGCGCCACCACCGGCGGATGCGACAAACCGGCGGCGGCGACCATGACCGACACCGCTGCGACTTTCACCCTTAACGACAGCGACGCCGGCACCTCCACGGGGAAGCTCAACACCTCCCTCCCCGACCTGAAAATGTTCCACGCCGCGATCGTGCAAGTCGACGCCGGCTTGACCGCCGCCCAGGCGGGCGGAAAGTACGGCACCGGAACCGGCGGCTTCGCTAGCCAAATGATCACCGCGGCCACCGCGATTGGCGTGGCCAACAGCCGTTGCTACCGACAATCGCTGCTAAGCCAAGGCCTCTAAACCGTCTTTCATCCTAATTGAGCAGGTAAACCGAAATGAACGCGACGAACCCTATGAACAAGCCCATGCTGAAGTATCTCAAGCACGCCATCTACGTAGCCCTGGCCGCGCTCTTGGCCGCGATTTTCTTGATGAACAATCCCGCCCAAGCCTACGACAACATCATCAAGCCCTACCAAAGCCCGCGCTCGTCGGCCATGGGCGGAGTGAAGCTGACCACGGGCCTTTACGATGAAAACTTCTTCGGCAACCCCGCCCGCGTAACGGCGAACCCGAAGTGGAAAGTACAAATGCCCGACCCGATGCTGGAGTCCACCGTCAGCACCCTGGGGAACATCAATAAGATCATAAAGGCGGACGATAACTTTCTGCAGAGCGTGGGCAGCACCTCGGGCAGCAACTTACACGTACGCATCCAGATGACTTTTCCTTCGGTGTACCTCCCCGGCGAAAATGATCACTGGGCGTTCGGCCTGATCACCAGCGTCCAAACGGACTCTGGCCTGCGCAACTCCTTCCAGGTGAACCCCTCGGTGGTAACTGACATCGGCCCGGCCATCACCTACGGCCGAAAGCTCATGGATGAAGGCCGTCTTTCGGTGGGCGCCACGATGCACGCGATTTATCGCGTCTCTTCCGACGGCTCCACCTCGATGCTCGATGTGATCCAAGGCCGTTCGCTCAGCCCGCTTGACACCGGCGGCACCGGCTCCATGATCGATTTCGATTTGGGCATGACTTACCGGGTGAACTGGCGGCCGATGGAATTCGACATCAACACCGCCATGGCCTTCAACAACCTGCTCGGTGGCAAATACAGCAATCTAGGCATCAAACTCAAGGACACGGGCCGCCTCCCCATTGAACAGCCGCGCACCTTCGGCTTCGGGATCTCGGCGTCCAAACCCTCGCTTTGGAAATTCACCGACTTCGTACTCGCGCTTGAGTTCCAAGACATCGGGAACAATACGAACGGAAATCTTTTCCGCGTGGTCCACATTGGGTCAGAAGCGACCTACGGCGTGCTGAAACCACGGCTCGGTTTTAACCAGGGCTATATCGCGGCGGGCTTGGGCCTGGCCTTGAAGTTCATGGATCTGGACCTTTGTACCTACGGCGAGGAGCTTTCCCTCGTTACAGGCCGCCAACAGGATCGCCGCCTAGCCCTTCGCCTAGCGTTTCAAATTTGACACGCTTGTCGACCCCCAACCCTCGGGCGTATCATCGAGAGAGTTAAGAAATTCTGAAGGGTTGGTATTACCATGTGGGATTTTCTCTCCGACTCGGGGGCTTCCGCACCCCGAAACACGCCTAAAAAAACGGCGTCTTATCACCTCATCAAGGCCGTCGTGGACCTCGTGGTGAATTCCGAGGACACGGCCACGTCTGGCGCGCCAGCTGAAACGTTCCAGGCTTCCGTCTTATTGAATGAGTTGAACTCCATCGGCATGACGCTTTTCACGGCCCGCCATTTCTCGCCGGGGCAACGAATGTACGTTCGCCTCGAAGGCACGGTGCCCTTTGAAACACCGGCCATGGTCACTTGGTGCCGAGACCTGTATCCGCGCTCGATCATCGTCGGCGCCACTCAGCCCACCTGTCGATTGGGTTTGAAATACCAGTTCGAGTCCGAGCAGCGCCGCCGCATGGTCGAGCAAGCGTGCTTGGAAATCTACGCCCGCCACGTGGCCGTGCGCGAAGAAGCGGCCTAAGGCACCCCCCTAAGCCATTAGCGTAATGAACTCATCCCAGTGATGACGAAGCTTCGCCTTCAAGCGCAGGATCGCTTGGGTGTGCAACTGGCTGACGCGGGACTCGGTCACGTCGAGCACGCGGCCGATTTCCTTGAGGTTAAGATCCTCGTAATAATAAAGCGAAAGCACCAGGCGTTGCTTTTCGGGCAGGTCGGCGATGGCGTCGGCGATCATCTTCTTGACCGAGGCCACGTTCACTTCGCTAAACGGGTTGCTCGCCTTGGTGTTCCCGGTCTCATTGAGATTGATCAGATTGCGCCGATCGGCCTTCGAGAAGTTAGACACGTCGTCGAAGGAAAGGAGCGACACGCTACGCACCTGATTGAGCATGTCGTGATACTCGTCCTGCGAGATATTCAGCTCCGCGCAGACTTCTTCGTCGGTCGCCTGCCGGCCTTTCTGCTGCTCGATCTTGTTATAAACGCGTTCGAGGACCTTGGCTTTCTCGCGCACGGAGCGCGGCACCCAGTCCTGGGCGCGTAGTTCGTCGAGAATCGCGCCGCGGATGCGGAATTCGGCGTAAGTTTTGAACTTGTTATCGCGTGAGCTATCGTATTTCTCGATCGCGTCCATGAGCCCGATCACGCCCGAGCTGATCAGGTCGTCGAGCTCGATATTCGCGGGCAAGCGCGCGGCAATGCGCTGGGCGATGTACTTGATGAGCGGCGAGTATTCGATAATCAGCTTTTCGCGGGTCATGTTGACCGGCGTGTAGTCTTCCTTCACGAGCGCGGAGGTCGCCTTGGAGTCCTGCTTCAGCTCTTTTTCGATCTCGAGCTGAAGCGCTTCCTCTTCCTGCTTCGCGGTCTCGGCGGCGACAACTTCGTCGACCGCCTTTTCGACTTCCACCGGCGTGCCCTTGCCCGGCTTCTTCTTCTGCTCCTTGGCCGAATCTTTCGCCTTTTCCTTCGGCGTTTCTTTCTCGTTTTTCTTGCGGGCCGGCGTGGCGGCGATCGGCGCTTTCTTGGTCGCGTAGGCGGCCGTCGCGACCGCGGCCTTACCCGTCGGCTTCGTCGCGGTTTTGGGGCTCGCTTTCACCGCGGCTTTGGGCGCCGCCTTAGCGGACGACTTCGTCAGCGTTTTCGATGTTTCGCGATACTTACGGAGGCCTTCCGCTACTGACATTGTCTCACCTCACTCCATGGCGTTAACGGGTTCCGCCAATCCAACAGGCGCTTGGAAATCATTTCCACGCAGCTTGCCGACGGATCCCCTGCATACAAGTCTACCAGAAATTCACCGCGATTCACGGTCTGATTTATTTTTTGGTCGTCAATCCAATGACCCAAGTAATCAAGTTCGACGCCGAACTTGCGCCGCGCGGCCGTGCGCAGCTCGCGGATTATTTCGCTCGCGGCCGCGGCGCTCCGTACTTGGTTTATAATCACGCCGGCCCGACGGATCCCGCGTTTCTCACGCAATATTTTCAGCAATGCATGATGCGACTTCATCGTCGCTTCGCGTCCGGTCAGGCGTGCGTTCACGACCATGACGTTGAGAAATTTCGAGCGAATCAGGCTCGGCATGCGCTCGTCCTCGGCGCTCCCCGCATCCACCAGCGCTAGCCCATCCGTTCCGCCCACGGCGCGCAGGCGCTCCTCTACTCCATCCAGGAATTTAAGCCCCTGACTGTCAATGGATTGACTCTCGTTTTCCCCATCGCAGGGAAAAACTCGGCGCGCCTCTTCCGCGTGCAAGGCGAAGCCCTTCGAACGACAAACGGGCGAAGACCCTAAGCCGGGGTCCGCGAGCAGCACCCGCTCGCCCGCGCGACCGAGCGTCCGGGCTAAATTCATCAGCAAAGAACTCCGGCCGCCCCCCGGGGTCGCGCTGCAGAAAGCAACTACCCCCAAGCCCCGCGCGGCGGGTGCGGGGATCTCCCCTGGCCTTTCCGGGAGAGGTGAGGGCGCCGTGGCGGCATCCGTCATGAGTCTGCGTAAAGTTTCCGCTTGGTCGGACATCCTAAAAACCCGCCGAATTAAAGGTCGAGCACGAGGGCCGCTAGCCGCTCCGCCGTCGCTTCCTCGATGTCTTCGGGCACGCGTTGGCCGGTGGTGAAATACATCAGGGGGAGCTTTAATCGGTGCGACACGTTGTAAATCGATCCATAGACCAGGGCTTCATCCAGCTTGGAGAGAATCAACCCTCCTGGCTTGAACCCGGAAAAGCGCTTACCGATGTCATAGAGCTCCGTATCACGCGTGGTCGAAGACAGCACGAGCGCGGTACGCAGGTTCGGAACCGCCGCGAGAAGATCCCGCATCTGGTTCAGGTGCTCCATATCCCGCTGCGAGCGTCCAGTCGTGTCGATCAGGACGACGTCGAAGCGATTAAACTCCTGCAAGGCGACGCGCAACTCTTCGGCGTCGGCAACCGATCGGAACGGCACGTTGAGAATCTTCGCGTAAGTGGAAAGCTGGTCGGCCGCCGCGATCTTGTAACTGTCGACATTAATTAAGCCTACCTTCAAGCCACGGTTAAGTACCGCGTCGCTTGCGATCTTCGCCAAAGTCGTGGTCTTCCCCACGCCCGTGGGTCCCAAGAGCGCGATCGCGGCGGGAGGATGGGAAGCGTCGGCGGATTTGGGGGTGATGCCTTCAAGCAAGGAGGCGACCTCGATCGTGCCCACCAGCTCTTCGGCCACCTGGTCCATCACCTGGTCCGGAGATTCGGCATCTTTTCCGTCGAGCGCGAAAACCGCCTGCTTCACGAGCAGATGCGCGTGCTTTTTTTCCAGACCGTTTACCACGAGCAGTTCGTAGCTGTCGCGCACGGCCGGATTGTTGAAAGCCGGCGCGGCGCCCATGGAGGGCGATCCCGATGCCCCCGAAGTAGCGGCGATTTCCTGGGAGCTCTTCATCTCGCCAAGCATTTGCTTCAGCTCGTCGATCTCCTGTCTGATCGCATCTTTGATCGGCGGCGTTCCGACGGCGGGCGATAGCACGGTACGCACGCTCGGGGCGGACGCGACGGGTCCGGGCGACGCCGAGGCGCCGGAGGAAACCGGCGGGGTATCGATGTCGATGTAGCGCGTGGCCGTGAGCTTACGCGACTGGCGAGCATCCGACGTTCCGGAAGCCCCGGGACGGGTAGCCGTGGGATAACGATCCAGGGTTTTCTGGGGATATCTCTCCAAGATCTCGGCCTGCTTGGACGCGGGAAGCTTCTGCATGGCCTCGACGGTTCCCGTCGGCAGCTTCGTTTCCAACGTCTTTTTCTTTTGCAACGACTTCTCCGAAACCGCCGCGGTCACCTCGACCGAGGACTTCGAAAGCAGCCCGAACCCGCCGCGAATATTCTTGGTCTGCAGGATGATCGCATCCGGCCCCAGATCCCGCTTGATGGTCTCCAGTGCCTCTTGGATCGTAGGCGCTTCGAATTTCTTAACTTGCATGCGCTAACCTCACGGTGTCGAAAGCCCGCACGTTCACGTTCGAGCTAATCTCATTATGGGACAAAACCACGATATTGGGAATGAAGCGGTCAATTAGTGACTTCAAATGCATTCGAATCACGGGCGAGCAAAGCACGATCGTGTTGTTCGTCTCGGTGGCGATTTCGATAGCCTTCCGATTTAGTTCGGCAATAAATTGGCGTACGAACTCCGGGTCGACCGACAGCTGCTGACCTTGATCGGTCTGGATAATGCCGGAAGCGATTGTTTCCTCAATCGACTTATCGAGCGTGAGCAGCTTGATCTCTCCCGCGTCGCCCACGAGCTTCTTGGTGATGGTCCGCCCCAGGGCAGTGCGGACGCTCTCGGTGAGCACCCCGGGATCCTTGATCATGGGCGCGCTTTCCGCCAGGGCCTCCAAGATCGTGCGCAAATCCCGAATGGACACGCCTTCCTTCAGCAGGTTCTTGAGCACCTTCAGCACCGTACTCACGGGCAGCACATTGGGAATCAGATCTTCGATGACTTTCGGGGCCACCTGCTTGAGCGAATCCAGCAGCGTCTGCAATTCCTGTCGACCCACCAGCTCCTGCGCGTTTTGGCGAATCAGCTCGGTGAGGTGCGTGGCGATCACGGTGGAGAGATCGACCACCGTGTAACCCGCGAAGGTGGCATCTTCCTTTTGCTTGTCCGTGATCCAAAGCGCGTCGAGCCCGAATGCCGGCTCCTTCGTGGGTACCCCGGAAATACGATCGGTGACATTGCCCGGATCCATGGCCAGCAGGTGACCCACCATGAGCGACCCCGATCCAATGGACACGCCCTTGAGCAGCACCTGGTAGTCGCCCGGCTTGAGCTCGAGATTGTCCCGAATCCGAAGCGGCGGCACGATAATGCCGAGATCGAGCGCGAATTGCTTGCGGATGTTGGAGATGCGTTCCAGCAAATCGCCGTTTTGTTCGGCATCCACGATGTTGATTAGCCCGTAGCCGACTTCCAGCTCGAGTAAGTCGACCGAGAGAAGGCTTTCGAGCTTTTCGGCGGCGGGCTTGAGCTTGTCTTTCTCCGCCTCGCGCGCCTTGCGCGCTTCCTCCGCGCGTTCCTTCTGGTACAAGCGGTAGGCTACGAAACCCAGCGCCCCGCCGATCATAAAAAATGGAATCGTGGGCAGTCCGGGCACGATCCCCAGGAATCCCATGACGCCGGAGGCCGCGAAAAGCGCCTTATAGTGGGTGAAAAGCTGCTTGGTGAATTCCTTACCCAGGTTGTTGCCGCTGGCGGTACGCGTGACGATGATACCGGCCGCGGTGGAAATAATGAGCGCCGGAATCTGGCTGACCAGTCCATCACCGATCGTGAGCAAGGTAAAAGTCTTGGCCGCATCGGCGATCCCCATCCCATTTTGCAACGTGCCGATGATGATGCCACCGATGATATTTACGGCGACGATGAGAATCCCCGCGATCGCGTCCCCGCGGACGAACTTGCTCGCGCCGTCCATGGCCCCGTAAAAATCCGCTTCCTCGGATATCTCCTTGCGGCGTTTACGGGCGGTTTCTTCGTTGATCGTGCCGGCGTTCAGATCGGCGTCGATGGCCATCTGTTTACCGGGCATGGCGTCCAAGGTAAAGCGCGCTGCGACTTCGGCGACGCGGCCGGCGCCCTTGGTGATGACGATGAAGTTGATGATCACCAGGATCGTGAAGATCACGAGACCGACGGCGTAGTTGCCACCCACGACGAACTCGCCGAATGCCTGAATAACGTGCCCGGCGGCCCCGGCCCCGTCAGTTCCCCCGCGCAGCAAGACCACCCGGGTCGTGGCCACGTTCACGGAAAGCCGAAAGAGCGTGGTGATCAAGAGCAAGGTCGGGAACAAGCTGAACTCGAGCGCCTTGTTGACGTATACCGAGGTGAGGAGCAAGACCACGGCGGCGGCGATGCCGAGCACCAGCATGAGATCGATCATGAAGGGTGGTAGCGGCACTACCATCACGGCCAGGATCCCCATCAGGCCAATGGCCAGGAACAGATCCGGATTCTTACGCAATCTATCTAACCATATCGCCATGGCTTAGAATCCTCCTCGTCCAGACTTCATCTTGTAAACGAACGCCAAGACCTCGGCGACCGCCTGGTACAGCGCCCGCGGAATGCTTTGGCCTACTTTCACCGTCTTGAATAATGTTCTCGCCAACGGCACGTTTTCCACCGTCGGCACGCCCGCA
The DNA here is from genome assembly GCA_050251055.1 of Bacteriovoracia bacterium. Taxonomy (GTDB): domain Bacteria; phylum Bdellovibrionota; class UBA1018; order UBA1018; family JBFWNL01; genus JBFWNL01. The sequence goes on from JBFWNL010000003.1 coordinate 114,992, forward strand.
TCCGCGGCGATTTTCTTGATCTTCTGCGCGATGAAGTCCGCGCCCTTGGCGACTACCTTCGGCGCCGCCATCTTGTCTTTCTGGTAGCTCAGCGCAATCGCGATGTGGGTCGGGTTGGTGACGATCACGTCCGCTTTCTTCACCGCCTCCATCATGCGTTTACGCGCTTGATCGCGTTGCAGCGCTTTCACGCGCGCTTTGATGAGGGGATCCCCTTCGTGTTCTTTATGCTCTTCTTTCGCCTCTTGCTTCGTCAAGCGTACCGATTTCCCGAACTCCCACTTCTGTAGCCAGAAATCGCCGGCCGCGAAGATGATCAAGATCGCGGTAAGCACCAGGAAGATGACCTTGGTGCTCGAGTCGAAAGCCCCCAATATCGACGAAGGATCGTTCAAGATGTAACTCGACGCCTTGCGGACATCGGGTTTGAGCAGCAGGTAGGCCACCCCGGCCACGACGATGGCCTTGAACAACATACGCACGGAGTCTAGCGCGTGCTTCATCGAAAACAGGCGCTGCAGTCCCTTGAGCGGGTTGATTTTTTCCAGGTCCGGGGTCAGCGGCTCGGTGGAAAACACGTTTCCAACCTGAAAATAGCTCGCGGCGATGCCCACGATAAAGCCCACGATCGAGATCGGCAGACCGATACCCGCCAGAACCTTCATGGTCTTGCCCAAAAGCGCCCAAAGTGTTTCCTGCTTGCCTAAGTCCAGGTGCGACATCGCGTCCACCCGGAAAACGTCCTGCATGAATTCAGAGAGTTGTTGGCCCATCGAAGGCGCCATGGCGTAGGCAGCCAGCCCCGTGGCGAGCAGGCAGAACATCCCCGAAAGCTCCTTGCTCTGGGCGACGCGGCCTTGCTTCCGAAACTCCTCCAACCGGTAAGGCGACGCCTCGTCGGATAAGTCTTCGGTTGATCGGTCTTCCTTCTCCTGCGCCAACTGACTTCCCTCTTATCTGCCCATGGACGCCATGACCGCGGTCATGTGCGTCCCGATATTCCCAAACATCGTAGACGTAACGTCCTGAAACTCCGGCACGCTCAAGAGCATCACGAACAGCCCCACGAACGCGCTAATCGAAAAAGACAGTACGAGCACGTTGAGCTGCGGCACCGCGCGCGCCATCACGCCGTAAAAAATGTTGATCCCAAAGAGTGCGACCGCCATCGGCGCTGCGATCTGAAGCCCCATGCGCAGGACTTCACCGCTGAAGTGGATCAGCTTGTCGGCGAAAATCGCGCCAAACTCCGCCTTGCCCATGCCCACCAACCGATAGCTATCGAGCGCGCTCCGTAGCATCAGGTGGTGGCCATCCATCGCCAGGAAAATCAACATTGCGATGGTCGTTTGGATCTTGGCCACGACCTGGGTTTGCGTTTCCTGATGGGGGTCGAAGACGCTGGCGGATGCGAAACCCATGAAACTACCGGCGATGTCAGAACCGATCTGAATGGCATCGAAAACCATGCGGGCGGAGAACCCCACGACGGCGCCGAAGAGCGCCTCCTTGGCGATCACGCCCCCCAGGGTAGAGGCCTGCGCGGCCCAGATCGCGGCCTCGGCAGGGCGGACCTGGCCGCTGCTCACCAAGATCGGATACACGACCAGGGTAATCGCCACCGACAGAAGAATCTTGGCCGGAGCGGGCACCGACTTGTCCCCCAAAAAAGGCAAGGTCGCGATAATCACGCTAAAGCGCACGAGCACGGCGAAAAAGGTCATGATCTCGTTCTGGTCGAACTGCAGAAGCGAACTCACCTAATCCAGACCCCCGCGTTGCCAAACACCGTGATCGCGTACTCCTGCATGACCTTGAGCATCCACGGCGCCATCACGGCCATGACGAGCACGACCGCGAATATTTTAGGAATGAAGGTCAGGGTGGATTCGTTGATTTGCGTGATGGCTTGCAGCACGCTGACGACGATACCGATGATCATGGCCGCGAGCAGTAGTGGACTCGCGAGCAAAAGCGTCGTCTTGATCGCTTCGGCTCCGATCGAAAGCACTAATTCGTCCGTCATTTGTCCCCCCGCGCGGACCGTCCGCGCTCATCTGCAAATCTAACCGAAACTTTTCACCAGGCTGCCTACGACCAGCTCCCAGCCGTCCACGAGGACGAAAAGCAGAATCTTAAAAGGCAGCGAAATCATCATCGGCGGCAGCATCATCATCCCCATCGCCATCAGCACGCTGGCCACGACCATGTCGAGGACCAGGAACGGCAGGTAGAGCATGAAACCGATTTGAAAAGCCGTTTTCAGCTCGCTGATGATGAAGGCCGGAACCAAAATATATGTCGGCACGTCCGCGCGGGTTTGCGGCTTTTCGCTCTTAGTGAGCGACAGGAAAAGCTCAAGATCCTTTTCGCGGGTTTGACTGAACATGAACTCGCGAATCGGCACCTCGGCGCGCTCGAGCGCCGTCTTTTGCGGAATCTGCTCGTTCATATAGGGTTCGATGGCGCTGGCGTTGATTTGCTGGAAAGTCGGCGCCATCACGAAAAACGAAAGGAAAAGAGATAAGCCGATAATTAACTGGTTTGGCGGCATCTGCTGGGTTCCCAGCGATTGCCGTAGGAAGCTCAAAACTACCACGATGCGCGTGAACGAGGTCATCATGATCAGGATCGCGGGCGCCAGTGAAAGCACCGTGAGCATGATCACGATGCGCAAAACGGAAACCAGGTCCTGCGGTTTGTCCGATCCGCCGAAATTGAGCGATAGCGCCGGCACGGTCAGTCCCGAGGTGCCCGGGACGTACTTTTGGTTGTCCGCGTAGGCTGGCGCCGCCGTCACCGACGCCAGGGCAATCCCCAGGACGGCACTAAAAGTCAAGATGGCGGAGACCAGCCGTTTGATCATAGCGACTTCATCCCCTTGAGGCGGTCCCGGATACGGTCCCGGGCGTTGGCGCTCTTGGCCGCCGAGCTCAGCTTGACCGAGTCGGAAACGCGGTTCGTGGCCTGCGCCATCGCGGGATCGAGCACGGCATCGAAGCTAAGGGCCGGTCCCTTGGCGGCGGGAGCCGTCGCCGCTGGGCGACGATCCGTCGACTGAACCGGAGCGTGGGCCGAGGCGGGCGTCGCACGCGTGGTGGGCTCGAGCTCTTCGTCGAAATCCCCGACCGCTTCCGCCAATGCCGAAAGGTGCGAGATCAAATTGATCGAATCCTCGGTGATCCCTAGCACCATTTCCTTGCCGTTCACGCGAACCACCGCGATGCTCTTCTTTGGCCCCAGGTAATGCGTGGCCATCACCTCGATAGCGGCCTTACGAGCGGATTTGCCTTTTTGGAACATGCCCGTAAGGCGGCCTTGCAATGACCCGCGGCCTTTTAGCTTCCGCAGCAGGAGCACGGCGCCCCCAAACATCGCGAGGATCAATCCCAGCCAGGCGAACGCCCGGATCGGGCTAGGCAGGGGTTTGGCGCTCGTCAGCGGGAGCTTTTCCCCTTTGGAATCCGTCTTCAGATCTAGCTTCGCGGCCGACTTTCCATCCGCTTTGGCCGCGGGCTTAGGCGCGCCCAGAACTTTCTCTAGTAACGCCTTCTGCTCCTTATCGAGCGTGGGCGGGGAATCGTCGGCGGCGGTTTCAGCGGGTGCTTGGCGCGTGGCCTGCGCGGATGCGGTGGCGATGGCATCTTTTTTAGTGTCCTTCGGTCCCAGCTTCACGATGAGCTGCTTGCCATTGGCCTGCAGCTGCAGGCGATTGCGGAACGCCTCGGCGCTCTCCTTCACGCTCAGGCGACACCGAACCAGCTTCGGCGTGTACTGATAGGTAAAAATCTTGGTGATCTCCCCGCTATCGACGGCGAGGATCTTTGCTGGATAGACCGAAACGTCCTTCAGACTGAGCTGAATGATATCGCGCACGTATTCGATTCCTACCTGCGCCATCGAGATGGGCTGGTCGAACTGCAGCACGATCTGCTCGCCTTTTCCGGATTGAACCTGCTTTAACACCGTGGTGGCCGAGGCTTCGCTCGGTAGGCACGCGGCCGCGACGAGCCCCAACCCCGCGAGAAAAAAGCCGGACAACTTGCTTTGCATCATAAAGCCTTCCTTGGCAAACTCCCGGGCCATCCTGGTCCGGGTTCAAAGCTTGAAACCTTACTTCAGCTGCTCGATCCGCTCGATCGGGGAGATGATATCCGTCAGACGAATCCCGAACTTCTCGTTTACGACCACGACTTCACCGCGAGCGACGAGCTTTTCGTTCACTAGAATTTCCAAGGGCTCGCCCGCGAGCTTCTGGAGCTCGATCACCGAACCTTGCCCTAACTCCAGGATCTCGCGGATGGACATTTTCGCCCGTCCTAGCTCCGCGGTGACCTTAAGGGGGATGTCGAGGATGAAGTCCAATGACTGCACCGGACCTGCCTTGGGGGCGCCGCCCGGTTTCCCGGCCCCGGCGGTCCCTTGAGCCGCGGCACCCGCCGCCGCCGCTTGGAGCAGCTGCTCCGCGCCGGCGCCTTCGATCGCGGCGGCCACATCGGTGGGCGCGCCTGGTTCCATTGGAGATGTGGTTGCTTCTTCACTCATAGTCAATTCCCTTCTTTAATCCGACTAACCTTCTTCAATCAAACGCGTCACCTGGACCGCCCGGTTGCCGCGAGAAATTCCAAAAAAACACTTAAACTTGGCCACGCCTTCGACGTTCACCAGCAGCTCGGCGTCGCTGTCCTGATGCAAAGGGATGATGTCCCCTACGTTCAGATTTACGAGGTCGCCTACCGTAATTTGCGTTTCGCCGAGATTGACGGCGAGGTTCGCGCTGGCGTTGCGAAGGTGCTCTTCCATCATCTCCGTCCACTCCTTGTCCACGCGATCGGACTCGGTTTGGAAAGAAGCGTTCAACTTGTTCTTGATCGGCTCGATCGTCGAGTACGGAATCACCAAGGCGATCGTGCCACTCGCGTTTTCGAGTTCGACTTCAAACGTGGTGGAGATGATGACGTCGGATGGGGGAACCACGCCCACGAACTGGGGGTTCACTTCCACGCGCAGGAAAGAGATATCCACCTTATGCACCGGCGCCCACGCCTCCTCCAGGTCATGGATCGCTAGTTCCATCACCTTATGGATGATGGACAGCTCGATGCGAGTGAACTCCTTGCCTTCGATTTTGGTATAAGGACGATCCGTGCCGCCGAAGTAGCTGTCGACCAGCGCGTAGGCGAGCTTCGATTCAAACACGAGCAACGCCGGCCCCCGCAGGCTCTCGAAACGCATGATGCACATGCAGCTGGGGATGGGGAGCGTATTGACGAATTCGCCGAACTTCAAAAGGTCGGTAGAAATGATGCTGATAGAAGCGATTTTTCGCAGCGAGTTCGAGAGCGACATCCGGAACAAGCGGATAAAACGCTCGTAAATAATATCGAGAGTCGGCATCCGGCCGCGAATAACGCGGTCCTGGTTGGTAAGGTCGTAAGGCGTAACCTCTGGGCCGTCGGCGATGGCTTCCACGCCACCCAGTGATCCGGCGCCCCCGCCGGCTCCGCCGGCGGCGCCCGCCGCGCCACCCGCACCGGCCGCGCCACCCCCGCCGCTGGCTACGTCCAGCGAGCCTTCGGAGACCGCGCTCAACAGAGCATCGACTTCAGCCTGGGTTAATACTTGATTCATAATTCAGCCGTCCTAGCTTCCTTACGTTACTGACATTCCATTGCTAACTACTGAGGGCGAAGTTCGTGAAGAATACTCCCTTCACCTTTCCCGTCACCAAAAAACTATTTAATGCGTTGCGGATCTCTTCCTTGAGAAAGTCTCGTTGCTCGGGCGACGAGAGGTCGCCGGGCTTCTTGCTGTTGAACAGATCGATGATCGTATTGCGTACTTGCGGCATCTTCTGCGTGACTTCCGACTCCGTGTCGTCCGAAGGAACCTGCACGGAGATGCTCACGCGCACGAACTTTGGATTCACGCTGCCGACGGTGGAGAGGTTGACCGTGAATTGCTCGAGCGTGACCATCTTGCCGAAATCTTGATCGCCGCCGGAATCATGGCCCTTGGCCGCTTCGCCATGACCATCTTTCGCGGCTTCGCCATGACCGCCGGCTTCGCCGTGGCCTCCCGCTTCGCCGTGGCCACCACCATGCTCATCTTCGGCGACGATGTCGTCGACCTTGGGATGGGAGTTTTCTTTTTTGAAAGAAATGAAAAGAACGCCGACCACGCCGATAGTGACGAGCAGATTCACCGCGGTCAAGATCAGTACGAGCTTATTGCCACCGCCGCCTTTACCGGCGTCGGCCGCTGCGGGTTCAGCTGCTTTTTCTTCCGACATGGGTTGAGCTACCCCTCCCTATCCACTTATTTTGCAATGAGTTGCACAAGCGAACAAGTCGGCAATATTTGCAGGCCGTGAATATAGGGGGGCGTTCGAGCCGCCGTCAAGGAATTGGCAGACCCCGACTTTTTGGGGGGGCGGCTCCGGAGCACGAGCCTCCGGAGCCGTGAACTACGTCAAATAACTGCCGGTGCCGAGGCTAATCCCCGACACCGGCCTAAAATTACGTACGCTTCAAGTTGATCACTTCCTGCATCATCTCGTCCGCCACGCTCACCACGCGGGTGTTGGCTTGGAAGTTACGCTGAGCGTTCATCAGGTTGATGAACTCATCGGCGATATCCGTCGTGGAAGACTCGATGGTCTTGGCCGAGATCCGACCGCGGCCGCCCTGCGACGGAGCGCCGATTGTAGGCTGTCCCGACAAGCGGCTTTCGCGGTATCGGTTTTGACCGCTCTTGAACAGGCCTTCCGGATTCTCGAACTTGGCCAAAGCGAGCTGCGCCAAGTTGATGTTTTCCCCGTTGGTGTAGATCGCGACCAACATGCCGTCGTCGTTGATCGAAAGGCCCGCCAGGGTGCCCGCCGTATAGCCGTCTTGCATGGTCTTGTAGGCTTCCGATTCCGTACCATACTGGGTGACCTGGAGACCATCTCCGCCTTCTTTTCTCGACTTTCCGAAATTGAAGCGAATCTCCTGATCGGGCTGCGAGCCGATGAAGTTAAACGCCGACTTATCCGTCTGGTTCTCCTCCAAGCGGCCATCAGAGCCGAAGATCAACTTCCCAGCCGCCTGCTCCACGAGCTGACCGCGTTCGCCGCCGGTGATATCCTCACCCTTGGCCATGATGCGCCACTGCCATTGGCCTTCATCGACCTTGTTGAAATAGGCGGTCACGGTATGCGCCGTACCGGCCGTGTCGTAAACCGTCATGCCCGTCGCGAAGTGCGCCGTTTTCTCCGGCATCTTCGGATCGAACTGCAGGTTTTTATCGGCCTTGAGATTGAGGTTGGCGTAGAGGTTCACTTCCGAAGTCTTCTTCGCGTCGACGACGGTTCGGCCGGCGGCGATGGAGCCCATCTTGGAAGTGATCTTGCCTTGGTCGTCCGCCTGGAAACCCATCACGCGGTAACCGTCGGCGTTGATCAGCGCCCCTTCCTTATCGAAGTGGAAGGATCCGTTACGCGTGAAGCTGCGTCCGTCGACGCCGTCCACGACGAAGAATCCGTCGCCGGTGATGGCCAAGTCGGTAGCCGATTCGGTCTGCACCAGGGAGCCTTGCGAGAAGATGGGGTTCACCGCCGCGAGCTTCACGCCGCGGCCGATTTGGTTACCGCCCAAGATCCCCTTGAGGGACTTCGCGACCACATCCTGAAACTCGGGTCGGGAGGTCTTAAAGCCTACGGTGTTAGCGTTGGCGATGTTGTCGCCGTAGATCGAGAGGGCTTCACCTTGGCCTTTTAAGCCGGTGACGCCAGTATACATAGATGAAAGAATACCCATATGGGACGCCTCCTTGCGTCGTTATTGGTTAAACGAACCCGCCGATCAGTCAGTCACGGCGAGCTAGGCTTCCCGTCTGGGTCCAGCCTAGATACTTCCTGCTATTTACCTACCGTGGCGCCATCCTGGCGTCCCGGCTTGCCATCTACGAAACATTCAAACAATGACCGCGCCGTCAATGTTCGTGAAAACATTGCCGTTCAATGAATTTTTATCCATTGCGGTCACTACCGTGCGATTCGGGACATTCACGATAAATGCCGCGTCGGACGTGATCACTAACGTATCATCGATTCCCTTCGCGGCGGCCTTATCGATCGCGCCATTGATCTTCTCCATCAAAGCCGGATCCATCGAAATCTTTCGATCGTTCAAGCGTTGATTCGCGTGCGCTGAAAACTTCAACGGCTCGCGAATCTTGGAAAGATCTTTCGCCGCGTCTTTGCCGATCTCGTTGCGGAAAACGGCATCGAATTCTCCCGGAACCGCTTTCTCCGTCTTGCCGCCGATTCTTTGTCCACGCTCGGCTTCTACGCGACCGGTTTGACTATTAAGCGAAGTTACGTTCGGGTATAAAATGGGACCGCTCATGCTCTATTCACCTCCTTCCTTGCTACTTTTATTGTAAACCGACATTCCATTTGGAAAACCTTTTTCTTCGCCCGCGCCTTGCTCATCCGCGGCAGCTTCTGCCGATTTTGCGGCGGCCTGCTGGGCTTGGTAACTCGCCAAGGCTTTCGCCGCGTCGGCCGGCAACTGCTTGGCCGAAACCGTCTCCGAACCCACGCCCGGTTCGAACTTGATGAAGTTGCCTCCGCCGGACTTCACGGGCGTGAACGGATTGGCCGGGGCCGCGGCCGTTCCTTCAGCCCCCTCGGCGGTCGCCGGAGTCGGCGCGGCGCCCATACCCATCTTCGCGGCGAGCCCCGGGGGCAACGCGACATCGCCCGCGTCTTCGATCTGGGTCACGTTCTCGAGCTTCACTTTCACGTTGGAATTCGCATCGCCGACGATAAACACGGGATCCTCGCCCTGCAGGGCCACGCCAATGATTTTCGAACGGGAAAGGGCGTTGGTCGCGAGCGGCTTGTCGTCCTTGCCCACCGCTTCTACCCGGATAAGATAATCGCCGCTTTCGGCCTCGATCGTATTGGCTTTCTTCCCGTCCCAGACAAAGCTTTGCGCGCCCGCGGCTTTCGGTCCTAAACTTTTTTCCATGACGACTTCGCCCGCTTGGGAAACCAGCGCGAGTTTTACCTCTTTGGCGTCGGCCGGCAGGTTGAAGTTCACGGTTTGATTGTCGCCTTTGGTGTGCGGGAAGCGGTTTTGGTCGATCACGACCGTCTTTCCGATCAGGTTTGTCATGGTCAAGCGCTCGAGCGGCTTATGCTGGTTGCCGAGCTTCTTCAAGGCCTGACTGACATTGGACATCTGTTCGAGCTGGGCGATCTGCGCGATTTCTTGGCCCAGTTTTTCAGTGTCGAAAGGTTTGGTCGGATCCTGGTGCTTCATCTGCGAAATCATGATCCGCATGAAATCGTCTTTATCGAGGGATTTCTTGATTTGGCGTGGCTTTTCCGGCTTGGCGCCCATATCCGACTGGATGCGATTCCAAACGTCGGCAAAGCTCTGCTTACCGCCTTCGCCCGGCTTACCGGCGCCACCCGTTTTGGGCGTGGCCGCGGGCTTGCGCAGCTCCGGCTCGGCTCCCCCCACGTTCACGGGCGGCGGGGCATTGAAGGTTTGTCCACGAATCGGGTCCATTTAACTCGCTTACTCCTGGTTCACTTCTTGGGGAGGGGGCGACCGGCCATGCCGGCCCCCCCTTCACCAAACTCACTGCTTTCCACTAGCTAAGCCATCACATCCAAGCGCCGGTCACTTTGACTGGTGCGGCTGTAAGGGCCGGCTCGCAGACCTTGGGCCCCATGGGCCGAAGATCCGCTCGCGTACGGAGACGCCTCTCGGTAATCTCTCACCGACGAGTCGTTGCCGCCGTAACCTTGGTCCTGACGGTAACCGGAACTCCCACCGCCCATCGGGTCAAATGCGTTTTGTCCCGCGAACTGTGAAAAATCCGGTTGCCCCGACGTATTGCCGTTGGCCATCGCCAAGTTCGAACCGTGCAGGTTCGGACCCGAAGAATGGGCCGCAGCATGCGCCAGCGTCACCTCCACCTTAGCCAAGCTCAGATTCTGTTGCGCGAGGCTGTCGCGGAGATATTTCACGCTCTCCTCGATAACCTGCTTCGCCGACGGATCCGTGGCTTGGATGCGGAGGCCGACTCGATTATCGACCGTGGCAACGTGGACGCTCAGCTCGCCCAAGTTATCCGGTCGCAAGCGGATGCGGATTTCTCCGCCGCCGCGATTAGCTACCGAGCCGATCCCGTTGGATAGGCCGATCATCGATTCGGAAGACAGTCGGTCTTTGGCCCACGCTCCCTGCACCACGTGCCCCGTTACTTCCACGGGCGGGGGAGCGATGCTTCGCTCCACGCGCGCGCCGTTAAGCGCGGGATTCGCCATGTGCTGGGCGCCATCCGGGGAGAGGGGCAAGGTCGAAGGCCGCAGGCGCTTTTCACCGGTGAGCATCCGCTCGGACGTTAGCCCGTCGGCGAAGGCCGCCGACTCCGCTACCGTCATTCCCTCGCCGAGCGCGGGCTTACCGCCCGCGTTTAACGTCGAGGATCCGTTCGCGCCTCCCGCTTTCATGCGGGCGGTCACGCGCGGATTGTCCCAAGCGCGATCCAGCTTGCCACCAAATTCGGTGGCGCCGGTCTCGGCGCCCGACTCGCGAGCCCCGTCCAAGGCGGCGAGATACTCGCCACCGGAGAGGCCAGCCCGGCTGACCGAAGCTTGGGGAGCCGATTCCGGATCCAACTCGCCCGGTAACGCGCCTTCCGCGGAGAGCGCACCCAACATCGAGTCCGCCGGATCCACGGCCTGCACCGAACCGTTGAGCTGGGCAATCCGGCTCTCTAAGCCAGAAGGCACGGACTTCGCCGTAGCCGCGTCTTGGCCCGTGAGGGCCGCGGCGCCGGCTTTGCCCGAAGGCTTGCCGATCTGGTTAGCGAGCGAATTCGTCGAGGCCATTTCCAAGCCGCTTCCCGAAGATCCGATTTTGGATAAATCGTTTCCTGCCTGACCGATCTGCTTGAGCTCGGCGGGCAAGGGTCCGGCTGACTTTGAAACTGCTTCCGCCCCCAGGGCCGACTGGCCGTTTTGGGGAGCGTTAGCGGGTTTCTCGACTGCGTTCGTTTCCGCTTTCTGCACCGGGATCTGCGCGGCACCCGCCGTGCTCCACTGTACTAGGTCCGCCATATTCTCGGACTGTTTCAGCTGCTCGGCGAAGCCTCCGGACTTATCCGACTCCGCGGACTCCGCTCCGTTGGCCTTGGCGGACGTCTTCCTGACTCCGCCCGTGCTTGCGTTTCCCGTGCTTACTACTGGGTTCATTGCTATTTCCATCATGGTTTTTCACCTCCTTTCTGATTGGTTTCATTGTGACTTACTTTCTTGACCTTCTTTTTCATGGCCAGCAGCTCGGTCAACTCCTTCGACCGGCTGATCTCCATGATATTGAGAATCTTGGCGAGCTTGGGCGTCGAGATGCGCTCCATGGCGGCGACCGCGAGCTCGTTCTGCAGCTTCGAAATCAGCTCGGCGGATTTTTTCGGGCTCATGGTTTCCAAGGTTTCCACGAGCTTGGCGACCTTCTCCTCCTGCTTGCTATCCTGAACGAGCGATAACCCGGCGATCTCGGCCTTGAGAGCCTCAAGCCGCTTCATCTCGACTTCGAGCGCCTTTTTCATGTCGGCGAGTTCCGCTTCTTTTTCTTTGAGCGCCTTCTCCTTGGCTTCCACCGCTTCTTTATTCCGCCGCAGATCCAGCAGCACGGCTTCGTCCGCCAGGCAGCCCTCCGAGTCGGGGGCGGCGAAGCTCATGGGCGCCCAAGCGGCGAAGGCTACGATCAGAAGGCCGGCGGCGATGAGGGCGATTCCGCGGATCATCCGACGTCCCCTCCCGCGCGCGCGCGCATGATGTAGAGGTCTCGCAGCTGACTCTCCGTCTGTTTGGCGATCTCCCGCTTGTATTTGTTGAAATCGCGCTCACGCAGCTTCTCAATGACCATGCGCTGGCGACGCGCATAGAGGTAAATCCGCAGCATCTTTTCTACTTTTTTGCGTTCGCGGATCAAAGCGTGGTCGGACTGAATGATCCGCTGTTTGGTGCCGACGATAAAATCCTGTTCCGTACGATAGGCGATAATGCTCGTAGGAATCTGCGCCAGCTGTTCCCGACGGGCGAGGGATTCATCCAAGTCGCGGATCAAGCCTTTTTTCCGCTCGACTTCGGCGGCGTAAGCGCGCTGGGCGTCGCTCAAAGCACGCATGGCGATCTTCTCTTGATCGATCCGGACCTTCTCGACGGTTTCGAAGCGAAACTTGAAGCGTTTCATTCCTATCTACGATTCTCCGGTAACCCGCGAAAGAAACTAGACTGAAAGTTTTTCCGTCGGCAAATCCGGCGGTGGGTATTTTCTGCCCCTCAAACTTGTCTCTTTCCCGATGACGGGTTTCGACTAGCATGGATCATCATGCGGCTTATAAGGGTGCTCTTTGCTTGGCTTTGGATATTCGCCGCGCCCGGTGCCGCGGGCGCCATTACCCATTCCACGCTGGCGCCGGAAATCCAACGCATCCTTTCCCGGGGGCGCCTAATCGTGGCCCTAGAGCGCACTGACCGGGCGCCTTTTTTTTATCGCGACCCTCGATCGGGATCCCTGAAAGGAATCGATATCGAGCTCGCCCGGACGGTCGCCGAAAATTTGGCGGTCGAAGTTGAGTTTGACCGCAGCGCCGTCACGGCGGATGAGGCGGTACGCCGGGTGACCTCCGGCAAAGCCGATATCGCCATCTCCCGCCTGAGCGTTAACTTAAACTGGGCCATCAGCGCCCGATTTACCCGCCCTTATCTCGTACTGAACCAAGCTCAGCTCGTGAATCGCCTGCGCCGGGCCCGGACCCCTAATCGCTCCCCTTTCGGGAGCCTCGGCGAGTCCCGCGCGCGCCGGGCCGTCGGCTATCTCAAGGGGAGTGCCTACGAATTCTTTGCCCAACGGTATTACCCCGATGCCTATCCTATCCCCTATAACTCCCTGGAGGGAATGTTCGAAGACGTGTTGCGCGGCGAGATCGACTCCGCCATCAGCGATTCACGCTCGATCCGCGGCTGGTTGCGAGCCGCTCCTCAAAACGGGATCCAGACCGAAGCGTTGACCTTTCCGGATCGCCAGGATCAGCTGGCCATGGCGGTGGCCTGGCACTCACCACAGCTGCACGCCTGGATAAATCTATTTCTAGAGCAAGCCGAGAAGACGGGTCTCCTTGAACGCATCGTGGCCGCGCACGAGGCGGGTGAACCTTCGGGAGGAAAATCCCATTGATTTATCGGGTCCTACTTAACCCGTGGTTTCTGCTCGGTACGCTCGCTTTGAGCGCGCTGACCGGAACGTTCGCGCGTGACTTCGCTCTGGGTATCGGAAAGTATGGGCACCTCTATATCAACCTTCTGCAGATGACGGTGATTCCAGTCCTTATCACAGCCGTGGTTTCCAGCATGGGACGACTCATCGAAGTGCACGGCTTCACGCGGTGGCTGATGAAACTGACCCTGGTTTCCCTGCTTTTTCTCGCCCTAGCGAGCCTAATCGGAATTTTGGGCGGCATGATCACCCGCCCGGGCGCGGGTCTTACGGAAGAAGCGCGGGCCATGATCGGCAAGGTACTCAGTGAGGCCGAAACGCGCGGCGACGCCTCCGTCGCTCGCTCCGTGTCCTTCTTCGAGATGATACGGGACATGATCCCCATCAATCCCGTAGCCGCCATCAGCCAAGGCAAGCACTTGGCCATACTCTTCTTCTCCCTGGTCCTAGGCATCGCATTGGGATTTGGAGAACCGGCGGCCCGTGACGTCACCCTACGGGTAGCGGAGGCGCTCTACGCCGCCCAGTTAAAAATCATTCATTGGACGCTTTGCGCCCTACCATTCGGCATCTTTTGCATTTTTTCCGAACAAATCGCCAATATGGGCCTCGGCATTTTCCGCGCCATGGGGGGGTTTGTGCTCTTCAGCATTGCCTTGGCGTTTGTCACCAGCCTGCTCTACGTCGGCGTCATCGCCCGCGTCTCGCGCCTGCCGTTCTTGCAAGCCTTAGCGGCCCTCAAACGGGTCATTTCGGTCTCGTTCGTAACCGCCAGTAGCTTCGCTTCCATTCCCGTAATGATCGAAGCGCTCGTCAAAGGATTCCGACGTGACGTCCGCGACGTCAACCTCATCGTGCCGTTAGCCGTGAACCTCAATCGTCAGGGATCGTCGATTTACATGGCTTTCGCTTTCATGTTCGTCGCGCAGTTATACTCGCTGCCAATCCCGATCGATTCCCTACTGCTCGTCTGGGGTTTATGCGCCCTCTCCGGCATGATTCCCGCGGGTATCGTCGGTCTTATTCCGATCGTGTTCACGCCCGTCGGCCTCCCCATCGAAGTCGGCATTACGCTCTTGCTCGCCGTCGAAGTACTGCTCGATCCCGTCTTCACGGTAGTGAACGCGCTGGGTTTCTGCTCGACGTCCCTGCTCTTTTCCCGATCAAGCCCGAAATCTCTCGGTGCGGAGGAGGCCTCTCCTTGAAGCAAGCACGCAACTTCGTCGTCGTCGCCTTGGTCTCCGCTCTTTACGCTTGCAGCGGGACCCCGCCGCCCAATCCCCTCATCATCGCCACCTGGCCGGGGTACCAAGTCCTGGAGTTGAACGAATCGTTTACTCGGCAAACCGGAATTCCAGTCTCCGTGCGCATCTACGAATCCAACGAAGAGCTCATCGCCAAGCTCAAAGCTGGCATCGGAAACTACGACGTGATCGTGCCTTCTGATTACGCGGTATCCACCCTGATTCGGGAAGGGTTGATCTTGCCCCTACGCCGGGAAAGCCTGCCTTTTTTGGGAATCGACCCGCGATTCCTGGACCGTACCTTCGATCCAGGCAACCAGTACTCGATTCCTTTTGCATGGGGCGTGACCGGAATCGCCTACCGGCACGACCTGTGGCCCGCCGGCGTCGCCAGCTGGAGCGATCTCTTCGGAAATCCTCGCCTGCACGATCGGTTCACCATCTTAAACGACAGCCGCGAAGCGTTGGGAGCCGCGCTTAAAGCGCAGGGAAACAGCCTTAACGCGACTAAGCGCGAAGCCCTCGAACGGGCAACCGAACGCTTGATCGCCTCCCGCCGAGCGGCCAAGGGTTTGATCATGGACGCTACGGATCTCTTAGCGAGTGGCGAAATTGTCGCGGCCCACGCCTACTCCAATGACGCCACCCGGGCGGCGCGCGTAAGCGGGAAGCCCATTCGCTTTTCCGTGCCACGCGAGGGCGCCACGCGCTGGACCGACAGCTTGGCGATTCCCATGGGCTCCCGGCAAGTGGAAGCGGCCTATCGGTGGATACGGTTCATGTACGAGCCCCGCCATAACCTTACCTTCGTGGACGCCACGTCCGTGGGCGCCGTACTGCTGGATACGCAGAAGAACCTTTCTCCGGAGAACCGAAGAAATCCGACGATTGTGCCCGCGCGTGATTTTGGGAAAGACTTAGAGGAAATCAAGGATCTGGGTGAGAGCCAAACCACTTGGGACCGTGCCTGGAAACGCGTACAGATCGGCTACTAGCCCCAAGCTCGGAGACTAACTTCGATACGCATCGCCGGCCCGGCTGATCGCCAACATCATGGCTTGCGCCTCCGGCAACCGCACCACGTCTTCCACGCCTTGGCGCAGGAACTGCGTGATCCGATCGTTAAGCTGCACCGCCTGGTCGATCTTGGGGTTGCTCCCTTTCACGTAGGCGCCGATGTTAATCAAGTCCTCGGACTGATTGTACACCGCCATCCACTCCCGGATCTGGGAAGCGTGCCGTCGTTGATCGGGCGTGGCCACGGTGGACATCAGGCGGCTGACGCTCTGGAGAACATCGATGGCAGGATAATGATTCCGCTCGGCGAGGCGGCGGGTAAGCACGATGTGGCCGTCGAGGATCGAGCGGGCGGCATCGGCGATGGGATCGTCCATGTCGTCGCCCTCTACCAGCACGGTATACAGGCCGGTGATGCTGCCCCGGTCCTTGGCCGTCCCCGCGCGCTCCAGGAGCTTGGGGAGCGTCGAAAAAACGCTGGGCGTGTAGCCCTTGGAAGCGGGAGGCTCTCCCAGGGAAAGGCCGATCTCCCGCTGAGCCATGCAAAAACGAGTGACCGAATCCATAAGCAAAAGCACGTCTTGGCCCTGGTCTCGAAAATACTCGGCGATCGTCGTGGCGAGAAACGCCCCGCGCATGCGAATCAGCGGTGCGGTGTCGGAAGTGGCTACCACGACCACCGATCGGCGTAGGCCTTCTTCGCCCAAATCGCGCTCGATGAACTCCCGAACCTCGCGCCCGCGCTCACCGATGAGGGCGATCACGTTCACGTCCGCGGCGGTGTTTTTGGCCATCATGCCCAGTAAAACCGACTTGCCTACGCCGGAGCCGGCGAAAACGCCTACCCGCTGACCCTTACCGCAGGTGAGGAGTCCGTCGATCGCCTTCACGCCCAAGCTCAAAGGATCCTTGATCCGCTCTCGACTCAAAGGATCCGACGGCCGTTGGTAAAGACCACGTTCTTCGTGCGGCACTCCGTCCAGGATCAGAGGGCCCTTGCCGTCGATCGGAAATCCGCGGGCGTCGATCACGCGTCCCAAGAGGCTTTGGCTGACGGACATCGTGGAGACGCGCTTCTTCAGCACGACCAGGCTATCGTTATTCACGCCGCGCACATCCTCGAACGGCATGAGCATCACGCGCTTGTCGCGAAAGCCAATGACTTCAGCGTCGATACCCTGGTCTTCGGCACGCTCATGCGAAGTGTGGATGCGGCAGAGACTCCCAATGGCCGCGCCGGGCAGGGTCGCTTCGTAGACCAGGCCTAATGATTTCGTGAGCTTGCCCGCCTCGTGATAGATCAAAGCGGATCCGAGCCGATCTTGGTACTTGCGGGCGGGAATGGACCAACTCACCGAATTTTCTCCTAACCGCCGGAGGCGCTTTGCAGCGCCTCGTGAATGCTCTTCAGCTGGGTTTCGATGCTGGCGTCGATCGCGTTCCACTCGGTTTCCACGATGCAGCCGCCACCGCGAACGTCCGCCGAAGCTTCGATACGCAGGTTCTTTGTTTCGCCCAGGTTTTTCTGGAGATCTTCCTTGAGGATCTCCAGGCTCTTCATGTCACTGGGGTTGATCAGGATCGTGACATTTTCGCGGGTACCGATCCGTTCGATCAGCTGCGCGGCGAGCTTCGACACCACCGTGGGATCCGCTTGCAGCTCCTTTAGCAACAGCGTCTTGGCGACCTGGAATACGATCTCTACCAATACCTTTTCGTTTTCTTCGAAAATCTTGGCCTTCGCGCCCTCGAGCGACCGTAAAAGCTCGTCGAACTTCTTGACCCGATCCGTACCCTCGGCCCGAAACTTCATGAAGGCTTCTTCGTATCCTTTTTTCAGTCCTTCTTCGTACCCTCGTGCGTCGGCCTGCTTGCGTACGTCGTCCTCGACCTGCTTCACGCGATTGGTGACGCGCTCTTCGATCACCCGTTTTTCCTCTTCCTCCACCGAAAGGGGCCCGCGCAGCAACGGGTTGAGGGTGAACCGCGAATCTTTTTGAGTCTTCGCCTTGCGCTCGACGTCGGTTGCCGCCAAAGGCCCATACTTCGCCTTGATCTGGGAGTAGGTTTGGCCGCTCCGTTTGTCGAGCTTCTCCATGCGGTAAGGCTGCGGCTCCGTGGCCTGGGCCATGGGCTTCATCACCCGGACCGCCTCGGAGCTTTCTCCGGCGGCTCCCTCCGATTGCACCTGAAATGGCTGAAATTTGGTGATCGCCATCGACTATGCCTTTCCCTTACGCCCGGGCTTACACCAGGGCGTCCGCCTCGCCGCCGCGGGCGATGAGGATCTTGCCCTCTGCCTCCAGCCGCTTGGCCACGTTGACGATTTCCTGCTGGGCCGCCTCGACGTCGGAGAGACGCACCGGTCCCATCGCTTCCAGGTCCTCGCGCAGCAAATCGGCCGCGCGCTTGGAGATGTTCTTGAAGATCTTTTCCTTGATCTCCTCGGGAGCGGTCTTGAGCGCGATGACGAGCTTGTCGTTCGGCACTTCCTTGAGCAGCACCTGCATGCCACGGTCGTCGATGAAGATAATATCCTCGAAGACGAACATGAGCTTGCGGATTTCCTCGGCCAGCTGCGGGTCTTTTTCTTCGACGCGGGCCATGATGTTTTGCTCGGTGTTCTTATCCATGACGTTGAGCATCTCGGCGATCGGCTGCACGCCGCCCAGTTGCTGGGTGTCGATCGAACCCAAGGTCGCCAACTCTTGCTTAAGCACCTCGTCGACCTGCGCAATGAGGGTCGGCGAGATATAGTCGAGGTTTGAAATTCTGAGCACAACCTCGGTCTGGATCGCTTCCGGCAGGCGTTTGAGCACGTCGCACTTCTTGCCCGCCTCCAAGTGAGCCAGGATAAGGGCAATCGTCTGCGGGTGTTCGTTGACCAAGAAGTTCGAGAGCGTGCGCGGGTCGACCAGCTCGAGCGCCTCGAGCGTCCGGCTGCCCTCGACCACGGAAAGTTGGCCTAGCACCGTTTTCGCCCGCTCTTCGCCCAAGGTCTCTAAGACGAAGTCGCGTCCCTGCGCGTGGCCGAAGATCAGGATGTCCTGCTCCGCGATTTCGGTATAAAAATTTTCGAGTACCTGCTTAACCAGCGGGATCGGGACTTTGGTGACCTTGCCCATGGCGGTGACCAACAACTTCACGTCGTTGTCCTTCATGTTCTTGAAGACCTGGGCCGTGACGTGATTGCCCAAGACGTTGAGCAATACCGCCGCCTTCTCCATCCCCGTCATGCTGGCTAACGCATCCGCGCTCATAGCACCCTCTCCTTACGCGGTTTTATCCGCGCCGTCCTTAGCTTCTTCGCCTTCCGGCGCCTTCTTCTCCCCGCGTACCCAGTCGCGAAGGATCAACGCCGCTTTGTGCGGATTGGCGTCGACCAAGGTTACGATCTTCTCCTTGATCATCTCGCCTTCGATTTTTTCCGGGTCAATCTGCTCTGGCAACTCCGGGACGACTTCGTCTACCGGCAGATTTTGGGCTTTCTGCAACTTCTCAAGCTCCTCGATCGTCTGCGGCAAGAACGTGTCCACGCTGTCGGTGGTGTTCTCGGTGACCCACTTGATGAACGGGCGAATGACGAACAGGAAGAACAAGATGATCAACAGGCCGATGACGGAGTAAACCATCATGTTCTGGAGATAGCTGCGACGCTCGCTGTCTTGGATCTGCTTTTCAGCCTCCGAGAAGTCCGCGCGGTTGAATTCCATGTTCTTGATCTGGATCGTGTCCCCTCGTTTGGGGTTTAAGCCCACGGCGCCCGCGATGATCTGCTCGAACTCCTTCAACTTATCTTCCGACCACGGTTCCACCTTCGCCTTCGCGTCGGGCTTCTCCGGATCTTTTACCTGTCGGCCATCGACCACCACGGAAACCGAGAGCCGCGAGACCGTTCCGGACGGTTTCCGCGTCTGGCGGATGGTCTGCGGTACCTCGAAATTCGTCGTTTCGTGGACCTTCTGGGTATCCGTCTTGACTTGCGCGGCTTGCACGCCCGGCTGCTCGCCGGGGGTATTCGCGCGAACGCCGGCTACCCCGCCCGGCGCGGGACGGCTACCGGACATCGAATCGTTATTTTTATAGGCCGAACGCACCGCGGAACCGTCGGCGTCGAAAGTCGTCTGGGTCTCGCTCACCTGGGAAAAATCCAGCTCCGCGCTCACGCGGGCGACGACGTGCCCTTCGCCCACGACGGGAGACAGCATCTCCTCAACCCGCTTCTCCATGCTTTCTTCGAGCTTCCGGCGAAAATCAAGCTGGGTGGCGCTGGCTTGCACCAGCGGGTCACGCGTATTTTCGGAAAGAGTCCGCCCCGTCGAGTCAACGATCACGACCTTGCCGATATCTAGGCCTTCGACGGCGCTGGCGACAAGATTTCCGATGCCAAAAACTTGCTTCTCCGAAAGACGAACGCTGGGCTCGAGGTCGAGCACCACCGAAGCGGTCGGCTCCTTCTGATCCTGAATGAACGTGCTTTCCTTAGGGATAGCGAGGTGCACGCGCGCACGTTTCACGCCTTTGATGGCGCCGATCGTCCGCATCAGCTCGCCTTCTTTCGCGCGCAGCATGTTGATGCGTTGGACGAGACTAGTGGTCCCTAGGGACTGGTGGTCGAACACCTCATAACCCACGACGCTCGATTGCGGCAATCCCAAGGTCGCCAGCTCCATGCGCAGGTCGAACACGCTCTCCGGCGGAATCTCGATATTGCGTCCACTCTGGTCCACCTTGAAGGGGATCTGCTTTTGGCGCAGGACGCGCATGACGTTGGCGGAGTCCTCCGGGTTGAGGTTGGTCATCAAGGGTCGGTAAGTCTGACTGCCCGCCCATTGGAACATCGCGAACACCCCGGCCAGCACCGCCACGGACACCACGCCTAACGCAAGCTTGCGACCCGGGCTCAGCGCCGTGAAAAACTCGCCCAGCTGCCGAAAAACTTTCTTGAAATACTCGGTCACTTTACGCTCCTATTTCCTAAAATTACCCGCTACTAAACCTGCATCCTCATGATTTCGCGGTAGGCGTCGAGCACCTTGTTCCGCACCTGCATCATGAGTTTCAACGACATTTCCGCCTTCTCCACGGCGAGCATCGTTTCATGCACATTCTTCGTTCGACCCGCGATAAGCTCCTTCATCGCGCTGTCCGCCTGCACCTGCGTCGAATTCACGTTTTCGAGCGTCCGCTGCAACATCTGCGCGAACCCGTCGGTCATGCCGCCTTTGGCGGCGGCCGGGTCGACGGCGCCGGGAGCGCCCATCAATCCTTCGAGACCATCCGATACCTGCATGCCTTGGCGACGCATCTCCTCCATCACGCGGCGGTCGCTCATGGGCGAGGTGCCGCCCAAAGCGTCACCCTTCCAACCGCTCAGCTGATCGATGTTCTCCAACCGTAAATCGTTCATTATCTACCGATCTCCAACGCTTTTTGGGCCATGGCCTTGGCCGCGTTCAACGTGTTCACGTTGGCGTCGTAAGAACGCTGGGCGCTGATCATATTCGCCATTTCCTCGACCGTGTTGACGTTCGGCATGGCGACATACCCTTCCTCGTTGGCGTCCGGGTGCGAGGGGTTGTAGACCATCCGCGGAGGACGCGTATCCTCGGCGATTTCGGTCACCTGCACGCCCTGGACGTTTTCATCCATGGCCGACTGAAGAATCTCGCCGAAGCTCTCCCGATCGACCTGCGCCTCCAAGACCGGATCGCGCCGTTTGTAGGGGGCGATATTCCCGTCGGCGTCGCGGGTGGTTTCCGCGTTGGCCACGTTGCTCGAAATCGTATTTAGCCGCTTGGTTTGGGCTTCCAAACCGGAAGCGCTCACGCGCATGGACGAGAAGAAATCCATTAGTTGCTACCTCCGCCTTCCGAGATCCCGTACTTCAGCATTCCGAGCTTCTTTTTGAGTAGCTCCACGGACGCGTTGTACATGATTTGGTTTTCCGTGGATTTGGCCATCTCGGCGGAGCGATCGACGGTGTTCCCGTCGAGCGATTCCACCCCGTTGGGGTCCTCCACGATTTCAGGATGAATGGGGTCGAGTTCCTTCGGAACCTGGTGTCCCGCGTGCGTCTGCTCGGGCCGAATCCCTTCGCCGACGTCAAGCGCTTCCCGTAACGCGGTCTCGAACTCCAGCTTCTTCGCCTTGTAATTCGGCGTGTCCGCGTTTGCGATGTTCGAGTTGATCACGTTCTGATTCACCATCCGCGCGTTCAAAGACGTATTCAGCGCGCCGATGGTGGAATCGAAAAGCTTATTGGACATAGTCCCCCTTCAACCCAATATTCAAGTTACATGCCGCGTTCGCCGATACTCAGCGCGGCATTACGCGGTAACGAAAATACTTTTCCCCCTAGAACTAGGCGTTTTTTTCCGCCACGTTCACGTCCGGGTAAAACCTGCCGACTAGACCTGAATGCCGATCTTGCGGTAATCCGAAAGCTTATTACGCAAGGTACGAATCGAGATACCCAACGCCCGCGCCGTGTGCGTGCGGTTTCCGTTGTGGTACTGCAACGCCTCGAGAATCACGGAGCGCTCGATGTCGTTCAGCGTCTGACCTGGATTCCAGCTATAGCTTTCCGATCCCTCTTCGCCGGCCGCCAAGCCCGCGGCATCTTCGCGGTACTCGATCATGATGTCGCCATGGCCGATGGACGCGTCTTTGGCCGTGATGATCGAACGCTCGATCACGTTTGCGAGCTCACGAATATTACCCGGCCAGGCGTAAGCTTCGAGCTTAGCGAGGGCTTCCGGGGAGAACGGTAGCGCGGGCCGACCATTTTTCTGCGAATACTGACCCACGAAGTACTCCGCGAGGTTCTTCACGTCGCCAATGCGGTCACGCAGCGGAGGCAAGGTGAGGTTTACCACGTTCAGGCGGTAATACAGGTCTTCGCGGAAAGTGCCTTCGGTAACGCAGCTAGCAAGATTCTTGTTCGTCGTCGCGATGATGCGGACGTCCACGGCGATGGGTTTACGGCCGCCGATCCGATCCACTTCGCCTTCTTGGATCACGCGCAATAGTTTCGCTTGGAGACGGATGTCCATCTCGGAAATTTCATCGAGCAGCAACGTGCCGCCGTTGGCGATTTCGAACTTACCCGCTTTGGCGTTCACGGCACCCGTGAAGGCCCCCCGCTCATGGCCAAACAGTTCCGACTCGAGCAGATTTTCCGGTATCGCGGCGCAGTTGATCGCCACGAAGGGACGGTTGGCACGCGAGCTGTTCTGATGGATCAGGTTCGCCATCACTTCCTTGCCCGTGCCGCTTTCGCCCTGGATCAGCACGGTGGCCTTGCTCTGGGCGACCGTCTTCGCCAATTGAATCATCTCGCTCATCTTACGGTCCGCAGTGATCAGATCGTTCATCTTTACCCTCCCTGGTAAAATCGGTAACAAATTAGTTTTCCGTTCTCTCTAACGCTTCCTGCGCTAATTTCTTCCAAGCGACGTCGCCGTCTTTGGTGCCTAGAATTTCCTTTAATGTCTGTACGGCCTTTTCCCGGTCATTCTCCTTGCCGGTTTTTCCCAGCACGCGGGCATAGCCGTAAAGCAGCTGGTCGTTACGCGCGCCCTGGGCAATCGCGTTCGCGAAAGCGCCGGCGGAGTCGGCGTAGTTCGCCGTGCGCTCCAACAACTCCGCTTCCTTGATAAAAAGTTCGGCCAAGCTCGGCAGACGGGGCACGCCCATGCCGACCAAGCCACGATTCGAATCCGGCGCGGCGGCCGCGAGCTTACGCTCGGCATCTTTAGAAGAAATCGCCGGACCTTCCGGGTAGCCGGCGCGAATTTCCTGAATCGACTTGATGGCGCCGGGCAGATTCCCCGCCTTTTCCTGCAACGTCGCCACCCAGTAATCCAGCTGGCGATCGATCGTGGCTGAGCGCTTCGCGAAAAGCAGCTTAGCGCGCGCTACTCGGGTCATCGCCCGCTCCGGCTGGCCCTTGCGCTCGTCCATTAAGGCGTTCAAAACCTCTTTTTCCTGTGAATAAGGCGAGTCTTCGGAAACGCGGCCCAGGTAAGTACGAAGCTTCTCTTCCCACTTCAAGCCCCCGTCCAACCAAAGCGCCTTAGCGTGGGTGAAAGCTTCTTCAGAACGGCGAAAGCGCTCGGTGACGTCGTCGTCCGCGGGATCCAAACCCGCGCCGCCAGCCGAGGTAGCGAGCTGGCGCCCATCCTTGGCGCTCCCGGTTTCGCCCTTCGCCTCGGTTGACGTACCCAGTCGCTTTTCGTAGGTGGAAACGATCTTCAAGGAAAGCGAGCCCAGCCCCAGATCGGAAGCCGCCTGCGCCAGCTTCAGCAAATAGTCCGACGTGATGGGGTCCTTATCACCCGGGACGATCGCGGCATACTTGTCGTAGAACGAAAGCGCCGCGAGCTGGTTTCCCGCGTCCAGGCGCTTCAAGATCTCTTTGCGGAATACGAAGCGGGAGAAATCGCTTAAGATCTCCCGCGCCGTCTGCCCAACGCGTCCCCGGAAGATCTCGGCGATCGTCTCGACGGCTTCGCCCTCGTAACCCATCATGACCAGCGTCCGCACGCGCGAGAGCGCGAGCAGATCAGGGTAGTCATTCATCCACACCTGACTGGCGGCCAACGTCGAAGCAGCGAAGGCTTTAGCGTCACCCTCAAAATACTTTTTAGCGCCCTCATAAGTGAACCCTCCGTGATCGCCGCAGGGAAGCAAGCGCAGCCGAGCGAGGGTCGCGCCCGGACTGATCGGGTGGTTATTCACGGTTTGATAGAGCCATTTACGAGCCTCGGCCTTGGCGCCGACTTCCGAATGCCGGTCATAGATCTCCGCCAACCGGTAAGAAGCCATCCAGCCCGCGCGATGCGAAGGGAAGCGGGTCAAGAACGCTTTGAACTCCTCCTCCGCACGATCAAACTGCCCCAGCCAGTAAATCGCCTCCGCGCGATTCAGGTACACCTCCGGCAAGGTCGCGGCTTCTTTCTCGAAGTGCTTGAGGCCCGTGAAGTAGGCGGCGAGCGCCTGGGCGTATTGCTGGCGCTCAAGATAGAGGTCCCCGATGCTCAGGCCCGCGCGGGCACGCACGACGGGGTCCTGCGCATTTTCGGCCACCCACTGATACTCCTCCGCGGCCCGAGCGGTCTGCTTCAGCATGAACAGGCACTCGGCCGAGGCCAACCGAAAGAGCCAGTTGAGCCGGTGGCTAGGATAGTTACGCGATAGACTAATGAAGTTCTCAAGGGCAGCCAGGTACTCGGCGTTTTGATAACGTTTGGCCGCCACGAATAACCCAGCATGCAGCCCTACCGGAGAACCCTTCGCAGTGACCGAAAGATCATGGAAGATGCGGTTCGCGTCGTCCTGCAGCCCCAGCTTCACGAGCGCGTTGCCCCGCAAGAAATGCATTTCATTACGATAGGACGACTTGGGGTATTCCGTGTCGAGGAACTCGATCGTCCGGATGGCTAGCGCGGGCTTGCCCTGGCGGTAAAGGGACAACGCCAGGCGCACGTATTGGGCGTCTTTTTCGTCGCCCTTTGGCTCGAGGTACGGATAATCGCTATCGGGGGTCGTTAGCGAGAACCACTTCCCGAAATCGATCGGCACATGAACCGCCCGGAAGCGCACGAAGATGTCGTTCTGGGTGTTGACGGGTTCTTGACAGTATTTTTGGGTGTCCGCCGCATCGAGCTCCTTCTTCAAGGTGGCGATGCGCCGCTGCACCTGGCGCTTGGCTTTTTCTTCGGATTTCTTTCGAAGCGTGTATTTTTTGGCGCGCTCTCGTTCGGCCACCACTTGGGCATGCGTGGGACCCGGCTTCACCCAAAAATCGACCACGAATCGAGACGGGGTCTTTTCCCGGAACTCGAAAGTTTCCATCTGGGGCTGAAACGGAGCTTCCGGCCCGGTGGGAAACTTCCACGCGCCGGTCACCACCACTCCCGCCTCGGTTTCCGCTACTTTCAGATCGCCCAGGCGGGCGTCCCTTAAGTCGCTCAATCCCGTCAACCAACGCGCTTCCCCACCAAAGGGAGCCCCCAGATCCACGAGCCCCAGCTCCTTGAAGACCAGTTCGAACCCCTGGGCGGTGCTTCTCCACTCCGCCTTCACGCCGGAATCAACCCGGAAGACCAGTCGGGAGTGAGTATTGAAAGTTTGGATGGAGATGGCGCGATCGGTCCAGGCTGGGGCCCCGTGCGCGAACGCCGGCGCCAACGCCATGACAAAGATCAGAAGGTAACGTACCCAGTTGAAGAGCATCCTGCTCATGTTCCTC
Source organism: Bacteriovoracia bacterium (assembly GCA_050251055.1). Lineage (GTDB taxonomy): Bacteria > Bdellovibrionota > UBA1018 > UBA1018 > JBFWNL01 > JBFWNL01. Next base: position 140,794 of record JBFWNL010000003.1, read on the forward strand.
AGTTTTCGCCCCACGCACCCGCCATCCTGACGAGCCCGTAAGCTATTGCCACGGAAATAAACAAAGCAAACCCAGTGCCAACTTTTTTCCTAGCGACGACTTTGCCCAATCCGTTGTTACCGCTAGGCATTTTCAAATCGGCAAAACCTTCAGGCCACGCGCGGACTCGCGGTTTTTTGACCCTCCGTCAGAAAGGGCCACAATTCCGGCGAGGAATTTGACGACCTTGCGGTGCACATGACCGTTGATTCCACCGGCGAATTACCATAGATATAATAGATATGCCCCACCGCTTCCCTCGCTTCGCCGTCGCGGCCGCCGCGATCGCCCTGGGCGCGCTCTCCTCCGGATGCAGCGTGCTCATTGGCAATGTGAAGCCCGTCGCCGAACATGCGGACGGCTACACGGTGGCGGAACTCCCAAAGCAAGATGCGAACTGGGCGCCGATCGAACAAGATCCCGGCGCGCCTTCCGATCCCCAGGTGTCCGACTACGCCTACCAATCCAAGCGGACCGCCTCGATCATCTCGCTCACCACGAACTGTCGTAAGCGAAACGTGGATGAGCCCAAGAACCTCCAGGAGCTGACAAACCTTCTATACATGGGCGTGGCGAACATCACCGATCGCAACGAGAAGAATTTGACGATCCGGGGCACGCCCGCGCTCGAAACCACCCTGCGCGGAAACCTGAACAACCAGGACATGATGTTCCGGACCGTGGTCATGCGTCGGGACACCTGCATCTTCGATTTCATGTACATCGCTCGACCGAAGCACTTTCCCGAAGAGGAAAAAACGTTCGGTGAATTTATTGCCTCCCTGAATTTCAAATAGTCCCCGCAACTGTTTAGCTTTAGACTGACTTCATGGCGTCTTCGACCATCGCTTCCATCGACGCGGGCAATCCCGTCGTTCGCGCGTTCAAGAAATTTTCACGCCGATTGGGCGAACGCATGATTTCATCCGTACGCTTCGCGGGCGGCTTCGGATTGTTGAGCCTGCAGATCTTTCGGGAGATGTTCCGTCCCCCGTATTACCCAAAACTGCTGATCGATCAGGTCTTCCACCTCGGCATAAAATCTTTCCTGCTCACCACGGTGGTGGGCTTGGCCACCGGTTCCGTCATGGCCCTGCAGTTCGGCTACGGCCTCGAGAAGTTCGGCGGTAAAATGTATGTGCCCAAGATTGTCGCGCTCGCGATTTTGCGCGAAATGGGCCCCGTTTTCACTAGCCTTTTGCTCGCCGGCCGCATCGGCTCGGGCATTGCCTCCGAAGTCGCCTCGATGAACGTGACCCAGCAAATCGACGCCATCCGCGCGCTGGGAACCAGTCCCATCAAAAAGATTGTCATCCCGCGCCTCATGGCCAGCATGATCGCGTTGCCGATCCTTACCCTCTTCTCCGATTACATCGGGATTTTCGGTGCCATGCTCGTGTCGCTGCACGAACTGAACATCAACACCGAATACTTCATCGCCACCGCCGTCGATTCCCTCCGCATGACCGATCTGCTGACGGGCATGGCCAAAACCGTCGTGTTTGCCTACTTTATATCCGTCGCCGCATGCTGGAAGGGCCTGAACACCGAGCGGGGCACGCAGGGCGTGGGCAACACCACGACCTGGGTGGTCGTCGCCTCGAGCATCTTCATCATGGTCAGCGACTTTTTTCTAACGAAGTTGTTTATCCTGACGGTTTACGACAAAGGTTAAGCCAAATGGCCTCGCGGGAGAAATCCAACTCAAACGACGTGGTGCTGGATGTGCGAGGCCTCCATAAGGCGTACGGAACCAAGCGTGTCCACCGCGGGGTTTCGTTTCAGCTTTATCGGCACGAGATCCTGGGATTGTTCGGCGGATCCGGCAGTGGCAAGAGCGTGATCTTACGCTCGATCATCGGGCTGGAAAAACCCGACGAGGGGCAGATCATTTTCGACGGTCAGGACATCACCCAGCTAACCGAGGAGGAACTATTTAAGGTACGCACCCATATCGGCTATGTGTTCCAAAATGGCGCGCTATTCGATTCGCTGAGCGTGGAGGAAAACCTCACTTATCCGCTCGAAGCCCACACGCAGCTCACGCCCACGGAAATCCACGCCAAGGTGAACAAGATGCTCGAAACGGTGGACATGAAAGGTAGCAATGACCTGCTGCCGTCGGAGCTGTCGGGGGGCATGCAAAAACGCGCGGGACTGGCGCGGGCGATCATCCTGGAACCCGAGATCATCCTTTTCGACGAGCCGACCGCGGGCCTGGACCCTACTAACACGCGACGCCTCACGGAAAACGTCAAGCGACTGAAAGCGAACGGCATCACGGGAATCTTCGTCACCCACGATATCCCAAGCGCGTTCGAAATCGCCGACCGTATCGCCATCCTGAATGAGGGCCGCATCGCCGTCTGTGACACGGTCGAGAATATCAAGAAGTCCAAAGACCCGCTTGTGCAATCATTTATCGCCGAGGCGCTGGGACTACACGGAGAGCACGCAAGATGAAAAAAGGCATGGAAATCGAAATGAAGGTAGGGCTGTTCATCAGCGTGGGGGTGCTGCTGATCATGTTCGCGGTTATCCTGCTGGGCGGGGTCGAAACCTTCCTCACCCGCCACTCTCTCTATACCGTGCATTACTCCGACTCGGAGGGCGTGATCAAGGGAGCCAAAGTCGCCCTGAACGGAATTCGCGTGGGCATCGTGGAGAACGTGCGCTTCGACGAGCAGACGAACGACATTGCCATCGATCTTTCTATTAACCACTCTCTCACTCACCTAATCCGCCAGAACGCGGTCGCCGAAATCGCGACCCAGGGCGTGCTGGGGGACAAATACATCTACATCAAGGCCACCCAAGACGGCTCCCCCGCCCTTCCTCCGGGTTCCACCATCACCTCCGGGACCGGCAAGAATCTCACCCAGTTCCTGAGCAGCGGCGAAGAGCTCATGGTGTCGCTTAAGTCCATCGCCCGTAACCTCGACGAGATCCTAAAAGGCTTCCGCGTGAACAACCGCTCCGACATCTTCTTCGACAGCCTCACCAAGACCTCCAAGAACATGGCCGAGCTCACGCACAAGCTCAACCAGGAGATGGACCACATCAAGATTAAGAGCGCGATCGGCAACCTCGACTCGATCATGGCTAAGATCAATAACGGGACCGGCACCCTTGGGGCGCTGGTCAACGACTCCAGCCTCTACGAAGACGTGCGCTCGCTCTTCGGCGGGGTTAGCCGCAACCGGATCATGCGCAACCTCGTACGCAAGACCGTGAAGGACAACGAAAACAAAGAATAGACGACGCCCGAGGGTTTCGGGTAAACCCTAAGGCGCACTGCGGCATATCCGCATGCGCCGCATCTAAAAAAAACACTCGGATCGCTTTTGCTTTGATGCTACCCCCGGGGCATGAATTCCAATCCGTTACGCTGGCTTACCCTCATCGCGGCTCTATTCGTGGCCTGCGGCCCCCTCCCCCAGTCGAATCGGGCTTTTCAGGTGACAAATGGCTTCCGCGACTTCGAAGGATATTGGGTGGCTGAATATCCACTCGACCAGGAAGGCATCGCTATGGTCTTCCGTATCGATGCCGCCGGCAAATACGAAGTCTTGCAAAGCGATCCCGTCCGAAAGCTTAGCTTTCAGCCCGTACGGCTAGCCGTGGACCCCGATCAGACGGGCGCCCTCCTCACGGAAACGCTAGCTCAAGGGAAGACCGCATCGCTCCGGCCAACCCGCCTGCTCACTAGCGAACGCCTGCTGATTGAATCGACCGCTAAAAGCCTTTCCGGTTTCGACTTCACCGCTCGCCGGGTATCCCCCGAAGCAGCGGAGGCCCGAATCCAGCGGATACAGGTCCGCCTCGATCATCCGGACGCGGTGATCGATAAGCTCAAGCGCCGCGCGCGCGGGCGCTGGCGGCTTACCTCCTATACGATTTACCGCAACGAGACGATCATTGAGCAACACAGCGCACGTACTGCGATCGAGCCCGCCGCTTGGATGCGTGAACTCGACATCTCTTCTGATCGCGTCGTCTACAACGGTGGCACGCATTCCAGCCCGATTTACTATAACCCCCTCTCGCTCTCGTTCAACCTCATCCCCAAGCCGGCGGGGGAAACCGGCGACTGGAAGACCTTTTATTTCAGCGAAGAGGCCGCTTGGCCTCTCTGCGTCTATACGCGGGAATGGAAAAGGGGCAACGAGGCGGGCGAGCGGGTCGGCACCCGCCGTGAACTTTGCTATACCCGAAAAAAATAAGGCCGGTACCCTTGCGGACACCGGCCTTAAGTATTCTAGCTTTTACCGAACGGCGCTTAGGCGGAGCCGCTCATGCTGCCCATGTCCATCTCGGCGCCTTCGCGATTCTTCGCGGCCGGGACGATCATGCCGCGCTTGCGGAGTTTTTCCACAAGCGTGGTGCGGTTCATGCGGAGCAGTTCCGACGCCCGGTTCTTGTTTCCTTGCGTGCGGGCCAAAGCCTGGTCGATCAGGTGGTTCTCGAAAGCGGCGACGATGGCCTTGAGGTCCACGCCGACGTTCGGGAGCACCATGCGCGGGAATTCGTTTTCCGAGAAATCGGAGACGGCGCCCGTGCCGGCTGGCTTGGTTTCGGTGAACTTGCGGAAAATGCGGTGAGGCAGATCGCCCAAGTCGACGGAGCCTTGACCCTTCAGGATCACCAGGCGTTCGATCAGGTTCTCGAGCTCACGGACGTTGCCCGGCCAGTCGTAGGCCATCAACGCTTCCATGATCTGGCCGCTCGGGGCTTCGACGTTGTGACCGGTCATCGAGTTGAACTGGGCGATGAAGTGATTCACGAGCAGTGAGATGTCTTCCTTGCGCTCGCGCAGGGCCGGAATCTTCACGGGGATCACGTTCAGGCGATAATACAGGTCTTCGCGGAATTCTTTCTTCTGGACAGCCTCTTCCAGGTTGGCGTTCGTCGCCGCGATGATGCGAACGTCGGCTTGAATGGTCTTCGAGGAGCCGACTTGCTCATACTGGCGGGTCTGAAGCACGCGCAACATCTTCACCTGAAGGTGAAGGGGAAGGTCGCCCACTTCATCCAAGAAAAGCGTGCCGCCTTGGGCCGCTTCGAAACGGCCGATGCGGTTTTGGGTCGCGCCGGTGAAGGCACCCTTCACATGACCAAAAAGCTCGGCTTCCAGTAGCTCGCCGGGTATGGCGCCGCAGTTCACGATCACCAGCGGCTTGGTCGCGCGCGTGGAATTTTCGTGGATGGCGCGGGCGACGAGCTCTTTGCCCGTGCCGCTTTCACCAGTAATTAGCACAGTGCTGTCGCTCTGCGCTACTTTCTGGATCGTACCCATGATGTTCTGGATTGCTTGGCTGTCCCCAACAAATAACGATTTCAAACTGAGCATCAATGCCCCCCTTTGACCCTTCCGTGAGTAACGTTTGAGTGTCATTTCTGCGTCGCCTTGGAAGACGCCGCGACAACTTCGTCCAACTCAGCCGTTCAACCCTTGAACCACTGATTTGTCAGACGTGCTGACATGTAAAAGGCTAAGCAAAACTTGCCGGGCTGTCAAAATTATTTCTTGAGAAAAATTAGCGACCTAAAAAGTCGAAGCTAAACATCAGGTTGAGGGTCGAAAAACTGTCGTTTTCTTTCCGCCACTCGAAATCGTCCCGATAGAGAATGCCAGAAATACCCCGCCCAGGCCTCCAGGTGGGTTTTTTGAGCGCGTTTTCTGACACATTCTCGAGCCTGGTTTTTCCGCATATAATCAGAGGCATGAACGCTTTTCCCCGAGTTTGGATAGTCACCTTGGTCGTTTCGGCTTCCTGGCCTAGCTTCGCGGCCGACCTGGATCCGGCTCAAGCCGAAGCCTTAGCGAAAACGCAGGCTCTCCTCACCTCCCCGCCAGCAAGAGACAAGGCCGTGTCCGAAAGTCCCGGCGCTCAGAAGGCGGATCAAAATGTAAGGCATCTCCTAGGTAACGGCGGCAACGCCGAAGCGGCTTACGGGATTTCGTCCCAAGTTTTCGAGGAGCTGATTCGGGAGAATGGCGGGGATTCTGCCAAAGCCCAGGAGATCTTAGAGAACGCCCAGCGGGACCCGACGAGCTTCTATCAAAGCCTCAGCCCCGAAAGTCGGCAAGCCATCCAAGATTTGTCAAAAAAGGCAGGACAGGCAACCCACCAGCCCTAGCGAAGCCGCACGGGGATTACTCGTTGAATTCTTTCTTAAGCAGGACGCGGGTTTCTTCGAGGCGGCTCTTCAGCCCGGGAATCTGCTCTTGAAGCTCACGGATCTTCTGCTCGTGACTCCGGACCTGTGCTTCAGCGTCGAGTTGCTTAAGGTCGGTTTCGCGGATCTGCTTTTCGTAATCGACAATACTGAGCTCGATCGCTCGAATCTGCTGCGTGAGGGAAACAATCTCCGCCTTCAGGGAAGTCTTGCGATCCTTGGTTTTTGGAATAATCAAGACCAGCTTCGGAGCGGGACGCGACATCCGCATCATACCCGCCGTCATCGCCATCTCTTCCGAGATCAGATGCTGCGCCACCATGTCGCCGCCGTAAGTAAAGCAAACGGGGATGAAATACTCATAGAGATCCGCGCTCGCGTTAAGCTCCGCCGGCTTGCCGACCGAATACTTCCCCTTCTGGGGTAGGGCGCTAACGTTAAAAACTTCCAGCTCGTAGGTCCCACTCAGCGTGTAATTTTCGGCCAAGACACCGACCGAGAACGTACGCTGGGAAGTACGAAAGTAGATGTCCTGGGTGCGATCCGCCGTACACTCGATTTCCGGCTGGGCGAAGGCATTCACCGATCCGATCCACAATGCCAGGAACCAAAACACACGCGTCATAGTGATAGCCTCCACAAAAACCTAGGACTCAACGTGGTCGGACTGTACCACCGGTCGAACACTAAAGTCAACGCGATGCGTTATTTTCTAGTAGCTAAAAATAATAAATAAAAACAGATGTTTATCCTGAGGCAGAGAAGCTATTTCGAGTAGTCCCGCGTGAATCCCACCGACCATTCACGAACTTCGACGCCCGGGGTGGCCCGCTCGGCGGCGACCGCGCGCTCCAGATCGCCATTCACCCAAGCCTTCTTCGGCTCACGCGTGAATTTGCGGTCATTCGCCACTAACCCTTCCTTGATCGCGATCACGAACGCTAACCGACGAATTCGCGTAGGCGCGGGCGTCACCCGCAACGGGGCGACCTGGTCCAGCTGGGCTTGCGTTTGCGGGTAAACGCAGTACTTCGACGAGGGGGGCAGCTTCACGCTCCAGTAGCTCTCGAAGTCCCTCACTTCGAGTTCACGAAACCCCGCCGTCACGAGAATTTTCTTTAACCGTGGCATCAATTCCTGCCGGGTTACGCAAAACCCCGCCTCATCCTGCAACTTCGCGTCGTCGGAGCGGAAGTCGTAGAAGAAAAACCGATAGTCGGCGCCCGCCGTGCGCAGGGGTTTTTCCGCGGTGGCGGGCTGCAGAGTCGCCTCCCACCCCATCTGGCCGTGCGCGGGAACCGCCGCGAGCAACGTATTTTCCGTCGGAAGCTCCACCTTCACCTTCACTTCCGTGCCGGCCGGACCAGAAATATAGAGGTTGGGCTTGCCGAACATCACGTGCCCTTGGCCGGGGAAATACGTGGGATTGATTCCACCCCGGTTCCAAGCCGTGGGATAGTAAAAGTTAGGATAAGTCATGGCGCCGTACCCCGCCCACCAGGGGTAGTTGGGGGGATAAAAAGAAGGCATGGCGTAGCTGCCATAGTTCGAGCGCATGCCGCAATAAGGGCAGTTGTAACCCATCTGGCCACCGACAAAGGCCAGTGCCGGCAGCGCGACGAAAAGCGAAAGAACCAAAAAGAGCTTTTTCATTGGGCGGCTCCCGACGGCGCGCGCTTGCCAGAAACCAAATTCAGGGTAATTTCGTGGTTCTTATCCGCCTTCATCTCCACGACCTGCTCCACGAAACAGCCGGTGGAACCGGTGGCGACCACGTTGTACTTACCCGGATTCAAATGGAACTCGAAGGTGCCGCCGACGGAAAGATCGGCTTGGTAAAGCAGGGTCTGACCGGCCGAGACCCAGGTTTGCACCTGGCCGCCCGCGCACTCCGGAGTCGCCGCAAGCTTGCCCGAAATCGCGGCGGCTCCCGCCGACGACGTGACCGCGACGCTTCCCGCGATGAAGACCCCCATCCATCTCCGAAGTTTTTCCATCTCTCGCCTCCCCCGGAGATAATAACCTAATTCGGTTCAATGTTCTTTTTTGTTCAAAATAGGCGAGTTAAAATCTAAGCATGTCAAAAATCAGACAGATTTCCTTACGCACGGCACTGCTCTTCTTGCTACTTTTGACCATTATTTATGCCGCTTTTCGCTCGATTTCCGATCGTTCCAGCGAAGTGATCGGCTGGTTTGGCACCCGTTCCTCTCCCGAGGTTTTGATTTTGAGTGGTAGCCGCATGCTCTGCGACGTGGCAGCAGAAAAAATCAAAGCGATGTCGCCCGCGGAAAAACAAAAACTCTTACCGTTCTTCACGGCCGGGGAAAACTGGACCCTGAAGGACTTCGACCAAAAATTCCACCGCCCTTGGTGGCTGGACTACCTGCTGATTGGAGTGGACGAGGCGACGGGCACCGGCCAAACCACGGGCTATCTCGCCATGAACTGCTTCGATCGGGCCGCGGCGGAAATGGCTCCCGTGGGATTGAACGAGCTGTTTCGCCGCAGCTTCGAGAACGTGCTCCGCCCCGGCGGTTCCAACCGCGAATACCACTACCTGCAAAACCGCTTCGTGGAAGTGGCGCCCGAGGCGTGCGCCACGGTCCTGGTCGAGCTGCTTGACTCGGGAAAGTACCAAAATATGGAATCCATTTTGCTCACGCAGCTGGTAAAGGCCGGGCCGCCCGGTTTCGCTTGGGCGGCGGCCCAGCTCAAATCACTCGCCCCCTACGTAGAGACCGAAGCCGCGGGCAATCCCCCGTTTCCCAACGGAGGCCCCCTCGTGGGCGATTTCGCGCGCCACCAGACGCTCGTCAGCTTTTTCATGACTTGGGGAGCCGCCGTGTACACCGACAAAGATCGGGCCGCCTTCCAAGACTTCCTGGACCAACGTTCCCCCTCCGAGCAAATCTTTGTCATCCGTCACGTCGCAGGCGCCGCCAATTCGCCGAAGGAAAAACTACAGCCCCTCGCGAACCTGGCGGCCAAGCTGACGGAATCCACGACCCCCGCCATACGGGAAGCCGCGCTTCGCATCCTGAAACTACCCGCCTTCAACCGTGGGGACATGCCGGAACTGGTGGTGCCCCGGCTACAACGCTTATTCAACGAATTCAACGGTGCAGATATAGCGGGCCTTCGCGTGGTCGAAGAAATCACCCGAACCTTAGAAGGACTGCGCACGCAGTCGACCTCTTCGCCCGTCTATCTACTGCTGAAGCCCCACCTCGAACTGTTCCTGAAAAGGTTCTTCAAAGCCGCCGATCCCAGCCTCGAGATCAATCAACGCTTTATGGGCGCCGTAGCGAGCGGCCCCCACGGTGACGCTTTCTTGCCAACGTTCACAGAGCTCCTTAAGAATCCGCGCTGGCGGAAAACCGCGCTCAAAGCCGCGCCTCACTTTCCAAAATCTCAACCCGCGCTGATCCAAGCCCTTGTCATCGGCTTTCCGAAATACACCGTGGAAGAACGAACTTACGCACTGGGAACGATCCAAAGTCTCGCAATCCGGTACCCCAACCGTCCGTCTGACGTGTTGGACATGAAGTCGCTCGATCTGATCTTCGGCGCGACCGCGCCCGAAGATGACCAGAGTACCCTGCAAGCCTATCTACAGCTCGCAAGCTCCCTTGGAGATCTCTTCTTGGTGTACGCCCGCGACTGGGTGAAACGAAAAACCCGTCCCGACACTAGTATTTTGGTTTTATACGCTTGGTCCCGCAGAACGCCGCTCGCGGAGGACTTTGTCCCGACTTTGCTGAAGTGGCGCGCCACGAACCGCCCTCGCTGCGATCAAGCGCTGAAAAATTTATACAACTATTTCGCGTATAATTCCGAACGACGTCCGACGGCGGAGAAGATTCGCGCCGGGATGGAAAGCTGCTTACCTCCGCCCCAAACCGACCCGCTCACCGAGGACGCCCACCTCCAGGCCGACGACCACGAAGACTAACGTCCGAAGAACTGATCCAACCAACGGTCGGAGTTCATATCCCCGCGGTAAATGAACCAAATCAGGGTCAGCAACAAACAGAGCCCGGTCGTGAACCAAAAGAACCACTGCGTCCGGCTCTTTTTCCGTCGGAAATAGAGGCCGATATCGGCCAGGACAATGGCTAGAGGAACCGCCCAATAAGGGAAGAATCGTACTGCGGCGTAAATGAGTACCATCTACGCCTTAGCTTACTTGAGTTTCTTGAGGTCGGCTACCTTATCGGTCTTCTCCCAGGTGAACTCCGGCTCGCTCCGGCCGAAGTGGCCGTAGGCCGCCGTCTTGGAATAGATCGGGCGGAGCAGGTTCAGGCTGGAGATGATGCCGGCGGGCTTGAGCTGGAAGTACTCGCGCGCGGCATTTTCCAGCACGTGGGAGGCGACCTTCTCGGTGCCGAAGGCGTTCACGTTCACGCTGACGGGTTCGGCGACGCCAATGGCGTAAGCCAACTGAACCATGCAACGGTCCGCGAGTTCGGCCGCGACGAGGTTCTTGGCCACGTAACGGGCCATGTAGCAAGCCGAGCGGTCAACCTTCGAGGGATCCTTGCCGGAGAACGCACCACCGCCGTGGGCGCCGTGGCCGCCGTAGGTGTCGACGATGATCTTCCGGCCGGTGAGGCCGCAATCGCCCATCGGGCCGCCGATAACGAAACGGCCCGTCGGGTTAATGAAAAACTTGGTTTTGTTGTCCAGGAATTGCGCGGGAATGACCTTCTTCACCACTTCCTCGATGAGCGCTTCTTGGATCTGTTTGTGCGTGACTTTTTCGTCGTGCTGGGAACTCACCACCACGGCGTCCACGCGACGGGGCTTGCCACCTTCATATTCGATGGTGACCTGGGTCTTGCCGTCGGGGCGGAGCCAGGGGAGCGTGCCGTCCTTGCGGACTTGGGAGAGGCGCATGGCCAGCTTCTGCGAAAGATCGATCGAGAGCGGCATGAGCTCTTGCGATTCCTTGATCGCGTAACCAAACATCAGGCCCTGGTCGCCGGCGCCTTGCTCGCCCGCGTTCATCGCCCCCGCGCCAGCAGTCACGCCTTGGGAGATATCCGGCGATTGGCGGTCGAGGGTGACCATCACGCCGCAGGTCTTGTAATCAAAGCCCTTGGCCGAATCGTCGTAGCCGATCTTCTTGATGGTTTCACGCGCGATATGCGCGTAGTCCACGCGAGCGTTGGTGGTCACTTCACCGGCGATGACGACCAAGCCCGTGGTGATCAGGGTTTCGCAAGCCACGCGGGACTTGGGATCTTGCTCGAGGATCGCGTCGAGAACGGCGTCGGAGATCTGGTCGGCGATCTTATCCGGATGGCCTTCGGTGACGGATTCGGAGGTAAAAAGAGTACGATTAGTCGACATAGTGAGCCTTTCTTATATAAGGTCCTAACCGTGTAGCCCCGCCGGAGTGGCCTTGTCAATCAAGTAACTTGCAAATGCCCGCTCTAACGGCGAACCCCCTGCTCCCGTAGGCCAAGCAAGGGGGGGGGTAAAAAGCCATCCCGCACCCATGACGCAAGTGGCCATCTGTTTTTAAGCCGAAATCCAGGGGAGTTCACTGGTTTTTATCATCAGTATTTTTAATTAACTTTTATAAAATCAAATCATTTTATTGCATGAGCGATCTTCGGTAGAACCCACTTGTTCAAACGGACGGACCGGCGCTGATGCCGGCCAGATTTAGGGGAACAAATATGAAAACCATGAATGCAGTAGCCGCTTCGATCGCCATGCTTGTGACCATCGGCGCTTCCGCGGAAGTGAAGCCGGTGGGTACACGCCTCGCGATCGAACAAGCCGAAATGAAGGTGACGAAAGCCACCCAAGTCTATAATCAACACGAAAACGTCGACCTCGTGTCTTATGAGTTCGTCGGTATGGAGAAAAAAGAAATCGACATGCATTTCACGATGCCGGACGCTCGCACGATGCCAGTCACTTTCGAAGTAAAAGCCGTGAAGGCGGCGGGCTGCGGATCCCAGCTTATCATCGCTGAAACGGCGCCGCCCGTGCACACCGGCATGAGCTACACCAAAGAGCGCCTGGAACTCGTCGATCACCGCACCCGCCTGTGCGAGGACTTCCGTCCTTATATGTGGGAAGCGAAAGTGACGAAGATCCGCGTGACTGGATTCAAGGAAGCCGTGAAAGGGCAACTGAATCTCGTGGGCAATCCGGAAGCGCTCTTTCACACGATGTCCGTCGAGCGCTAATTCTCGGTTAGCTTGCTTAGCTAGAAAGACGGCGGCCATTCGAGCCGACTTTAAACCAGCCTCCCCTACCGGGGAGGCTGGTATTTTTATTTCGTCGTCGTCAAATCCGACCTAAAAGCCGGAACGAATTCGGGACAGTAGTTCGTAGATCACGGGATCCTGGGTACCCCGCCGCATTCGCAGCGCATTTTGGATATCCACAGAGGTGACCCCCACGTAGGGATTCTCGAAGCCGCCGGTCTGGAGCCCACTCACGGAGTACTGGGGCAGGCGTCCACCAACCCGCGTGAATACACCATTCAGGCCGGGCCAGTCGAATACCTTCAGACCAGCGAAGACCACGCCATTGACGCCCACACCCGCGTCGGTGTGGAATTCCACGGCGTGCGAATCCGGGCTCGTGCCGCCCGCCTTTCGCGCGATGATCGTGTTCGTGATGCGGGCCGAGTGAATATGTTCCAGCCACATCCCCAGCCCGCGACGCTCGATTCCTTGGGCGGTAACCACGTCATGAGCGTCCATGACGATGTTGCCGTCAGCGACCACGTCGACGCCATTGGACGGCGCCGGTGTATCGGGACATCCTCCACAGAGCATCCCCAGCTGAAAACCCATGGCGGCGTCTACGATCAGGTTGTCGCTGAAAACACCCCCACCGCGGTGATGAGCGCCCCAGCCACCCGATCGCGTGATCAGGTTCTTCCGCACGGTCGAGATCGTGTCTTGCTGGATGTACATCGCCGTACCCCGCAGGTTGGCGGGACGCCCGTCATACATGCCGCCGCACTGGTCGAACACGTTCTCCTCCACGAGGATGTTTCCGTGATCTTTGGCCAAGTAGAGGCAGAAGTTACCGCCACCCGGATCCGAAGTGCTGGAGCGGGAAAAGATATTTCTCCGTAACGTCAGATCGGTGATCCCCTCGATGGCGACCAAGCTGGTCGCGTCATGGAAGTGGTTCCCCTCGAGCAAAAGATCACGTCCGCCGTCTACCCCCCACCGAAAGGCCGTGGCACAACCGGTGGCATCGACCTCGAGATCGGTCAGCGCGAGAAAACTCGATAGGCTGCCTAAGCCCGTGATCGCGGCCTCATCGCATAGGGATCCCGGCGCGATGCGCGGGCGGGCGCCGGTACCATAGGCCGTGATCACTTGGCGTGCCGATGGGGAAACTCCCTTCTTAAGCCCCAACGACTCGCGCCAGGTATCGCCACGTTTTAAGTACAGATAGTCCGGCTGACCGCTGCGAAGCATGCTGTAGCCCTTAGCCAGCGTGCGATAAGGCAAGGAGATCGTCCCCGGATTGCTGTCACTTCCTGTACTCGAAGAAACGTAGATCATACGGGATGCAGAGCTAGGAACCAGGTCGGTCCAGCCCTGTGGGACGGGGGGCTCGATTCCGCAGACCGCGGGCTGGGGATCCGCCTGGTAAGCCCGAAAATTCTCGATGAAAGCCACAATGTCCAGCACATCCCCCTGCCCGTTGCCGTCGAAATCCACCGCCGGCTGAGCTGGGTTGGCGTTAAAAGCAGTGGAAAATGCCGTGATGTCGGAATTGTTCACCACCCCATCTCGATTGAAGTCCGGACATCGGAGGACCCGGAGCGGACTCGACGAGACCGGCGGATCAATCGGTGACGCAACCTTCAAACGGCGGGCTTCCGCCACCCCCCCCATAAGACTCAAACTCAACCCTAATGCAAGGCAGCGAACGGACAAATGCAATGTTCTCATGATTCCCCCGAATCTAGTTTCAATCCCCCCACTCCCTCGATTGTCCCGGAGCCGAGCTTCGGACTCCACTCTTCCCGTATCGAGATAAGCATCAACGTATTCTGCCCGTATTCTCTATCCCGCTGATTCGGCCTTCGGCTTGCTTACGCCTTTCCATGCCTATCTTTGCTTTCCTTTATTTTAGTTCCCTGTTTATCCATCCCAGCCAGGCGACGCCTGAAGCAATCGAACGCGCGCCCTTATTTATAGGCGAAAACGAACAGCGGGTTCTCCACTTGCCCGGCCTGAAGCGCTTCGCCCTAGGCTCCAACAGGGTCCGCATGACGGCGCTTCCGTCTGATCGTGACACCTTCTTACTGAAAGGCGTGTCCGTGGGCGCCACCGACCTTTGGGTGTGGCGGAAAGCTGGACCGCCGGAGCATTGGCCAATCCAAGTCGAGAAATGGACGGCCCCCAAGGAAATCCTACGGGCGGTTTCGCAGCTACGGGAAGTAGAAGTAATCCCCGTGGGAGGCCAGGCCGTACTACGGGGAACCATCCACACGCCGGGCGAGGCATCCCGCGTTCAAGCGCTCCGGCGCGAGTTTCCCCAACACATCACGGACGAGACCACGATCGATCCCGAGTGGCTTATGCGCGCGAAGGCAGAACTTGAAGCATGGAAAAAGCGGCTTCCCGCGCGCGTGGAGCTCGAGCTCGAACCAGTGGATGACCAACTTTGGTTGCGAGGCGCCGTCAGCGAGCCTTCGCTACGGGGGAGTTTAGAGACGCAAGCCCGACGCATTTTTCCACCCGTTCAACTGGATCTCGAAGCCCTTCCTTCCCCCAGTAAGACCATTTACTTTCGCGTTTTCCTGCTCGAGGTAAAACGCCAGGAATTCCAGTCCCTCGGCCTGGGCTGGCCGGGAGCGCAAGAAGGTTTCGTGCGCTTCGCGCCGGGCGCCTGGAACACAAACTTCGATTTTAGCCTCCGGCTCCAAGCGTTGTCGCAAACCGGCGGGGTGAAGGTGCTCTCGAACCCCGAGATCCTCGTGCGGGCCCCCGGGGAAGCCGAGCTCTTCACGGGAGGTGAAGTCCCGCTGCGCCAGCAGAATCACTATATGTTCAAAGTGGAGTACCGACCGTTCGGCCTGATCCTCAAACTCAAGGTGACCCACTTCACCTCCACTACCGTGCGCTTTGACATCTCCACCGAAGTAAGCCAGCTCGACGCCCAAATCGGCCAAGACCAAATTCCTGGCTTCCAGGCCAACCGCATGAAAACGCAGATCGACGCCAAATTCGGGCATCCGCTGATGCTCTGCGGGTTGTTGCACGAGAGCATGCGCAGGCGGGTCCAAGGTCTGCCGGTGCTGAAAGACATCCCCGTACTGGGCAAGCTCTTCGGCTCGGAGGACTACCAAAGCGAGCGCTCGGAACTCGTGGCGGTGGTCATTCCCAACTCCCGTCCCCCCACCGCGCCCACCGAAAGGCTGGGATTGCACCTTCCCAGGGGCCCCGTACCCCCTCCTCGCAACTGGATCTCGCCAAGGGAAGAGGCCCACCTTCGACGAAGCCCCAATTTCCCATGGAATGCCTTGGAATGAGCGCGTTCTCCGCTCCCCCGGAAATCCAGGCGGTAGTCGCGGATCCCTTCGTCACGGATATCTGTCTCAACGGCCCGAGCGAGCTTTATGTCGACCGGGGAAAGAAGCTCGAGTCCGCGCCAGCACCGACCGGCTGGACAGAAGCCGCCTATCGCGAATGGGCACTCCATCTGGTCTCGCTCACGGGCAAGACTTGGGACGCGAAGCATCCTTTCCTGGACGGCACGCTACCCACCGGACACCGCCTTCACGTCGCCTTCCCGCCCCTAGCCCGGCAAGGAATCCTGATTTCGTTGCGGCGCTTGCCGGGAGCCCGCTCGGTGGCCGCCGATGGGCCGTCGCGAACCTGGTCTGACCAACCCGGATACGCTCGATTGAGGGATGCCGTCACGCGCCACGAAAACATTCTGGTCGCGGGCGCGACCGGATCGGGCAAAACCACCCTGGTGAACGAACTCCTCTCTCATGCCGATCCCGCGGAGCGCATCGTCGCGCTCGAAGACACGCCCGAGCTGCAACCACGACACCCCCACTTCGTGAGCCTGATCGCGCGTCCCGCCAACGCCGATGGCTTCGGCGAGGTCACGCTTCGGCAACTCCTGAAACAAACCCTACGCATGCGCCCGGACCGCGTGATCGTCGGGGAGAGCCGGGGCGAAGAGGTGCTCGATCTTCTGCAAGGCCTGAACACGGGCCACCGGGGGTGTCTCACCACCGTTCACGCCAATTCGGCGCGCGACGGTCTACGTCGCCTCGAGCTGCTCTGCCTGCTCCACGCCGGGCGCGAGCTCCCCCTGACTAGCGTCCGCGACCTGCTGGCGCATGGGCTGCAGTGGGTCGTCCACCTCGAACGAAACGCCGAGGGCGCGCGACGAATCCGGGAAATCGTACGGGTGGAGGGAAAGGAAGGGGATACCCTGTTACTTCGGCCGATGCTAAACTAAAGGGGCCATGCCGATCGCGCGCTCTCCTAGCCACGCCCTGGGATTCCGACTAATGGGCCTAGCCTACCTCGCGGCCGGGGTGGGTTTCTTCTTCCTCGAAAGCCAGGCGCTCTATTTAATGAATTTTCTGTCGGGGCTTCTCCCCTCGCTTCAGCTGACGGATGTCCCGGCGACCACGGGAAAATTCTGGCTCATTCCGGGAGTCACCCTTTACGTCGTTTCCAGCTTCCTGTGCTTCGCCACCGCGCAGTTTCCGGCGCGCCGAACTTTCCCCGGGCTACTACTCACGGCCAACGCGGTGTCCGCCGCCTTGTATTGGTATTTATTTCAACGTGAAGAGCGGCAGGTTGGGTATTGGCTAGGGGTGATCCTCGATGCCAGCGTCGCCGTCCTCGCGCTTTTCGGAGTTCTGCACGCCATCGCCCGCCGCACGACTGCCCGTAATCTGGCCGATCTCACCGAAACCCAGGAAATTACCCGGCCATGAGATTCCTTCTTCTCGCATGCCTGGGTCTAACTGGGTTCGCCCTACCCGTCCACGCCTGGGAATTCGACGCCAAATCCGAGGGAAAAACGCATGTCTATTATCGCGATATCGGCGGTCGCGGAGTTTCCGCTTACGCACAGTCGGTAGTGAACTTCACCTCCTTGAACACGCGCCTACGCGCGAGCACGGAGCGATCCTACTTCGAATTCCAACCCGAGGTTCGCTTCCTCTTCGGCGACTTCGGCGGCACCACGCCGGCGGACGCCGCCTACCTTTCGGTCCGCTCGCCCGATCGCGCGATCGGCTTAAGCCGTCAGCTTTTTTTAAGTGAAACCGCGGCGGGTGAGTTCGACGTGCAGCGCCTGAACTACACGTACCAGTACGAAGGCTTGGAATTCTCGATCGGACGAAAACCGTTTAGCCTGGGCGTGCTCCGGGCGATGCCGGTTTGGAATAAATTTTCGCGCCCGTTGCCCGTTACGGCCGGGCCCGCGCTCATTCACGGCGTGGACTCGCTGGCCTATCGTCATCAAATCGGCGACTGGGTGATGGAAAATGTTTTGGTCGCAGGACCGCGCCGGGAGGAGCACGCGCTTTTCCTGCAGGGAATCTGGTTCGCCGAATTCGCGGAACTCCACGGGTTAGTGGCCCGCTGGTGGGACGCCTGGGTGCTCGGTTTCGCGATGGCTAAAGATGTGGGCGGCGCCACCTTGCGCACGGAAATTCTCGGCATCGACGTTACGGCAGGCGGTCCCGAGCGCCAGCTGCAGTGGGGTTTGGGCGGAGAGTACGCGCTTAATGAAAACTGGAGCCTACTCGCCGAGGTCCTCTACCAAAGCCGCGGGATTACCCAGACGGCGGACTATACCGTCGCCCTGCCTTCGCGGTTCATGTCGTTCCGCGGTCGCTGGTACAGCCTGCTCCAGGCCCAATACAAGGCAAACGCGCTGTGGACGCTTTCGCTGGGCATCCTAACGAACTGCACGGACTTCAGCCATTACCTCAGTCCCAAGGCCCAGTACGCCATCAACCAGAAGGCCGACTTTTTCGTAGAAGCAAATCTTCCCGTAGGCGGACACCTCACCGAATACTCGGCGCGCTCGATTTCCGCGACGAACGGACTTTACTACGGCGCCCCCACGCAAATCACCGCGGGCCTGAACTTCGCATTTTAGTCGAACGTCACTTCGGGGCGGGCTTGCGCAGGAACTCCTGGGTAAAGACGCTCGGCGAGATAGCCTGGTCAAAAACCATTTCCTGATAAACGAGGGTCGTCTTCGATTTCTTCTTCACCGTCGTCATGCTGAGCTGGTTCGGGACGGTATGATCGCCGTACGTCTTGATCTCGAGCGTCTCCAACACTTTCAGAAGCTCCCCGGTTTCTGAGTAAAACTCCTGCTTCAACGGCACGGAGTCGGAAGCCCGCAGCCATACGTGGACCTTCCCCCAAACCACCGGCGCGTCGGGCCTTGGCTCGCAGAGAATCTTCACGGCGGCGTGATCACCGAGCTTTTCCTTCCCTACCGTCGAGTGCTTATAGTCGCGCGCGAGGCTACTCGTCTTCACCAGGTCGTCATTGGAAAAATCAGAGCCCATCCAACTCTGGAGCATCAGGCTCGACGGAATCTTCACGATGCGCTCGATGTTGGGCAGGTACTGCCAAAGGTTCATCTCCAGGCGCAAGTTACCCGTATCGCGATCCTTGGGCGGGTTCAGGATCTTTACCACCGCGCGATCGTTTCCCTGGGTCCAGGCGCGAAACGCCAGCTCCCGCGCCGGCCCTCCCGACTCGATCCGCAAAGTCGCGCGCGCTTGCAGGGTTTTCCCCCGCATCTGTTTTTCGGCCCGCTCGATCCGTTGGCTGGAATCGTCCGCGCTCCATGCGAACCGGTGCGTGGATACCGCCACGAACTCTAAGCCTATGAATGCACCGACAAATAGAACGAATGGGAGTTTCCGCCGCATCCTTCCTGCATAGTTTACTTTCAGATGCCCGTCACCTATAACTATTACCCGGCGTGGAGTCGCATTTGAAAACCAAGCTAACCATCCTCCTTACCGGCGGCCGCGCCCCCGCGACGCTCGACATGTGCCGCTATCTCCACCGGCTGGGGCACCGGGTCTTAGTCGCCGAAAGCCAGGCCCAGCACCTCTGCCTCACTTCGCGCGCCGTGGCTCGGGCATTCGCGGTCACGGCCCCCAATCAGGATCTGGCTCGCTTCGTCGCCGATCTCGAAGAAATCATTCGGGCGGAAAAAGTCGATCTCCTGATACCGACCTGCGAGGAGGTCTTCGCTATTTCACGGGGGCTACCCACGCTCTCGCAAGCTACTCGCGTGTTAGGCGACTCGATCGACGTGTTAGATCGCCTCCACAATAAGTGGGAATTCAATCAACGGGCTACGGCTCACGGGCTAGGAGTGCCGAAAAGCCAAGTGGCGTCCTCCATGGACGAACTCACGCAACTAGCAGGTTCACGCCGTCCACTCGTGATCAAACCCGCGTATTCCCGTTTTGCTTCCAAAACCTTGATTCTCCATGAGGGGGATCCGCTTCCCTTGCTTGCGGATATCCGCCCGAGTTACCCGTACGTCATCCAGGAGTTCATGGCCGGCCAGGAGTATTGCACCTACGGCGTTTGCCAGAGCGGCGAGCTGCTTGCGCACGCGATTTACTCCCACGATTTTACCGCTGGGAAAGGCGCGGGAATTTGTTTCGAGGCGATCGAAAAACCCGCGATTCTCGCGTGGGTGAGGGAGTTCGTGAAACGGGAAAAGTTCACTGGCCAGATCGCGTTTGATTTCATCGAAAGCGCCCCGGGCCAAGTATGTGCGCTGGAGTGCAACCCCCGCACGACCAGCGGCGTGCATTTGTTTGCGCCCGACGATCGCCTGGACCTGCGCTGGCTGGGCCAATCCACCGAATTCGTGCAGCCGAAGCCCGGCTCGCTTGGGCGTATCGGGCTGGCGATGTGGCTTTACGGACTGCCTTCGGTGCGAACCTGGTCGACTCTGGCCAACTGGATCCGAATCATGCTCCGCGCCCGGGAAGTGGTCTTCGACTTTGCCGATCCACTCCCCTTCTTTCATCAATTTTACTGCTATTTCAGCTTTTGGCGGCAAAGCGTTCGCCTCGGGATACCCATCCTTGAGGCCAGTACCCACGACATCGAGTGGAACGGAAACCGCAAAGCGGAATAACGTTTAGTGAGAACGCATCGCCTCGGTGGGATTGAGGCCGGCCGCCCGGAAAGCGGGATACAGCGCCGCCAGAAGCATGAAACCCATCATCGATCCCATCATTTTGAAAAATAGGATCAAGTTGAAGGACGGACGCACCAAGGTAACCACGCGGAAGCTGCCCACATCCAGCTCTTTCCCTAGCAAGAGGCGGACATCAAAGCCCACTTGCTGATGGTAAAGAACCGCCAGTGATCCCAATAAAGATCCGAGGGCAATGGAGAGCAAGCCCAGCAGGGCCGCCTCAAACAACACCATCAAGATCACCTGTCGAGGCTGCGTACCCAATGCGATCATCAGCCCAAACTCGCGCGTGCGCTCAAACACGCTGACCAAAAGCGTGTCCACCGCGCCCAAGGTAATGAGCACGGAAAGCATCACGCCGATGAGCACGAGCGTGGCGTTGTTAAAATTCACGATCCCAGAAACGAACGGCATGGCCTCCCGCCAAGTCGTTAAGCTCAACTGCGGGTCTAAGTCTTTCCTGAGCGCGGCCTGAACAGTGGAGATATCCGAACTTCGGGCAAGTTGGATCGCGATCTCATGGAAACCCTCGACCGCACCTACCCGACGCGCGCAGTTAAGGGTAGTAAAAGCGACTCCCTTGTCGAACTCGGGCGAGCCGGAATCAAATATCCCTTTTACCCGGAACAGCTCGTTACCCAGCGTTCCGTCCAACGCCTGGGCGAGAATCACTACCTTGCCGCCCACGGACGTCTTCAAAGTATTTGCCAACGTACGCCCGAGGTAAATCTGCTTGCCCGCGCAGTCGGGGGAATCATCGACGCCCAGATACTCTCCCGCGACCTTGCTCTTGGCGGGACTAAACGTCCGTCCCTCTAAGACGGGATCCACGCCCACTAGGCGCAGAGGGGACGACGCCTCACCCGTGGATGCTAGGGCCGATAGGCTCACGCGCGGGGAATACCCGGCAACGCGCTCGGGCAGGCTCTTTACGACGGCGGGAACCTCGGGAAACACCTTCGCCAGTGGATACTCGGGAAGATAGTCTTTTTGGTAAATCTGCAAATGCCCCCCGTGGGTGCCCGTCACCGAGTCAATGATGTTTTGGTTGCTCCCCGAAAGAATGCATTGCAGCCAGAGAATCACGGCGACTCCGAGCGAGATGCTCACCAGCGTAATGAGCGAGCGGCGAAAATTCCGGCCCAGATTGCGAAACGCCATCATCAGGATTGGCTTCATACCAATAGCCTTCCGTCGCGCATGGTGTACCGCGTGGTCACCCGGCTCACCAAATTCGGGTCGTGGGTCGAAAACAAGAAAGTCGCGCCGTGCGTTCGATTGATCTCTTCGAACAGGTCAATCAACTCCTGGGCGGTCTTGGAATCGAGATTGGCCGTGGGCTCGTCTGCAAAAATAATCTCCGGTTCGCTCGCCAACGCACGGGCCACGGCTACCCGCTGCTGCTGCCCGCCGCTTAACTGCGTAGGCCGGAACTCCAAGCGATCCCCCAGCCCTACTGCTTGCAAAGCTTGAATTGCGCGCGCGCGAGCTTGCGCGGGGGGGTCCCCCCGCACCACGCTCGTGTACTCGACATTCTCAAGCGAGGTGAGCACGGGAAACAGATTATAAGCTTGAAAGATGAAGCCTACGTGACGGCTACGAAAACGTGACAGCTCGGGCTGCGAGAGCCCGGTCAAGGCGCGTCCACCGAGCAGGATCTCGCCGCGTGTCGGGCGATCCAGCCCCGAAGCCAGGTTCAGAAGCGTACTCTTTCCGCTGCCCGATGGCCCCACCACCGCGGCAAATGCTCCGCGAGCCACGGCAAGGTCCACTTGGTCCAAGGCAATCACCGGTGGGCTGCCGGCGTACTGACGCGTGACTTGCTTGAACTCCAAAACATTGCTCAAGGTCAACTCCGCGTATCAGTGAGAACGTTGACGGCGGCTTCGGAGTAGTTACGCTTTATCCGGCGCTGCTTGGTTAAGCCGCGCGCCTCAAAGCCGACTTCGACTTCGCAAACCGGGGCGCGGGCGCCAATACGCGCGGCCAATGCCTCGAGCTGTGCCTCAATCTTCCGTCTTTCGGCCGGCTCGTTCGCTTCGGCCGCGAACTTGAGAGCCATGCGTAACTGGCCAGGGAGGTCTTGGCGGACTTGATACTCAATCACCGCGGAGGAGCCCACCATGACCGCGTTTCGAATAAAATCCGGAAACACCGGCACCGGCGGGCGGTTCGGAGAGGCCGAATGGAAGTACAACAGGTCGTCCGCGCGTCCTTCAATCCACTCCAGGGCCGTAAAGATCGATCCGCAGGCGCACGGCTCCTTAGCTTCGGTCAAGATATCGTTGAGCCGATATCGGACAATCGGCTGGCTCCGCCGCGTGAAATCCGTGATGATCGGCATGAACTTTCCGGCCGCGCGGTCCAGGTAGTCTTTTTCGATGTGCACGAAGTCTTCGTTCAAGTGCAGACGGCCCTCGCGGCAAGTGACCCCCAAGAACCCTTCGGTGCATTGATAAACCTGATGCACCTTTTTTCCGAAGGTTTTTTCCAAATAAGCCTCGTCGATCGGATCGAGCACTTCGGCGACCGAAACGACTTTCTCAGGGGAAATCTTTAACTCTCCGCGCTGGGTAGCTTCGGCGAGCTGCCGCAGAAGCGAGGGCGGGCCCACGAGCAACGTGGGTTGATAGGCGTTCAAGCGCTCGAGGTGTTCCGCTAACGGCGCCAGAAGATCAAAGTATTCAAACTTCAGCCATCGCGAGCGCGACGCCGTGTAAAGGTTGCTGTTTGCCCGCAGAAAAAACGCTACGCGGTGACCACCAAAAAGCGACCGGGGGAGCACACGAGCCAAGATCGTTCCGGCGTGCTGCCAACGCTCGCGTGAACTCACCAAAAACAAACCCCGGTTGCCACTCGTACCGGAGGATAGGCCCACCGTGATGGGTCCACGGGCCCCCGGAAGCGTAGGGGAAAAATCTCGCGAATTCTCGGCGCGAATGGCCGCGGCCATCGCTTCGTCACGATCAATTCCGACCGTATTCAGCTCGGTGAAATTTTCCATCATCTGCGCCTTATCCATCAGGGGCAGTTGCCGCCAGTTCGCATAATCTCCCTGACTAGAATCCTGCACCTGGGCCAGCCGAGCGCGGTAGAACAGCGAGTTTCGGGCGACCCACTTCAAATGAGCGAGGACTCGCTTCTCTTGCCAATGCTCGAGCTGGGCCCGAGATTCAAACCTTCGTCCGTAGCGGACCCGAAGATAATGAAAGAGTGCCATCAACATGCGCGCAACGCCCTTTCACAATGGCAAGGGATGATCTTGAGATCGGGATGTGCTTGATGCAACTTCGCGATCCGATCCAGGGTTTCCGTGTATCTGCCGTAATCGTCGAAAAGCAAGCGCGTGACCTGGTTCGGAGGCCGGTTGCGCTCGATGCTCTCGGTTAGCCAGCAGGCATCGGCGACCAAGAAATGCGGACCGGTTTCGGCTTGCACAATGAGGCCCATCTGCCCACGCGCGTGACCCGGCAACTCGACGGCGTGCACGGTTCCGTCTCCAAATACGTCGTGTACGGAGGAAAATCCCGAATACGCGCCTGCAGGTGTCAGCTGGCTTGGATCGATCGGGCGCGAACGCGCCTCAAAGTCACCCGGCAGTAGCCCCAACAACACCCCGGCCTTCAACGCGCCCAGGCGCCCTTTCCGCCGGAGTCCCGCGTAAGCATGCGAAAAGTAGACGTACTCCGCCGCCAGAAAGTCCCCCGCCCCGGCCACGTGGTCGGCGTGAAAATGCGAGAGGATCACCTTCCGTACGTCGCCCGCGGCGATGCCCCGTGCTTTTAACAAAGACACCGCCGTAGTCTCGGGCGTAACCGTAACCGGCGTCACTAAAGCGTAGAGCTTTTCGGGGAAGTGACGGGTCTGCTCGTAAAACTTCATCGAGTAACCCGTATCAAACAACGTGATCCCATGTTTCGGGTGATCAATGACCGCGACGGACGCCGGAAAACGCACGGGCGCCACGCCTGATCCGGGCAGGACCACGAACTTTGGGTGCACGCAGTGCCCCGCTTCGATGAAGCTTAGCTTCACGCTCATGCGCCTCCCTCGAAGCCGCTTTCCCGCAGGAAACGGTCCATGCCTTCGGCCATGCTGATACGGGGTACATATCCCAACTCCGCGCGCGCGGCCGAAATATCCAGGGTTCGGCTTTTTCCCAGCACGCAAACCGAGTAACGGGTTAACAACGGTTCGGTCGAGCGGAACAGATACTTACACGCCTGTTCCATTCCCCAGGCGATCTGCCAAGCGCGCTTGAAAGGAATGCGCCGAAACCTAAAGGGGATATTCATGCGCTTGAGCATGCTCTCCATCGTGCCATAAAAAGATACCGGATCCCCGTTGGTGATGTTGAACTTCTTGCCCAACGCATCCTCGGGGGCGTTCATCGCGCAGATCACGGCATCCACCACGTTATCAATATAAGTGAGATCCATCTGCGTCTGGCCGTCGCCAATCATCGGGATCGTGCCTTTCTTCGCCAGGCGGATCACCCGGGGCATGATCGCGGTATCACCCGTCCCGAAAAGCCCCTGCGGTCGCAAGGTCACGACCGGTAGTCCTCGAGCAAAGGCTTCGTCCACTTTCGCTTCCGCGAGTTTTTTTGTCGCCGCGTAGTAATTGATGGGCTCCGCCGGAAGCGGATCCCCCTCCCGCACCCCGAGTCGATCGCGAGCTTCCACGTAGAGGCTCGGCGTGGAGATATGCACCATGCGCGCGGTGCCCGCCGCGATACAGCCGGCGATCACGTTCTCGGTACCGGCGACGTTGGCGGAATAAAAATCGGCGTACTTTCCCCACGGAGACGAAATCGCGCCCGCATGAATGACCGCGTCTTGCCCCAAGCAAGCGGCGCCAATCGCCGCGCGCTCCGACAGGTCCGTCTTCACAAAGCGCGCGCCCATCTTCACGAGCCGCTGGCCTTGCTTCTCGTTACGACCGAGCGCAGTGACTCGCGCGCCACCCGCGACGAGCCTTTGGGTCAGGGCCCCGCCCAAAAAGCCGGTGGCACCGGTGATCATCACTTTACCTTGGAAATTAGTATTCAAGCGCCAGCCCCCCGATCGAGAAACCCGCGGAGGTCCCGATCAAGAGCAGCTTGTCTCCGCGCTTCAGGCGGTTTTCCGAAATTGCCAGGTGTAGGGCCATCGGAATGGAGGCCGCGATCATGTTGCCGTGGTTTTGAATGATGCACATCCACTTGCCTTCCGGCACGCCCAAACGACGCCGCATGAGCTCCATCGCGGAATAACTGGCTTGGTGCGGGATAACGAGCGCGGCGTCCTCGAGCGTCCAGCCGGCCGACTGTAAAAGCTTTTCCATGAAGCCATCGATCTTTTCCGATACCAGACGGAAGACTTTCTTCCCATTCATCGAGAAGCGATATTCGTCGTAAAGGGAG
The DNA here is from genome assembly GCA_050251055.1 of Bacteriovoracia bacterium. Taxonomy (GTDB): domain Bacteria; phylum Bdellovibrionota; class UBA1018; order UBA1018; family JBFWNL01; genus JBFWNL01. The sequence goes on from JBFWNL010000003.1 coordinate 166,637, forward strand.
TCGGTCCACTTCCAGCTAGGGAGGATCGCGCCCCCGCCGCGGATTGCGCAGGTGTCAGCACCGGCGCTGTAAGTTTCCATATGTGCGCCGCAAATGACGCCGCCCGAGACACCCGACAAGAGCGAGGATTTCTCGATTATCACCGCGACCGCGCCGTCCCCAAAGAGGCTGCAGGCCTCCACGCCGCCACGCTTCCAGTTCAGTCCGATCGAGGCGATTTCCGAAGAAACGATCATCACGCGACGATAGCGACCCGCGTCCACCAGGTAGCTCAAAGTATCGAGCGCGGTGACAAAACTGAGGCACGTGGAACCTACGTCGAAGCACGCCACGCCGGAGTTTTCCTTACCAAGCGCGCGTTGGATCAGGGCGGCGTTATAAGGAATGGGTTGATCGAAGGTGGCGGAGGCGCAAACCAAGAGATCCAAGTCTTCGAAGCGGAGACTGGCATTCTCGAGCGCCGACATGGCGGCATAGGCGCCCATCTGCGCGCTCGATTGATCGGTAACGAAATGGCGACGCTCGACCCCGGAGGCGCGAGCGGAACTGCCCGGGCTTAGACCCAGTCTTTGGTCGATTTCGGTGGAAGGTACGACTTGCGGAGGCAGGTAGTGACCGGTGGAAACGATACGCACGTGCCTGTTTGCGGCTTGGATCATGACAAACTCCCAACCGATACCTACTAATGTTGACGCGCTATGTCAAATATGGGCGCACTCTTTTGTAAGTCAATATTATTCAATTATTACAAACTGATACAAAGGAAACCCTTAAGGCAGGCGCCTTGCCAGCATCAAGAGGAGCGAGCGGGTTAGCCCCACCCGATCGTAGGCTTTTTGGTGAGCTCCGCGATATCCCACCGTAGCCGCATGGTCTGGCACGTCCTGAAGCACCACGAATTCGGATCCCGGTAAAATACCTTCTTGAAGCTTCACAAAGAAGTCCGTTTCGGTGGTGACCGAAATCATCGGCGCGCCGCTGCCCATCCAGGTCTGAAACAGCGGTCGCTGAAAATACTGGCGCATGCGCTTTGGGTGCAAGCTAGCGACCAACTCAGGAGTAGCGGCCAGGACAGCATGGCCGAGCTCTGCCGTAAGTTCAACGGAGCCGGTAACCATATTTCTACTGGTGAATTTTCCATCTCCCGCGCCGATCTGCTCCAACAAGCCCGCCACGAAATAAAAATTCATGTCGTTGCGGCCGACCATGTCCGCGAACGTGGTCCCCAAAAAAGGCGCCTGCAAGGAAATCCAGCCCGCGACCTTTGGTCCTACGACCGAATCGTGTGCAATCGCCGAAAGCGCGGCGATGCCTCCGTAGCTATGCGAGATCAAAATCACGGGTTTGTCTGAAGCCAGAATCGCTTCCCGCACCGCGTGCGCGTTTTGATCCGCTAGACCTAAAGTGGGCGACGCCACCTCGACAAAATCAAGTCCTTGATCCGTAAAATAATTTTTCTGATCACCAAATGTATGGCCGATATAACCGCGGGAAAGTATCGACAGAAGATCTTTTTCTTGAGTCATCATGCCGCTTACGAGCAGAATCCGGTAACTTTTCAGCTTTGCGATCGTCGTTGCGTCGAGCGGATGCGCCGACGCGCTTTGAAATAACGTCTCGAACTCTGAGGTGCGGTTTACGCCATCGTATTTTTGACAAACCGGCAATTCGGATACGGCATCGAACAAGAGATCCTCGCAAGAAACCGCCTCTCTCACATCTGCGGTCTTTTCACTGTATTCGCCAGTCTCAAAGAACACGCGAGACTTTTTATGGCCAGGGTCGGTGCCGTCGAGATAAAGGCGCACGCTCACCGCGTAATCATACTTGCGCGCGGTCATTTTCTTCTTCAACCGGAGGGAAAGATCACCGGGCAAGCGATCATCGCCGTTCTCCACCCGAGATAAGCTCACGGGTTGATACCCTTTCAAAAGCAGAGCATGACGAACCGAGGGGGAATCAGCGATGCCCCGTAATTGAATGCGACAGTCGTCGTGCCAGATAGTGGCGTCACCTGCCAAGGCGTTCGCAGCAATCCCAGTCGTAAATACCAAGATGACTAAAGTACGCGCTAAGCGAACGCATGGTTTTCTCGAAACTGGCCCGATCTCCATGCCCCCTTCATATCTAATTTTGACGCAATGAGTCAATTAAAATCCGAATGTTTTTAATGATTTAAACGCTCACTCGAAAGGAGCGCATCTATCTGGAAACTACTCGGAAAAACCCAAGGTTTACCTCCCAACGCCAGGGCCAGCAAGATTGCCCAAGCCATCCAGATGAAACCGTCTCGAATCACATCCGCCCCATACTTTCCGAAAATGCGAGCCAAAGCGAAAGCGCAAGAAGGCCCAGAACGCCGGGGGCGACGCAGACAAAGAGCGGCTTGAGCACCCGGGTCGCCAGCACACTCAACTCCTGATCCACGCACGCGCGAAGTTCCTGGGTCAAGGAGGTGAGAGCGGCCTCAACGCGCTCCAAGCAGGGTTTCCCTTGCATCAGGCTGGATTGGATCGCCTTTCGGAAGGAGTCGCCCGCGCCGAGCAAAGCCTGGGTTGACCTGCCCGGCGCCCGGACAAAGGCCGGTGTGGGTACCCAAATCTGTGCGCCCCACGTATGCGCCAGCTCGGGCGCGTGTCGAGCCAAGAAATCCAGCGCGCCATTCCAAGCCAAGTCCGGAGGGGTCCCCCCCCGCACCAGCGCCAGAAACCGCTCACCCGCGCACTGCGCACCGAAAGGCCAACCGCGCGCCTTCAACGGCAGCCCACCCCAACGCGCCTGATCGGCGAGCCTTCGAATCCAATACGCACCTCCGACGCCACCTCCGAGCGCGGCCGCCGTACCCGTGAACCAAACCATCGCGTGGGCCCTAACCTCGGGAATAAGCACCCATAATCCTGCGCTGGCCAGAGGTACGAGAGCGAGGCATGTGAAAGCTTGAAATCCCGCTTGCGCCGAACGCGCCCGCGATTCCTGCAGATTTTCCAGGGAATTTTCAACCAACGCACGTAACCGCTTCACGGTCGGTAAGAGACTGGCTCCTCGGCTTCTTAACTCCTGCAGACTTTCGCCCACCACCGTGCCCCAAGGCGGGGCAAGCTCCCGTGATCGACGCCAAAGCTCGTCGTCCGGAATCAGGCCCGCTTCAATCGTGTCCTGCAGCTCCCAAAGCACCGCCTGCACGGTGCGCAAACTGAGCTCGCCCATCCCTTCTCCCCGCGGGGAAAAGAGAGGCACGATCGCTAGCGCTCCCAAATGAACCGCACGCGCGGCGAAAAAACACGTTCCAATCCAAAGCACCATGCCTGCCGCTAGGCAAAGCGCGTGCCCGGGGGCGGGGGTGGGATCTCGTGGTAAAGATGCGCGATCGTAGCCAAAACTTGATCCACCTCCACCGAGAAATCCGGCGGGACATTCAAGACCAGATCACGATAGTGCGCACCGACCGGCGCCTCGAGCGTCGAATAACTGGCGATCCCCTCGTAAGATTCAAAGAGGCAATACACGAAAGCCGAATCTTCCTTACGGACGCGGATGAAACGCTTGCCAAACTTCGGAATCGAGTGCGGATGAAGCACGGACATAGGCAGTAACTACCACATTTCGCCCGATTTAGTGCCAATGCCTTGACGCATGAAGGATGAGTGGTTGCCGCCCTCTCGAATAGTGTTACCCTGATGATATGAGGCACCTTTTCACGTTTGCACCGTCCTTGTTCATTAGCGTCGCCACCCTAGCCACCCTGAGTCTAGGGGCGAATGGTTGCGCATCCACTCCAAAGTCGACTGAACCTACCGTCGAAGCCGAGAACCATGCACCGCCCCCTCCGACCGAGAGCGAGCTCCTTCGCGAGCAAGTGGCGCATCTCACTTCGACCGTAGCGACCCTCGAGAAAAAACTCGGAGAAGCGGAACAGAAGATGGGCATGATGAACGACAAGATCAACGCCGCGAACGCGACCCAGGCGATCGCGCTCAAGAAGCAGACCGGGAAGATAAAAACCTCACCGATCTCCGTCCACCCGGCCGATGCCCAAGGCGAAGCCGTGGAAGCCGACACGCTGGCCGACGACCCCGAAGCCGAATACGCGCGGGACGCCTCAATCCAGAAATTTCGCGACGCCATGGTGCTCTTCGACGGCGGCAAATACGCTGAATCCGTCCTCCAGTTTTCCAATTTCCTGCAGAACCAGCCCGATCACGTGCTCGCGGGAGCCGCGCAGTACCACGTAGGTGAAGCGTACTTCAAGCAGAGGGAATTCCGCTTGGCTCTCGACGAATACCAACGCGTGATCGTTTCCTACGACCGTAGCAGCTACACGCCAGAAGCCTTGCGCCGGATGGCCGAATGCGAGGATCAGCTGAACCGCCCGAAAGTGGCCGCTCGCCATCGCCAGCAGCTACTGGCGCTCTTTCCCCAAAGTCCGGCCGCTGCCGGCATCCGCGTGGATACGCCATCGGCGCCCGCGATGGCTGCTCGCCCAACCCAAGGCGTGGCCACCCCTGCCTCCGAGGAAGTCCCCGCGGTGGAAGCGGCTCCCGTGCATCTGCCAGGCAGCACGCCGGAAACCGCCCCGGCGCCGGGTTCACCCACGAGCCAAAATTTGCAGTTACCCAGTCAAAGCGCGGCGGCCCACGCCGTATTGGATGAAGGCGAATGAAAACAAAGCCACGGAAGGTTCTGTTAGCCATCTCGACGTTAAATCTGCTCGCCGCCAGCGGCGCCTACGCCGCCAAGGCCCCGGCCATATCTCCCGAAGAGGAAGCGGCCCAGCTGGCGAAGAAGCTGCAACCCATCTCGGATGCGCGTTGGTCGGAAATCACGGGCACCAAATCGCGAGAAAACTATCTCATTACCAAGGGTGACACGCTTTACGACGTGTCCACGCGGCTCTTCGGCGACGGTAAGTATTGGCCGAAGATCTGGTCGATCAACAACGGAGCCATCACGAACCCCCACCTGATTTATCCCGGCAACCAGGTCGCCTTCATGCCGGGTACGGGCACTTCCCTGCCAACGGTGGCGATCACCGCCTTGACCCAGACCTACGTCGACGCCGATATCGTGATTCCTAAACCCCCAAACGGCAAGGTAAACGGAGAGTGGACCGAGCTGCCCCGGCAGCGCTGGGAAACCGTCTCCGTCCAGCTACCCACGGGCATCGATCCGCAGGGATTTGACTCTCGCAGTAAGATTCGCTTCCACGAAAGCACGGGCATCACTTTGCCCTCGTTCGCGCAATCGGCGGAACTTACTTCCTTGGGCGACATCAATTTTTCTAAGGAACCCTCCGCGGGTCTCAGCATCGGCGACGGCGTGTATATCGAAGCCAAAGGCGACCTTCAGCTAGGCGAGAGCTATACCGTTACCCAAGAACCGGAGTCACTGGATCCGTATGGGCAGGATCGTTCGGGCTACCTCTATCAGAATCTCGGCACGGTCAAAGTCGTCGGCGTGCGCTCGAACCTTTTTCTGGGCGTCATCACCGCCGCTTCGCAGCCCATCACGCGCGGTACTTTCATCATTCCATTCATCCGTCCCCACGACGTTCCCGCGCCGATTCCCGGATCCGAGCCACTGGAAGCCGAGATCCTCATCGATCGGCGATCGGCCTCCTACGCGATCGCGGAAAACAAGCACGTGTTTATTGATCGTGGCAGTGATGACGGCGTGCAGCCTGGCATGGTGTTCCGCGCGTACCAGAATAAGGACCCCGGAACGAAGCAAGAGTTCCCCGATGCCAACTTCGTACGCGAGGCCGACTTCCTCGTGATCGCCACGACGCCTCAGTTCTCGACCGCACTCACGATCTACTCCAGCTACACGATCGACGACGGACACCCCGTCATTCTGCTCACGGACGTCTCCGATGTCTACGGCCAGCGCAACACGCTGGGTGGCGGCGACGATCTTGACCAACTGGATCCGGGCGGCACGCTGAGCGACGAAGAGCGCAAGGAACTTCAACAACTCGAAGATTGGAAGGGAAATCCGGAAGAAGAAGCACTGCCGGAAGAAGACCTCGACGCCCCGCCGGTCGACGAAGAAGCGCCGACGGAAGCCCCTGCGGAGTCCGCGCTGGAGGAAGAGCTTCCACCGCTCGACGACGCTCCGCCACCGGCCGAGGAAGTCCCCTTGACGTCGGAACCGCCGGCCGAAGAAGTGCCGACGGACGAGTTCCCCGCGGACGAACCGCCGCCGGTCGAAGACTTCCCGATCACCCAATAACGGCCGCGCCCGCGCGGCGGTAAAACCGGTTTTCATACTAACCGTCCCAAGCAGGGGGACCTCCGCTGTCTATTGTCTTTTCGATCGGCACCCCGTTCGCAAGGGCTGGAGGCATGGAGCTCACTCCCTCCAACCTTCCCGGTCATGCCCTCTGGCAGGCTCAACGTCCCCCGACGCGACTATTCGTACGGGGAAAGTGGGGACCTAAACACGCCCACGAGCTGCTCCGGCGACTACCGGAGGACGGACTGGCGTGCGTCGGCACGCGCCGAGCGCTGCCGTCACTGTTGCACCAGACCCGCAACTGGATACTCGCGCTACGGGACTCGCGGATCGTCGTTATCTCCGGGTTGGCCAAAGGAGTGGACACGGTGGCGCATACAGCGGCTCTGGAGGCGGGCTTACCCACCATCGCCGTCGTGGGCGCCGGGCTGGACGTCAGTTATCCTCCCGAAAATCACGCGCTCGGCGAGCGAATCGTCGCGGCCGGCGGGCTGATCCTGAGCGAGTTCCCCCTCGGTACGAAGCCATTGGCCGCTCATTTCATTCACCGCAATCGTCTGATCGCGCGCCTCGCGAAGGCCGTGTGGGTCGTGCAGGCCGCTCATCGTTCGGGAGCGCTCAATACCGCACGCTGGGCCCGCGACATGGATATCGACTGTTACGCCGTACCTTGCCGCCCCGGTGATCCTGCCCTGGCGGGAAACCAACGGCTCATCGACGACAATCACGCGCGCCCGTTTTGGGGACCGCATTCGTTGGGCGCCACCTGGTTCGAGCTATCGTCCACCTTCGAGGCGAAAGATTCGAGTGCGGGAACCCGCGCGCCCGCGATTCAACTTCTCCAAAAAGTATATTCGGCGTCCCGATCCCGGGGAGGCATCAGCGTGCAGGACCTTCATGACTGGGCCATGCAGACGGGGTGGCCATCGGAAAAATTCTTTTCTGCGCTCGAGGTTGCGACGGAAACCGGAAGCATACTGGATAAAAACGGTATACTGACTTCGGTGAAGTTGAACTAAAGAGTTGATTTTTACCCCCCTCTTGGCGTTATCATCACTATCATTATATATGGCGAAAAAAGCTAAAGCCGCGACCGCGTCACCGAAAACCACACCGAAGGCTGCGCCAGCGAAGGCAAAAAAAGCCCCTAAACCCGCGAAGGCCGCGAAAAACTCTAAGTCCGAGGCCGCTCCCGAAAGCACGGAAGAGCGCGTCATGGTGATGAAGCCCCAGAAGCCGAAGAAGGCCCTGGTCATCGTCGAGTCGCCCTCCAAAGCCAAAACCATCCAGAAGTATCTCGGCCGCGAGTACATCGTGAAAGCCAGCATCGGCCACATCAAGGATCTGCCGAAGAACAAGCTAGGCGTGGACCCCGCCAAGGGATTCGACATTGATTACCAACTCATTCCGGGAAAAAAGAAGGTGCTTGAAGAGCTACACAAAGCCGTGGAACGCGTGCCGGAATTGTACCTGGCAACTGACCCGGACCGCGAAGGCGAAGCCATCGCGTACCACATTAACGAAGAGCTCGGGGCGAAGAAGAAAGTTCACCGTATCCTGCTGAATGCGATCACCAAACCCGCCATCTTGGAGGCGATCCAAAATCCGCAGAAGCTGAACATGGACCTCTTCCAGGCCCAGCAGGCCCGCCGCGTACTCGATCGTCTGGTGGGTTACAAGATCAGCCCCTTACTGTGGGACAAGGTGCGTCGCGGGATTTCCGCCGGACGCGTGCAGTCGGTCGCGCTCAAGATGGTGGTCGAGCGTGAACGCGAAGTCAAAGCGTTTAAGCCCGACGAGTTCTGGGAGATGGAAGGCACGTTCTCTAAAGACGGCCAGGATTTCCGTACCCGCCTTTTCAAGACGAACGGCAAGGACCCAGATCTGACGAATAAGTCACAGGTCGATACGGTACTCGCCGCCATGAAGGGCGCGAGCTGGACCGTGAAGTCCATCGAACAAAAAGAGCGCTCCCGCCGCGCCCAACCGCCGTTCATCACCAGCCGCCTACAACAGGAAGGCGCCCGCAAGCTCGGCTTCAGCGCGAAGAAAACGATGATGCTTGCCCAACGCCTCTACGAAGGGGTGGACTTGGGCGATCTCGGCACGACCGGCTTGATCACCTATATGCGTACCGACTCCGTGCGTATCGAGCCGGGCGCGCTGGCTTCCGTGCGTGAATATATCGGTAAACAGTACGGGGCCCAGTACCTCCCAGCCGAACCGAACGCATATAAGACGAAAAAAGGCGCGCAGGACGCGCACGAAGCGATCCGTCCCACGTCGCTTGATTTCCCGCCCGAGCGCGTGAAGGGCTTCCTGGAAAAAGACGAGTTCCGCCTCTACCAACTGATTTGGAACCGATTTGTCTCCTCCCAAATGTCCCAGGCCGTTTACGATCAAACGGCCGTCGATGTCATCACGAAGGACAAATCGGGAAACGAGCAAACGTTTCGCGCGACTGGATCCGTCATCAAATTCCCGGGTTTCACCGCCGTCTACGAAGAGCAGGAAAGCGACGCCGCCGCTTCGGCCGCGGAAAACGAAGACAAGGTCTTGAAGCTGCCAAAAATCGCCCCCGGAGACGCGGTCACGAACAAGGGTTTCGAGCCCTCCCAGCATTTTACGCAACCGCCTCCCCGCTATTCGGATGCCTCCCTCATTCGCGACCTCGAAGAAAAAGGGATCGGCCGGCCGTCGACTTACGCGTCCATTTTGTCCAATTTGCAGGATCGCGAATACGTCGAAAAACGTGACAATAAGTACTATCCCAGCGAATTGGGCGTGGTCGTCACCGACCTTCTGATCGAGAGCTTCCCGGACATCCTGAACGTCGAGTTCACCGCGGGCATGGAAAACCAGCTCGACGAGATCGAAGAAGGTAAATCCGACTGGCGCAAGACGCTCGGCAACTTCTGGAAGCCGTTCGAAAAGACACTTGAACAAGCCAAGAAGCACATGAAGAACGTCAAGGCGCAGGAAGTGCCGACGAACATCAAGTGCGACAAATGCAGCAACACCATGGTGATCAAGTGGGGCAAGTTAGGATCATTTCTCGCCTGCTCGAACTACCCCAACTGCAAGAACACCCAAGATTACAAGAAAGACGACCAAGGCAACATCGTCGTCATCCCGAAGGAATACACCGACAAAAAGTGCTCCAAGTGCAGTAATCCGATGGTCGTGAAGTCCGGAAAATTCGGCAAGTTCCTAGCCTGTTCCGATTATCCGAACTGCAAGACGACCGAAGCTATCACCCTGGGCATCCACTGTCCCGTTTGCAAGGAAGGCGAGATTGCCCAGCGCCAGTCCCGCTTCCGCCGTATTTTCTACAGCTGTAACCAGTGGCCGAAGTGCAACTTCGCTTGTTGGGATAAGCCCTTCGTGAAGGAATGTCCCCAGTGCAAGTTCTCGGTCATGATGGAGAAGGTCACGAAGCGCGCGGGATTGATGCATAAATGCCCGAATCGCGAGTGCAATCACGTGGAAATCATCGACCCCAACTACCGGCCAGGCGGCGCGGAAGAAGGCAGCGAGCAAGAAAGCACCGAGTCGGCCACCGTTCAGTAGCGCCGCTTTGCTCGAATCGTTTCGTCAAGTCACTCATTCACCGACACCTGGCAGGTAAGCAAACTCGTGGAGTCAAAGGGGTGGAGTATGCTTACCCGCCAGGTGGGTCTATCCAAAACGGCTAAACTACTTATCTAACGGCAGGCCGTGAGCTCATGGTAGGAGTGCTGGACGGCGTTTACGTACAGACTTCCGCTCGCGGCCAAGCTGCCATCGGCGGCGGTCAGCTCAATCCGATAGTCGCTTTCGTTGCCGAAATAGTGATGCTCGACTTCTTGATATCCACGATGAGTAACCGTTTCCGTGCGGCAGACACGCTCGCGGCCATGCCCCCGGCAAATCGTGTGGCTGGTCGTATAAGTACAGCTCTCGGTAGCTTGGCTACGATAATCCACGTTTTCCCGCGCCAAAACCGAAATCGCCACGCCCAGATTCTGACCCGATTCGGCGGCCGAAACCTGCAGTCCGCCCAAATCATGGGGGACATCGCGGCCCATGCGGTTCTTCACGACTAAAATCGACTGTTGCTTCAGATCAAATGGAACTTTCTTGCCCTGGAGCTTGAGCACCATGGCTGACTGCACTTCCTTATCCTTGCGCTTGGATGCGAACTGCGCTTCCACGCTCGCGGGGCCAACCGGTACCGTGATGGATTTTTTCTTTGAGACCGCCAAGGTCATTGGTTGCTTTACTTCGAATTGCTTGAGGTCGTCGAAATCGGATTTGTTACACGCGGCGAAAGCAAGCAACGCCATCGCGGACACGCTGATCTGATAAATGTTTTTCATAGGTTCCCTCTCTCGTTGTGATCCCGTATCAGCAAGGGGTGTGCCACGCGGGAGGGTGCACTCCCTGCATTTAAATGCGTGTACGAGGGAAAAAACTCATCTGACTCGGCGCACACATCGCGTCTTCACCGCACCGGTGCGAAATGGGAGGGCACAAAGAACCCTCGATCAGCGTCGACCGGGGCCTGCGCGCAGCTCAGCTTTAGCGTCACTCTCGTCGAGTTCGAACAGATACTGCACAAGATCATTCAAATCGGCGTCATTCATCTTGTCAGGACCATGCGAACCGTTGCCATTTTTTTTAAGAAACACGTCTCGCAACGTCGCCGCCGAACCATCGTGAAAATAAGGCGGCGTCTGCCAAGCCCCTTTTAATGTGGGCACATCGATGCCGACGAACGGCTGGCCCAGGCGTTGCCCGGTGGTCGGCTTGATCGTATCCACCATTCGCCGGGTCAGCGGCCCGCTGATGGTGAACTGCGGGCCCCCATGGCAGCTAGCGCAGTCGAACTTGCGGAAAACCTCGCGGCCGCGCTCCGCGACCGGAGATAAAGCTCCATTCGGAAGTCGGTACGGACTAGCCGGCGCCTGATCCAAAGTCGCAAAATAAGCGGCCAGCTGATCGAGCGCCTTGGACTTTCCCGCCTTAATGTCAACCGAGGGGTCCGCGTCGGCGTGAAAAGCGGCAGCCGGCATGAATCCGTGGCCACCAAAAGCCTTGCGCATGTCGTGCTCGAAATCTTGGATCTCGTTGAAATTGCCCGTCCAATGCACGGGCCCATGCCCAGTACCGCCCGGCCCGTTGAGCGAAATAGTGTTGCGCAGGCCTTCGCCGCGATCCCCAAAATCCCAAACGCGGCCATCTTGTCCGCCGTCCAGGTGGCAGGTGGCGCAGCTCATGCGGCCTTGCGCACTCATGCGGACATCGGCGGCGTTATGGAAAATCTTTTTCCCCGCGAGCACCGCCGCCGGCAAGGTCTCGCGCGTGATTAGCGACACCGTTTTGGTGAGCCGGATGGGTTCGCTGGCCAAGTTGTATATCGCCAGGTCGCGGGTCAGCCACTGCAACACGTAAAGCCGGGAATGCTTGGAATCGCGCGCGATCGCCAACGGGGCCCGTCCCGGTAGTTGGATGGGCGGGGAAAGCGGCGCCCCGCCCGCGATGGGGAGTCGGTCCAGCGTCTGCGTTCCCAAGGACGCGATCCACACGCGCTTACGATCGGACTCCGCCAGCGCAAACACGGGTAAATCCCGGCCGGGAAGCTCGCGCCGCTGCTCGGCGACCTCACGGCCCGTGGCGAGATCGATCTGCGCAACGAAGCCACGCGTGGTGAATTCAGAAGTGAGCGGTTGTCCGTCGCGGAATTTACCCCGGAATATGTTGTCGATTTTTCCCGTGACCCAGAGACGATCCGGGCTCTTCGTCACGGCTACCCCCAGCAAGTAGTTGGGCAAGCCCCGCATACGCTCGTGCGTGTCCGGGCCCTCACGCCGAGGCGCCAGCCTGAATACGCGAAGTAGCGCCATCTTCTCCGGATCGATCGCGTAGACTTCACCGCCCGAGTCAGGAGAAATAAACCGAGCTACGTAAAGCACGCCCTGGGTGTCCTCGACCAATGCCCGGCCGGCCCCGGGGAGCGCAAGCCGCGCCGTCACCCGGCCTTCGCTCAAATCCACCTTCAGCAACTCGGCCTTGGCTTCATCGCAGACCCAGATCCGATTTCCTCGCGTCACTAGGCCGAAGGGCAATCGACCATAACCCAGCTCGATTTTTCGCACGGACGGACGGCTGCTGTAGGGTTTATCGATGGTAGCCAGCGCGGACTCTCCCCGTAGGGAAATCACGAGACCTCCTCCGTTGGTCGGAGCAATCGCCCGGGGATCTCGTCCCACGGAGATTTCCGCGGCTTTCCGCAAAGTATGACGATCCACGGCGGTGATGCTACCCTGGTCGGGATTCACGGCCCAAACCGCACGATCGTCCAGCCAAAGGGGCGAACCCTCGGCCGCCGTCGCGACGGGGCTAGCGAGCAAAAGCAGAATCCAGGCGAACATGGAAGTTAATCCACCACCATCAGGGAAGTGCGGCAGTTTTCACCCCAGGTGCTCGGAAGGGAAGCGCTCCCCCCGTCGCCACCCAGCGGCTCGTGCGCCGAAGATCCCGTGTTGCCTCCGTAACAGCCGCTCTTGAATCCCGCGTGAGCGGTACCGGATTGGCGCATCAACCGCGGTATTTCCGCGCTGGAGCGGATGCCCAAGAGCGATTCGATCTGCCGGCGGAAATTCAATCCGATCTGTACCAGCGACGCGCCCTCTCCCCCGCTGATCTGAATCCCGGCATCACCCGGGGAAGGCAGGAACTGGATCTGATAGCTGCCCGTGTCCGTAAACGTGCGAGAAGGCCCGTGAACCAAAACGCTATAGGGCGACAACTCGAGCGGATTGCAGTGACGAGCGACGTCTAAATCGATGCGGGAGTAGAGTCCTTCGCGTACCACACCAGAAAAAAGATCCGTGCCCGCGTAGCCGAAGCCAATCGACCGCTGAATCGGAATTTCAATCGGGGCTCGGCTGGGTTCCGATGACGACAACCCGAGAGAATTCACGCAGAACTGAACCGGTAGGTCGGCCTCTTCGTAACTCTCCGGCAGGAAATAGCCGTCCATGCGCAGATGCGCGACCACGTCTTCCGGTGTACCAACATCGATGCCGCCGCCGCCGGCGGAAACGGTATACGGTCTCGAGCACGCGGAAACGGCGAGCGTCGCCGCGAGGCTAAGCATGCGAATAATAGGAAGCAACAGTCCCCCCAACTACGTACCTACGGACACTTGCGTACCCTCTATTTTATATTGTTGATTAAATTAGTTCAATATTATTTAACTCATTGAAATAACTAATAAAATTATCGATTACCCCCCACACACCGTGGAGGGGTAGTTCGTGTCCGTGGCCGACAGGCATCCGGCTGGAATCCACTCACCCTGGCTCCCACAACGGTACGTTTGGCTTGCTCCCACCGAACTCGAGCAGGTGTCGTCGTCCGCCGGCGAAAAAGCGACGAAGTCTTCCCGGCAGCGGGAGTTCTCGGAGTAAATTTGAAAACCCCACGTACAAGGTACCGGCTCGGCGGGTTTCCACGATTTCCGGCAGTCGTCACCAATGCAGATCTGATCACATTCGCCCGCTTGGGTGCAGCTGGCTTCCGGCCGCCGACAGATCGGCGCAGGTGCCGCCGCGGTGAAGTCAAATCCATAGAGTGCTTCGTTCGCCCCCGTGCAAGCGAACGCCTGCGCCGCGAACGGATTGATGCCTGCCGGGTTGGCCACCGTGGAAGCCAGCGTCAAGTTCGTCGCCGAAGGCGTGATCGTCACCCCTAGGGTCCCTTGCAGATTTCGAAACCGATTCTGCTCGGGACTAAGTTGGCTTAAGCCGCCATAAATCGGATAAGCGTTCGGCACCGTACGTCCCTCCTCGACCTCGCGAAACGGCTCCAAGCTCCAACCCACCTGATCGCCGCAGATTGCGCCTTGGGGTCCGAAGCCCAGGAGCATTCGACGCGAGAAGGAGCGGTTGACCACGCCGACCGGACCGGGGATAAATCCCGCGGAGGCGCACCCCGACGCCTGCTCGGGACCCAAGAACTTCACCGACTCGAGCCAGCTTTGGCCGATATCGAAAAAACGAGTCTGATAGAAAGTACCGGCGCCGAATGAAAGCGTATCGATCGAAGAGTCCGGCTGTACGTTCAAAAACGCATGGCCGCTGAGCATTTCCGAGCCGACCGCGAGTGAGTTTAAGGGGGGTGGGCTAAACGCGGATCCGGGCGATCGCGTCACTTGGAATTGGGAAAACTCACAAGTTTGTTTGCTCACCACGTAAATCCCTCCGACGGCCGTGCAAAAGCTATCGTAGTTAGAAAGGCTCGGCCGGGTTTCCACCACGCATTCGGACAAACGGTAACGATCGGGCCCGGTCGCCACGGTTCGCACCGAGAACGGCACGCGCGCAACGAGCGGAAGCTTGCCTAAAGGACCACCCCCTTGCCTTTCGGCGGTGAGCTCCACCACGAGATTCAGTTGCGGTGTCGGGCCCGCAAACGACACGCTGGTGGCGCGAAAACGCCAGTCCGTGAGCGTATAAGCGCGATTGCTCGATAACCCGCGCGGAAAAACGAGATCAGTGTCGAAACGAAGCTCGTTTGGGCTAAACGGGATTTCAAAGGGCTGGAAAGATGCTTCCGTCGTGAGCTGAACCGTCCGCTCCAGGGCTGGCCAGGACGCCATCAGCGTAGCGCAGGTCTCACGCTTACCTAGGAGGTGACTCATCTCCCGCACGTCGGAGGCCCAGGTTTGTTGAACGTGGCTGCTTTGCAATGCCAAGCGCTGGGACTTGCTCGTGCTCGCCAAACCCAGGGCGCCAATCACGAGGATGGACAATGCAATCAAGTAGGCTTCCAATCTCATACGGTCGCTCCCCTAGGTATGGTCATCCCGACAAACCGGGACCCCTTCGCAGGGGCCCGTTTCGGCCGATGGCGCGCTCCAGGTTCCGTCGGGACGGCACGCGTGGAACCGCGCCAAGCCGTTCGGCGGCTGGGTCGTAAAATCACACTGTGCCAGTCGGCAACGCGCGCCCGGGGAGTAGGCCAATCCCCCATCGCGGCAAACCGCGTCGGCGCCGGGCCGGACATTCCAGTCCCGACGACAATCCCCACCCAAACACACCTGCGCGCAGCTGCCGGGCCGGTCGCACTTCAGATCTCCCACCGTGCCCGTAGAAACGCAGATCGGCGTACGGTTTCCGTGAAAACCGACGAGCGTCTCGCCTGCTCCGCAGCTCACTTGCGTCGGCGGATTCACCTGGGAGAGGCGTAAGTTCGTCACCCCACCCGAAGCGTTTACCGAAACCCGGATCGGCGCGGCGCCCTCGAGCGCGCGCAGTAGAATCTGCGAGCTAGCGGGATCCTTGCCCGCGACCAGACTGGCCGTGCCGCCGAGGCTAACGGCGTTTTGCAGGGTGCGCGCGCCGCCGTTTTGATCCGGCTCGCAGATTAATCCTTGGGCGCCAATCCCGCGTAAGAGCTGGCCCGCCGGACAGCGTAGGTCCGCGGACGCGCTGACGGCGGGCACGCCGGCATCGCTCTTCAAGGAAACACTACCGCCATCATAGCGCGCCGTGACCCCAACTCCTTGATTCTGCGCCAACAAACGAACGTTTCGGGTTTCACTCCCCACGCTCAGTTGGTGATAGTTTTCTCCCGGCGAAAGCGCGCGCCGGAAAGAGGCGGTAGAAGTGACGCGCATTTCCGGAAACACGCATTTTTCCCGGGCAGGAGCCGTCGTGGTATCGACCAACCATTTGCCTCCCATCAACCGGCATGCCTCCAGCGGCGACCGCGCCGCGCCTCGCATGTCGATGCATTCGTTGGCCCGGACGTTCGCGCCGGCAGGAATCGTCGAAACCCGCAGCGGCAAGGAGTAAAGCACGGAAGCCGCGCCGATCCGCTGCCCGCTCTTGGTCGCGGTCAATAAGACCGAAAGATCGTATTGGTTCGCGGGCAAGGGTTGAGCCGGATCCGCGGGCAACCCCACGGCGAAAAGCCCGTTGATCTTCAAATCGGTGCCGGGCACATCCCACGCGGCCGCGTTGGGTAGGCAAGGACCGCGGGCGAGAACCTGCTCCGATCCCGTGCCGATGTCGATTTTTTCCACGCATTGCCGCAGCGTCTGCGGCTGGGTGGGAGAAAAAACCACCGCCACGTTCTGCAGGAAACGCGTGCACTGTTCCTTCGTATGCAGGACATTCTGAACTTGCGCGGTGAAGTCGGCCCACTGCGAACTCATCGCCACGTTGCGAACGGAGCGCTGCGTGGTGGCCCCCAGCTGCATCCACGCCAGCAGCAGCGTAGCAAGCACGGCATTCACCAAAACCGCGCCGATGATCGAAAAACCTCCGATGGATTTCCCCCGTCCCATCTCGTCCCCCTCTTCAACTTCCGCAAAGCGGCACCGTGGCGCGACCACAGCTGCGGCTCCACTGCCCGTTCGCTTCACACTGGTAGATCATCGCGTGCCCCACCCGTCGGCCTTGGCTGTGGCAGCTCGATCCGTACACTCCACTAGCGTCGTATTGCGGACGCGTTTCGCGGCAGCGCGCGCCCGCCGTATAGGATTGACCCCGAAAAAAACAGGTGCGGGCCGTAGGAGCCGGGAACGACGCCCGGCAATCGCCGCCGATGCAGAGCTGGTTACATGCACCACCAGCCGTACAAGTCCGATCTAGGATTCCGCCCGCCGCCGCATTCCAATTCGGCGTCACGCAGTTCACCACGCCGCCCGCCTGCACGCCCCGGGCGACTTGACCCGCTGGACAAGGGCTCACTTCCCGGAAGCCTCCGACCGTCCCAACGACCACGCGCTCCGCATACTGGGTGACGGTAATGCCCGCGCCCGCCGTCAGTCCCTTGAATTGGAATACTCCGTTCGCGCCCGGAGTGACGTTCGCCAGCAAGGCATCCCCACTCCCTTCGCCGGATCCCGTGTAAATCGAAGGCGCCGCCGGGGACTCGGCGTCAGACGCGCATACCGCGCCCGTGGCATCGAACCCCACGAGCTTATTCCCCGCCGGGCAAGCCAGCGGAGGATCCACCCGCAATGCGCGCGTGGGCGCCGCCGACAGGGCGCTAGCGTCCACCGTCCATCGGCCAGGAAAGCCTTGCACGGTCGAAACCTCCACGATGCCCGTATCTCCCCGCGCCGAAACGTAGGCGCCTCCACGGGTGCCGACGAAAAGACTGCCCGGGGCACGGAGCGCGGGATCATTCAAAGTGGCGGGATCCGTGGAAACCACCAGTGAGCTCAGGGCACAATCCACGCTACCGTCGCCATCGGAATCGGCGGGATCAAGCGCGCGACCGCCGGCCAGTCGGCAGATCTCCACATCGGAAAACTGGGCGTCGCGCGGCACGTCGCCCGCGCAGCGGCGCATGAGATACTCATCGCCTTGAACCTGTTCAACCGCCACGGTCAAGGGGAACTCCGTGCGATAAACGCGGGCGCCTGCCGTCGCGGGTCGGCGCGCCGCCACGTTCACCGCGAAGTGAAAAAAACCGGAGTCCCCACCGGATCGACCGCGTAACTCCAGCGCGTCGTAAACCACCCCCCCGGCTGTCCACGTCGGAGGAACCGGAACGGAGATACGAACCGCCTCCAAGCTTCCGCCTACGCCCACGTTGAAAGTGCGGGTGGGCAAGGTTTCGAGGAAGGCCGTGCAGCGGGCCGGATCCAAGAGCTCCAGCTTGAGCTCCTGGATCCGGCGTTGCAGATGATGCCCGCCGTCCAAATCTCTGCCCTGGCGGTGACCCTCGGTCAACACGCTGGCTCCGGCGAAACTCACCGCCGCTACCATCGCTAGTCCGACCAAGAGTTCCCCCAGAGTCACGTCACGTCTCCCTTCAGTTGTTCGTTAGGCCAAAACGGCGGTTCGGGGCGCCGATCATCATGTCTACTTCCTCGTCCATCGACAAGATCACGGTCTGAGTCTGTCCCGGATCACCGATGCGGATGAAGTAACGACCTTCCCGCAACGACTGGCCGTTAGCCGACATCACTCGCGCCGATACTTCGTACAAACCCGGCTCCGTCCAGAGGAAGTAATAGTTCCCCGGAGTCGATCCCGGCGTCACAACGCCGTCATCCCGGTGATAAGCGACCGTCGTGTTCGCCCCACCCCAGACGAAACAGTTCGCGCCGCCGAACTGGGAGGCGCATCCTCCCTGACTCGGACCGTAGACCACGCCGGGATAGGCGAAGCCGGGGTTATGCGGATCGAAGGGCTGGAACTGGCTTTGTCCCGGCGCTTTGTACGCGAGCTCGATACGTTCCGGACGGCATCCCGTCGGCACGGTCGCAAAGACTTCCGGGAAAACCTGCTCCGGATACGCCACGCCGCTGAGGTAGGAGTCGCCGACGTACCGGCCGCCAAACCACTGACCTCCGCTCGACTGAATCGGCGCCGTAGGCGTCAGACCTTCGATGGTGATGGAATGGATGCGGCTGATCTGGCCGGTGAACTGCGCCCAGCTGATCGTACGCACGTAAGGCGATCCGTCCGGGAAGTCGGGCGTGATCGGACCAATGGGGTCGAACGAGTGGATCCAGGGCCAATTGGCCGGACATGCCGCCGTCACCGCCTCCACCGTGAGGTTTGCCGTGCGGGTACCAACAACCGGCGTACCCGCGCTCGGATTCGATTGACTGCGGAACTCGAGCGCATACGTACCCGGCGAAACATTGGGCACGTGCACGGGCAACGTCGGCTGGTTCCCATTGATGCTCAGGGCGAAACTCCACGCAAGGGGCGCTTGCGCATTCGGGACCGACGCACTGTAGACCACGCCCCGGCCCGGCCAGGACATCTGCACCGCGTACGGGAAACATGCGGCCGGAGGCGTCGATGCGAACTGTCCGGTCGCGCTGACCTGGGTTACCGCCTGCGCTCCCGATTCCGGGATCGTGGGCGGCGTGAACGTGAACGAGTTGAAGTTCAAACGCGGGCAGCTCGCCGCAGCGATTCGCACGGTCGCCGTCGAGCTGTCACGCGACTGCGCTCCCAGCGTCACGCGGGCGTAATACCCGTGATCTCCGTAAGCAAGATCGCTATCGGCGGCGACGGCCGTGGATAGGGCCGTCGGTGGCGGCGTGGGCAAGTTGGGGCTATGGGTGAGATAGCTCGCCACGGTCACCGCCGAACCCCGAGGGGCCGCGGCTTCCCAATTCACGCCCGTGTATTGGCCATTGCTTACGCGACGAAGCACGCGGTCGCCGCCCGCGGCCGAACGCCGGATCTGCACCCGGTAGTCGCAGCTCGCCGGCAGGCTCTGATACTGAGCATTTACCGTTCCTTGAATCGTGAACTGCGCCGCACCTGCCTCGATGATCGCGGTCGGAGAGGCCGGGTTCACGGCGAGCGTCAGCTGGCTATAGAGCTCTTGCGGAGCCGGACAAGCGCGCACTTGTACCACGGCGGTGGTTTCTCGCCCCACATACTGGGCGAACTCCGGCGTCAGCGCCGGCCACGGCCCCAGGGCGGAGTACGGAGTCCAGCGTACACGCAGCTGGTAGTCACCCGCAGGAGCCGGGCCCGACGGATTGGCCGCCGGGAACGCTAGCGCCGCCCACACCGCGCTCACCGAGAGACTCTGGCCGGCTTCGCCGGGATTGATCACGCGGTCCACCGCGAAACTGTCGGAAAACTGCGGGCCCGGCGTGTAGCTTCCGAGCGACCCCTGTACCCCGGACGCCACGTCGTATTGAAAACGGTTCTGACCGCATCCCCAAGGGATCTCCGCCGACGAGGGTGCCGCCACCGAAAAGCTAGCCTGCGCGACCGAGCTAGCGCCTCCCCAGACCTGATTCGGCTGCGGGCTCAAGGCCAAATTCTCGGGTTGGCACTCGGGGAAGATTCGCAGGTAAAAGCGCACCGAACCCCGCTCGATCGCATTCAGCGATTGAAACTCCAGCAGCTGTCGCTTCACGATCGTGCCCGACTGGTTCAGGATGTCCGCGCCGTCGGTGATACGATCATAGATGCGGCGAGAAACCCGCCAGACTCGCGGTCCCATGTCCTGCTCGCCGGTGCCGGTCCAACCCCAGCCCTGACGTTGGGGGCTCGTCGGCAGCACGTTGACATAGAGCTCGCCGGTTGAAGGAATATTCGGGTGCTGGGTAACGCCGTAGTTCGACGGGCTAGGCTTACAGGTGATTTCCCACTTGGGCGGATTGGATCCGGCGATAATCCCAAAGGTCGGATTGTAGCGCTCACCCTCCCGAGGGCACTCACAAAGCGCGGGGTTCGACGGCGAATCGCAACGGTAGCGTACCGCCGTGGGCTCGAACACGAAGCTGCCACGGACGCTGCCACCACCCACGCTCTCGATATCTTGGGCAGGATTTTCCATCGCACCCCAAGCCATACGTCCGCGGTTCCACTCGCTCGACGCCTGGGCGTCAAGCACGTATCCATTGCCGCCCGCGCAGTTCCCGTTCGCGTCGAGCTGACAGGCGCGCAGAATGTTCGCGCAGGTGTGGTCGGACTGAAAGGAGCTACAAGCCGCCAGCTGCAGGGCGAACAGGCGCACGCCCTCGCCCACTTTAACGTCCAACACACGATTAGGATTCACGTCGTCACCACAGGCCGGAACGTCGGTGCGATCAGGCTGGATGAACTGCTCGAACCAGGGCCCCGTCAAGCCGTGCTGTAAATGCGACCAGATCTGCTGCTCACGTTGGGCATCGAGATATTTACGATCGATCGGATCTTGGGAGTTTTGGCAAACAATAGCCGTACGCACGGGCGCGCCGCCCGTGGCCGCGTATACGTGCGCATAGATCGCGATCGTGCGAGGTTTATAGCACTCCCGGATCACGTCTCGGCAGCTCGGCAGCGGAGTATTGGGATCGTTATCGCAGCCAGGATTGCCGCAGAACTCGGGAAAGAGTTCGCGGGTGGTTGGATCGGCGCAGATCGGCACGGAAGGAAAGCTCGTCGGACCGGGCCCGCCCGGACCCGCTCCTCCGCCGCCACCGCCGCCTCCCGAAGTGATGCCAGTAATACCGCCGCCGCCTTCCTCGCAGTCGGTGGGCAGGGGGCCGCCTTGCTGACGCCGGCATTCGCAGTACGAGGGAAAAGGGCCAGAGCCGCCGAACGGGGCTTCGCCCGGAATCACGCCTCCATCAATATAGACGTCACAGCGAGGATCCACGCTCGCAAGCGCGGCGTGAGACACGAGCAACCCTAAGGCGAATAAAACGTACTTCATGATTTTCCCCCAACCTTTAGAAAATTTTTCCAGCCGGAAGTTGATGACCGTTATTGGGGCAAGGGCTAATTGGGCTCTGGGATTAGGCTCAGTCAACTTCCGGCTGGAAATTTAGGAAGACCGATCGCAAGTATCCGTTTCCGTCTTTTCAAACCCCTCCGGGTTTTCGGGCTTCCTTGTTTAAGAGCATATGACGCGATGCATTTTTTATCAAGTATTTTTTTAAATTTTGTTTATTATTATTTTTAAAAATTAAATAAAATTTAAATATTTCAAATATTTAATAAACAAAATGAATCAAATATTTTACTTTTTTTATATTTTTTGTTAATCTATTAAAAGATGAAACCGGAAGGAACTCCCCAGCTTTTCAAATACCATGACTATCGGGAGTTCCTGCGCGATTGGATTTCGCATCGACGAAACGCCCAGGGCGATACGGCAGCGGCCATCGCCCAGCGCGCGAAGCTGACGCCGGCATATCTTTCCATGGTTCTCCAAGGGAAGCGCCCCTTCACCCGAAGTGCAATCAAAAAGCTTCTTCCCCACCTTGGCCTGCCCGAAGCCCATTGGGACTTTCTCTTAGCCCTTTGGCAGCTTGCCGATGGCCGCACCCCGGCTTCGCGCACGGCCGCGCTCAAACGCATTCAGAAGTCACTCACCTACCGCCAAGAGAACCCTTCCGAGTTCGAGGTTTTCCAGTTCCTGAGCCATCCTCTATATCCGGTTTTGCGGGAGATCGCCGGCGTGCAAGGCTTTCGCGCCGACGCGCGCTGGATTCAAAAAAAATGTCGACAAAAAGCCAGCCCCAAGGAAATCGAAGCGGCGCTACAGTTCCTGGTGAAGCACGGATTCCTTTTGGAAAAGGACGGCAAGATTCAGTATCCGGAAAAACCGCTTCGCTGTGCGGATCGCGTGTTTCGTCTGGCCTCGGCCGAATACCATCGCTTGCTCCACGAGCAAGCCGTCCGAGCGATTTACGATCTGCCCCACGAAGAAAAAAAGATGCGCGCGCAGACGATCGGGGTATCTCGCGAGACATTCGAAAAGGTGAAGGACCGTATCGACGCGTTCATGGATGAAATTTTCGCGCTCACTACCGCCGAATCCAAGCGGGAATCCGTATACCACATCCAACTCAACGCCTTCTTAGCCACGGAGCCCGGAGAATGAACGCCTTTCGTTTCTACGTGGCATTTTCACTCGCGCTCGTCACCGGATGCGGGGCTCGTTTTCATCAGGTCGTCGAATCCAAATTCTACGTGCTCACGGCCGGAATCAATTTCATCACGATTTATGCGAATCCTTACCACGGGGACGGGCTGCGCCTCGCCACCCACTACACCAAGGAAGACCTGGGACTCACCTACCTCTATCCCTACGTGGCCTTATTTGACCCATTACATCAGTTCATTTACATCCCCAACCGAACGGGCAACCAACTTCTGAGTTATCAACTTAACTCCGATCTAGGCACGCTTTTACCGGTATCATCTCTGACTGTTTCCAATCCGCGCGGTCTCGTCGCCGACTCTAGCTTCACCCACCTGTATGCGAGCTATGGCGGTCCCGGAGGAATCCAGCCCGTGAGTTTAGACCGGGCGACGGGGGCCATGGAAACCCAAGGCTTTGGCGTGCTCGCTACTTCATCCCAGGAAATGCTGATTAGCCCTAACGAAAGATTCGTATTTACCCACGCCGCGCAGACCGGTCAAATGTATGTGTTTCTGCGCAATGCGACCACGGGCAACCTCTCTTCTGGAAGCAACGCCTACGATTTCGGAACCGGAGCAGCCCGCAACTTTGCATTTTCAGACGATGGAACCCAGCTGGTGGTAGCCGACAGCATCCTGAACAAAGTCTACCTGATGGACATCCACCCTGACTTAGGCACCTTGAGTCTTCGGCAAACAATTTCCTTAACGGAACCCAAGGATGTCATTCGCTGCGGGCCCAACCGCGATTTTTACGTCAGCGGGCCACAAAACCTATGGCGCTACACCTTAGCCGACGGAGTACTCACCCAAGCCCAAGCCCTCGTCATGCCGGGCACGCTTTCCCGCTTAGGATGTAGACCGGATTCCGCCGCGCTCTTTGCCGTCATGACGGGTGGCGTGGCGAACGAGATTGTCACTTTCGGCTTCGTGGAAAACGGCGACGCCTACCCAATGTCTTACGTGACCATCCCCACGACCACCTACACACCAGAAGTACTCACCGTCATGCGCGGACGGTAAAAAAAAACCGCCCTCGCTTGCGCGAAGGCGGTCTACATGAACATCTTTTACTTTTAGACGTCGATTAGCGGCAAGCGTTGAGCGGCGTACGCGAGAACATCACGCCGTTAACGTCGTAGTTAGCCATCGCGGCCGTGCCACCGTCACGATCCACCAGGCGGGCCGTGTACTGCGTACGATCACCGTAGTAGTGATCTTCCACGTCTTGGTAGCCGTAGCGGGTAACGTCCACCCAGTAGCACTCGCGGCCATAGCGCGGGTGATAGCGGCAGACGTATTCCGAAATCGTGTAAGAGCAGGAGACCACGCGGCGTTCGCGGCGGTCTTCGTTTACGCGAGCGACCACGTCAAAAGCTAAGCCCACGGTTTGGCCCGTGTCGCCAGCATTCATACGCACGTTCTCGAGGCCGAGTACAACGTCACGACCGGCCAGGTTCTTCACGATCGTGAGCGGCTGGTTGCCCAAATTGAACTCGATTTTCTTTCCGCTGCCGAGCTTCAGCAACATTCCGGACTGCACTTCCCCGTTCTTTTTCTTCGTGGCGAACTGCACTTGGCCCGTGGTCGGCCCAACCGGCAACACGACGGTTTTCTTCTTGGAATCCGTAAACGTAATCGCCTGCTTCACTTCGAAACCGGTCAAAGGATCCAGTTCGGTCTTATCGCAAGCGGTGGTAACCAAAGCGGCGGCCACCAAAATCCCCAGGTGATTGATCTTCATAACTTCCTCCCTTTTGTGGCCCTGTCTTGCCATATTAATGACGCAGAAGGAAAGAAAAGAGACCCGCCTCTAGAATTATTAATAACGCGATAGGTCATTCACCTCTGTATTTGGAATCACCGAAAAGAAAGACGCGATGGCACGCTTCGATCAATTTCGACTTGTTGCGTTATTTATTTACTCATTCACCTGGGTAAATTTCGTCCAGGGTTCACCAGCTCAAGCCAATGTATTGGGATGCATCACCGATCGCCTCGAAGGGCACCTTGCCCCGGCTGCATCCGGAGTCATCACCCCTAAGCAAGGCCTTCTCGGAAAACAAAACCTCTCGCCCCGTTCCCCCGAACTTCGTTTTTGGATGAGCACCATCGACGG
Source organism: Bacteriovoracia bacterium (assembly GCA_050251055.1). Lineage (GTDB taxonomy): Bacteria > Bdellovibrionota > UBA1018 > UBA1018 > JBFWNL01 > JBFWNL01. The sequence continues at coordinate 191,381 of JBFWNL010000003.1, forward strand.
CCTAAGAAATTTCAATGACTTCCCGACGATTCACCCCACGGAAATCGTGGACTCCCGGGCTCTTCCCGACTTAGGTGGAATCGGAAACAAAGAAGTGCGCGAGGCGAGTTACCAAGGAAAAAAAGTATTCGTCAAGGTGATGGACCCGGCTACCCGCACGGAATCGCGCGCCCTGAACGAAGCCCGAATGACGATGATGCTTAACAAATTCGGACTCGGGCCCGAGTTCAAAGGAATCATGCGCACCGAAAGCGGTGACCTCGCCATCGTCACCGAACTGATCGATAAAGCCGTGGCCTTCAAACCCCAACGCCCAGACGCCCTACCCGAGAATTTCGTCGTAAAAGCTTCGCACCTCCAGGAGATCCGCGAAGCCGGGCAACGCCTGGAGGCGGCCGGAATCCGCTACACGCCCGATATGCAGTTTATGCTGACGCCTGATGGACATGCGGTGCTAATCGATTGCGAATATTTCGCCCGGGAAATACCGGCCAATCCCCCGACCGACCTGCCCTATGATCCGGTGAAAAACACCGAGTTCATTGCCGATCGCCTGCGCGAATGGGCTCGGCGACACCGGGGTGACGCGATCACCGAGGCGCCGGAAAAGTCCTCGCCAGCACCCCGTCTGATTCTTCCCGGCGCGTCCCCACCACCATCGCCGCTTCTCAGCCGGCCGGTGGAAATCATCTTCGCCCCTCGCTAGCGTTTCAAACGGCCCAAGATCTCGGCCGCCCGATCCAGCTCAGCTTCGGTGTTGTAGACATGGGGACTGACGCGCAGGCAGGCGCTGTCACGAAACGGCGCGATCATGATTTGCAATCGGTGCTCCTGATAAATTTTTTGCATCAGGTGGAATCCCTGGGTCGCTAGCTCGGCCGGCAGCTCGTACGCCAACAAAGGACCGCGCCTTGCGCCCGCGGGGGGAGAAAGCTTGCGCCAGCCCAGTTTTTCGTCGAGCCGTCGCTCGAGGTGCGCCTGTAATGCGTAGAGACGCGCGCGGATCTGATCCCCGCCATGGCGTCGCCAAAACGCGAGCGTGTCGCGGATGCCGAAAAACGGCGCGAAGTCATAGCAAGCCGACATCAGCATGCGCGCCTGAAAAAGATCACCCCCGCCAAATGCCGCGAACGGGCCGGGAATCTCGAACGTCGTCCAGCCGCCATACGTCGATTTCACGCGCGCGCGGTTACGCTTCGGGATCCAGCCAAACGACGTGCCCTTCGGCGCCATTACCCATTTGTGCAAATTGCCGCCATAGCAATCGACGTCTTCGAGCCGCGTAAAATCCAGCGCGAGCGCACCGGGCGAGTGGGCGCCGTCGACCGCGAAGAGCACCCCCCGCTCCCGGGTCACGCGCGCGATCTGCTCGACGGGTAGCACCTGGCCGTTGCCGGTAATGATGTGGCTGAGCACGAGCAGGCTCGTCTCCGGCTTGAGTTCTTGCTTCACGAGCGCCACCGGATCAGCGCAATCATTCGGCAGGTGAAACCGTCGGAGCTTGAGTCCGCCCTGCTCGGCCTTCAACCGACAGAGGTTGGCGATCGCTCCGTATTCGACGTCGCTGAGCAAGATCTCGCTCCCCTTTGGCAACTCCACTCCGAGAATGAAGGCGTTCATGACCAGCGTGATATTCGGGCGAAGAAAGAGATCCTGGGGATCGGCCTTTAGAAACTGGGCCAGGTCGACCTGCGTTTCCCAAAGTTTCCCCCAAGCGGCGAAGAGCTCGGCCGTGGGGTTGCGCTCGAATTCACGTTGGTACCGGGTCACGGCGGCGGTGACCTCACGCGGGCAAATCGAATGTGTCCCCGAGTTCAGGTACGTCAGGCTGGAATCCATCTCAAAATCTTCACGCATATAATGACCATTCTCCGCTTCCTACCGGACCAGGGGCCAGAAAATCTTATTTGACTCTAATTCTCAGTCTTGATACACCGCGTCATTAAGAGAGGGTAACATCTGTGCGGAGAGTCTTTTTTATCAATAAAAACAGGACATTAAACGCCAGATCAGGCGTCTTAGCCATCCTGCTTTTAGCTCTCACGAACCCCGCGCTCGCCAGTACCGTCGCCATTCCGCAAATCAGCCCCGGCTCGCCCGCCAATGACCTGGTTTACCAAGGCCGCGTCCTCGATCGAGACGAGGCCCTCGATCTGGCAAAAAAACGCCGCGTGGATCTCAGCCAGCTCGATCCCGAAGAGCACGATGCCTGGCAGGACCGGGCCTACGATTACTCTTCCGCCGCATGGGCCGATCTGCCCGGCGAAGGCGCGACCGTAGACTTTGATTCCTACCTCACGAGCACCAACGAGCTCTTCCGGTCACGCGCCCGCTTCATCCCCGATAGCGGCCCCTACGCCGGGGAAAACCGCATGCTCCGCGTGACGATCACGCTTGAAGGGCACGCCGCCATCATGCGCGCAGCGATGATGCGCGCCCTGGGCTACCCCGTGGCCCTCCCACGCAACTACCGTAACCTGACCTTCCGCTTCGTTGACAACGCCAAGCGCGACTCTTTCCTGAACGCGATGTCCGACGCCACCCATACCGCGCGCGATCGCTGGATCGTGAATCTCCCGGACAACCAACCGGAAGTGACATTGCGGGACGTGACCCTAGAATCCGGCCAGGTGGATACCCCGCCTTATCACTGGGGGGTAATCACGAAGGACAAGATCCGCTCCCGCCGCTCCCTGCGCGCGATCCTACTACCCATTACGCTGCTGGATCTCTCCGAACGCATTAACTTGTATAGCTGGAATTATGCCGAAGTGACGAGCGGGCATCTGATCTTCAACCACCCGTTCGCCGAGAGTTTTTCCGAAGTCTCCCAGGACGACCTGAAGTGGATCGCGCGCAAGATCGCGCGCTTTACACGTCCGCAGCTGCAAGCGATCGTCAATGCGGGTCAGTACCCTGCCGATATCTCCGCCTTGATCTTAGAAAAACTGGTTTCGCGCCGAAATCAGATGGCCAAAGTGCTGGGCCTCAAAAAAGAGCGTGTCTCCGACTTACCCTTCAACGCCTCGTTGAACACCGGCGCGGTAAAGAACGGCAAACTCACGCAGTCGGCGTACCCTGGCTACGCGATGGAATTCGTCTATCCGGACCCGGAGTCGCCATTAAAGGCCGACGAGATCGCCCGCTTTGGCTTATTGGAAGGCATCACGTCCGCGCTGGCTCGCGGGGCGAGCGAGTTGAATGAAAAACTGCTAACGGTCCAGAGCGTACAGGACGTCGCCGAAAAACATCAGAAAGACACCCTGCAGCGAATCATCAACCACTACATGAGCAACCCGACCGAACCCTACCAAGAAACGGTACGGGCATGGGGCGGTCCCATCGGCGGATTCAATGTCAACGCCAGCCGCAACGTCGTTACCGGCACCTACTACGGCAGCGACGCGCAAGTTCAGCTGCTGGACAACGTCGCGGTCCAAGGAAGCATTGGTTACTATCTCGGTATCTCGGGCGTAGACAAGATGCTCCCGAGCGGCAGCGCGAACCTGAGCCTGCAGCGCAACTACCTTCATGTCCGCCCCGTGGGGGACATGAAGGAAGCCCTGAAAACCAAATGGAGCTGGTTATTCGTACCAAGCTTCTTCAAGCACCTGGACCGCCTGCTCGAGAAGGGCGCGAAGGTCGACGCCGACGGAAACGCCCAGGCATTTCTCGATAACCGCGAGCTAACGGAAACCGAGGCGACCGGTGAGCTCGACGACTCCGAAAAGAACTTCAAAGCCTTCTTAGACGAGCTCAAGGAAGGCGAGATCTTCTCCGTGACCGACACGGTGCTCGCCGGCGCCCGCGCGCAGGTCACCATCCCGCTGGCCTCGCTCTTGGGACTGGGACCGATTGGCTACGCAAACTCGATCGATATCAGTGGCGGCGTCACCGGCATGATCCTACGCCGCACGCTCTTCGTGCGGACGGAAGAAGGCATTCAAGTCTACTTGCAACGCGTGAATACGCGGTCAGCCGACATCGGCGTGGACCTGCGCTGGTGGATCACGCTCATGAGCTACAATCACACCTGGAAGCATTCCGAAGCCAAGACCAAGGCGTTCCTGCTCGACCAAGGCGAACGCACGCCGGAGCAATCCAAGAAACTCGTGATCGCGTTGCGGGCGCTCCTGCGTCGAAACAACGCCGAGGTCCTCGAGCAGGACTTCAAACCCTTCCGGCTGGATCACACGCTCGACGCCTCGATCGACAAATTCAAATTCCTCTTCTGGAGCTGGCACAACATCGAGGAAACCCACCTCGTGAAAGTGAAGCCGCCCGTGGATCCGCAGGATCGGTATAATCCAGACGATCACGTTCGTAGCCTGCTTTCTTACCGTATCGTGAAAGCAAACGGCGCCGACGGCTACTCTTTCGTTTCGGACGTCGTAAGCGAAGCGACCGAAGGCTGGGGGTTCAAAGGCAAGAGCGGAGGAAATCCCGCCAACTCGTTTTTGGGATCCGGCCGCTGGAGCGTTTACGCCTCCGAAAAGGAAACCACCCCCGGCCGCGACAACCGGGCGGTAATCCGCGTGGAGCACCACTGGGGCGGCTGGCTCCTGCCGCGCAAGGAATTCTTCTCCATCGTCGAAGGCTTGGAGCGAAAAGCCGCGCCGCTAAACCTCGAGCGGCCACTCATCAACCGCGAAGTTTTCGGTCAGATGAAGCAGCTGCAGCTTTACGACATCCAGCAAATCCTCGTCGTGTACGACCAGGGCACCCAACGACTCCGCGATACCCTCTTTCAAGGTGGCCTGCGGGCGATCTACGACCGTCTCGTGGAGATCGCCGGCGGCCAAGCCGTCGTGGACGACTTTTGCGAGCGGGAGCGCATCGCGAGTATTGGCGAAAACTACTCCGCCTACAATGGTTACAGCGAAAAAGAAAACGGCAACCGGGTGCGCCTCAAATGCACGCTGCCTTGGATGCGTACGGTCCTGAAATTCCGCCACGAATACCCAGCCAATGACGCGGAGAAACAGCTAAAATGGAACGTGAAGCTGATCCGCACGCTGGAGCGCGAGCTACCGCTCGACCAGCTCTTAGGATGGCTGCAAAAGGACGGTTACTTCTTCCAAATTCACATCAACGGCTTCCGCAAGGGAGACGAGAACGACGACATGGCGTACGCGTCCGACACGATCGGCACCATCGACGACAAGATGGGCTCGGGCATTTTCCGCGAATTTTCGAATAACTATAAGATCTTCTACTACGAAATCGCCGCGCGCTACCTGACGGAGGGATTCTAGATGAAATCCACCCTCGCCATCGCCTGCTCCGTCTGGCTCCTAGCCGCTCCCACGTCCACGTCCGCCGCGCCAACTAAGCCGTCGGCTCCCCCGGCGAAAACAAACTCTCCTGCCGACGCCTCCGCCATCTGGCTCCCGGGTAAACAGCCACTGCCGAAGAGCGCGAAAATCAAGTCCCGGAAAAAAGTCTTCACGGCTTCCGAGCGCGCGTTCCTACGCAAGATCGGTCGTCCGGATCTGGCCAAGGCCGAAGTTCTGCAGTTCAAAAACGAACACGAGCGCGAACGCGTCCAACGCGAAGCCCCCGAGGCGGGATTGGATTCGCGTGCGGTCTCCATCGAGCAACACGAACAGCCAGCCCAGCCCCCGCAGCCGGCGAACATCCCGGTTTGGGCGGCCCGCCAGCAGTGGGCCCTGGACAACCCAGGGGCGAACTTCCCCATCGGCGTCGAAGAGCTCAAGACTCTCTACTTTCCCGGCGCGGCCGGCGAGGACATCGGGCTTCGGCGCGCTCCTCCCGAAGGGGCCGGCACCAAGATTCGCGTCGCCATCCTGGATTCGGGACTGGACGTCACCCATCCGGTATTGAAGGATCAAATCTACCGGAACGAAGTCGAATGCGCGATGATCGACCAGCTCGCGGCTGAAATCAAGGAATGCCAGAAAACCAAGAAGGCCGATGAGTGCAAAAAACTCTTCCCGCCGCGTGACGCCGATGGCAACGGTTATGTCGCCGACTGCAACGGCTACAACTTCGCGGACACCATCGACGGCAACGTGAAAGATATCGTCGGCCACGGCACCCACGTCGCGGGGATCGTCGCCAGCGTATCTAAATACGTCGAAATCCTGCCCGTGCGCGTGATCAGTGATTCACCCAACACCCCCATCCGCCCACAAAGCACGGACGACCCTAAGCAGGATGATCCGTCGATTCCGAATGATTCCGACTACGAAAACGCCAAAGGGTTTATCGACCGAATCGCGCGCGGCGTACTGTACGCGATTCGCGCCCAGGCGAAGATCATGAATCTTTCGTTCGCTTGGCCCATCCAGGCCGATTCACAATTCATGCGCGAGATGATCGCGCTCGCCCAAAGCCAGGGCATTCAGATCGTCTCCTCCGCCGGTAACGACTCCACCGAAGCCCGCGTCATGCCCTGCGTGTATCCGGGCGTGATTTGCGTGGGATCCCACAGCCCCGACGGCAAAATCAGCCACTACTCGAACTTCGGCGACGGGGTCGAAATCTCCGCGCCCGGCCACTATATTCTAAGCACCTTTCCCATGAGTAAGATCCCGGTCGTGAACACCGAAGGCCAAGGCTTCGAGTTTAAAAACGGCACCTCCATGGCATCACCCTTCGTCGCCGGCCTTTTGGCCCGGCTCCGCGCGGGCGGCATGGCCGGGAACGAAGCGTTTGCGCGCCTGGCGCTCGGATCACGCCCCCAAGTCGCCGACGACTTCCACAAGTGGACCCAGTTCGGCAACGTCGATTTGCCAAAAGCCCTGGCCGAGCCCGCTGGCCCGTTCATCTACCCGCTCGACAAGCGCCCGATCACGGCTACGTTCGATCCGGAGAAGATCGTGCCTGTGGACATCCAAGTCCGCTTCGGCAGCTTTTGGAAAGACGCCAAAGTCGTGAAAGTTTCCGCGCGCGTGCTCGACGGGCCCCGGGGCGCGTTCGCCAAACTCACGACGGACACCTTCGAGATTCGCGGATTTCGCCAAGGCATGAAGGCTGATTTGGAAACCCAGATGAAGCTCCTGCCGAATTCGGCCGATCATGATGGCGTGGACCTAGGTCGCGTTCCGGGAGAAGCGAAGATCGAGTGGACGCTACAAGCCGACGACGCGAAACCGCGCCAATTCCGTACCACCGTGGACTTCCGCATGGCCGTGAACCCTAAGACCCAGCTCCCGGGCGCACGCATCAGTCCGCTCGCGGGAAACCCGCCGAACAAGTCGGCTGATTTCCGTTCCGTCGTCAACATGGATGGGAGCGCCGGCGCCGACTACTTTGCCATTTCGAAAATTTCCGTGGAAAAATCGAAGCTCACCCTGATTCGTGAAGACGTGGCGGTTAAACACCACATAGTCGCCGCCACGGCGGATATTGACGCGCTTCCGGGAACCCTGCTCACTATCCAGCGCGTGGATGTCGACCAAGACGGCCAGCCAAACTACGTCTTCGTCTCGAAGCTTCCCCCTACCGAAAAGGGCAAAGCCCCGCCGTTCAAGTTCACCACTTTTGATGCCCGACTCGCGCCCGTGGCCGATTACACCTTCGAACACGACAGCGATAAGACCGTCGTGTCCGACCGGTTCCAATGGCTACGCACGAACACGGGCGGGATGATGATGGTGTGGATTGGCCTAGGCTTCCCGCCCAAGAACGAAAACGCCCCTTATGATCCATGGGATCCGGAACCAAAAGAACCGCTGAAATTCCGTATGTACGCCTTGGGCGCCAAAGGTAAGCTGCAGGCACTGAGCTTGCCGGAAAACCATACTTTCGTGGAAATCGCTAGCCCCACCGCGGCCGACCAGGCGGCCGGCATCGTGCGCGCCTACACCGCCGAAAATTTCGACCCGAATGAAGAAGACGTGATCTTTCATCGTGTCGACATCAGTCCGGATGTTGCCCAAGGCCTAAGCCTGGGGACCCAGCAACTAGTCCAGCTGCCACGTCACCGCACGCTCATGGCCATGAACCAAGTCACGGCTGCGTACTCCTTGGCGCCGGGCGACGCTATCTACGGAACCGCTTTCACGGGCTCCTCCATTCGCGGCACCCAGCGCACGACCGTGGTTAGTGGAAATTCCGCTCCGATGTCTTCGGACGGGCGTCTCTTGCCCCTATCCCCGATCGAGCCCGTGGCCCAGATCTCCGGAGTGTTTGCGAGCGACACCCAGCTATCGGTGTTTGGGATCACGGGTTTTCAGGTGATCTATGCCGATCTCGCTCGCGACGAAAGCGCGGGCTTCACGCGTCGCCGTTACAGCTTCCTGCCGAAGTTCATCTCCGCTCGCCACTTCTTCCCCACCGTCGTTCGCGGCGTAGAGGGGGAAAAGGTGCCCGCACTCTGGATCACCGCCGCGCTGGGCGCCCTGGACACGCTCGAAGTCCTGGTGCCGGAGTATGGCCGTTCGGGGGAACTCCAAGGAATCGCTTCGCCCGCGGCGTTCCGCTACTTTGCGGAAGATGGCTGTCGTTTGCTCGGCAACCCGATTCCACCCACGGATACGCAACCCGCTCAGGCCGCGTTCTATTGTGGCGATCACTTCAAGTTCATGCCTCTCCAACGCTAGCCGTACAAAACAAACGAACCGCACGAACCGGAAGCCTCTTGCCACCAGCGGTCACCGGAGAGGCTCCCAAAATGCCACCTCACCGCGAAAGATTTACAATGCACTGCGTCTAAGCTCGCGTTATTTTCTGACTTTTTTGATTATCCATTTGTCTCTTTTCCGTGAATTTTCAGGCATGCAATTAAAGGCTTACAAAATTTATTACCGTCAAAACTTTGGCCCCCTGCTTGCACTAAGCCGCACTGCACATTGGAAAATGAGTTCCTGTTTGTGAGAGGGTAAGAAACTTGACTACTTTAGGAGGTATTGTGAAATTCTTTACTCAAACGAAAAAGACTGCTCTGTCCGCGCTCGCGGTCTTGAGCTTGGTAGTGGTCGGTTGCGGCGGCGGCGGCGGTGGCGGCAACAGCGATCCTTATTATCACGCTTGGTATGACGTTTACGGCAACTACTGCGGCACCGGCTACCCGGCCCCTGGCTGTAACTTCTATTGGGACGGCTCGAAGATCCTGGATTTCGAAGATCCATACTACACGACCGCCAACTACAATCTGCTGTACGCCCTCTGGGAATACACCGATTCTTACGGCCTCCCGGCCCTCTACCTGGGCTACGCCTGGTTGAGCGTCAACAACATCCTATATGATGAATACGGCAACGCCCTGAACGAAAGCAGCGAAGAAACCGGCAAGGACATCATCGAAAGCGCAGCGCAAGCGGCCGAAGCGAAGATCCTCGAAGCCGGTAAGGGTTTCGCTGAAAAGTACGTTCTCCAAGAAGAACAAGGTGTCGAAGTCGCCCGCAGCCTCAACGGCTGGGCGGAACTCGTGAAGGACCGCAAAGAACGCGTCCGTACCGCGAAGGACATCACGGACTTCTCGAAGCGCCTGTTTAACATCGACCCGAACAGCAAGGCTGCGCAATCGGCCCTGGGCGCGGCGAAGAGCGGCGACCTCACCCAAGCCCACGAGCTGAACAAGCAAGTGGCCGACAAGTGGGGCACGAGCCCGGAAACTTCGGAAGAAATCCTGAAGTCCTGGTTCAAGGACGTTCTGTAATCTAATTCAATTGACCGGTCCCTCGCTTCACTGCGGGGGACCGGTTTTTTTTGCTACCCGCCTAGTTCTTTCAACTTAAATCCGGTAATAGGGTACCGAGTTTAGGGAATCTAAAAATATCTCTTTGGGGGGATCATGAAATCCAATCAAGTCAGTATCATTGCGTTCGCCTTGGTTTCGGCCATGGCGCTAAACGGCTGCGGCGTGGGCCTAGGGCCCCGTCCCGCGTTGAAGCCTCAAACGGAACCAGCCAACAAGCAAGGTGACACCGAACGCCTACCGGGCGAAGGTACCGAAGCGGCCGACTGGTTCACGAAAGGCCCGGCCGATGGCGTGCAAGGCGTGGACGTAGAGGCCGTCTACAAGAAGCTCGACCTGAGCCGCGGTAAGGAAATCGTCGTCGCCGTGATCGACAGCGGTGTCGACGTCAACCACGAAGATCTGCAGGGCCGCATCTGGGTGAACGAGAAGGAAGCCAACGGCAAACCGGGCGTCGACGACGACGGTAACGGGTACATCGATGACATCAACGGCTGGAGCTTCCTGGGCGGCAAGGATCAAGACGGCAAGATCGTCAACATCGGCGCCGAAACCCTGGAAGTGACCCGCGAACTCGTGCGCCTGCGCAAGCTCAAGGCCGAACTCGAAGCCAAGGGCGAGAAGCTTTCCGAAGCCGACGCCAAGCTCTTCGAAACCTACGGCGCCGAAGTGGCAAGCAGCCGCGCCCAGGCGGAAGTGCTCAAAGCTCCAAATGCCGCCGCGCTCGAAGCCATCAGGGCTCCCTTTGAAGTCTTGAAGGAAAAAATCGGCGACATGGAAAAGATCGTTCTGGCCGAGATTGAGAAGCTCGAGACGTCCAACGACGCCGAAGCCGCGGCCAAGGCCGAGATCATCAAGGCCCTTAAGGGCGCCAATGCCGCGTCCGTCGCCCGCCTGCGCGCGCGCGTGCAGTACGCCGATGACCAGTTGAACTACTACTATAATGAGGCGTTCAATCCCCGCGCGGAAATCGTGAAGGACAACCCGAACGACTTCAACGACGTGAATTACGGCGTGAACGACGTCACGGGCCCAGACGCCGACCACGGCACGCACGTGTCCGGCATCATCGGCGCGGTACGCGATAACGGCTTGGGTATTAAGGGCATCGCTACAAACGTGAAGATCATGGCCCTGCGTGCGGTTCCGAACGGAGACGAACGCGATAAGGACATCGCGCTGGCCGTCCGCTACGCGGCCGATAACGGTGCCAATATCATCAACATGAGCTTCGGCAAGTCCGTTTCCCCCGGGAAGGGTAAAATCGACGAAGCGTTCCTCTACGCAGCCAACAAGGGCGTGCTCATCGTGCACGCGGCGGGCAACAGCAGCGAGGACATCGACACCGCCGCCAACTTCCCGAACCGCAACGTGCTCGATCCGGCCCGCCACGGCGGCGTCGCCGAGATCCCGACGTGGCTCGAGATCGGCGCTTCCTCCCAGTTTAATGACCAGCGCCTCACAGCCGTGTTCTCCAACTACGGGAAGAAGAACGTCGACGTGTTCGCTCCCGGCGTGGACCTGAACTCCACGACCCCCGGCAACACCTACTCGGTGTTCAGCGGCACCAGCATGGCCTGCCCGGCCGCGGCTGGCGTCGCCGCCGTGATCTGGTCGCAGAACCCCGAGCTCAGCGCCAGCCAGGTAAAGGCCGTGCTCCTGAAGAACGCCCGCGACAAAGCGGATCTTCCGGTGCTGATCCCTGGCACGATGACCCTCGCGCCGTTCGGCACGCTTTCCCAAACGGGTGGCGTAGCGGAAGTGTTCTCGGCACTGCGGGCTCTAGGAAAAATCTAGACCTCGTTTAGTGTATTGATAGCTTAGGTAGTCAAGAGCCCGGTTTGCCGCAGGGATCTGCGGAAAGCTGGGCTTTTTTTTAGATTTCGAATTTCAATTTGAGCCACATTGTTTTCCCGCTTGGGACAAATCTGACGGAGCCTACCCCGCCCGTCGTGCCTTATCCCACCCTAAAGCCGGTACAACGCTTGCAGTCGCTCTTGGCATGAACAAAAAAAATGGGTGCATGGGAGTTTTCGCTACGTTCGCGGTAATCATGGGGACGCAGGCCTGTAGTCATACGCCAACGGTTACGGAGTTTCCGGCCACGGCGAGCGCGGTCGATGAAACGGCGCGACTAAAGAAAGACCTAGAGGAAGCGCGCCTCCGGCAAGTCAACGTGCTTTCCCCAAATCACTACGCAGACGCCCAAGATGCGTTAGCGGACGCCCAAGCCGAGCTGAAACAGCCCAAGAGTGACCAAGATTCGCGGGATGCGCTCCACTCCGTGGCGATGGGCCGGGCCTATCTGGATCTCGCCACCCGGACGGCGGCGATCGGCGAAAAAAATCTCGAGCCGGTGCTCGCGGCGCGGCGCCAAGCCCTGACCGCCAAGGCCCCCCAGTACTTCGAGGACGATTTCCGTCGGGTGGACGGGGATCTTCGGGACGTAGGAGAGGACCTCGAAGACCGCGAGCTCCAGAGCGCCATGGACCGCCGCGACGAACTCCAGGCCGCCTTCTTGGATCTTGAGCTACGCGCGCTCCAGGAAGGCGCCGTTGGTCAAGCAGAACGGCTAACGGAAAAAGCCCGCGATGAAGACGCGCGACGCTTCGCGCCCCGCACGCTGGCTATCGCCGAAAAGAACATCGAGGACACGCGGGCCTACATTTTTGGAAACCGGCACGATCAGGCCGGAATCGAACGCCGGGCCACAGAGACCCTGGCCAGCGCCCAGCACGCCTTGAAAATTACGCGCGAAGCGAAGGCCACGAATTCGACTTCACCCGAAGACACCGCCCTCCGCTTGGAGAGCGAGCGAAATCGCCTGGAGTCGCGCAACGATCAGCTCGCGCTGCAGCAAGCCGCGACCACCCACCTTATGTCGGAGAACGTGGCCCTCGCAAAGAAAGCGGCGGCCGACCGTCGATTTGAAATCGCTCGCCAGGCGTTCTCGGAGGACGAGGCTCAAGTTTACCGGCAAGGCGATACCCTGACGATCCGCCTACGCGCGCTGCAGTTCCCCACCAATCGCGCGACCCTCAAGGATCGCGACTTCGCCCTCTTGGGGAAAGTGCAGAAAGTGATCAAAGACTTCGGAGAAACGGAAGTGACCGTGGAGGGGCACACCGACTCCGTCGGAAGCAAGGCGAGGAATCAGACCCTCTCGCAACAGCGAGCCGAAGCGGTCAGGAAGTATCTCGTCGCGAATAACACTCTAGACACTGAATCGGTCACCGCCGAGGGTTTCGGTTACGATCGGCCGCTGGCGTCGAACAAGTCGGCCGAAGGCCGCGCGCAGAATCGTCGGGTGGATATCGTGATTCAGCCCGGTGAAGAGTGAGCAGAGGCAATTCTCCGCGTCCATTTTAGCTTCAGTTCAAGTTTCAGCTAAGCCGCCAGCTCGCAGCTTGAGGTCTTGCCGCAGGATCGCATAGAAATCCGCGTCCCAGTAGCGCTCGCGGTGGAAGAGCGCGGCCCGGCGCGTGCCTTCGAACTTCATGCCGAGCTTTTCCATCACGCGGGCGCTGGCGCGGTTCTCGGATTTGCAATGCGCCTGCACTCGGTTTAGATCGAATTCCTCGAAGGCGTAGCGCATGATCTCGCGTGCGGCCTCGAGGATGATTCCTTTGCCCCAATGCGCTTCATCCAGAGCGAAGGCCATTTCCATGCAGCGGCTCCTCTCGGAGGCCCAGAACAGCCCTACCGTGCCGATCACCCGTGAAGGTTCCGTCGCCAGGGTGATTCCCAAGGGCTCGGGAATGCGCTGCCGATAATAGGGAAAGGCATAGTCGAGAATATAGGCTTCGGTGTCCTTAACCGAAAGATGGGGCTCCCACATCGTCCAGCGAGAAACGTTGGGATTTTGCGCGTAAGCGAAGATCGCCGGCGCATCGCTCAGGGCTAATGGCCTCAAGATTAGGCGCTCGGTCTTTAAATTCGGTAGCCGGCGCGGAGCCTCTGACTTCACCGGCGCATTGGGGACTGGCTCCAGGATTTTCGCGATGAAATACTCGTCTTGATATTCACCGTCGATGAAGGCCGCGTACTTTCGCGTGCCCTCGACCACGAAACCCGCGCGCCGATAGAGGCGCATCCCGTGTTCGTTCGCCACCCGGGCCATTCCCTCTAGACGACAAACCCCGTGCTGCCGCGCGAACTTCTCTTGGACCGCGAGCAGCCGTTGGCCGATGCCCTGGCCCCAGTATTCGCGCCGCACCATCATGCCGAATACCAGAACGTGCTTAATCCAAGGATGTCCGGGCCGTTCCGGTCGGGCGCTCAGATAGCCCACCACTCTTTCGCCATCAAAAGCACCCAGGTTGATTTCCGGCGAATCGGCGGCCTCCGAGGCTTCCAGAAACCGGGCCGCCACCTTTTCGGGGTCGCGTGCAGGCATACCCACGTACTGCATCGTGTGCGTCGACTCAAACGGGATACGCTCGATAAACTCAAGGAACGCCGGCGCGTCCGCCGCCGTAAGATGGCGCACAACTAACTCGCGGACCGGTTGCGCGGGATCGGAAGGGCGGGTCGAGAATTTTTCCGCGATCCACTGACCCACGTCGTGCCCCCGTCGCAAGCCCTACTTGGGCGGCGCGTAGTCTTTCTTCAGCGCCCGCCGACGCTCGTGGCGCGAGATCGCCAGATCGATTAGTTTAGACAAAAGTTCCTTATAAGGAATTCCGGAAGCTTCCCAAAGCTTGGGATACATGCTGATGCTCGTAAAGCCCGGCAGCGTATTCACCTCGTTGAAGTAGAACTCACCCGTATTGCGATCCAGGAATAAATCTACCCGTGCCATCCCTTCGCACTCGAGCGCGTCGAAGGCCTGCGCCGCCATCACCTGCGCCTGCTTGAGCTGCTCGGGCGTCAAGCGGGCGGGAATCAAAAGCTCCGCGCCATTGTCATCGAGATACTTCGCCTCGTAAGAATAAAATTCGTGTTTCGGGATGATCTCCCCGGCCACGCTCACGAGCGGCGGTGCCCCGTGATCTGGATTCTCCAACACCGAGAATTCAATCTCGCGCGCGGCGATTCCCTTTTCGAGCAAAACTTTCAGATCGTAATCGAACGCGTCTTTAAGCGCGGGTTGCAGATCTTCCCACTTCTTCACCTTGTGCACGCCCACGCTCGAGCCCTGGCAAACGGGCTTCACGAAGAGTGGGTAGCCCAGGGCTTGCACGGCTTCCTTTAAAAACGCCTCGGCTCCGCGCTGCCACTCGGCCTTCTTTAAAACCCGATACGGCGTCACCTTCACACCGGCATATTCAGCGAGGCGTTTCGCCACGGCCTTATCCATCCCCACCGAGGAAGCCAAAACTCCCGCGCCCACGTAGGGAACGTCGGCCAGCTCCAAGAAGCCCTGGATCGTTCCGTCTTCGCAATATTGGCCGTGCATCACGGGAAACACGACATCAAAGGACTCGGTTCGTGCGGGTGCGCTAGCCGCCTGCGGTATAGGCAATAAAGTGGGCGCCCCGTCGGCCGGATGCGGCGGAAGCACCACCGGCACCTGGTTCAAAACCTCGGGAAGTGCCTCCCCTGCGTGCTTTTGGAGCAAGGCCAGGCTCCCCAGTTGCCACTTCCCCTGCTTATCAATCCCGATGGGAATGATCTCGTACTTGGCCGGATCGAGGTTTTTGATCACCGAAGATGCCGAACGCAGGGAGATTTCGTGCTCACTGGACCGTCCGCCATAGAGCACCGCGATACGAATTTTCTTTATGGGGGCCATGATTGTGAATATAACGAACAACACTCTTGATTCACAGAAAAACCGTCAGTAATGTCGGCTGTATTTTCAAGCACATAGGCCAGTAGAGGGAGAGATACCGGATGGCAAGAACCACTCATGACTTGAGCTCGCACCTTTGGGATACCAGCGCTCTGTACCGCAACGCCGTCATGGCGCTCGACAAAGCGGGCAACAGCATGAAGATGGATCCGAACATCCTGGAGCGCCTGAAGGTTCCGAAGCGCGCCCTGATCGTGAGCGTGCCGATCCGCCTCGACAACGGCGAAGTGCGCGTGTTCGAAGGCTACCGCGTTCAACACAATATGACCCTCGGGCCCGGCAAGGGCGGCATCCGCTATCACGAAGACGTGAACCTCTCCGAAGTCGCGGGCCTCGCGATGCTCATGACCCTGAAGTGCTCGCTCATGGACCTCCCCTTGGGTGGCGCCAAGGGCGGAATTCGCGTCGATGCGACCAAGCTCTCGCGCCAGGAAGCGCAAGCGCTCACCCGTCGTTATACGATGGAAATCAGCAACATCATCGGCCCCGAAAAGGACATTCCGGCCCCCGACGTCGGCACCGACGGCCAGACCATGGCGTGGATGTTCGATACCTTTTCGCAGCAAAAGGGTTACACCGTCTCCGGCGTCGTCACCGGCAAGCCCGTCGAAATCGGCGGCTCCCTGGGACGCGCGGAAGCGACCGGCTTGGGCGTGGTCTTCACCATCGAAGAAGCGGTGAAATACCTCAACAACAAAGGGCTCTCGAAAGTTCGCTTGGATTCCTCGACGACCGCGGCCATTCACGGCTTCGGTAAGGTGGGTAACATCGCCGCGCTCGAGCTTTACAACCGCAAGGTCGCGGTCGTGGCGATCAGCGACCACACGGGCGGCATCTACAATAAGAATGGCATCAACATCCCGCAAGCCATGGCTTACCTGAAGGAAAATCGGGTACTAAAAGGCTTCCAAGGCGGCGACGTCATCACCAATGAAGAGCTGCTCGCGCTGGATGTCGATGTACTGGTGCCAGCCGCCATCGACGGCGTGATCCATTCAGAGAACGTCAGCAAGGTAAAGGCGCGTATCATCGCCGAAGGCGCCAACGGTCCCATCAGCCAGGACGCCATGAAGGTACTCGAAGACCGCGGCGCGTTCATCATCCCCGACATTCTTTGCAACGCCGGCGGCGTGACGGTTTCCTACTTCGAATGGGTGCAAGGCCTGCAGAGCTTCTTCTGGAGCGAGCAGGAAGTGAACCACCGGCTGAAGGAAATCATGGTTCGCGTCTTCAACAAGGTGATTCACACCAAGGAGAAGATGAATTGCGGCATGCAGAACGCGGCTATGGTGACGGCCATCGACCGCCTTTCGCGCGCGATGTTGCTCAAGGGCTTGTTCCCGTAGTCGATCCCGGCAAAAGCCGAACCGTCCGCTTATCTTAAACTATCGCGAGACTGCCGGCGGCGAACAACGCCGGCAGTGCTTGGATAAAAAAGATCCGCCGGTTCGCCGTGGCCGCGCCATAAACTCCAGCTACGATTACGCACCCTAGGAAAAAAAACAAAATCTGCCGGGAAAACTCGGCATGCGGGTTAACGAGGCCCCACACGAGGCCCGCCGCCAAAAAACCATTGTAGAGTCCCTGGTTGGATGCCAGGACCGCCGACGCCTTCGCTTGTTCTAGGGTTTGTCGAAAAACCTGGAGGCCCTTGAGCTTAGTCCAAAGGAACATCTCAAGCACGAGGAAATAGACATGGAGAATCGCTACGACCGCGATCAGTAACTTCGCCAACCACTCCATCCGGAGCTCCCTCCTTGAATCACTCTTCCGAACGCTTGATACCAAGCTCTTTGAGTTTGAGCTGAAGTCCCTTGCGCGAGAGTCCAAGGGCCTCGGCCGTGCGGGTGACGTTGCCGTCGTTTTCGGCAAGCGATTTTTCGATCAGCTCGCGTTCCACGCTCTGGGTTTGGCGGCGTACGATCTCTTTGAACGAGCTCTCTCCCTCTGCGGGCGGCGGTGTGCCTCCGGTGGCGGCGAACTTGGCGATTTCCTCGGGCAGATCGGCTAGCCGCAGCGAAGATCCGTCGGCCATGAGAATCATGCGCTCGATCGTGTTCTGCAGCTGGCGGATGTTACCCGGCCACGCGTAGGTCTTGAACACTCCGAGCACCTCATCTGGCAGATTCGTAACCTTGCGCTCGAGCTTGACGTTGAACTGATCCATAAACGTGCGCACGAGCTGCTCGATGTCGTCCCGGCGCTCACGCAGGGGCGGCAGCTGGATCGGCACGACGTTGAGCCGGTAAAAAAGATCCTCGCGAAAACGCCCTTCTTTTACTTCCTGTTCCAGGTTGCGATTGGTCGCGGTGATGATCCGGACATCCACGGTGGTGCTGTGGATGCCCCCGACGCGCTCAAATTGATGCTCTTGTAACACCCGCAGAAGCTTCACCTGCATCTCGAGCGGCATCTCCGCCACCTCATCTAGAAAAATCGTCCCCGTGTTGGCGAGCTCGAAGCGACCCGGTTTGGCGGTCACCGCGCCCGTAAACGCGCCTTTTTCGTAACCGAAGAGCTCGCTCTCGATCAGGGTCGCCGGAATGGCGCCGCAGTTGATCTTCACGAAGGGCTTATCCGCCCGGTCCGATTGCTTATGGATCTCGTATGCGACGAGCTCCTTACCGGTACCGCTCTCCCCCAGGATGAGGATCGTCGAAGGGGAGCGCGCCACCTTGTGGATGACGTTCAGAACTTCCTTCATCTGAGGGTTGTGGCTCACGATCGAGGATACCTGAACGTTGTCCTCCTCGCGGAGACGGAAGGTCTCCACCGCCTTGCGGGCAACGTTGAGGAGCTCCGTCTGATCGAAGGGCTTGGTGATGAAATCGAACGCGCCTTTCTTCAGCGCCGCGACCGCCGCCTCGACGGTGCCAAACGCCGTGATAATCACGACGGGAAGATCGGGTAGGTGCTCCTTGCAATATTCCAAGATCTCCATCCCCGTCGGTCCGGGCATGTAGAGATCGGTGATGACGGCGTGCGGACGCTCTTGTTTGAGCGCCCGCAAAGCTCGGGCGCTGTCGTTAAATACGACGGGCGTGAAGCCCGCGCGCGCGAGCATCGCTTCGATCACCAAGGTGATATTCTTTTCGTCATCGACGACGAGGACCTTACCCAAATTCGGAACGGTGGCCGTGCTCATGCGGCGGGCTCCCAAACCGGGAACGTTACGACAAAACGCGCATATTGGCCTTCTTCCGACATGACCTCGATCCTACCAGAATGGGCTTCCACAATCTTCTGACAAATGGACAGTCCCAAGCCCGTTCCACTCGGGGAGGTCGTGAAAAATGGGATAAACAGCTTCTCGAGGTGCTCACGCTTGATGCCTGGACCGTTATCTTCCACGCTAAGGATTACCCGACGGGTCGAAGCTTCGCCCTCGAGCCGGACGCTTACCCAAATCTTGCCGTCCTTGCGAACGCTCAGGGCTTTCACGGCGTTCTCGAGCAGGTTAATCGCCACCTGCTGGATCTGAACCGGTGCTCCCGCGACGAAGGCCTCTCGGTTTAACGCGCGGAAGTCGATGGCGACCTCCGGGTGCACGGCCTGCATGCGCTCGCAGGTCTTACGCGCAAGCTCGGCGAGGTCGATCTGTTGGAACTCCACGGCGTTGGGTCGGGAATAGTCCAAGAACTGCGTCACCACGTGATTCAAGCGATCGGTCTCCTCGACGATCACCTTCAAAAAACGGCTGTCCGGACCGCCGGCGTTGGGATCCAGAAATTGCGCTGCCCCTTTGATGGCCCCTAACGGATTGCGGATCTCATGGGCAAGACCCGCCGCCATTTCCCCAAGGGCCGCCAACCGCTCTTTCTCGCGCTGACGCACGTAAATCTCGAGATTGCCCAAGGTACGCGCCACCTGCTCGAAGTAGGGATAAATGATCTGCAGCAGACCCCAGTTCGTGCCCCACGTCGCCGGCGGGGTAGGCGCGTCCAGCGCGACGAACCCTAGGATCTTGCGATTGGCGACGAGCGGAATGAGCAGATTGGCCTCCAGGGCCCGCAGGCCTTGGAGTAGGTTCTTGAGATTCGCCCGTTGGGTGCGACTCGCCGAACGCTCCATCTCATTCTCAAAAACCTGTCCCAGCAAGACCGGAAGCTCCCCCCGCGACTGCAGGAAAAGGCAGTGCTGTAGGAGCGGGTGATCCAGCAGCAACTCCCGAATCGGATTGCCCTGGCGATCCTCCTCGTCGCGCCCCTCTCCTCCAGAAAGCACGTGAGGCCGACGCACGCGTGAGACCTGACGGTATTTTGTTCCCTCGCTTCCCAGTACGTAGAACGCGGACACCCGTGGCTCCAGCGTGGTTGCCAAGAATCGCGCCGCCGCATCGACGAGCGCGCGCAGATCCACGACGCCGGTGAGCTCGCGCTGCGCCTCTAGCATCTTCGTCTCCAGCCATTGCTGCTCCTGCGGCAGGAGCTGCCGCGTGAAGTAGGCCACGGCCGCGCGTAGCGGCTCAAGCAGCATCAAAAGCAGGAAGCTGACGATGAAGGAATTCAGGAAGAAAAGCGCCGGCCGATCCTGAATCCACGCGAACAGTAGCGAGTAAATCGCGGTGAGCACCAAAGCCACCGCGATCAGCACGAGGAAGCGGGTGAGAAGCGCGCTGAAATTCAAAAGCCGCTGCTGGGAAATCGCCTGACTCAGGAAAAACAAGTACACCGTGAGCGCGATGTTGCCCAAAGCCGGTATGATCGGCCCCAGGAAAGGCACGTGGTCCATCGAGGACGTGCCGAGCGCGAAGAGCGCGCCCACGTAAATGAGCGTACGTCGTCCCTGGCCGGTCGCGGGGTTGGCGACTTTTGGAAACTGGCGGATTCCTTGGCGCACCCGTCGATCCGCCAGCATCAGGTATACCGTCTGCGCGGCGATCAGCGCCGGCGAAAAAAGCACGATGAAGCGCACGCCCGGGAAGTCGTCGAGCCCTAGCACTAGCGCGATGGTCAGGGCGATGGCGAGAAACAAGCTAATGTCGAAAAGCCGGCGGACCAAGGGATGCTGGATCCTGACCATAACCCGAATAAAAGCCAATGCCACCGGCGTCAGCCACACGTTGCACACCAGATGCACCCGGTAGAAAAGCCCGCCCCCTTCCACCGTCTTGTCGAGGAAGAAGCTCATGGCCCAAATGGAAGTGACGATGCAGAAAACCGCGAAGGCTAGGTACAGCTTGTTGCGATAGTTGCGCGCCAAGGTGGAAGCGGCGAACCCGAAGCTGGCTACCCCCACCAGGAGCGCGGTTTGGCTGAGAACGTCCATAAATGCCGGCCCACTTTAACATGGCGCCCGGCGGGGGTCGTCAGGAATTTGACCGCAAAAAGTCCTCCGGTCTGCCTGTACCACGCCGATAAGAACCCTGTATGAGCGTATCCCGCAATTCCACGCGCTTTCGCATTAACCCGGTCGAACTGGTGATTTTTTCCATCGTTTCGCTCGTGTTCCTGAACTCGGTTTATAAGCTATTTTATGACTGGCAAAGCGTGAAGACGGCGGCGCTCACTCCCACGCGCCCGGATGGGGACTCCGACCGTCAACCGGCGGCGATCAAGCAATCTTTCACGAACCTCGACATCGGGTGCGACCAGGAGAAGATTGATCCCGTGGCTTCGGCCAAGGTGAAGCTCTCGCTCCCCATCTGCGGCCTGAACGCCAAGGCCGACCTCGCCAAGCTGCGCACGACGGAAATCACGAACTCGGCCAACAAGGCCACCGCCGTGGTTTTTGTGGACTTGAACCTTGCCACGATCTCCACCGATCTCATCCCGCTGAACGCCGGCGAGAACCCGATTACCGTGAAGTTCAGCTACGACGGCGGCAAAGTCGTCACGCGTCAGTTCGTCATTCAGAAAAAATAAGCGAAAAACCAGCTCTAGAAAGCGATGCCGTAGTTCAGGCTAACCGAACGCTCGCCCTCGGGAGGTAAATTCGTGCGTGCGCGATCCATGCCTTGGCTGGAAGCTACCGCCGCGCTCAGGTTCGGGGTCAGCGCACGGCTCAATGAAGCCGTCAGATTCGTTGTCGTCCCTCCATACCGGAGACCGCTCTGCAAACTGAACACGGGCAGTGGGCGGCTGAAACTCAACGAATAACGCTCAAAATCGTAGGGTTTCAGCGGATCGATCTCCTTGGTCGTGACGTCGACGGATCCATCGACTAGGGCCGAGGTCATCCACAGCCTGCCTCTTTGGTCCGGGATATTGGTCTGAGTCCCAAACCGGAACTGTTCCGAAACTTGAACGGAGGTGCTTCCATTAGCAATCGCCTGGACTTGCGCCTGAACCTTCTGGAAAGTGCGGATATTCTCGGAATTCTTCTCCGCCTTCTTCATGTTCTCCGTCATCTGGTAAGCGAAAATATGACGTAGGATGTACCGGGTAAAATCGACGGTGCGGTCGAAGTAGCTTCGATCGTCGTAAGGTGCGACGAGGTTTTGGTTCCGGCGGAGCTCGTACTCGTCCATCATTTGCTCGTACTGCCGGCGCAGCTGGGTGGCGCTGGAGGGGTCGATGATCTTCGAGTTGAAAACGGCCGACTGGCTCTCCAAACCCAGCCCTAGGTTCGCTAAGTACCGATCATTGGGCTCCATCGAGCTATGGCGACTCACCAACGCCAGCGGGGAACGGTGAGCCACGGCGCGCTGCGGCGTCGCGGCGATTGCCGTATTCTGAAACAAAACTGGGATTATGACTAATAGCAGCAAATCTATCTCCCGACCCCTTATAAAGCAACGGATGTACCACTGCAATAGTCAGATTTTGATAATAATTTCAAATAGATAGTAAAGTAAAACGGCGCATGACGCAATGCGACCATATAAAAAAGAAAGGGATATAGTCAGGATTTAAACGCCCAGCAGAATAAAGGCCAACCACAGCACAAAGCCCGAAACCATCGGGATGCTGAAGTTGTCGTCCACTTCGAGCGGGAGTAGCTCCGCCATCCCGCCGGCCATGCCGCCGATCAGGGAGAGCAAGAACCAGGTGCCCAAAGATACGGGCAGGCTGCTCAACAGCACCAGTGAAGCGAGAAAGCAAACCGCCACGCCCGCCAAGGTACCGATGAGCGACTTTCCGTTGGCGAAACGAATGGAGCGATCACCATAGAGAATACCAAAGAGCGACGCCAAAGGATCGCCGACGGCCAGGTAAATCAAGCAAAGTACGGAAATAGTCTTAGGAAAAATGGCGATGGCGATTAAGGCCGCCGCTACATAATAAGGCGTACCGCTGAAGCGGTTGATTTCGGAAGCGCGCATCAACGGGCCCATGACCCGGATGGCGAGCGAATTCACGGCCGGAATGCGCAGACGCGCGGTTTCCGTTACGAAGAAGAAGGCAAACGCGAATCCCAAGATGACGACCGCCGTGCTGCGATCCATCTGCGTTGCGGTGTAAATGGTCACGATGAGGAAACCCATAAGCATGTGCCAGAGTTTCCTGGCGAGATGCAGATCGGTTCGCATGTGAAGTTTCGTGTTCATTGAATTCATTAACCTAGTTGATATAGAGCAATTCGGGTGCCAAGAATGTTTACCAAAGTGGTATTTTTTGGGTATCTAAGAGTAAAAAATATCATTTAATTTTAGGTGGTTACAAACGTCAGCCACTTGGCGCAATCCGCTATTTTTATTGCGTTGAGTTAGTTGACTGAGAAGTGGGAAACCCGCTTCGCAGACCCCCGCCCCCTCCGCGAAGTCAACTTCGCACCTCCCCTCCATGCCCAGAGGGACCGGCTTTAGTCTTGACTCTGCACGGAGCGCCACTGATCCTAATAGAAGGTGTGCCAAGCCATGGCCAAGGATGGGAGATGGGGGCATTGAAGGTCGTCGGTTTTCCAAAAAACAAAATGAAATCAAACGAATCGGGCGATCCAGCCACCGAGCCATCTGAATTACCGAACCCCCCAATTGCTGAGCCCGACCACCGCGAGAATACCTCCATTCTCGAAAACCCATTCGACTCACTCGCGGTTCCCGGCACGAGCCGCATTAAGCAGATCTGGGCCATTGGCGGGGGCAAAGGCGGCGTCGGCAAGAGCCTAGTGTCCTCGAGCTTGGCGATAGCGCTCGCGCGCACCGGCAATAAGGTGGTCGCCGTGGATCTCGATCTGGGCGGCGCGAACCTGCACACCGCCTTGGGCGTGGGACTGCCTCGCCAGACCCTGAGCGACTTCTTCGCCGGGCGCGCGAACGATTTGCAAGATTGCGTTTCGCCCTCGGGCATCCCGAATCTCGACATCATTAGCGGCGCGCAGGACTCCGTAGGCGTCGCGAACATTACGCACGAAGACAAAGTGAAGCTTTTTCAAAAGTTCCGGGAAGTGGATGCGGACTACCTGATGTTCGACCTGGGCGCGGGCACGAATCAGAATACGTTGGATTTTTTTCTGTACGCGGACGTGGGCATCATCATCTTGTTACCGGAGCCCACCTCCATTGAGAACGCGTACCGATTCATCAAGAGCACTTACTATCGCCGCCTGCTGCTCGCCCCCCGCCTCAAAAGCGTGCGGCATCTGATTGAAATCGCGCTGGACGCGAAGAACAAGCTGGGGATCAAAACGCCATCGGATCTTTTCCGCGAGATCAACCGAGCGAACCCCGAAGCTGGCATGGCGTTAAAAGAAGAGATCGAGAAGTTCCGTCTAAAGCTCATCGTCAACCAGGCGCGCACCCAGACCGACGTCGACATCGGCTTCTCCGTAAAAAGCGTCTGTAAAAAGTATTTCGGGATCGAGATGGATTATATCGGTTATCTCGACTATGACAGCGCCGTTTGGCAGGCGGTGCGGCGCAAGCGGCCGCTCATGGTCGAATTTCCCAACTCCCAACTGGTTTCCAGCATTGAAAGAATCGCGAATTACCTGGTAAAAAGATACGGACACTTAAGAAACAATCTCTACTAAATGGTATTCGGCGAAAAGGTTAACTATTACGACGTACTCGAGCTCGCGCCGGACGCGACTCCCCAGGAAATCCGTGAGGCCTACACGCGGCTTAAATCCGCCTACGGTAAGGACAGCGTCGCGCTCTATAATTTGATCAGCAAGGAAGACACCGACGACGTCCGCGGTCAAATCGAAGAGGCTTATCAAGTCCTCTCCAATCCCGAACGCCGCAAGGAATACGACCGCGGCCACGGCGTGCTCGACCCCGAGCACATGGACCCGCCGGTGCGTGCCCAGAAGAAAATCATTTCCATCGACCGCGTGCCGCCCATGGAAAGCGACGCGGGCGAGGACGAGCTCTTGGTCGCGCCTTCCACCGATTTTGAATCCAGCCCCGGCATGTCCTACGCGAAACCCGCGCCAAAGACCAAGCCCGCGGAGACCTTCGGCTCGCCCGTGGATCTCGAAGCGGAGGCCCGCGTATTGAATCCGGCGCCCCGGACGACCCAAAGCAATCAGATGAGACCAGCCCCGGCCGTGTCCGCCGCCGCGGAGCCCACGCCAACCCCGGTACCTACCCCCGTCTATCAAGCGCCAGTCGAGGACACGACGCCCGACGGGCTCAGCGCGAAGATTAACGACCAAGTCGAATGGCGCGGCATATTCCTGAAGGAAATACGCGAAGCGCGCAACATCTCGATCGAGGAAATGGCCGACTACACGAAGATCAGCCGCAGCTACCTGCGCGCTATCGAGGAAGATGACTTCGACAAGCTTCCCGCGCCGGTTTACATTCGCGGATTCGTGGTCCAAATCGCCAAGAAACTGAAGTTACCCCATGAAAAGGTGGCCCTCGCCTACCTCGCCCGCTACCGCCAGATGGCGGAATCCAAGAAAGCCTAGCCCGTGCCACGAATCTGGATCTGGCAAATCGAGGAAAGCCCGGCGGGTTCGCGTAGCGATGTCGTCATCTTCCAGGCCCTGCAGTCCGGGGCCGGAGTATGGCAAGGCAACGCAAGCCCACCCAGCCTATCCCGCACGCAGGTACAGCGATTGCTCGAGTCGGACGGCGCATGGGTCAACGGGGAGCCCTTCAGAAAAAAAACGAGGTTGCAGGCCGGTGACGAAGTTCGTCTGACGGTGGCGGACGCGAAACCCGCGGCGGCCGTTGCCCAGGACCTTCCCGTGGAAATTTTATTCGAGGACGAGCACCTGGCGATCGTCAATAAACCCAAGGGAATTTCGGTACACCCTTCGCCGGCCGAACGGGACGGCACTCTTGTCAACGCGCTCCTCTACCGGATCAAGAAACTGAGCGGGGTCGGCGGCATCTTGCGGCCTGGCATCGTTCATCGCATCGACAAGGATACCAGCGGCGTGCTGGTCGTGAGCAAGTCGGACGAGGCCCATCACCGTTTGGCGAAGACTTTCGCCAAACATGAGATCGAGCGCCGCTACCTAGCGCTTTGCTACGGCCGGCCGAAAGCAATTAAACCTTTCACGATCGAGAGCCTGATCGGACGGAATCCGAAAGACCGGAAAAAAATGTCCATGACGGTGAAGGAAGGGCGCCGCGCCGTGACCCACGTGAAGGTGCTCGAGGCCTATCACACGGCATCGCGCCAGCCCATGGCGTGCCTCGTGGAGGCGACCTTGGAGACGGGCCGCACGCACCAGGTCCGGGTGCATCTGGCTGGCATCGGCTGCTCAATTCTGGGCGACCCTACCTACGGCAAGCCCACGGAGAATCAGAAGAAGTGGAAGGACCTCGCGGTCGGGGTTCGCGAAGCCGTGCGCGGCCTGCGGGGGCAAGCGCTGCACGCCCAGCTCCTCGCTTTTGCCCATCCCATTACTGGAGCTCCGCTTCGCTTTGAGGCCCCGCCACCCGCCGACTTCCAGGCCGTGTGGGATGCGCTGAAAGCTTCGCAAGCCAAAGGGGCAAGGCGATGAATACCGGCCAGGAGCAAGCTTGGTTCACGGGCCAGGAACTCGCGAAAGTGCCGGGCATTCGCCATGGTTTCGGCAGCGCGCTCGCGCCGATCGCCGATCCCTTCCTCAAAGACTGGCCGGAAACCTCGCCGCGCTGGAAACAGGTGCACGGCGATCGCTGTGTGGAAGTACGGGCGCGCCAGCAGGTCTGTGGAGAAACCGACGCGCTCTGCACGGCCCAGACCGGGCTGCCGGTGGGCGTAGTGACCGCGGACTGCGTGCCGATCCTGCTCGCGCACGCCGACGGCGGTCACGTCGCCGCGATCCACGCCGGTTGGCGCGGGACGATCGCGCGGATCGTGCGTCATACCTGGGATTCATTTCCGAAGGACTGGCCCCGCCGGGACTGGGTCGCGGCTATCGGGCCCGCGATTGGACCCTGCTGTTACGAGGTCAGCGAAGAGCTGGCCGCACGCTTTGCCTCCGATTTTTCGAATCTGCACCCCGCCGAAATCTTGCCGCGGCGACGCCACCTCGATCTCCAGGCGGTGAACCGCCAAGAACTGACCGCGCTCGGCATTCAGAAAATTGACGTTCTTCGGCTCTGCACGCGTTGCCAAGAAACGACGGCCGCCGGTGAAAATCCCGTGAAAAAGCCGCTTTTTCACAGCTTCCGGCGTGATGGCGCGGGCACCCGGCAATGGTCCATTATCGAGATTCTGGCGAAATAATGGCGCCGTTTTCGCGCCAAGTTCAAGACGGCCACCTCTAAATTTCCCGAGCTTTTTCGTATATTTCCGACGATTAATCGCGTCACATCAATCAACCTAGTTGGGTTCAATTTCCTAAAGGCGTAGGCAGAAAAGGCCGAATTGAGTCTTAGAACAAGCTTGAAAACAAGCTTTGGGTACAAGGCTCGGAGGAGACTGACTGAATGGTCACCAACTATGACGGCGAACAAGTAGAGATACCAGAAGTACTTCCCATGCTACCGGTACGGGACATCGTGGTTTTCCCGTACATGATCATCCCGCTCTTCGTGGGGCGCGATTCCTCCATCCAAAGCGTCGAGGAAGCGCTCTCGCGCTCCGACCGCCTGATCCTCCTGGCTTCCCAGAAAGACATCACGGACGAGCACCCAAGCCCCGACCGCATCTACAACGTCGGCACCGTCGCCATGATCATGCGCATGCGCAAGCTCCCCGACGGTCGGATCAAGATCCTGACCCAAGGCCTGTGCAAAGCTAAGATTAACGAATTCACCCAGACGCAGCCTTACTTCCAGGTCCGCGTGACCAAGGTGGAGAACACCGTCACCGGATTGGTTTCGGAGCATGAAGCGCTTATCCGCAACGTGCGCGAGCAGCTGGAGAAGATTATCAACCTGGGTAAGGTGCTCGCCCCGGACATCCTGATGGTCCTTGAAGACATCAACGACCCTGGGCGCATGGCGGACCTTATCGCCTCGAATCTGGGCCTGAAAGTCAACGACGCCCAAGACGTGCTCGAAGTCACCGATTCGTTCGAGCGCCTGAAGCGCGTGCACGACCACCTGATTAAGGAATACGAAGTCCTCACCTTGCAAGCTAAGATCCGCTCGCAAGCCAAGGACGAGATGACGAAATCGCAGAAGGAATACTTCCTCCGCGAGCAAATCCGCGCCATCAAAAACGAGCTCGGCGACGCCGACTCGAAGGGCGAAGAGATGGACGAGCTCAAGGATAAGATCATCAACTGCAAGATGCCCCAGGAAGTCGAGCACGAAGCCCTCAAGCAGCTGGGCCGCCTCGAGCGGATGCACCCGGAAGCTTCCGAAGCCTCCATGCTCCGCACCTACATCGACTGGCTGATTGATACCCCTTGGAGCAAACAGAGCGAGGACAACCTCGACCTAGCGCGCGCCAAGGCGATCCTGGACGAAGACCACTTCAATCTTCAGAAGATCAAGGAACGCGTGCTTGAATATCTCGCGGTCCGCAAGCTGAAGAACAAGATGAAAGGCCCCATTCTTTGCTTCTCGGGCCCCCCGGGCGTGGGTAAAACCTCGCTGGGCCGCTCGATCGCGCGCGCCTTGGGCCGCAGCTTTGTGCGGATCTCCCTGGGCGGCGTGAAGGACGAAGCCGAAATCCGTGGTCACCGGCGCACTTACGTCGGCGCGCTCCCCGGCCGCATCGTGCAGGGCCTGAAACAAGCCGGCACGAACAACCCGGTCTTCGTACTCGACGAAATCGACAAACTTGGCAGCGACTTCCGCGGTGATCCGTCGGCGGCGCTCCTGGAGTTGCTCGACCCCGAACAGAACTTTTCTTTCCGGGATCATTACTTGAACGTCCCGTTCGACGTCTCGAACGTGATGTTCATCGCGACCTGCAACATGCTGGATACGATTCCGTCCGCGCTTCGCGACCGCATGGAGATCATCCAGCTGTCGGGTTACATGGAAGAGGAAAAGTACCACATCACCAAGCGCCACCTCATTCCGAAGCAGATCGAAGAGAATGGCCTGAAGGAAAAGCAGATCCAGTTCACCGAAGAAGGCGTGAAAACCATCATCGGTCAGTACACCCGTGAAGCCGGGTTGCGTAACCTAGAGCGCCAAGTCGCCACGGTTTGCCGCAAGACCGCGCGCCGCGTGGCGGAAGGCACGGCCGAAAAAACCGTGATCACGCCGGAGTTGGTCTACAAGTTCTTGGGGCCCCCTCCGTATATCCGCGAAGACGAGCAGGAAAAGGACGAAGTCGGCATCGCCACGGGCTTAGCCTGGACGGCGGTCGGCGGGGAGATCCTCTACGTGGAAACCACGGCGAACAAAGGCAAGGGAGGCATTAGCCTCACCGGCCAACTGGGCGACGTGATGCGTGAATCCGGCCAAACCGCTCTCGGTTTGATCCGGTGGCGCGCGAAGGATTTCGGCATCAACGAGAACGTGTTCGCGAACACCGATATCCACATCCACTTCCCGGCGGGCGCTGTGCCCAAGGACGGTCCGTCGGCAGGTATCACCGTCACCAGCGCGATTATCTCGCGCCTGACGGGCGTACCCCTCCGCAAAGACGTCGCCATGACGGGTGAGATCACCCTCACCGGCCGCGTGCTCCCGATCGGAGGCTTGAAGGAAAAAGCACTGGCCGCGATGAGACATGGCATCAAAACCATCATCATCCCGGACAAGAACAAGAAGGATCTCGAGGATATCCCGGACGAGTTCCGCGAGCAGATGGAATTCATCCCCGTGAAGACCATCGACGAAGTCCTCGATATCGTTCTCGTGAAGAAGATCACCCGCCTGAACGTGAAGAAGGGCGGCGGCGGCAAGGAATCCAAGTCGAAGGCGACGAAGAAAATCCTGCCGACGGCGGCGGCCAACTCGATCGCCGCCAAGTCGAAGTAGCGCGCCACGGTGGTTTGGGTTAGACTCGACCGTACTCCGTGACGGCATTCGAAGCGATTTTCTGTATATTTCTCATGGCGACCTCCGCGATATTCTCGTCGTCGGAGGTCGCCCTCTTTAGCCTTTCCCGCTTCCAGCTCCGCTATCTCCGCGAAAACTTCGGAAACGCCTACAAGAAAATCCGTAGGCTGCTCTCCGATCCCGGTGGATTGCTTTTGACCATCCTGATCGCGAATGAGGTGGTGAACATCTCGCTTTCGACCGTGATCGAAAGCGCCATTGCCCGCAACTGGGAGGCGATCGCCGCCACCCTGCCCGGTACCTGGCCGACGACCATCCCCCCTTGGCAGCTGCAGATGGCAATGGGCATCCTGATCACCACCCCGATCATCCTGCTCATCTGCGACGTCACGCCGAAAGTCTTCGGTGCCCGGGCAAATCAGATGATCGCGACGCTGCTCGCGGGCTTTGTCCTCCAGGCCTTTCGTGTGACCGGACCGCTGCGGATACTCACGAAGCGCGTCGTCTACCTGCTAACGGGACAGCGGAAGGACTTTCGCGATCACGATTCGCACCCCACTAAGATCATCAAGGAAGAGGACTTTTTGCTGATGGTCGAAGAGGGCCATAAGGAAGGCATGGTGAACGAAAGCGAGGTGGACCTGATCCAAAAGGTCTTCAAGCTCGATAACACCCAAGTTTCCCAAATCTTTACGCCGCTGCAGCAAGCCTTCACGATGCCCGCCACGACCACGATCTCGATCGCCTTGGCCGAGATCCAGCGCCGCAAATTTTACCGCATCCCCATCTACGGCAAAAGCCGCTCGGCCATCATCGGCATCCTATACGCGAAAGACCTTATGGCCGCAAAGCTCAATCCCCAGCTCGGATCCCAGCCGGTGGACCGGATGATCCGCAAACCCCTCTTCGTGGCCGCCTCTTTGCCGGTGAATTCACTGTTCACGCAGCTCAAGCGCAACAAAACCCACATGGCGGTGGTGGTAGACGACAGACAAAACGCACTAGGCATCGTGACCCTGGGGGACATTATCGATGAGCTATTCGAGGACATCCTATGAATTTGGCCCTCGATATCGTCGACATGATAAAGATCATCCCCGCGCTCATCTTGCTCGAGGGTTTTTTTTCGGGCTCCGAACTCGCGCTGCTATCGGCGGACCGGATCAAGCTAAAGATGGCCGCAAAGGATGGTTCGCCCGGAGCCGGCTTGGCGCTACGTCTGCTGGACCAGGTGCATCGCATTTTCTCCACCACCATCTTAGTGGCGGTCGCTTCGGTGGTCGCCGTTTCCGGATTGATTACGATCTATATTAATGAGCGTGGATATGCGCACGGGACCTTGCTGGCGATCCTAGTGACTTCGCCTTTGATCGTGATTTTCGGAGAGCTCATCCCGAAGGTGATCTTTCAACGCCACGCCAACCGCCTGGCCCCTTGGGTTTCATATCCCGTCTACGGTCTTTATTTGCTGCTATATCCGATCACCTTCCTGCTCTCGGCGGTAACTTCGCGGCTCGAGAAGCTCGTGGTCCCCATGCAGGAGCTCATCATCGGACGCCAGCAAACCACCCGCGACGAGCTGCGCTCGCTCTTGAGCATGGGCAAGAAGGAAACCGCGATCAAGACGACCGAAAAACGCATGATCAAGCGCATCTTCGACTTCACTAATAGTGAAGCGCAGCAGGCCTTGATCCCGTTGGTTAAAGTCGATGCCCTGGAGTCCTCTTCCACCGTTCAAGAAGCCCTCCTCGAGTTCCAGCGCCATCGGCATTCGCGCGTCCCGGTTTACACGGAACGCGTGGATAACATCATAGGCTTGCTCGAGGTGTCCGATCTTTTCAGCGCCGCGGATCTTTCCACGCGCATCGATACCCTGGTCACCCCCGCCCACTATATTTCCGAGACCCAGTCCCTGGAGGACGCGTTCGTGGAGATGCAAAACGCGAAATGGGAAATGGCGATCGTCGTAGACGAATACGGCGGAGCCGTCGGAATTCTGACGATCGAGGATATCGTGGAGGAAATCGTCGGAGAAATCAGCGATGAGTACGACACCGAATCCTCCCTGTTCCGGGCGCTCTCCGAAACGAGCTGGATTATCCCCGCCCGGACCGAAGTGAAGAAGATCAACGAGGCCCTTCCGTTGTCGTTGCCCGAGGGCGATTACGAGACGTTGGCGGGCTTTCTGCTGCAGCAGTTCGGACGGATCCCCAACATCAACGACGAGCTTTTCTTCACCACGCGCGCCGGCCAAGTGAAGTTCATCGTGATGGAAGCGAGCCGTCGATCCATCGACAAAGTCACCGTCGAGCTCACGCCGTCAAGCGAATGACGCTAGCCCGGCAAGCCCCGCCGATGGACGTCCAAGCGCGGCTTGTATAGAATGAATGCATGGCGAGGACCGTGCTCATCGTGGATGACGTCAGTTTCGTGAGGAAGACCTTGGCGGACATCCTCACTAAAGCGCATTTTCAAGTCGTCGGCGAAGCCGAAACCGGCGTGCAAGCCGTGGAAATGTACATGCGGCTCAAGCCGAATGTCGTCACCATGGACGTCGTGATGCCGCAGATGAGCGGCATCGAAGCCACCCGAAAAATCGTCAAGAAGGACAAGAACGCCCGCATCATCATCGTCTCGGCCATGGGGCAAGAGCACATGGTGATGGAGGCGATCAACGCTGGCGCGCGCGACTACATCCTCAAGCCCTTCACCGAAAATGAGATCATTCGGACCGTGGAGCACGTGATCACGTCTGATCAAGGTGGAGGATCAGCCCGAAAGGTGGCCAGCAAATGATCCGACTGGTGAACTCCGACACCCTAGATCTGGCGATGCCGCGCTCTTTTCAGTTTTACCACTTCGGCGCCGTTGAAAAAGCGGTGACCCCTTCCGCGCCCAGCCCAGAGGACCTGAAAGCCATCGTCCATGGCTCGACCGTGGTGGCATTCCAAATCTACTCCTTGGCCGATCGCCAACGAAACCTGATGGTCGCCCTATTTGACGAAGCCCTCGAACACCAAGCGCACGTAGAGCTCGGCAACACGCTGGCGAGCCGGCTCGCGGCCAATCTCGGCGCGGAGGTCGACGAAAGCATCTTGGTATCGCCGCCGATCGCGACGACCGATGAATACATCGAAAAATTACTCGACTCCGGCAGCGTTTCACAGCTGTTCAGCTACGTGCTCAAGTCCTCGGATGGACCTCGAGCGGTGAACGTGCTGTTCTTCTCGTTCCGCCCGCAAATGGAGCGGTTCCATGTTTAGAATGATTGGCTGGATCTTTCGCGCGACGCTCGTCACGCTGGCCGTCCTGGTCTTCGGCAATGCCGTCAGTTTGCGGGGTCGTACGGTGTCCGAGCACGTGCGCGTGCAAATGAATGAGATCGGAAAGACGTCCGCTGCGGCTCGCGTGCGGAGATGGCTCGCGCGCGAGTCAAACGCCGCGACCAAGCCCGCCACGCCCGACTCCGTGTCGGCGCTTCTCAGGGAACTGAATTCTAAGCCCGTTCGCGATTAAGCGAATTAGCGCGCTTGCGCCGCGGAGGCTGCCTTCACGGCGCCCTTGGTTTCCAGGCGATCCAAAGCATCGATATCGACGTTGTTCTTCAGCATCGCCGCCGTCACTTCACAAAACGCCGAGCGAGCGTCGGTCGGGGAAGAAAGCTCTTCCGCGCGGACGCTGATCGCTGCCATATTCAGTCCGAATACCACGATGGCCAACCACAACAAGTTTTTCATGGCTCACTACTCCTCTGTTCTCTGCTTCTTCAACTCTGCTACTACAGCACTGGCGGCTCTTGAGAGTCCCTCTCGGGAGTCACCAGTAGATAAGGGTAGGTAGTGCAACACCGGTGCCACGTTGACACAGGCCTAGGTCGTCGATCTGTTTGGTTTTTTCCCGGCGCTGGATTTGCGGGGGGTGGGTCGATTTCGACAGCCACCGATCAGCTGTAAACTCTTTGATCAGGCGGGGAAGCGGCGGAACGGCGAGAATAGCGTGGGCAGGTTTCCAAAAAAACAAAAAGGCCCACGTGGTACTCCACGTGGGCCCTATAGGTAAGTCTAAAACTTTTTATTAGATCGCGGAATCGGCCGCAGGAGCGCCCACCGGAGGCACCGGCACTGGAGTGCCAGGCTGACCAACGACAGTGGGGGTCTTCACGGTTTCATCGGCGGCTACGGTGCAGTTGCCTTTCACTTCCCCGGCGAAAGCGGGAGCGGCCATCACGAGCGCCAAGATCATCAAAGTAATTTTCTTCATAACCAATCTCTCCTCCAAAAAAACCTTCCACCCACTATAAAGCAAGCAAGGTGCCAAGCTCCGTCCCGAAAAGCCCTGGCTTTACCGGGGTTTAGCCGAACCCACGGCCGGCAAAGCGTCTAATGATTAGACAGCTGCCGATCAGAACGAGAGATTCACGCCCGCCGGACGAATGATATCCAGTAACGTCTGGAACGCCGTCGTGACCTGCATGGCGATTTTCCGTCCCGCCGTGGAATCCACGTTCTTGATCTCGCCCGAATTCGTATAAGCCACGTTGATCGCGCCCAGTTGGGGATCGGTGATCTTGATCGGCTTGGAGTTCTCGTTGTATTCGAACTTCAGCACGCGGTTGGACTTATCGCGCATGCGGGCGATGCGGCCCTGGGTATCGTAAAACAGCTGAACGAAACGCGCGTCGGAATCCTTGGCCGTCACCAGATTGCATTTCGGATCGTACTTGAAGCTCGACCATTTCTTCTTCTGAGTCAGTTTCGAATAGAGCTGAACGTGCGTTACTTTCCCGCAAGATTTGTCGTAAGCCAGGCGCTTCACTTCGGTCGGTCCGGACTTTTCCGTCACGTGTCCCTTGGTGTCGTACTTGAACGCCGTAACTTCCTTGCCCCGCTTGATCATGATGGGCATGCCGCAGCACTCGTTGAAAATGGTTTCGGTGCGATCGCCATCGATCGTCGTGGCCAGGCTGTAATTGTAGAGCTCACCCGTATCCTTGACCTTCATTACGTATTCGTAGGTGCTACGCGAAACGACCTTGCCGCCTTTGGTCTTGACGTCCACACCCACGGTGAAGTGATTACGATCGCTGTCCTTGTACTTGTAGCTATACTCGGTCAGCGTACCGTCACGATCCTTGAGGCTCTTGACGTTCTGGTTCAGGTCCTTTCCGAAATACTCCACGTTCATGCTCGAGTTGTCGGCATACCCGATCTTCGTCAAGTTGTGCCACTGGTCCGTGCTGTATTCGTAAGTGTAGACGTTGGCGTCGGTATCCTTGCAGTAAACCAGCTCGTTCTGCTTATTATACTTATAAACCGCCTTCTTGCCGTTGAGGCCTTCCACGCTTTCCACCAGGCCTTGGCTGTTGAACGTGAAGTAGATCTTGCGGCTGAAGTTGTCTTCGATCTTGTTGAGGTGATTGTCCTTGCCGTAGGTAAACACGATGAAGTTATTATTCTTGTCGGTGACCTTGCCCAAACGTCCCGCTTCGTTGAAACGCTCCACGCGTCCGTTATCGAAGCTACGCACGTAACCGCCGGCCACTTTCGTCAAAAACTGGTAGCTGAATCGATTCGAGGTAAACTGCGTGCCGTCCTTAACCGTGCGCGCCTTAAGGAGGCCCTTGGCGACGAACCCTTCCCAGGTTTCATTCCGGAAGATGGCGTCGGTGCTGAGTTTCTTCTTGAAGGCGTCGATCTGGGCCTTAGCCGTCACCATGCCCTGTTTCTTGGCCGTCTCGGTGAGGCTGTCGACCGCGGTAGCGAGCTCCGCCTTATTGAAACCGACGGGGGTAAAGCGATTCTGGGCGCCCCCGCCGTACTCGTTCACGACCACGCTGCCGTCGGCGGACACCGTGAGGTAAACTTCGTACTCGGTGCCCCAGCCGTAACCGAAGATCCCTTGGAAGCCGGTCTTGGAGTTGTAAACCCGCTCGACCTTCGGCTCGAATCCGCCGGGATAATAAAGATCGCGGTACGCGACGAAAAAATTACCGTTCTTGAGACTCACGTTCGACGAGGCGGTCGGAGCCAAGGCCAATCCGAAAACCAATCCCAAGCCGGCGCCGATTTTCGCCGAGCCACGTACCAAGCCAGAAAAATGACGGACCATGATTACCCCCACGAAAAATAACTTTCCTCTCTGTACTATACGTCAATATTGACGATTTTCCTTATGACAAAAGAACCGACGATTAGATTTAACAAGATCCCGAACAGAATGATCCAACCAAGATTCGTCTGCACGAGCGGGCTGATGAATTCAGGATCGGTGTAATAAAGCACGAGGCCCATCACGGGAGGGACCGCGAGCAAAATCATGCCTTGGGTCTTCGCTTGGGCCGTGAGCGCGTCGATCTTGTTTTCCACCTTGATGCGCTCGCGAAGCGTGTTGACGATCGTATCGAAAGTTTCCGCCAAGTTCCCGCCAGTTTCCTTCAAAATATTGACGGAGGTAACGAACATCTCCACATCGTCAGACTCGACCCGTTTAGACAGGTTCAAAAAGGCCTCCTCGAGCGGAACACCGAGCTTGTTCTGGCTTAAGATCAAGCTGAACTCCTGCTTAATGGGATTCGGCATTTCGTTCACCACCAAGCCCATGGCTTGACTAATGGATAGACCCGATTTCATCCCGTTAGCCATCAAGGCAAGGGCGTCGATCATCTGGAGAACGAACTTTTTCACGCGCCGGCCATAGAGATAGTCAACGATGGGCTTGGGCGCGCGCCACCCCAAGGCGGTTACGGTCGCTCCGAATAAAAACCCCGGGATCACCTTGGGCAAAAGCAATAGGAACACGAGCGCGCCCGAGCCAAAGCTGATTACGAACTGCCCCACGAGGATGTAATTTGAAGGCAGCTCCACGAACATGATGGAAAGCTTCTCGACGATGTAGTCGCGGGTTCCCAACGACTGGAAACGCAGCCACTCCAAGAAACGTTTGTTGTACGAGTACGTCAGACCGAATGCGGCCACGCCAAACGTCAAGTATGCGATGTACTTCAACATGCCGTTCCCCTATTTCGCCGCGAACAGACCGCGCGAAATCTTCATGCCCTTGGCTTCCATGTCCTCCACGAACTTCGGAACGAAGCCCGTCGGCACGAAACGACCGAGCACTTTGCGTTTCTTGTCCAAACCTTCCTGACGGAACTCGAAAATATCCGTGAGGGTAATCACATCGCCCTGCATTCCGTTCACTTCCGTGATCGCCGTAACCTTGCGGGACCCGTCGCTCAAACGGCTTTGCTGAATAATCAGATGCACCGCAGAAGCGATGGTTTCCTTGATCGCCTTGGAAGACAAGCCTAGGCCCGCCATCATAACGAGCGTCTCCAGGCGGGAAATCGCTTCGCGCGGGTTGTTCGCGTGAATGGTCGTGAGTGACCCGTCGTGGCCAGTGTTCATCGCCTGCAGCATGTCCAAAGCCGCGCCGTCACGGCACTCGCCAACCACGATGCGCTCCGGGCGCATACGCAACGAAGCCTTGACGAGATCGCGGATGGTGACCTCGCCTTCGCCTTCGATGTTCTTCGGCCGCGACTCCAGGCGCACCACGTGATCTTGGCCCAGCTGCAACTCGGCGGAGTCCTCGATGGTAATAATGCGCTCGTTCTGCGGAATAAAATTAGACAGCACGTTGAGCAGAGTCGTCTTACCGGAGCCGGTGCCCCCGGAAACCACGATATTCAAACGCGCTTCGACGCAGCAGCGCAGAAAGTCGGCGATCTCCTGGGTCATGGATCCAAAGCCGATCAGGTCCTTGGCGACGATGCGTTTCTTGGGGAATTTACGGATAGTGATGGTCGGTCCCCGCAAAGCCAGCGGGGGAATGATGATATGGACGCGAGAGCCATCGGGCAGGCGCGCGTCCACGAAGGGAACCTTTTCATCCACGCGCCGACCGAGCGGGGTGACGATACGCTCGATCACGTTGCGCATCTGCAGCTCACTCGAAAACGTCACCTTCGACATCTGCGGCTTGCCGGCGCGTTCGATATAGATCTGATCGCGGGCATTGACCATGATTTCCGTCACGCTCTCGTCTGCGAGCAAGTCCTCAAGGGGCCCCAAGCCCAAGGCCTCGTCCAAAACCTCCTTAAGCATCTGGCTTTTCAGCTCGCGCGTATTCAGGAGCGTTTCGGTGTCTTCGGTGGCCATGATATCCAGGATGCCCTTACGGGTCTTTTCGTAGAGGATTTTGCGCTGTTTGGGATCGTTGCTTTCGGTATTGGTGTTCTTGAGATCCATCGTCTCCACCAAGGCCTTGTGGATCCGCAGCTTCATCGCCGTCCAAGGATCAATTGGCGCGGAAAGGCTGCGCCCCCCCGGCCCGCTTCCTTCGGAAGCCGATCCGCCTTCGGCACCCGCGACATCCTGGGTCTTCAGAAGGGTCTGCGTCTTAGCGACCAGCCCCGTTGGTTTTTTTAACTGGGACAAGGTCTCGAGCAATTTTCCTTGCTGGATTTTGCGAACCAGGTCGCTGTAGGCACGCGCGATAGGGGCGCTCGGGGCGGCCAGACAGAGCGGAATGCCTTTGGCGAGCGAACCATCGCACGTCGTGACGTCGTCCGGAATGGCGGCGTAGATCGGTCGGTTCAGATTTTTCTGGATGATCTGCGGATTGATGAGGTTCGCCTGCGAATACTTGTTCACGATGATCTGCACCATTTCAGGAGGGAAGAGCAGCTCCTGAATCTTGCCCAAAATGCGCTTGGTCTGGTTGACCACGATGACATCCGCGGTAGTCACCACGAAGATCGCGGTAGCGAACTCCAGCGTCTTCATCACGTGCGCGTCCATCGTGCTACCGCAGTCGACCACGACCAGGCTGAACACGTTCGTGACCGCCTTGAAAAAACGGCCCAGTCCATCCAGATCCAAATCGGCCACCGCAAAGGCTTCGCGAGGCGCGGCTATGTAGCTATAGCCCGCCGGTGAGTTAGTCATGTACGGGGCCAGCGTCTTGGGATCGATCGGGCCCGGGGGCATGCGCGTGACGTCGACGATCGACTGCTTCGGGTTTTGGCCCAAGATGATGTTCTGGTCGCCCAGGCTGTTGAGATCCAGGTCGACGATCAGCGGGCGCTGCTTGAAGTTCTGGAGGTATGCGATTGAAAGGTTGGCCGCGAGCACGCTCTTGCCCACGCCGCCCTTTCCGCCTACCACCGCTATGATATGACCCGGCATTCGACTCCCTATTTCACCTTGACCCGGAAGTTCTTTTCCAAGTCCTTCGTTCCCTGTGAAGCGTTCGCGATGATCTGGGGGGTGACGAAGATCACGAACTGCGACTTCTTCTTCGAGTAAGCTTTTGAGCGCAGCAAGCTGAACAACGGACTCGTCGTCGGATTGGCGAATCCGCCCGCGGCCGGGTCGTCCTTATTGAAGTTCGTCTGCACATCCGCCGAATTTACACCCGCCAAAGCCGCGCTTTCGTTGGATTTGATGTAAACCTTGGTCGTGACCTCATGCTGGGCCGTGATGGGCGCCGTGCCCGCCTTACCGACTAAGTTCGACTGCTTGAGCTCGAGGTCCATCGAGATATCCTCGCTCTGGCCGACGATCGCCGGGGTAATCTTGAAGGAAATTCCGACCCCTGCGGTGGAGGTGGCGACCTCGCCATTTGGTCCCTGCACCGCGAACGGAATCTGCGTTTCGTCGCGCAACACGCCAGACTCGCGGTTGCGGATCACGAGGGTACCCGTCTTAAGGATCCGGGCGAAACCTGCGTTCTGCGCGCTTTGCAGCTTGGGAAAGAGGCTCGAGAGCGTCGCCGTAAAAGAGGCCGTGGTGGAGCTATCCGCGCCGCTACTACCCGTGCCCGTGGTGCCCACGGTCACCTGCGGATCGGCGGTGAAGCCGGGCTGCCACTTGAATCCGAAGACGTCTTGGTAGTCTTTGGAGAGCTCCACGAAGTGCACCGTGATACGCACCAATTTTTCCTGCTTCTTCTGGGGCGGTGGATTCACGACCATGAAGTTCTGAATGAGGCTTTGCGGAGGCAGGCGCTGCGCGGTGGCGTCGGCGGCCAGTGCGTTGCCGGGCCGAATCTCCGGAATATATTGGAAAGCGATGCGCTCTACGCGCTTGGCCTGATCGACCCGATCCACGGTTCCTTCAAGCCAAATACGGCCGTTCACCACGCGAGTGGTAACGTTCGGAGCGATCGCGTTCACGTCCTTCTTGATCCGGTCCGCCAGGTACTGCAGCGCAATTGGCGAGAGCGTGACGAGGTTCAGGACGTTTTCCCCGTAAGTCTTGTCCGAAAGGATTTGCGATAGGCGCGCGTAGTCGGCGGGGACCAGCACCTCGCCATCGATTACGATCTTTGTGCCCATGATGCGCGTCTTAACGCCCTCTACGTCGCGAAGCAGGGCTTCGATTTCAGCCTGTGTTTTCGTGAGGTGGGTCGCCGCCACCTGAACGTGGAAAATCAGGCGCAGGTTGCCCTTGTCGTCACGCACGGAAACGTTGGTTTCGCCCGGCTTGAGTGGCTTGAAGATCAGCTGCCGGCGATCGCCGTCACTGATGCGCACGAAGGTGGTCTTCACGACGGTCTCGTTACCCGAGGTGATGCCGCCCGGATCCACGTTGGCGTCGAAGTCCAAATCGATCACCCGATCCTCGCCCTGCACGAGCAGGACTTCGCGCCGGTCCGCATCTCTTTCCGAGCGATCGCTCGTTAGGCGCGGCTTGGCCGGAGGTTTCGCGCCCGAATCCGGCGCCCAAGCTCCAACACAAACCCAGGCGCACGCCGCCACCGCGACCGCCCACCCAGATTTCAAGCCTTTGCGTCTACTCAACACGCCGTTATCTCCTCAACCCGTTGTTGGCCGGCAGGCGCGCGGCATCCCCGAGCACGTCTTGCATGCTGAGGCCGGGCGCCGAAACCCGATCGTTGTCGTCGTTGTTGCGCAAGGAAAGCGCGATCGTGTTCTTGTTGTCGGCCGCGATGAGCGCGAGCTTCTGGGCGTCGCCCGGCTCGACCTCCACCGTCACGGAAGCGAACCCGTCGAAGCGCGTAAGCGACTTCAAGCTCATCTTGTTGTCTCCCATCGAGTCTTCCAGCACGCGGGCCACGTTGTTGGTGACGTTGCGGCCCACGGCGAGCACGCCCACATCCTGCAATACCGTTTTGGCCACCTTCACGGCGCCCAGACCCACGCCTACTTCCATCACGGCAATCAAGTCTACCCGGTCGCCAGGCTTCACAAGCTTGCCCACGCCGGTTACCTCGTTCACGGGAATGGTCACCGCCCGACGTCCCGGCGTCACCTGCGGGGCGAGCCCCGTGCGAATGCTGGGTTCAGTAAGCTTGTTGTAGGTCAGCTGTTCGCCTTTTTTGATGGGCACGATAGCGACGGAACCCGACAGCGCGCGCATGTCCTTCGGGAGCGAATCATCGTCCTTCACCTTCTGGTTGAACCAAACCGACGCCGGCTCTAAAAACTGCTTTGGAACGCTCTTCATCTCGAGCATGTTTTCGGTAATGGTGTCCATCTCGCGGATGTCCTTGGCGGCGACGACCACCAGGACCTGCGTCCCGAACTTCTTCTCGGCCTCGTTCTCGATGCTGCTCACGTAAGTCTGCATGAAGAACACCGCCAAGCCGGCCATGAAGATGGATAGTACAATCGCGCGGTTATTCATCAGTAAGGCCTCCCACAGTAGGTGGGTGAAACATCATTGGTTACGACGGAATTCGATTGCGTGCAGATCGCGACGGTGTTGCGGATGCGCACGTTCGCGCGCTGGGCGCGCGGATCGCCCGGGTCATCCAATCCCGCTGGCACCCGCTGTCCCGGGCGGGTGATCGCCTGGATGCTCGCCTCCGGAATATAAGCGCCTTCATTGTCGGCGTCGGGCGCGAGGTTGTTGGTCACGCCGACGACCATCATGCCGACGTTTTGCTCCCGCATGCGCACGGCCACCCGTTTACTCAGCTCGGGAAACGTCGGGCTATTGAAAGCCAGGAACAAAGCCTGCGCGCGTGCGTACTGCTGGTTGACGATGGACATCTGGATCGCCGTATTCACGCGGACCAACGTGACGGTGACACCGACGAGAATGGGTAATAAAAATAGGAATTCGAGGACGCTTTGGCCTCGAGAGTCGGACGCGAATTGCTCCGGGCGCGACGCCCGCCTAACATCCGTTATCAAAAATCGCTCCTACCGAGTCCCCGTCCGCCCCACGCAGGGCATCCAGGAACTGGTCACATTCATCAAAACTGGGTTCGCGGCCCAACCAGCTCTCCGACGTCAATTCAATGGCGCTCGCGGTAGTGCCTCCCAGTGGGATCCTGATGAGTCTCCCTCGAAAGGTGTATCGGACTCCGTCTTGCCAACTTAAAGCCCTATTTTTCTTGTCCGTTACGCCCTGTTTGCCGAATCCGACCTCCGCGCCGGTGACCTCTTCGACCCCTTCCCGGGCGCCCGCCCCGACATTCTGGCCCTTCACCAGGCCGGGCCAACGATCCAGGGTGGAACCGTCCTTCTTGAGCATCTGCTTGAGGACGGCGTTGGCGTTTTCGAACTGCTGCGACGGCGATCCCGTGGCCGAGAGGTAGGCCCGCGCCGCCATAAAAGTGGCGTAATGAACGTAGTTCCCCGCCGCGAACATCAAGGCGAGCTGCAGGAAAAACAGTACGAAGAAAAACATGATGGAGAGCGTAAGAATGAACTCGAGCACGGACTGCCCGGAGCGGCCGAGTTTTCTGGCCTCACTTTTCTCGCGCCCACGCGCACCACCCGGAAACATACGTTACTCACCTCTGCGGGTTAAAGAAGATACGAAAGTTACCTCGATCCTGAAAACGGGGATGGAGCTTCGGCCCCCCGCTCTCGTCCGGGCCGATGGTCTGCGGATGCCCGAACTGGTAAGCATGCTTGAAGCCTTTTCCCAAATGGCCCGTCAGCCGGTCATTGATGTCCAGGCCCACGATCGCCCGCTTCAGGAGCAGGAAAAACAGCACGACGGCCGAGAGCACGATGATGTACTCGAAAATCGCCTGGCCTCCCTGATCACTGGCCGAGGGACGTACCGGTTGGGCGCTTCGACTCAACGCCATAGATCCAACCCCAATCTCGCCACCGGATTGTCCACGGCGACCCAAACCGCCGCGACCGCGATGGGAATCCCGAACGGCATGCGTAAGCGCCGGTCGATCTCCGGAAAACGAAACTTGAACCCTCGATTAAAAAGCGCCATGAATGGCGCGGAAACCCGGTAAAAAAAATCGGGAAGCCGCCCCTTGAAGAGCAAAACGAAGAAAGCGATCACGGCGCCGACCGCCACCGAGAAAACCGCGACGTCAGCCGTATAAGCCAAACCTCCCCAAGCGCCCAAGGCCATCAAAAGCTTCACGTCGCCCGCGCCCATGAACCCCAGCCAGAAGATCCAGCCGAAAAGCAGGAGGCCCGCCCCCGCGCCCAGCAACGAGTCGGACGCTCCCGACCAGCCCGCTAAACTCGCGGAAACCGCGATGCCCAGCAGGAGCGCCGGCAGCGTGAGCCAATTGTAGATTTTTCCCCGCGCCACGTCCGTAGCCAAAGCGATGAGCGAAATCAGCACGATCGCGACGAGATAGGTCTCAGTTGCTCCAAATCGCACCAGCAGGAGCCCTCCCCGTCTTCAAGTTCTTCTCGAAGCTCGCGCCAAACTTCAGGAGCGATTCATCGATGCGCGGAACGATGTTTTGCAAAATAGCCACGGTGGCAACGATGGCGAAGGTAAGCAGAAAAATGTACTCGAACGTCGCCTGTCCGGCGCGGGCCGATGATTTTTTTGGATTAGAATTTTTAAGGACGCTGTCCATCTGAGTGCCACCCCGCACTTTGCTATGGACCAACCAATGCTGTCCGGGCCGATGCTTGGCGCCGGCTACTCCGACATCGCTTCGTCGATCTTTCCACCCAGATCGGTCGTCGCCTTGGAGATACGACCCGCGATTTCTTTCTTGAAACGCAGGGCGATCAAGACCACGGCGAAGAGAATGAGGATGTACTCCAGCGTCGATTGGCCTTCCTCGTCGCGGATGAAACTGGCGATTTTCTTTGAAACGAACTTGAGCATAGTTACCAGTTGCCTCTCTCTCCCTTCATCGTCAGAAGTCCGCCCAAACTAAAGCGAACCCCGTCTAAAAAGTATAACTTTATCCGATTATTTGGGTCAACAAAACCTAACCCTTTAATATAACTAAAGAAAAAGTAGCATTTTGCGCAAACCCGGCCCCCTGCATCTCTGCACTCAGTTTTTGGTAAAGATCTTGAATACTTAGGCCATGCCCCTGGAGTTGGCTGAGGGTTTCCCGAAAGTCCGAAGTAATTCCATGAGTTTGAAAGAGGTACCAGTCCCCCGGCTGAGCGATGACTTCGATCACCTCGGGCTCCAGATCTTCGCTCATCCCTAATGCCGCCATCGGAATGTCCGTCGTGGGGCCCGTGTCGGTACCGAACGGATCGAGCATCCGCCCGTAACTTCGAGGCGTTACCAGCTCCACCGAACGGCAACCGCGAATCATCCACGCCGAGCAAACGCCCAGATTCGCGAGCACCATTCGATTGCCTTCCAAATACCCGGCGACCATCGAAGCCCCGCCGCGATCGTGGATCCCGCGGCCATCATTATACTGGATGATCTCGCGGTTCGCGTGCACGAACGAGTTAAACAGTACATTGCCCGCGAGCGAGTAGTTGGCCCGCAACTCGAAAGGCAATGTGGCCTCCAGGTCACCGGCTTCGCGCTCCAAAAAGTGCAGCACCGACTCGCAAGCCTTGCGCGCGGCCTCGGCACCGGCCTTCACGCCGCCAAAGCCATCGGCCACCGTGAAGATGCGCCGCTGCTCGTTCATCGCCGCGTGATCTTCCTGGCACGGGGCCGCGCCCGACGAGGAAACCGTGGTAGCCGCCTGGATCTCGCAAGGCTTCAGGATCATAATCCCGACCCTCCCGCCGGCGCATGTCCACCTTCGCCTTCCGACTTGAAACGGTCGAAGCGGCTGATGCGA
Source organism: Bacteriovoracia bacterium (assembly GCA_050251055.1). Classification (GTDB taxonomy): domain Bacteria; phylum Bdellovibrionota; class UBA1018; order UBA1018; family JBFWNL01; genus JBFWNL01. Next base: position 236,084 of record JBFWNL010000003.1, read on the forward strand.
TTACGCGCGCGCTCGTAATAGATATCGTCTTGAGGAGCGATGTTCATGGTTTCCGCGTACTTCCGCTTGGCCATCTCGAAATCGCTATAGCTTTCAGCGATGATCGCCTCCGAGTACGCGAGCTTCGCGCGCTGGTGGAGCACCCCACGGATCCGCTCCATCCCCTTAAATCCCGTCTGATCCCTGGGATCGATCTTGGTCGCCCGTTCGTAGAGCTTAAACGCCTGCACTAAATCGCCGCCTTCCTCGGCGGACTTCGCCTGCTCGAGCACGGGATCGAGTAGGGCCTTCAGCGAAGCCAGGCATTCGGCGATGCGGGACTTTGCGCGCGCGAGCAGCTTGCGGTCAGTGGCTCCCAGATCGTTGATCTGACGGTAGGCGCCCACGGCCGAGAGATATCGTCCTCGCTTCTGGAGCTTCTGGCCATCCCGATAGATGCGCCAGGCGTTTCCATTGATGGCCTGGCGATCCTTGCGAGCCTGTTCTTCTTGCGCGATTTTCTCCAGATGATCCCGGATCACCTGCTCCCACTGGGCCAACTGCTTGTTGTCCGGGTCAAGCTGCAGGATTTCCGGGAATACTGCCTTGGCATCCTCGTACTTCTCGGCCGCCATGAGCTTTCCAACCGCGTCTACGAGCTCGGCCACGCGCAGCCGGATGCGCTCCTGCTCTTCGCGGCGGCGCTTTTCCTCTTCTTTATCCTGCATCCGCTTCTTGCCTTCGCGCGCGTAGCGCTCGATGTCGCGCGAATCCTCGTAGTCGTCGACGACCTCGAATATTTTCGCAACTTCATACAGCGCCTTATCGAACTCGCCGTTCTTGTAGTGATCGAACGCGAGCGTGTGGTGCGATTTTACGAATTCCTTCTTGTCGGGACTGAGCTTATCGAAGGACGGCTTTCCCTTCGCGGCTCCCGGCGCGGTGGCGGTCTTCGCCGCTGGTTTTGCTGGCGCGGACGGCTCTTCCTCGTAGTCCAGGAGGGAGAACAGGATTACCAGGCCGACGATACCAACGATCACGCGCCGACGCGGAGGCATCTCGCGGAACTGCTCGACCAAGCTCTTTCTGCCCTTCGGGGCGCCCAGGCCCGGAATCGGTCCGGCGCCGAAGGCCGCCATCGGGTCCGCTCCCATGCCGCCCACGGGCGCGCCGACGATCTCGGGTTGAAAATCCAGCCCCGAGGGAGAAGCGTAGTTCTGCCCCCCGGCCGTGAGCTGTAGGCCGCCATCGGCGCGGGAAAAGCCGGCGGAAACGCCCGGCGGGCCGTCCTGCTCTTCGGGCTCATCCGGGACGGTCATGAAATCATTTTGTTTCGCCTGATAGTCCGCGCTCAAAGCTTGGAAATGGCAATACACGTCGCCGACCCGAATCTCGTCATCTCCGGTCAGCTCCTGCTCGGTCACGCGCACGCCGTTTACGTACGTGCCGTTGGATGAGCCGAGGTCTTTAATGATGAAACGTATGCCTTCGCGCCGGATCGTGGTGTTCTTGCGCGAGGATTTCTTGTCATTCAAGACGATATCGCAGTTCTTGCCGCGGCCCAAGACGACCTCGTCCTGGGTGATCTCGAATTCCCGTACGTTGGCGGCGCCCGGAGCAAAAACCAGTTTGGCGCGCAGTTTACCCGTGGCGGCGACCCGGGTATTCCCGTCGTTCACGTCGGCGGGCACGAACTCCGTGCCCGTGCGGGCCGCGGGCGTTCCGGCACCCGACATCTCTCCACCCTCGAGATTCACTTCGAGCGGGGCTTCGCCGCTGGAGGCACCGATGCCCTTGCTGAACTCCTCGAGCGAAAGGGGGCCGTTGCTGGAAGAAGCCGCCGCCGAGCTTTCCGGCGAGCCATTCAAGTTCGCGAACGGATCGGAGGCGGGCTCTCCGCTCGCGGCTAGATCAGGATCTGGATCGGCGGATGCTTCCGCAGGGGCGGCGAAATCGCCCGGAGGATCAAGATTCTCCGCCGGGAACTGATTGGACGGGAAGTCTTTCGGCGTCTCGACCGGGGTTCCGAATTCACTGGCTACGGGCAGGGTCGCTCCGGAAGGCGCGGCCGAGACCGTGGGCAAGTCCATGGGCGGAAGCGGATCGGGCGTCGGGGAAGGCTCCGCCAAGGAACGCGTACCGGCCCGCGGCGAAACGTTGCCTTCCTGAATCGCGGCGGCAACCTGAATGAGGAAGGGGCCGATATTGATAACGTCGCCACCCTTGAGCACGGCCTTCGTGCATTCCAGCCCATTCACCGACAGCGGCGCAAAGCCGCTTTTCTTTTCGACCTGGATGCCGCCTTCGGAGGGGCGGACGACGGCGTGCTGGCGCGAAACCATGCGGTGATCCAGCCGGATCACGCAGCCGGCATCCCGCCCGATCGCTAATTCGCGATCGACCGGAATTTCCTGGATCATTTCGCCGTCCCGCAGGACGGTCAGCTTCGCGGCTCCCATCCTCACGTATCTCCCTTGATGGCCTTACTGACCTTCACGAGTTGGTCCTTGGCCTCGATGTAATACGGGCTCGCCTGGTCGCGATAAAGCAAACGCAAGATAGCTTCGTAATGCCCCTTGGACTCGCGAAGTTTTCCCGACTCGTAACCCTTTAGACCGCGATCCAGATGGAATTTCACTTCCTCTTGAATGGCCTTGTCGCAGTTTTGCAGGTAAAGATTGGAAAGCTTGTGGCCGGGGCTGACTTGCAGCGCGGTTTCGAACTGCACCTTGGCCCGCAAGTAATTTCCCGCCTGATACTCCTTGAACCCAGCCTTAAAGAACATCGTCGCCGTCTTGTTGACTTCGGGCGAATCGTCGGGCGGAAGGAGCGAGGCTAAGTCGCGGGCTTCCACCGAGGTCGTGCGTTTCTTGCGCTTCTGGACCTGTTCGCCTTCCGTTCCCACCAGGAAATAAAGGAGCGCGCCCAAAGCGCCGTAAATCAGCAACCGCCGCTGGCCGGCGGGATTCAAGTTTGGCCGGGCCACCGCCGCCTTCATCGCCTCGCCGCCGCCAAAACTCGTCATCGCGCGGATGCGTTGGCGATGAGCATCGAGCGCCGCCTGATCCGCTTTCATCTGGGCGGGACTCTTCGCCGGAGCCTTGAGCATGAGAGTGTTGGAATCGCTGGCCGCCATGAATTCCAGCACGGTCTCGCCGATGGTCACGGTGTTACCGGTGCGCACATCGGCGATCTTAGCCTCGTTTCCGTTGAGCAGGATCCCGTTCGCGCTGCCGAGATCACGTACTTTCCAACCGCCTGGGACGGCGATGAACTCTGCGTGTTGCCGGGAGGACTTTAAATCCGAGATCATCACGTCGCAGGTCTCACCCCGCCCGACCGTCGCCCGCGCACCGGTGACGACGAAAATCGCGCCGTAGTCAGGCCCCTGAATGACCTTAAGCCGCATCAACTCGCCGGGCTGGCGGGGAAGGCTGTTTTGTCGGAAGCGCGTGGCGTTTGGCATATCCCTACGCTTCCTCCTCTGCCCGGATGACGGAGAACACGAATCCTGCCGGCGTGCCCATGCCCACGGCGACGCCCGAAACCTTGTAATTGATACCGGCCATCTCGGTCTCTTCGGTGATGGTCAGGCCGACCGAAGCCGAGGCTTGGCCAAGCATGTCCTCGAACAGGACGCCAAGCGCCTGGTCGCGCGCGACGCTCGTGATGGGCTGCCCCACGGCTTCGTGCGAATGTATACCGCTCAACTCCTCGAAAAACGGGTTGATATACGCGATGGCTTTGTCCCGATCGAAGACCACGACGCCACTTCGGGCGGAGGCTCCCAGGACCTTGAGTCCTTCCAAGTAGGCCTCTAGGCTCGCGGCGGCCGCGCCACCGCCGCCGCCCGCGCCGTCCGAACCCGTGCCCAATTCATGGGGAACTCGTTGAAGCGCGGAGTTGATGACATCCCAGAGCTGGTTCAGCTCCGAGCGCTTGAATTCACGCGTCACCTGACTCATATCGCCCTTCAATACTTTGTCGATATCGTCGTTGAGGATCTCGAGCGGCTTCAACGTCAGGCGGTAAACCGCGAAGAAAATCAGCGCTCCTACCGCCAGTAGGGCGATCAGCGTCTTGGAATAAATCATGCCCACGTCCCCGCCGGATGGGGTGGACAACGTGGTGTCGATCGAGACTACCGCCATGGCCACGATGGCGTTGCGGCCGGTCTGCGGATCCAACACCTTCAGCGGCTCCACCGCCACCACGGTTTCGTCGTCCGCGCGGACCACGTAGCCCGACTCGGCTCCCCCCGCAGTATAGCGCTTGGCGGCTTTCGCCGCGACCACGCCCTCGGGCGCCGCCGTAAGATACTGATTGAGTTTTTTCGAGGGCGCCAGGATGCGGTTGCGCAGGTCGATCAACACGGCCTCTCGCACCCCGTCTTCATTCTCGAGGTTTCCGATAATTGTTTTGGTTTCCGCATTGGCCGCGATGTAGGCGGAGTTTTTCTCCACGATCTCGCGCGCCAAGGCCGCCGCGCGCTTACCGGTTTCCTTCACGACCGCGACCTCGTTCAGCTCAAGCAGCGGATACACGGAAATAAATAGATTAAGAAATGCGAAGGCCGTGAAGAGGGAGATGCAGATCACCCGCCACTCGTGCCGCAGATTCAGGCCGTAAAACACCGGCATCACGAATTTTTCGAAATACCAACCCGCCTTGCCCAGGGGATCGGTCGGAATCCCCTGACCCATGCCCTCGAAGCCGCTGCCCAGTCCGACGCCGCCCGCGTTCGGAGGCGCCGAAGCGGGGCCACCCGAGGTTTTCTGCGAGGGAAACTGAATCACGTTGCCGAAGTCGGCGATCGCGGGTGCCTGCAAAGAATTCTTCACGACCGGCGTGCGGATCTCCATGACGTACTCGCCGACGCTGATCTTGTCACCGGAAGCGATTTTCTTTACCTTGGTGAGGATGCCGTTGACGAAAGTGCCGTTGGAGCTGCCCTCATCGCGCACGGTGATCTCGCCGTTATCGACGACGAGCACGCAATGGGTTTTGGAAACACGCTGGGATGGCAACACAATCACGTTGCCGTCTTGACGGCCGATCGAGTTCCTGCCCTTTTGAAGGACGTAACTCGTTCCGCGATTTGGTCCTGACACGACGGTCAGTTTATACATACTTCATCCCCCGCGCTGACTCCGCAGCGCTGGATCGTTCCCAATGGCAACTCGAGCGTCTCCGTCGCCCGGAAGTCCGCCACCGGGAGCAATTTCCACGGACGCACGTTCTCGCGCACCGAGGAAACTTCCCAGCGGTCTCCCGCCCGGCGAATAAACACGACGTCGATCGGCATCCGCATGAACCACATGTGGATGTTGTTGCAACGAGGGAAGAACATGCCTTCCCCCGCATTCAACGTCGCGCGACCGATGAGCCCCACTAGGCGCTCCAGAAAACGCTCGGCCACGATACACTTTTCGGCTAGAACGGCTTTGTTTTTGAGGGTTTGGATGGTGACGCGGCGAGATTTGTCGCGGGCGCGGACGGCGCCGGCTGAGTTTTGACGGTCGATACCGCTCATTTCCGCCATAAACTTGACGTCTCCCCTGTCCGCGCGTTTAAAACGGCGAACCCTCGCCGCTCATGAACTGCAGGATCACCGGCCCCAGGATCATCGCGACCACCGAGGGCATCACGAAAATGACGGTGGCGATGATGAGCTTCGGTCCGGCGGCCGCGCCCGCCTTCTCCGCGCGGGTGAACCGCTCGTTACGAATCTGTTCCGACTGCTGGCGCAGGGTGCGCCCGATCGACGCGCCCATCTGATCCGCCGAAACCAAGATTGCGACGAAGGAGTTCACCTCCGACATGTCGATTCGAATCGCCATTTCCCGCATAGCCTCACCGCGCGAGGAACCGACTTTGATCTCTTTTAAAAGCTGCTCGAATTCTTCTACCAGCGGACTGGGCGCGGCCTTTTCGACGACCTTGCCGATAGCGCCGATAAAATCCAGACCCGCCTCGGTCGAGAGCGCGAGGAGATCCACGATGAACGGCATCGCGTTGCGGATCTTCTTCTGTCGCTGCTCGATGCGGCTTTTGATCCAGATATCCGGGTAAAACCAGCCAAAAATCGCGGAAAGCACCGAATAGTACCAATCCACCTCGGTCTCGCCCACGTAGCGCACCAAAAGCAGGATGACCGGAAAGAAGCCGATCAGGAACATCTTGAACGCGATGAACTCGTCGGCCGTAAGCTCGTTCTTCAGGCCCGCCGTCACGAGCTTGCGGCGATAGTGCTTGCGCTTCACATCCCAGAACGCCTTACCCCGGATGATGGGCACGAGGTACTGGGAAAAGAACGGGCGCGTGAGCGCCACGAGGGGATTGGAGGCCTTGCGGTTCCGGTTTTCCTCGAGGTTTTCCTCCGCCGCCCGCGCCTCCTGCTCTTTTAGAAGCAGATACGAGACGTAGAACACCCCCACGCCGATGAGCGCATAAGCCGCATAGATTACGAGACTGCCACCACCGATCAGTGAATACATAATCCTACCCACTAAGTTATCGGTAAAAACATAAGACTAATTGAGGACCTAGAAGAACTGCCGATAAGCTGGTATAGGCCTATTTTAGCATGAAATTGACGAAGCGTTTGGAAGTGCCGACGTTTAAAGCGGCCTGGAAAGGCCTCCTGGGTGTCACCCGCGACACACTCAAACTCGTGTCGGAATCCCGTTTATTAATGGTGGCTTCCGCCCTCGCCTATACGACCATCCTCTCGATCGTCCCCCTTTTGGCGGTGAGCTTTACGATCTTCCGGGCGTTCGGGGGTTTGGAAAACCTTTTCCACAACATCGAGCCCATCATCCTAGAAAACCTGGCTGAAGGCACCGCCGAGGAGGCCGCCGGGAATTTTCGCTCCTTCATCACGAACGTGCACACCGGCGCCGTGGGCATCAGCGGCTTCATCATGCTCGTGTTCACCAGCATGAGCCTGCTCTCGAACATCGAAAAGGCCATCAACGGCGTTTGGGGCCTCACTGTAAAGAAGACGTGGTTTCAGCGCATCGCGGGCTATTGGCTTTTCATTACCTTGGGCCCCTTGGGCCTCGCCTTCGCCGTCGGCGCGGTTACGTCCTCCGGGGAGCAGATCGGCGCGCTCATCCCCAAGGGAACCTTCAGCTACATCCTCGTCGTGGGCATCTTCTTCGCCCTGTATAAATGGGTCCCGCAACGGATCGTGCGCTGGCGACCCGCCCTCATCGCCGGGATATTCACGGCCACCCTGATGGCCCTTGCGAAAATGGGCTATTCCCTCTATACCCAAAAAGTCATCAGTTATAGCAAGATCTACGGTAGTTTAGGCGCCGTCCCGATCGTTCTGTTGTGGATCTACATCTCCTGGGCGGTGATTTTATCGGGCGCCGCCCTCAGTGTTTCTTTGCAAAAACGTATCGAACGGATGTCAGCATGAAATCAAAAGACACGATCGGATTCCGCAATCTCGCAACTCTAATCGCGCTCGCCGTTTCCGCCGCCGGCGCGACCCCGGCCTCCGCGGCCAATGCCGCGAATCCGGCGAAAGTAACGAAGTCCGCCGCCGCCGCCCCGGCCGCCAAGCCCGCCGCCGGCCAGGTGATCTGGAACAACTGGTACACCGTCACCCTGAACGGCAAGACTCCTTACGCCTACTATAATGAACGCCTCAGCATCAAAGATGGCAAGCTTCACTACCAGAATGACGTTTGGAAGAAGGAAGAGGACTTCATCAACCGCGAGTCCTTCGGCGGGTTCGCCGAGAACAACTCCACCTACACCCCCATCTTTTATAACTTTTTCTCCACGTACCGCACGAGCGAAACCAAGATCGATGGCACCGTGGGCGCCGACAATGTACTGAGCCTGAAGATCCGCAAGGACGGCAAGGATCTCCCGGTGGTAAAGAAGCACCTTCCCAAGGGAGTTTTCTTCTCGACGTACTTCCCGCTCTGGCTTCGCGATAACGTAGCGGACATGAAACCCGGTCAACCCCGATCTTTTTCTACGATCCTTGAAGACAGCATCGATACGGGCTTCAAGGTGGAGTCCGGCCACGCGCGCGTGGAAGCGCCGGATGAGTTCGCCAAGAAAACGGGTACCAAGCGCGTTGCCGTGCAGTATCGGGACATGCCTTCGATCTGGTGGACGGACGATAAAGGCAACTACGTGCGCATGGAGATGGGTCGTGGAGTGAGTGCCGCCGAGCTCGTGCCCGAAGCCAAAGCCAAAAAATTTCTCGACACCAAGTAGTCCCAATCTTCCATGTGGCTCGCGCGCTCCCTCACCTTTCTGCTCGCGATCCTGCTGGTTTTCTTCCTTTCCCGCACGCTCGTGCGTTGGCTGCCCGGCGACCCCCTGGAAACCCTCATGGCCGAAACCGGCACGAGCTGGGATCCCGACCTACTAAAAAAAGAATTTCACCTCGACCGTCCCTGGAGCGAGTCGCTGTGGCTGGATCTGAAGCGGGCCGCGCGGGGAGACTTCGGCCGCTCGTTGCTGAGCCGTGAGGCGGTGGGCCCGCTCGTCCAGCGGCGCTTGGCGAACACGCTCGTTTTGGCCGGGACGGCGCTAGCGCTGACGCTCGTTTTTAGCCTGAGCTTAGCCCTACTTTCGCAGTCGGAGTCTTTCCCATTCCGGCGCCAAGCCGATTGGCTTTGCTCGACATACGGAGGCCTCTCCGCCGCGCTACCGCTTCCCTGGCTGGGCCCCATGATCACCTACCTGCTCGCGGTGAAGTTCCCGATCTTCGATCTGGGTGAGTCCGTGGCGCTACCCGCACTCTCCATCGCGCTCGTGATGGCGGGCTTTTGGGCGCGCTTCATCCGTGCGCGCATTCGCGAATCCCTGCGCACACCCTACGCGATGAACGCGCGCGCGCGCGGCCTCCCGGAGCTGAATGTGCTCTTGAAGTACGGCCTCTTCCCCGTCAGCGGAGCGCTCGTGGGGTTCCTCGGCACCCAGGCGGGCCAGCTGCTCACGGGCAGCGTGGTTGCGGAAATCATCTTCGATCGCCCGGGCATGGGATCGCTCCTGGTAGAGTCCGTGCTCAAGCGCGACTACCCCATCGTGGAAGCCGCCGCGTTCGCGGGCGGAGTATTCTGCCTGCTCGGCAACTGGCTCGGAACCTTTGCCCAGACGCGCGTACTGAGGCGCGCGGCGGGCGAGGAGGCGGCATGAGCAATCCGATGAAATTGAGGGCGAAGAAAATTCACGCCCACTGGCCCGTCGCGTGGCTTGGCTTCTGGCTCACGGCCGCGATCTATTTCGGCGTGCAACGACTGCCCTTCGCGCTAGAGTATTCGCTGGTGCGGCCGCAGTGGGTCGCCCCGCTTGGCTTCGATGTATTTGGACGAAATCTGGCGACGCTCATTCCGCATTCCGCACTCATCAGCCTGATTTTTGCCGCGTTTTGCGGCGCCCTTTCCCTCGGCGTAAGCATCACCGCCGGTTGCGCCATTGGCCTGGGCCCGCGCTGGATGCGACTCCTGGGAGAGCGCGCGCTCGATTTTCTGCTCGCATTTCCGCCGTTGCTACTCGCGCTCGGATGGAGCGCCGTGCGGGGTCCGGGCTGGAGTTCGCTTCTCATTTCCCTGCTGATGGCAACGGTACCGAACTTCACGCGCTTCGTGTACGTGCGCGTACGCGAGCTACAAACCGAACCTTATGTCGCCGCCGCGCGGGCGCTCGGGGCGAATCGTTTTCAAATCGCGACCCGGCATCTTTTGCCGCATATATTGTCGCTATGCGCAATTCGCATTCCCAGCCTGTTTGCGCACGCAGTACTCGCCGAAGCCACTCTGTCATTTATCGGCGTGGGCGCGCCGATCGGAACGGATTCGTGGGGTACGTTGCTCCTGCAAGGCCGAGAGTATTTGATCGAAGCGCCACACATCTCCATCGCCGTGGGTCTGCCTTTGATTTTAACGGTGTTGGCCTTGCAGCGTCTCACCGAGCCGGACTATAATCGATAGTTCCATGAGCCTCATCCAAGATGCGCAAAAAAAACTGGGTGAGCTCTTCCTGGTCGGATTCGACGGGACAGAGCTCTCCGATGACACCGCCGCTTTTATCTCGCAGGCGGGAATCGGCGGGATCATCCTCTTTAGCCGCAACTATCAAACGCCGGAGCAAGTAGGCGCGCTCGTCAACCAGATCCAGGAATGCCGCGTGGATCTCCCGCTCTGGATCGCCGTCGACCAAGAAGGCGGCCGCGTCCAGCGCTTCAAGGCACCCTTCACGATCCTTCCCACCGCCGCCGAAGTCGCCGCGGCCAACTCCCCCAAGCTTACGTTTGAAATCGCCGAGATGTGCGCGAAAGAGCTCGCCGCCGTCGGCGTGAACCTAAATTTCGCGCCCGTGGCTGACATCAACACCAACCCGAACAATCCCATCATTGGCGATCGTGCCTACGGATCGGATGAAGAAGAAGTCACCAAGCACGTGACGGCCATCGTGCGCGGCCACGTCGTCCAGGGCGTGCAGCCGTGCGTGAAACATTTTCCCGGCCACGGCGAAACGGACGTCGACTCGCACCTGGCATTGCCGAAACTGCGGTTCTCGCTCGAAGAATTGAAAAATCGCGAACTCAAGCCGTTCGTCAAATCGTTCAAATCCCGCTGCAACATGGTGATGACGGCGCACATCCTTTTCGAGAAGCTTGATCCGGAAGTTCCGATCACGCTCTCGAGCAAAGTGCTGCGCGATCTCCTGCGCAAGGATCTCCGCTATAGCAAGATCATCTTCAGCGACGATATGGAAATGCAAGCCATCACCGACCACTACGGCGCCGAAGAGGCCCCGCTCATGGCCGTGAAGGCCGGCTGCGATATCCTCATTTACCGTTCCGAAGGCGCTGCTCGCAAAGCATATGCGTCCCTCTATAAAGCGCTCGATCAGGAAAAACTGCCTGCGGATATGGTCATCGAAGCCGCGAACCGCAGCATCGAAGTAAAAAAAGAAGTTCTCGGCGCGTATCAGCCGGTAAATATCGCCGAGATCAAGACTAAGGTCGGCTTACCGGAGCACAAAGCGTTGCTCGAGCGCCTGAAGAACCCCTAACAACCAGCTAACTGTCTACCAATGCGATCAAAGGCAGGTGATCTGATAGATCGCCCGTGCTGATGATCCGGTGCCCTTCCATTCGAGCCTCCGCGTCCACGAACAAGTAGTCCAAACGGCGCGTAGGCGCCACCGACGGAAACGTGAAATACCGGCTCTCCTGCGCGACGTATTCATCAATCCCGACCACTTCACGGAATCCGGCCAATCCGCGCAGCGTCTCGATCGCGCGATCGCCCCGATAATCATCCCGCGTGTAATCAGCGAAGCCATGCTTCACGGTCGCCTCCGGTGGCGTCGTATTCAGATCCCCGCCGAATCCCAGTACGCGCGCTCCATTCATTCGCATTTCTTCCGCAAACTGCCCGAGCCGCCGTGCATGTGATTCGCGATTCTCGCCGTCGTAGGCATCAAAATGATTGTTCGCGACCCAAAACTCGCCGCCCGGTCCCTGTATCTTCACCCACTGCGAGTAGCGACCGAGGTAAAACCAGTTGTACCACCACGGATTCTTCCGTGGCTTTTCGTGCAACACCGGCCGATTCTCCAAAACGGGAAAACGGCTCAGCACCGCCCCACCCGATTTCACTCGACCGAAGTGATACGACAAAGGCCAATAAGGAAACGGTACGTAGGGATGATTCCAGCTCACGCAGGCAGCCGCGTACGCTAAACCGGAGCGTTCGCGCAGGTACTCCATTTCGTCGATAAAGTGGCTGCGGCGGGCATGGAAGTCGACCTCCTGCAAAAGCACGATGTCGGCCTGCTCCCGGCGAATCAGCTCGGCCATGTCCGTAAGCCTGCGCTCGAATTCGGCGCGCGGCTTTGGACGGTACTGTACGCCATCGGAACCGATGCCGTACCCGTACGCAATATTCCACGTCATCAGCTTTAAATGCATAGCGTCAATTATACACCTTCATTGATGGGGGCTGAGGGGCATGTTACGACAACCGGATGAAAACACATCAGATAAAAGTCTTCCCATCGAAAGTCACCCTCGCGAAACAAGATCAATTCGCCTGGAAGCTGGCCGAGATGGCCACCGACCCCGTCGCCGTAGAACCCGCGGTCACCGACATGATCATCAATCGTATAATTGATAACGCCTCGGTGGCGATTGCCGCCATCAACCGCGAACCCGTCGCCAATGCCCGCTCCCAGGCCTTGGGGCATCCGCGTGCGAACGGCGCCACTGTTTTCGGGATGCCGAACTCGCAGCGCTTCGACGCCGAGTGGGCCGCCTGGGCGAACGGCACGGCTGTGCGCGAGCTCGACATGCACGACACTTTCTTGGCCGCCGACTACTCCCACCCGGGCGATAACATCCCACCCATTTTGGCCGTCGCCCAGCAATGCGAAAAGTCCGGCGCGGAAATGCTGCGCGGGCTCGCCACCGGCTACGAAATCCAGATCAACCTGGTAAAAGGAATCTGCCTCCACAAACACAAGAAAGACCACATCGCGCATCTGGGGCCCTCGGCCGCCGCCGGCATCGGCACGATGATGGGCCTTTCGACCGATCAGATATACCAGTCGATCCAGCAAGCCGTGCACGTCTGCTTCAGCACGCGGCAATCGCGCAAAGGCGAGATCTCGAGCTGGAAAGCCTACGCCCCCGCCCACGCCGGCAAGCTCGCCATCGAAGCGGTGGACCGTTGCATGCGCGGTGAGAAAGCCCCCTCGCCGATTTACGAAGGCGAAGACAGCGTGATCGCTTACATGCTCGATGGCGCGAAGGGCATGTACGAAGTCCCGCTTCCGACGAAGGGCGAGCCGAAGCGCGCCATTCTGGAGAGCTACACCAAGGAACACTCGGCCGAGTACCAGGCGCAAGCCCTGATCGATCTCGCTTTCAACATGCGAAAGAAAATCAAAAACTTCGCCGACATCGACAAGATCATCCTGCACACCAGCCATCACACGCATTACGTGATCGGCACGGGCGCGGGAGATCCGCAGAAGATGGATCCGAAGGCGTCTCGCGAGACCCTCGATCACAGCATCATGTACATCTTCGCGGTGGCCCTGCAAGACGGCGAGTGGCACCACGTGAAGAGCTACACGCCCGAACGCGCCGGCCGCGCCGATACCGTGGCCCTTTGGCATAAAATCGAAACGCGCGAAGACCCTAAGTGGACCGAGCGCTACCATGACGAGAATCCAAAGAATAAAGCGTTTGGTGCCCGCGTAGAAATCATCATGAAGAATGGCGAAAAGATCGTCGACGAAATGGCGCTCGCCAATGCCCATGCGTTCGGCGCCAAGCCCTTCGCCCGGCCCGACTACATCAAGAAGTTCAAGACTCTGACGGAAGAATGGCTCGACGCCCGCGAGTCCGATCGCTTCTTGGACTTGGTGCAAAACCTGCCCAAGCTCACCGCCAAGGACTTGCTGGATCTGAACGCGCAAGTGGACCTGAAGCGCCTCTCCCACAACGCGCGTGATCGCCGAGGCATCTTCTAATGTTGTTTGGAAAAAAATCCGCCACTGAGAAACGCGCCGCCTTCCGCAAGGGCCTGAAGTCGGGCAAGCTGCTCCGCTTTCCAGGAGCGTTCTCGCCGCTCGTCTCCATGCTGATCGAACAGCAGGGATTCGACGGGGTATACGCGTCAGGCGCCGTGATTGCCAATGACCTGGGACTCCCCGACATTGGACTGACCACGCTCACGGAAGTTTCGCAACGGGGCCGCGCCATCGCGCGCGTGACCGATCTACCCACGATTATCGACATCGATACGGGCTTCGGCGAACCCATGAGCGCCGCCCGCACCGTGCAGGAGCTCGAAGAGATGGGCCTAGCGGGCTGCCACCTGGAAGACCAGATCAACCCCAAGCGCTGCGGACACCTCGACAATAAATCGGTCGTGGAAACCTCCGCCATGGTCCAAAAGGTGAAGGCCGCCGCCAACGCCAAGCGCGACCCTAACTTCCTGCTCATTGCCCGCACCGATTCGCGTGCCATCGAAGGCCTGGATAAAGCGATTGATCGCGCCAACGCGTACGTTGACGCAGGGGCCGAGATGATTTTCCCGGAAGCATTGGCCGATGAAAAAGAGTTCGAAAAATTCCGCAAGGCGGTGAAGGTGCCGTTACTCGCGAATATGACGGAGTTCGGTAAATCCAAACTCCTCAACGCCAAGCAACTCACCGACCTAGGCTTTAACCTCGTGATCTATCCGGTTACAGGACTGCGCCTAGCGATGAAAGCGGTTGAAGACGGCTTCGCGACTATCCTGAAGGAAGGCACCCAAGAATCGCTGCTCGATAAGATGCAGCACCGCAAACGCCTGTACGAAGTCGTGCGTTACGAAGAGTACAACGCGTTCGATCAAGGAATCTTTAATTTCAAAGTACAGAAGTAAAGCATAGAAGGAGCGAATCATGGCGACTGAATCCAAAGAAGTGATTGTCCGCAAAGGCCTCGAAGGCGTCATCGTCGACTCCACCTCGGTGTCGAAAGTAATGCCCGAGATCAACTCCCTGACCTATCGTGGTTACAAAGTACAGGACCTGGCCGAACAGTGCTGTTTTGAAGAAGTCGCTTACCTACTCTGGCAGGGCGAGCTCCCCAACAAGTCGCAGCTCGACGCCTTCACCCAGGACGAGCGCTCCCGCCGCCAACTCACCCCCACGATGCTCGAAGTCATCCGCAAGTACCCCAAGCACGCCCACCCCATGGACACGGTACGCACCTCGGTGAGCTTCCTGGGCATGGAAGACAAGCAAATTTGGGAAAATGACGCGAAGACCAACCTTCGCAAGTCGATGGACATGCTGGCCAAGATCCCGACCATGATCGCGGCGGATTACCGTTGCCGCAAGGGGAAGGATCCCATCGCCCCGCGCACGGACCTCGGCTTTTCGGAGAACTTTTTCCACATGTGCTTCGGCGAAGTCCCTCACCAGGAAATCGTAAAAGCGTTTGACGTCTCGCTCACGCTTTACGCCGAGCACGGCTTCAATGCCTCCACCTTTGCTTCGCGCGTGGTGAGCTCCACGCTCTCGGATATCTACAGTGCGGTCGTCGGCGGCATCGGCGCGCTCAAGGGACCGCTCCACGGCGGAGCCAACGAGCAGGTCATGCATGTGCTCAAGGAAATCGGCGATCCCGCGAAGGCCGATGCCTGGATGAAGGACGCGCTGGCGAATAAGAAAAAGATCATGGGTTTCGGCCACCGCGTGTACCGTAACGGCGACTCCCGCGTTCCAACCATGAAGAAGTACGCGCTGAAGCTCGCCGAGCTCAAAGGCGAACGGAAATGGGCGCAGATCTCCGACGTCCTGGAAGCGGCCATGCTCAAGGAAAAGAACATCCAACCGAACTTGGATTTCCCGGCCGGCCCCGCGTACTACCTGATGGGTTTCGACATCGACATGTTTACCCCCATCTTCGTCATGGCCCGCATCACGGGCTGGACCGCGCACGTCATGGAACAGACGGCGAACAATCGCATCATCCGGCCCCTGAGCGAATATACCGGCAGCAAGGAACGTCAAGTTGCTGCCATGACCGCTCGCCCGTAGCTTCGCACGGAAGTGAGTGCTACCCTATTAGACGGATGAACCGCCGGTTCGAATTCTTCAAACGATTCCTATTAGTCGCCTGGGCCACCACCAGCATGGCCACGGCCAGCGCGCACGCCGGCATGGGAGACCTGTATTTCGAGACCGGCTTCGGCCTATCGAAGATCCGCAATGGCTCCCTCGCCTTGGATTCGAGTTTTTCGGATTCGCCCGGCTTCGGGCTAGGAGGGGCCTTCACCTTAGCCTACAACATCACGGCGCCGTCCTCGCTTTTACAGGTGCACGTCGGCATCAAGGATCGAGTCAGCACGAGCGGTGACGACAACGGCAACTCCTATATGCTGCACTCCATTTATCCGGTGATCCGCCTGGAGACTCCGCGTATTTATATCGGCGGCGGCCTCACTCCCTATCTCTTCAAACGTCCGGGGGGCCTGGGCTTTAGCGGCTTCGAAAAAATCGAGTCGAGCATGGGTTACTTTACCGAGCTGGGGCTACTGTGGCGCGTGGTGAATTATTTTCACGTCTCGATCGAATCGTCGCTTTATTTTTTTTCCACGCCCCGCGGAACGAGTCCCAGCATGGCGCTCGACTTCACTTTCAACATGCGGTTCTTTCTCTATAACGAGACCGGAAGCGGCGCCGGGGCGGGCGGACGGCAATACGACGGATGGCGCTATCCGTTCGGGATTGAAATCGGCGGAAAATAAGCTTTGCGCCGACTTTTATCGCGGCTCACCGCTTCCGCCGCAGTCCGGCGGTGAAATCCGGCCCAGATTGAGATTCCGGGTGACTCCTTGGCGAATCACGCTGGTGTCATCCGGATCCACCATTCCGTTGACATCCACGTCCGAGCGAAAACTGAAGTCACTGGGTGCTCCGTCTACACGAAAGTAAGCTTGAACCGAATTGAGGTCTCGAGATTCCACCTTGCCATCCCCATTAATATCACCCGGCAACCGGGCGAACCGCCGATAGAGCACGGTTTCGATGGCACCGAGTTCGTCTTTCACTTCAAAGCGCAAGCAGTATCGCCCGGGAAGGCTGGGGAGAGCCACGAACCCCCAGTCGGATCCGTCCAACCGATGGGAACTCCGAAACGGCTCGATCACGTAAAATGCATCGCCGGATTCACTCCCCACGCCACTAATTCGCACATCCACTTGTAGACGCCGATCGCCATCACGCAAATTACCTATCCGGAAAAGCCCGTACGTCCACGTACGGGACTCGATCAATTCCCGATCGGCCCCGACGACAAAGTCACCTTGGACGCCGTCGTGACTCGCGGTCGAATACAAAAGCAGCTCCGGGGTGGACCGCTGCGGCTGCGCCCCCCGCCCAGCACCTCTTTCCGGGCCAACTTCCAGGGCACACCCGAATAAAAAAAAACCAAGTACACCAGCTGCCGCATGAACGCCGACAGACCACAGATTATTCGAAACCTTCATACATCCGAGAATAAGTCCGGACTCCTAAAACTCGAATGGGTATAGCGGGACACGGTGGCCACCTTCGGAGCATTTTGTATCCTAGCTGAATACACCCCGCGCGAGGCTGACTTGAGCCCAATAAAAAAGCCGGTCACGTTTCCATGACCGGCTTCCCTAAATTCCTAGTGATTAGTCGACTTAGGCCGCGCCTTCGCCTTCACCCGGGCCACGCTGATTGCCGCCCGCCGCGGCCGCGGCGGCCGCCATTTTACGCTTATCTAGGCCGTACTTCTCGACCTTCATGATGAGGCCGGCGCGGGAGATGCCGAGCTCTTTGGCGAGCCGGCTCTTGTTCCACTTCGTACGGCGAAGACCTTCGCGGATCATCGTCTTTTCGAGCTCTTCCAAGGCGTCCTTCAGCTTACCCGAAACACGCACGCCTTGAACCTTGGCATTGGCGCCGTGCTCACGGATGCGTTGCGAGAGCATATCCGCGGAAACTCGGACTTCATCGCCCGATAGCACGATCAAACGCTCAATCTCGTTCTGCAGCTCACGAATATTGCCGGGCCACGGATAGTCGAAGATCTTTTCCATCGCGCGCTTAGCGAGCGCCTTAAGCGGAACCGCTTTTTCTTTGCATCCATTCATGAGGAAGTTATCCACGAGCAGCGGGATATCTTCCTTGCGGTCGCGCAGCGGCGGGACCACGATATTGATCACGTTGATGCGATAGTATAAATCTTCACGGAACGTGCCCATTTCGACCATCTCTTTTAGATCTTTATTGGTCGCCGCGAGCACGCGGACGTCGACCTTGCGCTGCTCGGTGCCGCCGACCGGCGTCAGCGTTCCTTCCTGCAGGACGCGCAAGAGCTTCACTTGCATCGCAAGCGTCATGTCTCCGATTTCGTCCAGGAATAAAGTCCCGTGGTTCGCGGCCTCGAACAAACCCTTCTTGTCCTTGAACGCGCCGGTGAACGCACCTTTCAAGTGACCGAAAAGCTCGCTATCGAGCAAGTTTTCGTTGAAAGCCGAGCAGTTCACGGTGACGAAGTTAGCGTCTTTTCGCGACGAATTGTAATGGATCGCGCGCGCGATGAGCTCTTTACCGGTGCCGTTTTCGCCCTGAATCAAGACCGTCGACTCCGAAGTCTTGATCTTGTCGAGCATCGAGTAGAGTTCCTGCATGGGCTTCGACTTGCCGATCATCGAATCGTAGCTATAACGTTCGCCCAGCTGATTATTCAACGCGCTGATGCGTTCTTCACGTTTCGTGATCTCGGTGTGAAAAGCGATGATTTCTTGGGCGACCAGGTCCACGAGCTCGTGGAAGTACTTGCCTTCGCCCTCGTCGAGCACGCGGAGGCGGGCTACGGCCTGTTCGAAGTGCTCGCCGTCCACGCCGTATTGCTCGGCGCGGGCTTTGGCTTTTTTCTTATTGGCTTCGCTCACTTCCTTCTCGATGAAGGAGTACGCGAAAACACTGCCTAAAAATTCGCCATCCATCGTGATGGGCGTGATGAAAGCCTTTTCGACGCCCATGGGGCCATCGACTACTTTATGGGCAGGGTCGCCCTTCAGGAAGCTTTCGTTGGCTTCCGTCATGTGCTTGAGTACCAGCTCGCGCCCCTTGTCGGTCGGCAAAAGCAACGCGCACAGCGGGTTCTTGAACATGCGCTGACGATCCAGCGGATCGTAATTTTTTACGTTGCCGCGCTCGTCGAGGAAGAAGACTTCGGTATTGAACCATTGCGCGAGGATGTGCTCGAGCTTGCGGATGACGTGGATGTGTTTTAGCTCTTCCCAATTGATCATGGCTTAGTCCCTCGGTTATTGACTCAAGTGACTCTTCGGCAAAAGCGTCAAAAGAGTTAACAAGATTTTCCAACTCTTTGACACCGATGTACGTTTTCTAGGCATGTCCAACACTTAGCCAGCCCGAAACTGTTAAGAAATAGGCCTTGGCAGCAGCCTTAATATCCGATAAAAAGACTAAATTCTTATGGCTTTTAAGTTCTTTGATAGCGCCTCGACCACTCGCTGTTGCGACGCCGCTACCCGCGTGCTTCGTCAATTCAGTGACGAGGATTACGGAAATCCGTCCTCCAGTCACGCGATGGGCGAGAAAGCCTCACAGGCGATCCGAGACGCTCGCCAATTTTTCGCGCGTTACTTCCAGGTCCAGCCCGACCAAGTGATTTTCACCGGCAGCGGCAGCGAGTCCGACAACCTTGCCGTCTGCGGTGTCGCCATGGCCGCGATGGCCGAACCCAAGCACCGGCCCACCGATCCGGCCCCGATGCGGGTGATCGCCTCCTGCATCGAGCACCCGGCCGTTAAAAGCGCGGTCGAGTCACTCAAAGCCTTCGGGTTCGACGTTCAATTCGTAAAAGTCGATCAGGATGGCAAGATCAATGAGCAGATGCTCGATGAGATGCTCACGCCGGCAACCCTGCTCGTGAGCATCATGACCGTGAACAACATCGTGGGCTCCGTGCAAGACATCGAAGGCTTAGCCAAGAAAGTGAAGGCGAAGGTTCCCCACGCGATTTTCCACACCGACGCCGTCCAGGCCTTTGGAAAAGTCGATATCCCGCGCGCGCCTTCGGCGGTGGACCTCGTTTCGATCTCTGGCCATAAAGTGTACGGTCCCAAGGGTATCGGCGCACTCATCGCGCTGAACCCGACCCTCATGAAAACCGGGCGTTTGCGTCCGCTCATCTGGGGCGGCGGCCAAGAGGGCGGATGGCGCTCCGGCACCCAAAACGCGGGGCTCATCGGCGGGTTTCACGCCGCGGCCGCGCACATGATCGAGAATCGCCAGCACTTCCAAGAACACACGGCCCGCCTACGCGATCATTTTAAGAAGTCGCTCGAGTCCCGGGGCCTCCTCACGAGCGACGCAAAATCACCGCTGCACTGGAACTCGCCGGCGGACGCGGTTCCTCACATCGTTAGCCTTTCGCTTCCCGGCATGCCCACCGGGCCGCTTTCCAAGCTGCTCGAAGAGCGTGGCTGCCTCGTTTCGACGGGATCGGCTTGCAGCTCCAAGAAAGCGGCGCCCGATCACGTGCTCGAGTGCATGGGCAAGGATTCCTGCGACACCCAAAGCGGCCTGCGCGTGAGCTTTTGCTCCTCGAACACCCTCGAAGAAGTCGATTGCTTGGTGACGGCGCTCGACGACTCCATCCAGCGCGTCCATCAGCTGCTCAGCGGCAACCTCTAAGCCATGACGTCCCCAATAAGCGAAGTTATCCAACCCGTTCTCATCCGCTACGGCGAAATTGCGCTCCGCAAGCGCAACCGGCCCGTCTTCGAGCGTAAACTCGGGGAGGCCGTGGCGCTGACCGTGAGGCGCGCGTGGGAACGCGCGCACCCCGACCGCGAAGCCCCACCAATTTCCTATTCATTACTGCATGGACGCCTTTTCCTGCACGCGCCGTGGAACGAGATCACCCGCGACGCCATCCAACGCACATTCGGCATCGTGAGCTTCAGTCCCGCTCGTACCGTGCCAACCGAGCTGCCCGCGCTCGTCCGCGCCGGTAAAGAAGAGTTCGCACGCTACGTCGAAAATCGCGGTTTGCCGGCGAACTTCGCGGTGGAGACCCGCCGTAGCGACAAGGCCCTGCCCGAGACTTCCATGCAGATCGACTCGGCCGTGGGGGCCGCCATCCTGGAGAAGTTCCCGCAGCTACCGGTGAAGCTGCAGAAACCCGCCTGCACCTTGGGGATCGAGATTCGCCGCGGACATTCGTACGTGTGGACCGAAGTGATCGACGGGCCGGGTGGTCTGCCCTACAGCAGTAATAGCAAGGTCCTTACCCTGCTTTCCGGCGGCATTGATTCGGTGGTCGCCGCGATCCAAATGCTCAAACGTGGAGCACCCACCTCACTCATTCACTTTTACGGAACGCCGTTCGTGGGGGAAGACGTGCTGCACAAGGTGCGCGACCTCGCGGGGCTAATCAATCGCTACGCGCCCGCCCCGCAGAAACTCTATGTGGTCCCCTTTGGAAAGATCCAAGAGAAGATCGCGCTCGCCGTGACCCCCACCTATCGGACCCTGCTTTACCGCCGCATGATGATGCGAATCGCGACGGAAGGTGCGAAGCTTATCTCGGCCCGCGCCCTCGTTACGGGCGATAACCTCGGTCAGGTCTCTAGCCAGACGCTCGAGAACATGGCCACGGTAGAGGACGCCTCCGGGCTGCCGGTACTCCGGCCGCTGCTCACCTACGACAAGCAGGAAATCGTCGATATTGCCCACCGCCTGGGGACCTTCGAAACCTCCATCCGCCCGGGCCTGGATTGCTGCACGCTCTTTGCGGACCGAAACCCTGCGATCAAAGCCCGTCTGGATTCAATCTTAGCCGAAGAAGCGAAGTTTCCCGTGGACGAATACGTGAAGGAAGCGCTGGCGGGAGCGTGGCTCGATCACGCAAATGCCGCTAGTAGAGTGTCTGTACCGCTTGCCGATACAGTTCGAGCTTCCAGTTCTGCGGCCCCAGCCATTTCGTCGTGATTTTTCCGTCCCGGCTGATCAGGAAAGTCTCCGGATACTGGTAGGAGCCATAATGCTCGGCCGTCTTCGTACTCGTGTCCAACACCGAGACGATGTGTGGAGGCCACTCCCCGCCCGGCAAGACCTTGGCCGCATCCTCCCAATTGGCGTCCAAACTCACGAAAATCAACGCGGTCTTTTGGGGATCTAAGGTTTTCCCAAACTCGAGCATCGGCGCGAGCTCATCAAGGCAGGGCGGACACCAACTCGCCCAAAAATGGATTAACACTACCCGGCCCTTGAAGTCGGCCAAACCCCTAAGCTTACCCGCTTTATCCGGATGGCTGAAGGCGGGGGCGGGCCGAAGGGCCGCCGAGCCTCCCTCCCGAGCATCCCGGGGGCGATTCAGGACAAAAAAGACCGTCACGATTCCGACGAGGGCGACAAAGAGACCGCCGATCAGTAGCTTAGACTTACGGTTTTCATTCATGTATTTCCCCATCTTCCCGCGTCGAAAGCGGAAATAAAACATGATTTCAAGCAATTACCAAAATTTGCATTCCGCCGCGTTTCCTCAGTATAATCAATAGTATGGGAGATCATACTCTCGTACTAAACGCCTCCTTCGAACCTCTGTCGATCATCAGCTGGCAACGAGCCATCCAACTTTTATTCCTGGGCAAAGTCGAAGTCATCGAGGAGTCCGAGCGCGAGATTCGCACCGTGCGCTTCACGATCAAGGCGCCCGCCGTGCTTCGCATGCTCAGCTACATCCCGATCGCGAAAAAGCGGCAGATCATCCGTTTCTCCCGCGCCAATGTTTTCATCCGGGACCAATACCAATGCCAATACTGCGCCGACGTGCTGCCTCGCCAGCAGCTCACGCTCGATCACGTCGTGCCCTCCGTCCAAGGCGGGGAGAAAAACTGGCACAACATCGTCACTTCCTGCAAAGATTGCAACCAGCGCAAAGGGGGTCGCACGCCGGCGCAAGCGAACATGCACCTCATTCGGAAGCCGCGCGAACCGCGCTGGCTGCCGAGCAGTCAGTTGAATTTCAGCATTTCCTTCATGCCCGACCGCTGGAAAACGTATTTATACATCGATACGGAAGTCTAGGTCCCGTGGCGCTCCTGAAAAAAAAGAAAACCCAGCCGGCGGATAAGGCCACTGGCGAAGCGGCCACTCCCCATCCGGTAGCGGAAGCGATTGATCTCTGTCTTTCCCTCTGCAAAGACACCCTTCCGGATCCCCGGTCGGTGGAAATCGTCCACCGGCAGGTTCTAAAAAAATTGCAAACCTCCAAGGGTGAGCGCCGCTTCCGCGAATTCGAGCGCGCCTGGGTTTTGAAAACCGCCTTTCAAAGCATACTCGCCGTAGGCAAGCGCTTGCCCCGCCGCCTGAGTGCCGCCGAGCAGTTGGGACTCGATGCTAGCGCGGGAGTGGACTCCCGCCTGGGCCAGTTCGACGTGTACTTCAATCGCCTTCACGTGGAAGAGCGCGTGCTGCTCGTGCTGCTGGAAAAATACAAGTTTCCCATGGAAGAGGTGGCCATGATCATGGGCAGCCCCCTGGGCACTCTGAAACTGCGTCGCCACCAGGCCATGAAATCCCTGCGGGAGTGGATTTGGGAACAGCAATGAACTGCGGAGAATGGAACCGCCACTTTTCCGATTACCTCGATGGCGTGCTTCCCGAAGCGCTCCAATCGGAAACCGACGCGCATCTAAAGACCTGTCAAAAATGCACGTCCGAGATGAAACAGTTCCGTACCTTGGCCGAGGTGCTGGCCAACAAGGCGCCCCAGAGCGCGCATCTCACGGTTGCCGGACCGGCGGTCACCGCTCCAAAACGCTGGGAGCGGGCGCCCTGGTTCATTCGCAGCGGCGTCGAAGGCATGGGCGTCGCCGTGATGGTGCTCGCGGTCGTACTGGCCCTGCCCCGCTTGCGCGGATTCTACGAAAACAACCTGGAAAAGCGACTATCGGCGTTCGACATGGCCGATATCGTTTCGGACCAGAGCGTCCCGAACCAGAAAAAATCGGCGGCCGCGCCGGACGGTGGCGACCCTCTGTCGGCGGCGATCCCCCCCGACTGCACGAGCAACTCGGTGGAGTGCATGATTCCACTCGCCGCCACGGAAACGCCCGCGGTGGCCGACGCGGCGGAAACCCTTGAGGAAGAAGCGCCCCCCGAGGAAGAACCCACGCCCGAGCCCGTGAACATCACCGTGGGTAACTCCGAGATCTGGCGCTTTGAGATCAAAACGGAAAGCCCTCAGGAAATCAAACCCTGGCTGATCCAGACCCTCTCGGAGGTCGCCGAGGCGACGGATCCGCTCACTCCCAACGAAGTTCCGGGCGGTATCCAGTTTGACGTGCTCATCAAGAAAGAATCTGTGCTCAGGCTCAAGGGCCTGCTCGAAACGAAGGTGAAGCCTACTCCGGGAACTCCCGTCGTCGCCGGTGTCCTGAAAAACTCGCTCACCTGGTTCAAAAAACGCGCTCCCCAAGGCGTGCCCACCGGCAAAACGCGCGTGGTGGTCTGGGTTTCCCAGATCTAAGTTTTAAGGATTGTACGACTCGAGATCGACCCCCGGGGCCTGCTTATCCCCTTCCACGCGTTGGTCGAAATATTCCTGGGAGAATATCAGGCGCTGACTCTTGTTCTGGCCACTTGGTTTCACGATCTCCCGGTTCTGATGTTCGGGAATCTTTTCATCTGGGAAATACTTGCGATAAATCAGCTGTACCCGACTCAACGAGGCCGGCTTGCCGTCAGTGCCGGCGGCCACTGCCTGATCCGAGGTCGGATGTCGGTCAGCGGAGCCTGCGCCCGTAACGTCCGCGGCGGTCCTCGCTCCCAAATCGTCCACGGTCGTCTTCAAAATATGCTTCATGCGCGCGGTTTCAACTGCCTGCTCCTCGGGCGTGGGCTTGGCCGCAGCCGCGCCTCCATCCTGGCGATTGACGGCGTCGATTAGCATATTGCGCGCGCGGATATAGGCGACGATCCCCAGCTTGCCGGATGCCGCTTCGAGATTTTTATGCTCGACGATGGACTTCGTCCCTGGCCTCACGGCGTAGTTCTCGGCCGCTTTCATCTCCTTGCGGTAATCGGCCATTCGGTCCTTGAAAGCCTCATATTTTTTGACCGCGGCTTCGTAATCTTTGCGACGAAAGCAAATTCCCGTGGGTGTCTTGTCCGGACAATAAGGGTCGCGGCGAATTCGGGAAACCTTGCCCACGGCGGGATTATCCGGATCGATCGGGACCATGCTATATTCCACAAAGTCATCGATGTTCGGCACCGGTTGGGTGTTGGCGTTCACCCACCGCTCAAATTTGGCGTTGTTTACGTCGACCTGCCGTAAGGAGGCGTCGGAGTCATAAACCCGCGCGAGATCCGCGGCCGTCGGCGGATCGATGGGACGCTCCGGCTTACGCAGCTCGGGATTGTCCACCACGATCGTGCCCCCGATTTTTTGATCGTAGGCCACCCCACTGGGATCCACGACGCGCACATTCGAGTCCAAGCTCTTGATCTGATCGCCCAATTTCACGTGGGCCTGCCGGAGAGCGTAGAGTTCTTCCTTCGTCACTCGCTTGTACCGACGGAAACAGTCGTCGCCGCTCTCCCCGACGTAGCAAAAACCGCCGAGGTTCTCCCGCGCCAATTGGTCGCGTTGATCTTGGGTACGCGCGCTCGCTAATGCGCTTTCTAGCAGGTCGATCTTTTCTATGGTGTAAAGGGTCTGCAGGGAATTGAGATCCTGGGCCCGGCGATAGGCGCATTCCTGTCCGCATTCGCGATAGGCGGAATCATCCGCCCAAACCGCGAAAATCGGGGCTAGGAGCAGCGATAGCCATAGGGTGAAGCTGCAGACCACTCTGAACATATGCCCTCTTAAAGAGCAAAGAGCAGGCCAAGCCCTCGACGCCAGCGCGCCATCTCGCGCATATATATATCTGAAATCACTCAGCTTTCGGTCCACTACCCTAGGCTTATCGGCGGAAACTCGCCCAAAGCTTAGACAGTTGGCGAGGGAACGACGATCGAGCGGCGAGGCGCCCCGTCAGAACGCCAGCGGCAACGATTGAAGAAGCTCCCCGTTCGCCGCCTTGCGGGCCTCGAGCGTCAACCGCGGCTTGCCGCCTTTTTCTTCGGGCCATTCGATGACCACGGACCCGTAGTTTTTCTCGACGAAGCCTTTCCCAACTCGCGCCGGATTCCGGGGTGGGCCTCCGACGCGCACATGCGTGAGCCCGCTCGAAGTGAAATCGTAAAGGGGCTTGCCGTCGGCCAGCTGAACCGTGGCGACCTCGGTAAAGTGACGATCACCGCTGATCACGAGGTAATTCCGGCCGCGCGCGCGCCCTTCGACCAATCGCTGAAACAGCCGCGCTCGGTCGGTGGGATAGCCTCCCCACGTGTCTCCCCCCGTCCCCATCGACACCACCTGGGTGCTCGAGCCGATAATCGTCAGCTGGGCTTCGTCTTCCCGCAGAACTTTCTCCAACCAGATCCACTGCGCGGGCCCCAGGATCGTCGCCGAGTCGGGTCCAGGTACGTCGCGAAAATAACGCTCATCCGGCAAAATCACCCGCACCTGGCGTCCGGTAGGACCGTAGGTCCAGGTTTGGTAGATCCCTTCCTGCGCACGTTGCGGGCTGTCTTTAGTGAAACCGAAAAAATCCAAAAAAAGCTGCTGACTCTCGCGCCGATGTTTGTAGTTCTTGCCGACGTTATTGTCGCCGTAATCATGATCATCCCAGGTACCGATCATCGGCACCGCGCCCGCGAACTTCACGAAGAAAGGATTGCGCTTGAGCCGATTCCACTCCTTCTCGCGTCCGGACGGGGACTTAAGATCGGCGTAGATATTATCACCTAACCACACCCAAAGCTGGGGTGCCTGCTTGGCCACGGATTCCCAATAATTCTGTGGATCCGTCTGATGGTTACAGGAACCGAAGCTGAATCGGGTCAAGGTGGATTCCACACTCGGAACCGGCGTCGCGTGCGCCCCGCCCACCCACAAAATCAATGCGGCTAAAACCATTTCCACCCCCAAAAAAGATAGAGGGAGAAAATCAAAAGCCGGCAAGGCTCGCAAGCATTTTTGCGGTATTTTTCGGCTTTTTAAGCGTGAATGAGAATTACTGCTCCGCGCGAGCTTGTCCTGCGCAAGGATTCGTCTGGCCTTGCGGAAGATAGAAGTTCGCTGCCGGCACGGGGCTCCACCCGCGGGCCAGTAGATTGGTATAGGCCGCCTTCGGCTGATAACTGCCGCCTACCGACTGCGCCGGGTCGAACCAGACTTCGTTCCCCGTCACGCCGCAGGCGGGATCCGCGGCGTTGCCGTACTGCGCGTCGTTTGGCGCCAAGCGCCACAACAAGATCAGAGAAATGTGGAAGCGCG
This sequence comes from Bacteriovoracia bacterium, assembly GCA_050251055.1. Lineage (GTDB taxonomy): Bacteria > Bdellovibrionota > UBA1018 > UBA1018 > JBFWNL01 > JBFWNL01. The sequence goes on from JBFWNL010000003.1 coordinate 263,001, forward strand.
GACCTTGGAAGTAGTCGAGGTCCATCGGGTAGCTCTCGCCCGGCTGCATGTTCACCGGGATACTCGGGCAGCCCAAACGGGTCGGATGCGTGAGATCGTTGTTCACGACTTCTTGGAAACCTTCGCCGCGGTCCACCCGCAAGATGGCGCCGTCGTCGGAAAGGAGCGCGAACTGATAATCGCCTGCCACGTCGCCGGCGTTCAAGCGAAGCTCGCTTTCATAGTGCAGCGTGAACCACTCGAGTAGAACCTCGCCGCCATTGTTCTGCAAAAGCGCCCCTTGCGTCGTTTCGAATCCCGCCGAAAACAGGCGCGTCGGAACGAAAAGCTGGTTGAAATAGAGAATCGCGGGCACCGGAATGCCGTTCGCCTGGTAGTCCATCACGCTATCGTAAGGCGGCTGACCCGTGAGGTATTTCAGATCGGCTACGAGCCCATTTTGAGGCGTCACCGGCGCGCCGTTGGGATCGCAAACCAATGCCGGCCCGGGACTATTTTGCTGCAAGTTATGCAGGGGAATGCCGTCCGTACAGCCGCAAGCGGCGCTTAAGATAAGAATGCTCGCTATTTTATTGAATCCCATGCCCATATCTCCCTCTCAGAACAAATCCAGGCTCCCAAACAAGGAGATGGAATTGCAAAAGGGAAACCAACCCCTCGCCGACCTATGCGGGGATTAACTCGGAATTGGCGGACGCGCGCTGTCTACGAACTAGACAGCGAACCACGATCCGGACAAAGGCCGTTTTAGACTTTTTTGGATTTACCGGTCGACTTCGTCGCCGAGGCGCCGCGATCCGCGTTCGAGGTGGCCTTGGTGGCCTTACCGCGAGACTTGGAGCCGCTGAACACCTTGCGGAAGCGGCCGAACGGATCGGCTTGCTTGCCGGCGCCGGCTTGATCGGTTTCCTGCGTTTCCGAAGCCTTCTTCTGGGCGTCGGTCGCGGGAGCCTTGCGCTTGCGGTCGATCGGTGGGTGATCCACCAATTCCACCACCGCCATCTGGGCGGCGTCGCCGCGACGAAGCTCGGACATCTTCAAGATGCGGGTGTAACCGCCGGCGCGGGCCTTGTAACGCTCGGCCAGCTCGCCGAAGAGCTTCGTCACCACCGCGCGATCGCGGGTGCGGTCAAACGCCAAACGGCGGCTCGCCAAGTTGGCGTTCTTGCCGAGCGTGACCAGACGATCAACGTGACGGCGGATTTCCTTCGCCTTCGGCACCGTGGTGATGATCTGTTCCATCTTGATGACCGAGTTGGCCATGTTCCGGTACATCGCCTTGCGGTGCGAAGTATTACGACCTAATTTTCTTCCGTCTACGCCGTGTCTCATGACTGCTTCCTATCGTTTACTGCGGTAAATCCTAACCCTTACTCGAGATCGTCGCCGCCGTCTTCATCATCGGCGGTCGCGCGGTCCGACATCATCTTGTTCTCATCCACGTCGGAGTCAGCCGGTTGCGGCGGTTCCGATGGCGGCACGAAGCCGTCGAGCTTCATGCCGAGGCTCAAGCCCATCTCGGACAGGATGTCCTTGATCTCGTTGAGCGACTTGCGGCCGAAGTTCTTGGTCTTGAGCATTTCCGACTCGGTCTTCTGGACGAGTTCGTAGATGTACTTGATGTTCGCGTTCTGCAGGCAGTTCGCGGAACGAACCGAGAGCTCGAGTTCTTCCACGGAACGCAGCAGATTCGGGTTGAACTGCGGGTTCTTTTCTTCCTTCACTTCGGCGACCGGTTCCGGTTCCTCTTCGAAGTTCAAGAAGATCGAGAGCTGGTCCTTGAGGATCTTGGATCCCAGGGAAACCACGTCTTCCGGGTGGATGGAGCCGTCCGTCCACACTTCGAGGGTGAGGCGGTCGTAGTCCGTACGTTGACCGACGCGCGATTGCGTGACCGTGTAGTTCACGCGGCGAATCGGCGAGAAAAAGCTGTCGACCGGGATCCAGCCCACGGGCAGGTCTTCGGTTTTGTTGATTTCGGCCGCGCGATAGCCGCGGCCGCGTTCCACGCGTATCTCGGCTTTCAGGGCGCCGCCGGGTCCGAGGGTGCAGATGTATTGATCAGTGTTGAGGACCTGCACTTGCTCCGGCGCGATGATGTCGGAAGCGCGAACTTCGCCCGGACCGGTCTTGTCGATCACGATCGTGGCTTGTTCGGTGTGCAGCTTGAAGCGGATTTCCTTGAGGTTCAGGATCACTTCGGCCACGTCTTCGTTCATATCCGGCACGGACGTGAACTCATGGACGACGCCGTCGATCTTCACGGCGGTGATCGCCGCGCCCTGGAGCGAAGAGAGCATCACGCGACGGAGGGAGTTCCCCAAAGTCAGGCCGAAACCGCGTTCGAGCGGTCGGGCGACGAATTTACCGTAAGTCGAGGACAGCGATTCCTTGTCGACATCCAAAGCCTTCGGTTTAATCAGGTCACGCCAATTCTTTTCGAGCATCTCATTCTCCCGTTGTCTTACGTTAGGCTATATTAAGGGCCTACCGGATGAACTGGGTGCGCGTCGACCACCTCGACCCGCACCATCCACCATTAAAAAATTACTTCGAGTACAACTCCACCACCAAGCGTTCTTCCATCGGCGCGGTGATATCATCGCGAGTCGGAAGATCGCGCACGCGGGCCTTGAAGCCGGCGGCATCGAGTTCCAACCACTGCGGAATTTCCCGGCGCTTCACGGATTCGAGCGCGGCCTGAATGCGAGTCACGCCCTTGCTCTTTTCCTTCACTTCCACCAGGTCGCCCTTGCTGATCATGAACGAAGGGACGTTCACGCGGCGGCCGTTCACGACGAAGTGGCCGTGGCGGACCATCTGGCGGGCTTCGGTGCGGGAATTCGCGAAACCGGAACGATAAGCGACGTTATCGAGGCGGCGCTCCAGCATGCTCAAGAGCATGGAGCCGGTAACGCCCTTGGAGGCCGAAGCCTTCTCGAACAGGTTGCGGAACTGACGTTCCAGCAAACCGTAGGTCTTCTTGATCTTCTGCTTTTCGCGGAGCTGCAGACCGTACTCCGAGAACTTGATACGGCCTTGGCCGTGCTGTCCCGGCGGGTAACCGCGGCGCTCGAACGCGCACTTCTCGGTGAAACAACGATCGCCTTTCAGAAACAGCTTCTGATTTTCGCGGCGGCAGATTCTACAAACAGATTCACAATAACGAGCCATGTTTCCTTCTACTTCCTTAAACTATACGCGACGTTTCTTGGGCGGACGGCAGCCGTTGTGCGGAATCGGCGTCACGTCTTCGATATAAGTCACGCGGAGACCTGCCATCGAGAGCGCGCGCAATGCGCTTTCGCGGCCGGCACCCGGACCACTGACATAAACTTGTACGGAGCGCATGCCATTTTCCACGGCCTTGCGTCCGGCGTCTTCCGCGGCGACCTGCGCGGCGAAAGGCGTGTTTTTGCGCGAACCACGGAAGCCTTTTCCGCCCGCGCTGCACCAAGCGATCGCGTTACCCATCGGGTCCGTGACCGTGATGATCGTGTTGTTGAAAGAAGACAGGATGAAGACCTTGCCGGAAGAAACGTTCTTGCGGCTCTTCTTGACCTTCGCGGCTCCGTCGGCGGGAGCGGCACCGGCGGCCGGGGCCGCGCCTTCGGCACCCGTGGGCGCCGCGCCCGCAGCGGCAGCTGCGGCGGGTTTCTTTTCTTTATCGGTTTTTACTTCAGTCTTTTGTTCGCTCATATAATTCCAATAAATCTCTAACTAGCTATTAGCCCTTCATGGCTTTGATGGACTTCTTGCCGGCGATCGCAACCGCTGGGCCCTTACGCGTACGCGCGTTCGAGTGCGTGCGTTGACCACGTACCGGCAATCCGCGACGATGGCGGACTCCGCGATAGCAGCCGAGATCTTCCAAGCGCTTGATGCTGAGGCTGACTTCACGACGAAGATCGCCTTCGACTTTGTAAGCGCGGTCGAGGATTTCACGGATCTTGCCCACTTCGGCTTCGGTGATCGCGTCCGAACTTTTGTTCAGATCGATTCCGGCTTCGGTCAGAATTTTCTTCGAGGAAGTTTTTCCGATTCCAAAAATATAAGTCAGCGCAATTTCCATGCGCTTGTTACGGGGCAAATCAACACCAGCAATACGAGCCACGCTCTATTCTCCTTAAAAAACGGCGTTCAATTAGTTGGATCCTGTCAAGTACTTCAAGAGGCGCAGAACTACAAGGATATTTGCTAAGAAATCCCCGCAAAAAACGCGGTAATTTCCCGGCTTTTGATTACCCTTGGCGCTGCTTATGACGCGGGTTTTCGCAGATGACGCGAACCACACCCCGGCGGCGAACCACTTTGCATTTCAAACAGATCTTTTTAACCGATGCACGAACCTTCATTACGCTTTACCTCTTCTAAAAAACTAATAGTTGACTATTTCGCTCTGTAAGTAATCCGCCCCCGGGTTAAATCGTAGGGAGAGAGCTCCACCGTCACTTTGTCGCCCGGGAGGATCTTGATGTAAAACATCCGCATCTTGCCGGAAATATGGGCCAGGATTTGATGCCCGTTCTCGAGTTTCACGCGAAACATGGCGTTCGGCAGGGGCTCCACCACGGTTCCTTCCACTACGATTGCATCTTCTTTGGCCATCCGACCCTTTCCAGTCGTCCTAAATCCACAATTCGCTAAGTCTTTGATCCTAAAGTCAAAATCTCCGGTCCTTTCGGCATAATCGCAACCGTGTGCTCAAAATGAGCCGATAGTGACCGATCTACCGTGACCGCCGTCCAACCATCTTTGAGGACTTTGACTTCAGGACTGCCGTTATTGACCATGGGCTCGATCGCCAACACCATTCCGACCTTCAAGGGTATACCCTTCCCCTTGGCGCCAAAATTAGGCACTTGCGGCTCCTCATGGAGGGCCCTTCCGATACCATGACCGACGAATTCCCTTACCACGCTGTATTTAAACGCTTCAACATAATTTTGGATCGCAAAACCAATGTCCAAGACGCGATTTCCCTCGTGGCACTGCTCGATTCCCTTGAATAGCCCATCACGTGTCACGTCGATGAGCTTCTGAGCTTCGGGGCTGATCTTACCTACGGGTACGGTACGGGCGGAATCGCTGTACCAGCCCTCGTAAATAACCCCAAAATCCAGGCCCACAATGTCGCCGTCTTTTAACACACGCTTGGGAGACGGGATCCCGTGCACGACCTCCTCGTTTACCGAGATACATACACAGCTCGGGAACCCATGGTAGCCTTTGAACGCGGGCTTTACTTTTAGCTCCCGGCAGCGGCTCTCGGCGTACTGATCCAGCTCGCCCGTCGTCACGCCGGGTTTCGCCATCGCCGACATCTCGTCGAGGATCTGCGCTAGCGCTGAACCCGCTTTGCGCATGTAATCGAGCTCGCGTTCGGATTTCAAGGTGATCATGACGGAACTTACTTCAAGGTTCCGAGAAGCGAAGTATAGACCTGGTCCGGAGACTCGCTGGCGTTGATCTGCTTCAAAATGTTTTTCTTCGTGTAGAAATCAACCAGCGGCGCCGTCTGTTTGCGATAAACTTCGAGCCGGTTCTTGATCACCGACTCCTTGTCGTCATCGCGCTGGACGAGCGCGGTTCCGCAGTTGTCGCAAACGCCGTCGCTTTTTGGCTTCGTGAACTTCACGTGAAAAACCGCGCTGCACTTGGGACAGCTGCGGCGGCCCGAGAGGCGCTCGATCACGTCGGCGTCGTCGACTTCGAAGAAAATCACGCGCTCGAGCTTGCGGCCCGAGGCCGCCAACATCTGGTCCATGGTTTCCGCCTGCGGGATATTGCGAGGGAAGCCATCGAGGATGAAACCATTTTTGCAGTCGGGATTCTGAATACGTTCTTTAATGAGTCCAACCACGATCGCGTCGGTCACGAGCTCGCCCCGATCCATGAAAGCTTTCGCTTCCATTCCCAGCTTGCTCCTGGCGGCGATCGCCGCGCGCAGCATGTCGCCCGTGGAAAGCTGCGGCCAGCCCTTCTCCGTGACCAAGCGCTTGGCTTGCGTTCCTTTTCCAGAGCCAGGCGGGCCAAGCAGCAGCAAGATCATCGGTAAGCCGCTCTACCCTTCAGCCGCGCGTGCTTCATGAAGCCTTCGTAGTTGCGGCTCAGCAAGAACGTTTCGATCTGCGCCGTCGTATCGAGCGCCACGCCCACCAAGATCAGCACGCTGGTGCCGCCGAAATAAAACGGCACGTGCATGGCTTGGGTCATGAGCGTCGGCAACACGCAGATGGCGGAGATGTAAATCGCGCCACCCAAAGTGATTCGTCCCAATACGTAATCAATGTATTCCGCGGTGGCTGGACCCGGACGGATGCCGGGGATGAAGCCGCCGTACTTCTTGAGATTATCGGCCACATCGTCGGTCTTAAAGACGATAGCGGTGTAAAAATAACAGAAGAACACAATCAGGCCGACGAAGAGCACGTTGTAAATGAGCGCGCCGGGCTGCACCATCGCGGCGAGCTTCTGCATCCAAGGCACGTGTACGAAGTTGCCCAAGGTCCCCGGAAACATGATGAGCGAAGACGCGAAGATCGGCGGGATCACGCCGGAGGTGTTGATCTTAAGCGGCAAGTGGGTGTTCTGGCCCCCGTAAACCTTCCGCCCGACGATCCGTTTGGCGTACTGAATCGAAATCCGGCGGGAGCCCCGCTCCACGAAAATGATCACAAAGAAGGTAACAATAATGATCGCGAGCACCATCAGGATGCGGAAAGCGCTCATTTCGCCCGAGCGGTAAAGACTCAGGGTGTTGGCGATGCCGCCCGGAATGGCCGCGGCGATACCGCCGAAGATCAGCAGCGAAATACCGTTGCCGATGCCACGCTCGGAGATCTGCTCGCCCAGCCACATTAGGAACACGGTGCCCGCGGTGAGCGTCAATGCCGTCATGAGACGGAAGCCCATGCCAGGCGTAATGACGATGCCGCCGCCGCCCATGTTTTCGAGGCCCGTGGCGATGGAGTATCCCTGCACCAAGCAGAGCACGACCGTGCCGTAACGAACGTATTGAGTCTTCTTTTTGCGGCCGGCTTCGCCTTCTTTTTTCAGCTCGGCGAGAAACGGCCACACCACCGTCAGGAGCTCGAAAATAATGGAGCTGCTGATGTAAGGCATGACGCCCAACGCAAGGATGGAAAAGCGCTCAAGCGCGCCGCCCGAGAACATATTGAAGACGCCGAAAACCGTGCCTTGCAGCTGCTCGAAGAGCTTAGCCAACTCGTCAGAGTTGATGCCAGGAGTAGGGACGTGCACGCCCAGACGGTACACGGCCAACACCATCAAGCTGAACAGAATGCGTTTCCGTAGTTCCGGGATCTTTACAATTCCATCTGCTCCAGACATCGCTCGCTTCGCTCCTTCTTCGCTCGACTACGACTGCGGATTCGGTCTCTTACTTTTTCTTGGCGGTTTTCTTGGCTGCCTTCTTAGCCTTCGTCTCTTCCTTCCGAATATCGGAGAGGGAGCGCGGGCGCGGGACGATTTCGAAGCTGCCGCCGGCCTGCTTGATCTTTTCCTGGGCCGAGGGGCTGACCTTGTGGGCCTTCACCTTGAAAGCCTTCTTCAGTTCGCCGGTGCCCAAAATAACGAGCTGGTCGGCGTAACCGCGGACCTGCTTGCCCTTCATGAGGGACTCCAGGGTCACTTCCGAATACTCCTTCGGATCGAGACGCTCGAGATCGCCGACGTTCAGGACGGCGCGCTCACGACGCATGAAATTGGCAAAGCCGCGCTTCGGCAGCTTACGGTACAGAGGCGTCTGACCGCCTTCGAAACCCGGACGGGAAACGCCACCACTACGGGCCAGCTGACCCTTATCGCCTTTACCGGCCGTGGGACCACCGGAACCGGGTCCGCGGCCTTTACGACGGGGCGCCTGAGTGGCGCCCGGCTGGGCTTTAATGTTGTTTAACTGCAACATACTAACTCTCCTTCACCACTTCTACGAGGTGTAGAACTTTCTTGATCATGCCACGAACCGCCGGGGTGTTCTCCAGGGTGCGGACATGCTCACGATGGCGCAAACCCAGCCCCGCGATCGTGGCGCGTTGCTTCGGGTTGCACGAAATCGTGCCTTTTTTCAGCTTAATCGTAATGTTTTTCTTCGTGCCTGCGCTCATAACTCACCTCTTAGCTCAGAATCTCGGCGACTTGCTTGCCGCGCGCCCGGGCGATGTCCTGGAAGCTGCGGAGTTTCTTCAAGGCGACGAGCGTCGCGCGCACGACGTTGTGCGGGTTGTCGCGACGGATCGACTTGGCATTGATGTTCTGGATGCCAGCGGCTTCCAAGATCGCGCGCACGCTGGAGCTGGCGATCACGCCCGTTCCTTCCGGGGCGGGCTTCATCAACACGCGGCTGGCGCCGTAACGGCCCAGGATCTGGTGCGGGATAGTGGTACCTTCCAGCGCGACCTTCATCATGTGCTTGCGCGCCTTCTTGCCGGCCTTCTTGATGGCTTCCGGCACTTCGCTGGCTTTACCCAGGCCCACGCCGACGCTGCCCTTCTTGTCGCCGACCACCACGATCGCCGAGAAGCTGAAGCGGCGTCCGCCCTTCACTACCTTCGCGCAGCGATTGATGTGGATGACCTTATCTTCAAAGTCGCCATCTTCACGATTGTCCCGGCGATCATTTCTTTCAGCCATTTTTCAATCTCTCCTTAAAATTTCAATCCACCTTCACGCGCGGCATCGGCGACTGCCTTGATGCGACCGTGATAGATGTAACCGCCGCGGTCGAAGACCACCTTGGTGATGTTCTTGGCGATGGCGCGCTTGGCGATCAAGCCGCCGACCGTCTTCGCACCTTCGACCGAGCTGTGGGCTTTCTTGCCACGCAGCTCTTCCTCGGAGGTCGAAGCCGCGGCCAGCGTGTGGCCCTTGGTGTCGTTGATGATCTGCACGTAGATGTGCTTGTTCGAGCGGAACACCGCCAGGCGAGGACGCTCTTCGGTCCCTTCCAAGCGCGCGCGGATGCGCGCCTTGTGCTTGAACCGCACCTTCTTCTTCGGATTCGTCGTGCGACGGATTCTGGTTGCCATATTACTTCGCTCCTGCCGCCTTGCCTTGCTTGCGGATGATTCTTTCGTTCGTGTACTTCACGCCCTTGCCTTGGTAAGGCTCCGGCTTCTTGAACGCGCGGATCTTGTCCGCGACCATGCCCACCATCACCTTGTCCGCGCCGCTCACCACCACGTGGGTGTTGTTCGTCACGGCCGCCGTGATGCCTTCGGGCAGTTCGTAGTCAATCGGGTGCGAGTAGCCCAAAGTCATGCTCAGGACCTTGCCCTTCACGGCCGCGCGGTAACCGACGCCGACGATATCGAGCTCTTTCTCGAAACCCGTCTTCACGCCGTGAACCATGTTGCCAATCAAGGTGCGGCTCACGCCGTGGAGGGCGCTGAGCTTCTTGTTGTCCTTTTCCTTACGGGTCACCAGCAGGTTGTCCTTGTCGAGCTTCGCTTCGATGCCTTCCGGCATGCGGTAGCTGAGCTTGCCTTTCGGGCCTTCAACCTTCACCAAGCCGTCCTTGATGTCGACCTTTACGCCCTGCTGAACTTTAATGGGTGCCTTACCTACGCGAGACATATTTTACCAAACCTCACAAAGGACTTCGCCGCCGACCTTCATGGCGCGAGCTTTCGATCCCGTCAGCACGCCCTTGGACGTGGACACGATCGCGATCCCGGCGCCGCCCAGCGGACGAGGCAGGGTATCGTAGCTCGAATACCGGCGCAGGCCCGGCGTGCTCACCCGGCGGATGCCTTGGATCACGCTTTGACCGTCTTCGCCGTACTTCAAGTAAACCTTGATCTGGGCATGGCCCTTGTCGTCGCGCATGAGGCGGAAGTTCTTCACGAATCCTTCTTCCTTCAGCACGCGCACGACGTTCGCCTTGATGCGCGAAGCGGGAATATCGATCTTCTCGATCTTCTCCTTGGCGCCGTTACGAATTCTCGTCAATAAATCTGCAATCGGATCAGTCATTGCCATAAATCACCTCACCAGCTCGACTTCGTCACGCCCGGCAGTTCGCCCCGGAGCGCCATACCGCGGAAACACAGGCGGCACATGTTGAACTTGCGCATATACGCGCGGGGACGGCCGCACAACGGACAGCGGTTGCGCACCCTCACCTTGAACTTAAGCTTTTTGCCGATCTTCTCGAGCTTACATTTCTTAGCCAAACGTCGGTCTCCTTACTTTCTGAAAGGCATGCCAAGCTCGGTCAGCATCGCCCGAGCGTGTTCGTTCTTGGTTGCCGAGGTGGTGATCGTGATGGTCATACCCGCGACCTTTTCCACCTTATCGTAATTAATTTCCGGGAAGATGATCTGCTCGCGCAGGCCCATCGAGTAATTCCCGCGGCCGTCAAAGCTCTTCGGGTTCACGCCGCGGAAGTCACGCACGCGAGGAAGCGCGGTGTTCATCAAGCGGTCCAGGAATTCGTACATGCGCGCGCGGCGCAGGGTCACGCGCACCGCGAGCGGGATGCCGGCGCGAACTTTGAAGTTCGAAATCGCCTTCTTCGCGCGGGTGAAGACCGGCTTCTGACCGGTGATCGCCATGATCTCATTGTAGGTATGATCGAGCAGCTTCGGGTTGCCCACGGCTTCCTTCAGCGCGCAGTTGATCACGACCTTCTTGATGCGCGGTACTTGCATCGGGTTCTTGAACTGGAATTGCTTCATCAGGGAAGGCACCACCGTGTCGGTGTAGAGCTTCTGCAGGCGCGGGGTGGCCGACGGCGAAATGCGGGTTTCCCCGTCCGCCGCGATCTTCACGTCCGACTGGACGCCCTTATCGCGCTTGCCTTTGCCTTCCTTGCCTCCGCCCTTCTTCGCTTCCTTCGCGGCTTCGGGGGCGGCTCCGCCTTCGGCGGCCGGCTTGGCTTTCTTTTCAGTTTTCTTATCTTCGTTATTCTCAGCCATAAATTCCTCTTACTTCGACGTCTCGAGCGCGGTGTCGCACTTCTTGCACACGCGGGTCTTCTTAGCGCCGCCCTTCGCCTTGGCGTCGATTTTCATTCCGTGCCGTACGCCCTTGTTGCACTTCGGGCACATCAGCAGCACGTTGGAATAATGAATCGGCAGTTCCTTTTCCAGCATTCCGCCGGCGGGGTTTTGCTGACTGGGCTTCACGTGGCGCTTCTTCATGTTGATGCGTTCCACGACCACCCGGCCGGACTTGCCCAACACGCGCATGACCTTGCCGGTCTTGCCGCGATCACTGCCCGTCATGACCTGCACGAGGTCATTCTTACGGATCGTAAACTTAGTGGTTGCCTGGGCGCTCATAATACCTCCGGAGCGAGCGAGATGATCTTGGTGAACGCCTTACCGCGCAGCTCACGCGCCACGGGTCCAAAGATACGCGTGCCGATCGGCTCACTCTGGGCGTTGATCAAGACCGCCGAATTCGAATCAAAGCGGATGTAGGTGCCGTCGCCACGATTGATTTCCTTCTTCGTGCGGACGACCACGGCCTTCAGGATGTCCCCCTTCTTCACTTTCGCGTTCGGGGAGGCGTCCTTCACGGTGACGACGATCACGTCGCCCACGCTGGCGTACCGGCGGCGCGAACCGCCCAGCACCTTGATGCACATGACGGACTTGGCGCCGGAGTTATCCGCGACATCCAACCGTGTGGTTTGCATAATCATGACAAATTCTCCTTAATCCACGTTCACCAGCGCGGCGGAGCTGCCACGACGGATGATCGATTGGAGGACCCAACGCTTTTCCCGGCTCAAAGGACGGCTCTCGACGAGCGACACCAGGTCGCCGGTCTTCGCGTCGTTCTTCTCGTCGTGCGCCTTAAACTTGCGCGAACGTACGGTGTACTTGTTGTAGAAGGAATCGCGAACGCGACGATCGATGCGGACCACGATGGTCTTCTGCATCTTATCGCTCACCACGATGCCCACCATTTCCCCGCGGCGCTGGAGCGCGTTGCGGGTGTCCTGGTTGATTTCCAGGGTCTTCTCGTCCGTGCTCGTCGAGGCGGCGCGAGAGGTTTTATTTTCCTTTGCCGGGGCGGTCTTCACAGCCGGCTTCTTCGTCGTCGTTGCCATTACTTCTTACCTTTCGCCGAAGCTTCGGTTTTCGTCGCCTTTTGGGCTTTGGCCGCGCTCAAGGAAGCAAGCATGAACTTCATGCGATTCAGCTCCTTGCGCTGGCGCCAGATCTTCGCGGTGTCTTCGAGTTGGCCGGTGGCCAGCTTGAGACGGGAGTCAAACACGGCGGCTTCGGATTCGCGAATCTTCGTCCGCAATTCGTCCGCCGTCAGGTTCCGCACGTCTTTCATCTTTTTATTCGCCACGATTCACCTCTTACTTCTTCGCCTTGGCGTCCGCGGCCTTGGCATCTGCCTTAGCCGGAGCCGCTTCCGCCGCGCCTTCCGCCGGCTTCGCCGGGGCCGGAGCCGCCGCTTCGCGGGCCGCCTTGGTTTGGCGCATCGGCGCCATGGTCGCCGTGCGCTTCTTGATCTCGTCGTCCGTGCGCGAGATCGGCTTGCAGTGAAGCGGCAACTTATAGTTGGCGAGCTTCATCGCGCCGATCGCGTCTTCGCGCGGGATCCCGGCCATCTCGAACAGGATGCGTCCGGGTTTCACGACTGCCACCCAGTCTTCCACCCCGCCCTTACCGGAACCCATGCGGGTTTCGGCCGGCTTTTTGGTGAGAGGCTTATGCGGGAAGATACGGATCCAGATGTTGCCGCCGCGCTTGATGTAACGGGACATCGCCACGCGGGCCGCTTCGATCTGACGGGAAGTGATCTTGCCGCAGGTCGTGGCCACCAGGCCGAAATCGCCAAAGTGCAAGGTCGCGCCGCGGTCTGCCTTGCCGCGCATCTTGCCTTTCTGCTGCTTACGCCATTTAACTCGCTTAGGGGCTAACATGGTCGACTACTCCCTCTTGCTGGCCAGGGCTTTCGCCTGGTCCGCGGCCTGACGCTTGAGGGTCTGCACTTCACCCAGGTAAACCCAGGTGCGCACGCCGATCAAACCGTAGGCGGTGTTGGCTTCCGAAAAACCGTAATCAATGTTCGCGCGCAGGGTGTGGAGCGGCACGCTGTCCTCGCTGTACCATTCGCGGCGGGCGATTTCCGCGCCCCCGAGACGGCCCGAGCACTGGATCTTGATGCCCTTGATGCCCTGCTTGAACGCGGCGGTCATGCACTTCTTCATGGCGCGGCGGAAACCGACACGCTTGGCGAGCTGACCCGCGACGTTCTCCGAAATCAACATGGCGTTGGCTTCGGGATTCTTCACTTCGATGATGTTCAAGAAGACTTCCGAGGACGAAAGCTTCTGGATCTCGGCCTTGAGGCTCTCGACGCCAGCGCCCTTCTTGCCGATCACGATGCCGGGACGGGCGGTATGCACGTTCACCTTCACCTTGTTCGCGGCGCGCTCGATCTCGATGCCGGCGATGCCCGCGCTAGCGAGCTTGGCCTTCAGGAAACGGCGGAGCTTCACGTCTTCGTGCAAGAGCTTGGCGTAGTTCTGCTTGGAGAACCAACGGCTGTCCCAGGTACGGGTGACGCCTACGCGGAATCCGATTGGATTAACTTTCTGACCCATTCTCTATCTCCTCAAACCTTTTCCGCTAGCGTCACTTTAATGTGGCTAGTGCGTTTCTTGATGCCGAATGCCGAACCCTTCGCGCGCGGGCGGAAGCGTTTCAGCGTCGGGCCTTGGCAAACCAAAACCGTCTTCACAAACAGGTTGTCGACGTCGATGGCGCCCTTGCCTTTTTGGTCGGCGTTGGCCACCGCGCTCTTCAAGAGCTTGTGGAGGGCCATCGCGGCCTTCTTACGCGGCGAAAACCGCAGGTAAGTCAGGGCGAAGTTGATGTTCTTGCCACGGATCTCGTCGGCCAGAAGAATCATCTTCCGGGGGGCGGACCGCATGAAACTGAGCTGTGCCTTCACTTCCATATTCGCTCCTTACTTCTTGTCCCCAGCCGGGGCGGCGGCGGCTGCCGGAGCAGCGCCTTCAGCCTTCTTGTCGGCAGGCGTGTGGCCATGGAACGTGCGGCTGATGGCGAATTCGCCCATCTTGTGCCCGACCATGTTTTCCGTGACGTACACGGGAATGAATTTCTTGCCGTTATGCACGGCGAACGTCAGGCCCACGAAATCCGGGAGGATCATGGAACGACGGGACCAGGTCTTGATCACTTTACGGTCGCCCGAAGCTTTCGCGGCGGTCACCTTCTTCTCGAGGTGCGCATCGCAAAACGGGCCTTTCTTTAAAGATCTTGCCACAGTCGAATCTCCTTATTTCTTACGTTTCACGATGAAGCGATTGGTGCGCTTGTTGTTACGGGTCTTGTAACCCTTGGTCGGCTGACCCCACGGCGAACGCGGGTGACCGCCGGACGCCTTGCCTTCACCGCCACCCATCGGGTGGTCGATCGGGTTCATGGCCACGCCACGCACGGTCGGGCGAACGCCCATCCAGCGCATGCGGCCTGCTTTGCCGATCGTGATGTTTTCGTGTTCCGCATTGGAAAGCTGCCCGATGGAAGCGCGGCATTCGCGGTGAATGAACCGGATTTCACCACTCGGCAGCTTCACTTGACAGTAGGTGCCGTCCTTCGCCATGAGCTGGGCGAACTGACCAGCCGCGCGCACGAGCTTGCCGCCACGACCTGGCTCTACTTCCAGGTTGTGGAGCATGGTGCCCACGGGGATCAAAGCCAGCTGCAGGTTATTTCCCGGCAGAATGTCGGCCGCGTCGCCCGCGAGCACGGAATCGCCCACCTTCATATTGGCCGGGGCCAGGATGTAGCGCTTCTCGCCGTCCGCGTAGTTCAGCAAAGCGATGAACGTCGTACGGTTTGGATCGTACTCGAGCGAAGCGACCTTCGCCGGGATATCGCGCTTATCGCGCTTGAAATCGATCACGCGGTACTTCTGGCGATGTCCGCCGCCTTGGTGACGAACCGTCATGCGTCCGTGGGCGTTACGGCCGCCCTTGGAGCGCTTGTCGGTGATGAGCTTGCGCGGCTTGCGCGGCTGCTCGTCCTTCGGCGTGAGCATCGAGAAATCGGCCACCGTCAGGTAACGGCGGGCGGGAGTAATGGGTCGGAATGTTTTAAGTGCCATGTTATCCTCTTGCCTTTATATCCGTTGCTCTTATTGCGCTCCGAAGAAGTCGATCTTCTGGCCTTCGTCCAACGTGACGATGGCTTTCTTCCAATTCGAGCGCTTCGTGGCGAAGCGGCCCACCATCTTGGCCTTACCGTGCATGGTCATCGTGTGCACGCGGCGCACGCGGACCTTGAACAGCTTCTGGACGGCGTCCTTGATCTCATGCTTGTTCGCGGCGGTCGCGACGCGGAACACGTAGCGGTTGCCCACCTCGGCGAGCGCCGTGCTCTTTTCGCTGATGACCGGCTTTTGAATCACTTCGTAAATGGTACGCATAAATTATCCGAGCCTCGCTTCCAGCTTCGCCACGGCTTGCTTGGTCAAAACGAGCGTGTCGTGCTTGATGATGTCGTACACGTTCAACCCTTCCGTCCGCAGGATGCGCACGTTCGGGAGATTACGTCCGGAGAGCTCCAGGTTCTGGTTCTTCTCGTCGACGATCAGCGCTTTCGTGAGTTCGAGCTTCTCGCGGATCGCCGCGAAAGCCTTCGTCTTGGCCGCCGAGAGTTTGAACTCGTCGACGATCATCACGCGGTTCGCCTTCACGCGTTCGCTCAAGGCCGCGCGCAGGGCGCCCTTCATCATGGTCTTGGGCGTGAACTGCTCGTAGGAGCGGGGAAGCGGACCGAACGTACGGCCACCACCGACCACCAGCGGGGAACGCTGGGAGCCGCGACGGGCGTTACCGGTGCCCTTCTGCTTGTAGGGCTTCTTGCCGCCGCCGCGGATTTCCGACTTGGTCTTCGTCTTGGCCGTGCCCTGGCGACGAGTCGCGAGCTGGGCCTTGATGACCTGGTGAATGAGCGGCACGTTCACCTTCGCGCCGAACACGGCGTCGCTCAGGTCGATCGTCCCGACTTTCTTCTTCTCAGTATTAATGACGTCTAAAGTTGGCATAAAATCGTCCTTCTTACTTGGCCGCGGCCTTCTGCAGAGGCTTAATCGCCTTCTGGATGGTGACGATGCCGCTGCGCGGACCGGGCACGCTGCCGTGGACCAGCAGGATGCGCTTCTCGAGGTCAACGCCCACCACCTTCACGTTTTGAATCGTGCGGGTGATGTGGCCCATGTGACCGGCCATTTTCTTGTTCTTGAACACTTTCGCGGGATCGGCACGGTTACCGATGGAGCCCGGGCTGCGGTGGCTGACGGAGCAACCGTGCGAAGCGTGCAGGCCTGCGAAGTGGTGGCGCTTCATCACGCCTTGGAAGCCCTTACCCTTGGACACGGCGGTGAGATCCACCATGTCGCCGACTTTCAAAAACTCGGCGGTGAGTTCCGCGCCGGCGGTGAGTCCGTCCATCTTGGCGGATTCTTCCAGGCGGATTTCGTTGTTCACGTAGTAACCCTTGCCGCCCGTCTTGTTGTAGTGGCCTTTTTGCGCCTTATTGATGCCCTTCACCGGCTTTTCGAGCAGGCCGATTTGCACGGCCTGGTAGCCGTCCTTGTCCTTCGTCTTCACTTGCGTGATGAAGTTCGGACGCAGGTCGATGACCGTCACGGCGACGGCGTCGCCCGCATCGTTAAACACTTGAGTCATCCCGGCCTTCACGCCGAAGATGCCGCCCGTCCCCTGTGACAAAGTCACACCCTGGGAAGGCGAAGCACTCGTGGTTGCTTCAGTCGTTTCACTCATGTCGTTTCTCCAAGTCTCCGGACTTCTCCGGAGCACAACACCAATTGTCTGGTGATCAACCGTTCACAGCATCACCGGGAGGTCTTATCCTATTGCCGCCGGATGCTTTCATGAGACGATTTACAAAGCCGCGGACTTTCCGATTGGGAGCGAATTTACATTCGCTGCAAAAAGTAGTTTCCGTTGCTTTCTTTTAGAACCGAAAATCAGGACCTAAAACTAGGACTTAATTTTCACATCGACGCCAGCCGAGAGATCCAGCTTCATCAGCGAATCAATCGTCTGTTGGGTCGGCTCGATGATGTCCAAAAGCCGCTTATGGGTTCGAATTTCGAACTGTTCGCGCGACTTTTTATCTATGTGAGGCGAGCGGAGAACGCAATATTTATTGATCACGGTCGGCAGCGGGATCGGTCCCCGCACGCTAGCGCCCGTTCTCTTAGCGGTCTCCACGATTTCCCACACGGATTGATCGAGGACCCGGTGATCAAAAGCCAAAAGCTTGATCCGGATTTTGTGTTCTAAAACAGCCATTCTCATCTCCTTTTAAATCCCAGGAAGTTCCCTCGCACGAGCAGATGAGTGCCCGACGAGCAATCTTTCCCGAGTCATCAACAATGATTGAGGGAGGAGAGATACTGGTTCTGGATGTTGAAAGCAAGCGAGAAACCCTTTGAGTTCAAGGGATCTACCGGAAGCTAATAACCAACCAAAAAACACTACTTTATAACCCGCCAAGGTCTTCTGCAGAGTCCAGGAAGGGCAACCTGCCTTGTCTCAAACCCTGACGAGTAAGGCACATTACGAAAAACCGCGGGTAGTTTCTTTTTGTAACTAGCCACCGAAGAGCTTGATACTTGAGCCAAATTCCCTCAAATGCCCCTTACCCAATCGAGGAAGCTACAGAAATCAAACTACCAAAAAGAAACTCGTGGCGTCTAGGAAGACAACAGTGCCTAAAGCTTAGGCGTAAAGTCGCGGTGCCCAAGTCACTCGCGACACGGAGCGGCCCCCTGAAAATTCTCGGTTTTTCCGAAAGCACCCGTGCGGGCGGAATTGGCCGCCTCCTTGCACCTTTGGTTTCCTGATTACGGGGTATCGGGGCCTGATAAAGAATTAGTCTTTCTTTACCGTCTTCCCACTCGGGGTAGACATGCCGACGCTGATTTCGGGATCTCGCGTTGTTCTGGGTTTATTTTTCACCTTCACTGGTTTGACCGCCTCCGGCTGCCAAGCGCGCTTGGAGCCGCGCCTTACGCGCGCACCCGCGCTCGCCCGGCTCGATACGGCGGCACCAGGAGTGATCGACGAGTCCCGTGCCTCAGCCCAAACCGCGCCCACGCAAGGCCTACTAGGCAAGTATTTCGACAACGCGGATCTCACGAGCCTGAAGTTTTCCCGCATCGACGCCGCGGTCAACTTCGATTGGGGCGCGGGATCCCCCGACGCCTCGATGGATGCGGATACCTATTCGATTCGTTGGAAAGGAAGCGTCGAAGCGCCATTTTCCGCGCCCTTCACGTTTTACACCTGGTCGGACGACGGCGTTCGCCTCTGGATCAACGACCAGCTCGTGATCGACAACTGGACGGGCCACTCCGCGACGGAAAACAGCGGCGTCGTGTACCTCGTAGGCGGGGAGCGCTATACCGTCCGCCTCGAATACTACGAAAACACCGGCAACTCGGTGATCGGCCTGAAATGGTCGGCACCCGGGCTCGCCAAACAGATCATTCCCAACTCCGCGCTTTTCGCACCGGGATCAACGGCTAACGGGATCGGCCTGGAAGGCAAGTACTTCAATAATGTCGATCTCACCGAGCTCATGTTCCGGCGCCTCGACCCCCGCGTATACTTCCCCTGGGGCACGAGCGCGCCGGATCCAACGATGGGCGCTAACACGTTTTCGGTAGAGTGGAACGGCTTCGTGGTTCCGCTCCATTCGGAAAACTACACGTTTTATACCTACACCGACGACGGCGCGCGCCTCTGGATCGACGGGCAGCTCATCATCAACGACTGGCAAAACCACAGCGCCGCCAACCGCGCCAGCGCGCCGATCGCGCTCGAGGCCGGCGTGCGCTACCCCTTGCGCATGCGCTACTACGACCAATCCGGCGAAGCGGTGGCGAAGCTGAAGTGGGAAAGCGCGAGCCAGGCCATGCAGGTGATTCAAACCAGCCAACTCTTCCCGCCGGAGCTAAGCCCGGTACTCGCGCCCAACATCGGCTACGAATCCAGCATCGTGGCGACGCAAGGATCTCCACTCGGCGCGGTGATACCGATCAACACCGGCGGCCCGATCTCGGGCTGCTCGGTAACGCCCGCGTTGCCGGCAGGCCTAAGCCTGGCCGCCACGACTTGCGGAGTGAGCGGCACACCCACGGCGAGCTCGCCCTTGGCGCAATATACCGTTACCGCCACGAGCCCACTAGGTAGCACTCAAGCGATCGTGCAAATTGGCGTCAACTCAGGTTCGAATCCTCCTCCCCCGCCGCCACCTCCGGCTGCGGCCCCGGAAGTGACCGTGACCCTGAACGGAGTGAACATCACCGACGGCCAAAGCGCGGCGATCGATTTCGGTTCGGTCGCGCAGAACGCTAGCGGACCCACCCGCGTTTTCCAGGTGAAAAATGACGGCAATGCCACCCTCACCTTGGGCACGGTGAATGTGCCGGCGGGATACGCACTTACGGAAGCCCTTTCCACCAGTCTCGCTCCAGGCGCCTCGGATACTTTTTCGGTGCGCCTGAACACCGGCGCGGCCGGCAGCTTCTCGGGTTCGGTGAGCTTCACCAACAACGACGCCAACGAAAGCCCGTTCAATTTTTCCGTCACGGGCATGGTGACCTCAACGCCGCCCCCGCCGCCGCCGCCGTCGGGCAACGCGCCCATTGGCTGCAGCATACAGGCACCCTACGGATTGAGTGGCTACGCGCCTTTCACCGCTCACGTCCACGTCATCTCGGCGGGCTGCAATCTGCGAGCGGGAGATTATACCTCGGCGCGCATCGAATGGGACTTTGGCACTCCAAGCGGAAACCCCTACCAGCTCGTCGGCTTCAACGGGTCGTATACGTACGATACGCCGGGCACTTACACGCTCACGCTTCGGGTCGCGAACGAAACGGGTGCGATGTCGACTTACACGGCGCTCGTGAACGTGATGGCCGACAACCGCAGTGCGATCTACGTCTCGGCGGCGGGCAATGACAACAACCCCGGCACGCAGGCCGCGCCGATCGCGTCGCTCACGAAGGTGGGTCAGCTGCTTTCGGCCGGCCCGAATAACCGCGCCGTTTACTTTCGGCGGGGCGATACGTTCACCTGCGGCGGCACCTGCTTGAGCCTAACGGGACAAAACGTGCTCGTCGGCGCCTACGGATCGGGGGCCAAGCCCGTCATCGCCACGAACCAGACCACGAACTGGGGACGCATTATTAACCTCAGCGGAAGTCAGATCGTGGTGCAGGACCTAAAAATCCGCACCACGAAGTCCGGCGGCACCTGCGGAGACAATAGCGCGGCCAACGACTCCTGTCCGGCGGCGTTCGAGTTCTCGGGCACGAACCTGACCGCCCGCCGAAACGACGCCGACAATCTGGGCTCTTTCTTGAAAGTGAACGGGTCGGCCAACGCCGTACTGCTGCGCGGGAACTCCGCGCCGGTGATCGGCGGGTACTTCGTGTGGGCCGCCGGCGGAAACGACCACGTCTACACGGAAAACACCGTGCTGGGCTCACGCGATCAGCATAACTTCCGCATGTACCACAACCGCGTCCTGCTCCACGGCAACTACATGTCGACGGATGGCTCCAGCGAAAAACCGTGCATTGATTTCGCCGGCACCAACTACGGCTACGCGCGCATGAACACGCTCTTGGGCCGCGTTCGCATTGGGTACTGGGACGGCTCGGGCAGCAATCCGTCGGGACGTAACTCCGTGTTCGAGGGCAACCACATCACCTGGTCTAGCCCCGAAGGCGCGATCTTCGCCTACCCGGGCGCAGACAACACGTACTTGCGCAACAACGTGATCATCGCCAATGGCGGCGTGGGCATCAAATTCATGCTGGTGGACGATGGGAGCGGAACTTGGGTATGGAGCGACCACTCGTCCAGCAACGTGAGGATCGTCCACAACACGATCGTCGACTCCAGCACGAGCGACCGCCAGGCCATCGTCCTGCGCCGGGTGACGCCGGACCCCGTGCTCGTCGCGAACAACGTCGTCGTGCGCCCGAACTCGCACCAGATCGAGAACGTCTTCTTGGAGGAGATCTCGAGCCTGCCCGCGCACTACGCTTTCATCAACAACCGGTACCGGACGCCGGCGAACGCGAACTGCGTCATCCGTTCGGGAGCCGCATGCTACTCGCTCACGAGCTGGGAAGGCTTTGGCTTTACGAGCGGCGAGAACGTGCATGGATATTCGGCCAGCTCGTTTTCGGCGGACTTCACGCCGCCGAATGACCCCATTTTCCTGAATGCCCCGGTGATCCCGGGAATCTTCGACGACTACTATGGTCGTCTGCGGGGGAGCGCACGTACGGCGGGGGCCCTGGAGCGAAACCCGCTCTAGCCCCCCCCGATTCCGTTTCACATCGTTACGCGCACGCAAGGGCGGCCTCGGGCCGCCCTTGCCGTTTTCGTGCATTCGGATTTATTTCGATTGATACAATATTATGATTATTAAAATAATATTATTTATAAATATATGTTTTTATTAATTATTATTATTTATTTAGATACATAAAAAATGACACATCTAGTAATTACCCGACAATCCCTGTAGTCTAATTAAGAGCCAAGCAAAGGAACTACCAACACAAGGGGACAATAGTTATGGGTACGAAGGGACTTTTGACTTTAGCTTTAGTGAGCATCGCCCTGTCGATCGCGGCCAACGCCAAGACATCCGGTCCATATGGCTTCTGTGCCAGCAAATGGCCTGGACCGGTGCCCGTGACGCCAAATCGCTGCGCCATTTTCGAAGACAATGATCCATCTTCGAACGAGGGAGAATGCCGATTTCTTTATGACTACCTAAAGGATCACGCGATATACGTGCCTGGTCAGTACGGCCAAGCCGCGGCCTGTGAAGGCGCTACGCTGTATGCGACTTGCTTGAAAAACTTTGGCTGCTCGGCGGACTATCAACCACCGCAAACCGGCCCGGGCGAGAAGAACGAACCTACGATTCAAGATTTAATCGATAGCCTGAAAAAGACCTGCGATTGCAAACTTACGGTCTACTAGACGAATCAGGAACCGCGCCCGCCATCCGGTGCTCTCGCCCCAAAAAAGACCGGGCGGGCGCGGTTCCGATTCCAAAATTTCGACTTATCGAACCGCAGCCAATGCTTGCGGTGCCCGGGCCTGAGTGAGCTTGATGGGATTAGAAGCCGGGCGGCTGAAAACCGCGGCCAGTAAGACCATCAAAACTACGAAAGGGACACTCAACTCCACCATCTCCATCTTCAGCGCTCTCATACCTACCTCCGAATTTTCCAAACCCCAGTTCCGAACTGGGAATACCGGAAGCTCGATACTTCAACGCTTGTGCCACTAGTTATTTATCAATATTTTCAAATATTTACGCTGTTTTAGCGTAAAATTCAGATAGAGCCAGCCTGCGCCCATGGAGCTGAAATGATACCGATTTCAGCTGAAATACCGGGGTCGATCCGCCATACTCGCTCGATCGAAAGAGGAAAACCCATGGCCGCCCAACCGACTTCCAGTATCGTCTCGCTCACGTCCGTCTGCAAAGATTACAAACTCGGCGTCACCGTCGTGCCTGCCCTGCGCGGCGTAAATCTCACGGTCAATGCGGGGGACTTCGTCTCGATCGCGGGCCCCTCCGGCAGCGGCAAGACCACGCTCCTAAATCTCATCGGCTGCGTGGACACGGCGACATCGGGCGAAGTGGTGGTCGACGGTCACAACACCCTGAATTTAAGCGAACGCAAGCTCACCGAGCTGCGCCTGAACACGATCGGCTTTATCTTTCAAAGCTTTAATTTGGTGGCGGTACTGAACGTCTTCCAAAACGTGGAGTTTCCGTTGCTCCTGCAGCGCAAGCTCTCGACGGCCGACCGCGAACGTCGCGTGAATAGCCTGCTCGAAAAGGTGGGATTGCACAAACACGCTAAGCATCGCCCTAGCGAACTCTCCGGCGGGCAACGGCAGCGGGTGGCCATCGCGCGGGCGCTCGTGACCGCACCCAAGATCGTCCTGGCCGACGAGCCCACGGCAAACCTCGATTCCAAAACGGGCGAAACCATCTTGGACCTAATGCGTGAGATGAACCGCCTGGAAAAGACGACCTTCATCTTCTCCACTCACGACGCGAAGGTCATGTCGTACGCGAACTCCGTCATTAAAATCGCCGACGGTCAAATCGTAAACCAAGGCGGCGGAAACGGCGCTGGGCAACGCAGTCACACGGAAGCGAATCAGTGATGAGCGGCATTCGGATCATTTTGCAGATCGCGTTTCGCAACCTGTTCGCGAACTTCCTGAACCTGGTCATCGGCGGCATCGTGCTCGTGGGCACGCTGCTCTTCGTGGTGGGCGGCTCTTTTCTCAACAGCGTCGATCAATCGATGTCCAAGAGCATCATCGGCAGCGTGTCGGGCCACGTGCAGGTATATTCGAGCAAGTCGAAGGAAAAACTCGCGCTTTTCGGAGACTTCGGTTTTCCGGATTTGGCGGCGATCCCTGATTTTTCGAAGGTAAAAAACTCCCTCACGACGATTCCGAATGTGCAGACGGTGATCCCCATGGGCGTCAACAGCGCGAGTATCACCTTCGGCAATACGCTCGACCAAGTACTTGAAAAGCTGCGCGCGGCGGTGAAACGCCGGATGGCGGGCGATCATTCGCGTGAGCTCGCGGATAAGATCGCGAGCCTCAAGAGCCACGTACGACATATCGCGGGCGTAATCCAAACCGATTACCAACGTTTTAGTGTAATGGCCTCGGCCGATGCCGTGGACAGTGATGGTCTCGCCTCGTTGAAACGCGCTACCTCCGACTCCTTCTGGGCTGGCTTCGACGCCGACGCGTTGAACCAGCTCGAATTTCTCGAAAATAAGGTCGCCTCCTTGCTTCCCGATGCTGATTACATTTTCCTCAACTACATGGGCACGGACCTCGAGGCGTTCAAACGCTCGTTTGACCGGATGGAAATCGTAACTGGCAATATGGTGCCCGAGCGACAGCGCGGGATCGTGCTCTCTCAGTATGCCTACGAAGAGGCCTTCAAACTCAAGAGCGCACGTCGTCTCGACAAGATCAACGAAGCCTTGACGGAAAAAGGCCAGCGCATCGCGAACGAGCCCGATCTGCAGCAGATGATCAAGCACAACCGCAGCCAAACCCGCGAGATCATTCTCCAGCTCGACCCCCTCGCCATGCGGCAGTTCGTGGGGTACCTGCAGGACTTCTTGAAAGACAACCGCACGGAAGCCGCGCCTTTGCTCGCCACGTTTTTCGAGATGAATGACGAAAACTTCGCCCCGCGCTACAAGTTCTTCTACGAGAAACTCGCCCCCATGCTCGAGCTCTATCGATTGAAACCGGGTGAATCACTCATCATCAAGGCTTTCACGAAATCGGGTTTCATCCAGACCATCAGTATAAAGGTCTACGGCACGTTTCAGTTCAAGGGCCTCGAGAAATCGGGCCTGGCCGGCAGCATGAGCCTCATGGACCTGATGTCCTTCCGCGACCTCTATGGCTACGTAACGCCCGAAAAAATCGCCGAGACGGAGGCGCTGAAGAAAACCGTCGACTCCCAGTTCGTGAAACGCGACGAGGCGGAGGCGGCTCTGTTCGGCGGCGATAGCATCGTCGAGACGGGCCGCAGCCGACAGATCGATGACCGCGCGGAAATGGGCGGGGTGAAGTACACGACCACGGGCGATACCGGTGCCGGCCGAGTCTACACGCAAGCGGAGATTGAAAACGGCGTCGCCCTGAACGCGGCCGTTATCCTGAAGGATCCGACCCAGCTAGAAGCCACCATGAAAGAGATTGCGGCCGTCTCCCAGCGGGATGGGCTCGACCTAAACGTGGTCGACTGGCAAGAAGCGGCGGGTAACGTGGGGCGCTTCGTCTTCGTCGCCAAAATGGTGCTCTACTTTGCTGTTTTCATCATTTTTGTGGTGGCGCTCGTCGTGATCAACAACGCCGTGATGATGGCGACCCTCCAGCGTATCCGCGAAATCGGCACCATGCGCGCGATCGGGGCCCAACGCGGCTTCGTGCTCGCGCTGGTCGTACTCGAGACCGTATTCCTGGGCCTGGCGTTCGGGTCGGTCGGCACCTTCCTGGGCGCCCTCGCGGTGAAGTGGCTGGGCTGGAAAGGGATTCCGGCTGTCAGCGATTTTCTTTACTTCTTCTTCTCGGGGCCTCGGCTCTTTATCAGCCTCGGCACCGGTAGCGTGATCGGCGCGATCATCGTGATCGGGCTGGTGACGGCGATTTCGGCGCTCTATCCGGCTATTATCGCCACCCGCATCGCTCCCGTGCGCGCCATGCAAAGCGAAGACTAACCTATGAGGATCGAAGCATGAAACAGCTCTTTTTGATCGCCATCCGCAACCTCATTCAAAACCGCAAGCGCACGATCTACCTGGGCGGCGCCATCGCGGGCGTGAGCTGCCTGCTCGTGATGCTGCTCTGCCTGTCTTCCGGCATGCGGCAAACGATGTTTAAATCCGCGACCGTACTGCAAACCGGCCATCTGAACGTGGGGGGATTCTACAAAGTGACCTCGGGCCAATCCGCACCCGTGGTAACCGACTATAAGAAGCTTTCGGAGATCGTGCGCCAAACCCTACCCGACCTCGATTATCTCGTGGCTCGGGGCCGCGGTTGGGCAAGACTGGTGAGCGATTCGGGTTCAGTCCAGGCGGCCATCGGCGGGCTCGACTATTCCCAAGAAGGCGCCTTTAAGAACGCGATCCAGGTCATTTCGGGTAACCTAGACGAACTTTCCCAGCCCGGCACGATCATGATCTTCGAAGAGCAGGCCAAGAAACTCGAAGTGAAGGTGGGCGACACCCTTGTGATCTCGTCCACCACCACCCGCGGAATGAACAACACCATCGACGTGCGCGTGGTCGCCATCGCCCACGACCTGGGCATCCTGAGCTCGTTCAACGTATTCATCCCCGACGAATCCGTACGCAAGCTCGAGCAGCTCAACGCCGATGCGACCGGCGCCATCCAAATTCATATTAAGGACATCGCCCGCATTCCCCAAGACATGGAGCTGCTGCGTAACGCGTTTTCGGCAGCCGGTTACCAGCTGATGGATCGCGAAGCGAAGCCCTTTTGGGAAAAATTTGACTTCGTGAACCGCGAGGACTGGACGGGGCAGAAGCTTGACATCACCACCTGGGAGGAAGAGATGTCCTTCTTCAAATGGGTATTCACCGCCATCGAAGGCCTGATGTTCGTGCTCACGACGATCCTGCTCGTGATCATCTCCATTGGTATCATGAATTCGATGTGGATAGCCATCCGCGAGCGCACGCGCGAGATCGGCACCCTGCGCGCGATCGGCATGCAGCGCATGCGCGTGATGGCGATGTTCGCGATCGAAGCGTTTTGCCTGGGCTCGCTCGCTACCGTCGCCGGCGCGGCGATCGGCATTGGGCTGGCCGCCTTACTGAACTCGGCCCAGATCAGCGTCCCGTTGAACGCGCAGTTTCTGCTCATGTCGAACACGCTTAAGCTTACGGTAGATTTCTCACGTATTTTGACCGGCATGTCGGTCATTACGGCGTGTACCACTTTGGTTTCGTTGATTCCGTCGATCCATGCGGCCCGCATGAAACCCATCACCGCCATGCACCACATTGGCTAACCGAGGTATGAAAACCATGACGCAACTACTTTCCTTGACCGCTCTGATAATCGGAATCATTCCCGGACATGCTTCCGTTGCACTGTCCGCTCCTGCGGCGAAACCCGCGGCCGTGACGCCGACGGGCGGCGCAAAACTAGATAGCAAACAGATGATGGACCTTTTGGCCGGGATCGACCAGCGCATCCGTAGCCCCGGCGACTACAAGTCGCTCGTGTACCTGGAGCAACGCGAAAAAGATAAACCGGATGTAGTGCGCGAAGCGCTTGTCTACCGCCGCGACGTCGACCAAAAACTCATGATTCTCTTTACCAAGCCCAAGGCCGAAGCCGGTAAGGGCTACCTGCGGCTCGACAAGAACCTTTGGTACTACGATCCGGGAGTGGGTAAGTGGGAGCGCCGCACGGACCGTGAACGCATCGCCGGAACGGACTCGCGTCGGCAAGACTTCGATCAATCGAACCTCGCCGGCGAATACAAGCCCGCGTTCGAAGGCGAGGAAAAACTCGGCAACTTCGACGTGTGGGTGCTGAAACTCACCGCGAACCCCGGTATCGACGTCGCCTACCCGATCGTGAAGTTTTGGATCGACAAAGCCACAGGCAACGATCTTAAGCGTCAGGACTTCGCGCTCTCGGGCCGCTTGATGCGCACGTCTTATAACCCAAAATGGCAGAAGCTCTTCAGCAAGGCAAAAAATGCCGAGCTTTGGTACCGCCAGGAAGTACGTATCTACGACGAAGTGGACAAGGCGAACTCGACGCTGGTCGTGATCAAGAGCGTGGATTTGGATCCCCTACCCGAGAACATGTTCACGAAGGCGTGGCTAGAATCCAAGAGTAGATAGGCTTCGCCGCTCACCGGATAACCGGCAGACATTGCCCATTTTTAAAACCGGTTGATTTGGCGAAGCATCCTGCGAGCATGTTAAGTAACCATGCGTTTCGCCAAGCGGTTTCATATTCTCGCGGCAATCGCCGGGTTCGTTGCCGGCGTTAACTCACTTTCGCACGCGGATCCCAAAGAACGCGAGGGCGGCCGGCCCAGCGAAGCCGACATTTTCGGCGCGCCTGCAGATGCGGCGGCGAATCCGACTAAGCCCGTCCAGGCTACTGGTACCGCGAGCCCACCGCCGAACTCTTCCCAAACCTCCGTGGGACCCGCGACGACCGAGGCCGACCCACGCGCTGCCGAACTCGCCGCGCCAGCCCACTCGTTCAAAGACCAATTCGCGGCCGGCACCGCCGTCGACAATCCACTACAAATCGGCGGTCGTTACTATCAACGCCTTATTCTCAGCGGGCAAGAAGGCAGGGGTCTCACGAACGCTCCGTTGGCTGCACCCCTGCAATTTGATGGCTTCCTCGACGGACGCCCCAATGATCGCCTGCGCGGCTACATCAATAGCCGCCTCAGCTACGACCCCACTTCCACCGCTAACGCTTCGGTCGCCCTCGATCAGGCATGGTTGAAGTTTGATATCGACCGCGCCGTCTTCGTCACGGCGGGCAAACAGCATGTGAAGTGGGGTACCTCCCGATTTTGGAATCCGACGGACTTCCTGAGCAACCAACGCCGCGATCCTCTCTTGCCCTACGATCTGCGCCTGGGCAGCGGCATGGTAAAATTCGACTTGCCGATGGAGGCATCCCGCAGTGCGATCTACGCGATCTTGTTGCTCGATAATCCTTCGGCGGCGGGCACCGCCGGAAAAACGGGCCTAGCCCTCCGGGGAGAAACTACCGCCGGCAATACCGTCATGGGATTAGATTTCGTCTTCCGCGGGCAGCGCTCGCCGGTTTACGGCGCCGATCTCACGAGCCCGCTCGGGCCGTTCGACATCTACGCCGAACTCGCGTATCAGCCGCGCCCGAGCGGCAGCCAGTATCAGCTGCTCGCGCCACCGACCGCGGGCGCCGATTTATCAAGCTTCGTACTCGCCACCCCGCGCACGGGATCGGCCACGCAAGCGAGTGGCGGATTGTCCTACAGTTTTTCGTGGAAAGAAAATCGCGTCGCCACCGCCGGGATCGAGTATTTTTACAACGCCCTTGGCTACGGCGACATCGGCGCCTACCCCGTGCTCTATGCCACGGGCGAATTCCAACCCTTCTTCTTAGGTCGACACTACTTCGGGCTCTATCTGACTGCGGAAGGCCCGGACGAAGCCAAGCGCACTTCCTACACCTTCACGTTGCTCGGAAATCTTTCGGATCACTCTTATCTAGGACGCATCGACTTCGCTTGGCGGGTGCTCACCTATCTCACCTTCGATATCTACCTCAACGGTCACTTCGGCCAACCGGGCGGAGAGTTTCGTTTTGCCATGCAGACCCCCGCGCTGACGTACTCGGGTACGACAATTCCAGCGGTGAACCTGCCGAATGCGATCTTCGATCTTGGCCTCGGTCTGCGCTTAGATTTTTAAAAATCTATAATTACAAACAGATAGACTGCCGTCCAAGTGGAGTCCATCGTGAAAGGAAACCCATGAACCGTACTCTCCGCTGAAATCGCATCGCCGCGCAGAAAAAAATGCCCGCTGGTTTGAGCCAGCGGGCCGCTTTCATCTGGATACGAATTCGGGTTCAATGAACCGGAATATCCAAGTTAGGCTGATAATATAGATCTTCGTAATTCATCATCAAGCTGAAGAACGACTTGAAGCGGCTTGTTTGCGCCAAAAACCGCTGCCAGCCCACGTTCAGGGTATAGAGTTCCAATCTTGAAAGTTGAACCTCCATACCCGGGACCGTACCTTTAGGTGGCTTCACGTCCAGCACCTTGGCATCCATACCGATGCCGTCTCTAGAGTCATCGAACACAATCACGTATTTTTTGTTATCGGAGCCCCAGTTGCCCTGATCCCGCGCTCGGGCCTTGGACGATACATGGCGCCACTTCAAACCAACGTAGGCGTTTAGATTAAAATTAGCCGGCAAGGTTTCACGAAGGTGCGTGGCCACGAATCTAGCAATCTCTACTTCCTCGTCGCTGCCTGCGCCAAAAAAAGAGGCGAACTTCACTTCGTCGAAGCCGAAGTAGGTCTTTAAGATCTCCACTGCCTTCGCTTTCACGGAATCGCGTTGTTTAGATAAGCTCAAAGCGGAAAGCGCCGCCGCCGCCTGATCGTAATCTGCGAGCATGCTGCCCGGCTCCGCAAGGAATGAGCTGCCATCGGTCACATATCTCACTTCGCCACCGCCCAAGAACCAAGAAGAGACCTGGTATTTGCCATCTTCCACACCCATGATGCCTAGGTACTCGTGAAGGACGAGGGCGACTTTCTTGCGGGGATTCTGGATGGAAACCCAAGCCTGACGGCTCACCAGGATCTTCTTCTCCGCCGGGGTATTGATGGCTTCCTTCACCACTCCGTTAAGAACGAGCGTACGCTCTACGCACTCGACCGAGACCGCGTCGATCATCTGCTGAAAGAGGTTGAGATCGATCTTCTGCAAGGCTTCCGGATACTTCACGCCCAGCTCCCGGCGCAACGTTCGGGCGGTTTCGATGAATTCGAGCGCGCAGGTATCTCCGCCCCCGCTGGAACCTGGACCCGGTACCAAACCCGACGTCGGCTCTCCAGCCATGACCGGCGCGGCACCCAACAACGTGAATAGGCTGACCCACAAAGAAAACTTTTTCATAAATACAGCACTCCTAACGCGACTCATAAATCAACTACTACTCACCAGGCCAGCCGCGATTTCAGCCCAGCGAATGAACCCGGGTTTAACCTGTTTTCTGACGCCCCACGAGGTGCTTATTGTTAATATATTACGAATTATGTAATATATTATTACGAATGGAAGGGACACCTACCGTATTTGACTTTGATGACTATAAGGATTTTCTTAAAGCCACGTTTTCCGGCAAAGGAACCTGGGGGCTAATCAGCAAATTGGCCGAAGCCGCGGGGTGCCAGCGTTCGTATCTTTCACGGGTGATCCACGAAGAGGTTCATCTCACCCCCGACCATGGATACGGTTTGGGGAAGGGACTCCGCTTAAACGCCGACGAGTTCGAATACTTCTTGGCTCTATTGGAAAAAGCCCGTGCAGCATCGAAAAGCTACCGGGAGCACCTAGAAGCAAAAATACGGAGACTGAAACGCGAACATGAGGATCTTTCCAAACGTGTCCAGCGCCCGGCGCAAACAGTTCTTTCGCCCCAGCTCCAGTCTTACTATTCCTCATGGCACTGGAGCGCCATTCACATCGCAGTCAGTGTTCCGACGCTGCAGACCGTGCCCGCTATCAGCCGGCGTCTAAGCCTGCCGGAGGCGGCGGTCGAAAGCGCGCTTAGGCAACTCCATTCCATGGGCCTGGTCAAAAACGATGGGGGGCGCTGGTCCTACCTACCGACGGAACTGCATACCCCCAAGAATTCCCCTTACGTAAACATGCACCACGCAAACTGGCGGCAAAGAGCCACGCTCGATGCCCAGGACCCCACGCGCGACAGCCTCCACTACACCGTAGTTCAATCGATGGACCGCAACGCCTACGAGAAAATCCGACGGGAGTTTCTCGCGACGATCGAACAAGCGAGCAATATTGCCCGACCAGCGCCGGAGGAAAAACTCGTCTGCATTACCTGTGATATCTTTGAACCCTGAAAAGCAAAAAGGCCCGCTGGTTTGAGCCAGCGGGCCTTTTTGTTTCTAATCTTCAGCTAAAATCTACTCGATGATCTCGGACACGACGCCGGCGCCGACGGTCTTGCCGCCTTCGCGAATGGCGAAGCGCAGTTCCTTCTCCATCGCCACCGGGGTGATCAAGTCCACCGTGATCGCGATGTTATCGCCCGGCATCACCATCTCCACGTTCGGCGGCAACTCCACGATGCCCGTCACGTCGGTCGTGCGGAAGAAGAACTGAGGACGATACCCCTTGAAAAACGGGGTGTGACGTCCGCCTTCTTCCTTCTTCAAGATATAAACCGAGCCCTTGAACTTCTTGTGCGGCTTCACCGATCCCGGCTTCGCCAACACTTGTCCGCGCTCGACTTCTTCCTTCTTCGTGCCGCGGAGCAAAGCGCCCAGGTTGTCCCCGGCTTCGCCGTAATCAAGCAACTTGCGGAACATTTCGATGCCCGTCACCGTCGTCTTCGTCGTCGGACGCAGACCGATGATTTCCACTTCCTCGCCCACCTTAATCGTTCCGCGTTCCACGCGGCCCGTGACCACCGTACCGCGGCCCGAGATGGAGAACACGTCTTCCACCGGCATCAAAAACGGCTTGTCCTTATCGCGCTGAGGCTGGGGAACGTAAGCGTCCACCGATTCCATCAGCTGCACGATCGCCTTTTCGCCCAGGTCGCCCTGGTCGCCAGCCAGACCCTTCGTCGCCGAACCCTTGATGATCGGGATCTTGTCGCCCGGGAATTCGTACTTCGAGAGAAGCTCGCGAACTTCCATCTCCACCAGGTCCAAAAGCTCCTTGTCGTCGACCATGTCGCACTTGTTGAGGAATACAACAATGGCCGGAACACCGACCTGGCGGGCGAGCAGGATGTGCTCGCGCGTCTGCGGCATCGGACCGTCAGCGGCCGAAACCACCAAGATCGCGCCGTCCATTTGGGCGGCGCCCGTGATCATGTTCTTCACGTAGTCGGCGTGCCCAGGGCAGTCGACGTGCGCGTAGTGGCGCTTGTCCGTTTCGTATTCCACGTGCGAGGTGTTGATCGTGATCCCGCGCTCTTTTTCTTCCGGCGCGTTGTCGATCTGGTCGTACGCACGTGCCTGCGCGTAACCCTTCTTCGCCAGCACCGTCGTGATCGCCGCCGTCAACGTCGTCTTGCCGTGGTCGACGTGACCGATCGTCCCGATGTTGCAGTGGGGTTTCTTTCTATCAAATTTCTCTTTTGCCATTTTCTACCTTCCTTAAACGCTTAAACTTCCAAAAAACTTCACCTAGTTTTCTCAGGCCCGCGGTGGGAGCACGCCGGCTTTGATTTTAATTTCCTCGGCCAGGTTATCCGGGAGCGGTTCATAGTGCGAAAATTCCATCGTGAACGTCGCCCGGCCCTGCGAAGAAGACCGCAGGGCGGTCGAGTAGCCGAACATCGTGGCCAGTGGTACTTCCGCTTTGACCACTTGCATACCATGGCGATTTGACAGATTCAAAATCTTTCCTCGGCGGGAATTCAGGTCCCCAATGACGCTCCCCATGTAGTCATCCGGGCTCACTACTTCACAAGCCATGATCGGTTCCAAGATTAGGGGGCGGGCCTGGAGCGCGGCCTGCTTGAAGGCCATCGACGCGGCGATCTTGAACGCGATTTCGGACGAATCCACTTCGTGAAACGACCCGTCATAAAGCGTAGCCTTGATATCCACGACCGGGTAGCCGGCCACGATGCCGCCGCCCATGGATTCTTCGACCCCCTTCCCCACGGGCGGGATGAATTGCTGCGGGATAGCCCCATTCTTGATGCCGTTGACGAACTGAAAGCCCGTGCCGGGCGGCAGGGGTTCGAGCTCGATCCAGACGTGCCCGAACTGGCCCTTGCTGCCGGCGGCCTGGCGCAGAAATTTACCTTCGGCCTTGGCCGGCACCGAAATGGTTTCTTTATAAGCCACCTGCGGGCGCCCGATATTGGCGTCGAGCTTGAACTCCCGCTTTAAGCGGTCCACGATGATTTCTAAATGCAGCTCGCCCATCCCGGAAATCAACGTCTGCCCCGTATCGGCATCCGCGCGTACGCGGAAGGACGGATCCTCCACGGCTAACCGCTGTAATGATGTGGCAAGTTTTTCTTGGTCGGCCTGGGTCTTGGGCTCGATGACGATCGAGATCACCGGCTCGGGAAATTCGATCTTCTCCAAAAGCACGGGACGCTTCTGCGAACAAAACGTGTCGCCCGTCGTTGGGAAACGCAACCCCACCGCGGCGCCGATGTCACCCGCCGAAAGCTTTTGAATCTCTTCGCGCTTGTTGGCGTGCATGCGCAGCAAACGCCCAAGACGCTCGCGCTTGTCTTTGCCGGGATTGAAAATCGTTTCGCCGGTTTCGATACTCCCGGAATAAACCCGGAAGTAAACCAGCTGACCCACGAATGGATCGGTCATGATCTTGAACGCTAGCGCCGCAAAAGGCTCTTCTGGATCGGCTTTGCACAAGATAGTTTTGTTCGCGTCGGCGGGATCTTTGCCTTCGGCGGGTTTCACTTCCACGGGCGAAGGCAGATAATCGACGATGGCGTCGAGCAACGGCTGGACGCCCTTGTTTTTAAAGCTCGCCCCGCAAAGCACGGGTACGATCAGCATCGAGATGCAGCCTTTGCGGATTCCCGCGCGCAGCTCCGCTTCCGTGAGCGCGCCGCCATTCAGATATTTTTCCGTAAGCTTATCGTCGCACTCCGCGACGGCTTCGATCATCTTCTCGCGGTACTCGGCCGCCTGATCGGCGAGCTCGGCCGGGATTTCCTTTTTCTCGAGCTTGGCGCCCTGATCGGTGGGCTGCCAAACCATCAGCTTCATCTCGATGAGATCGACGATGCCATGAAAAGTGTCTTCCGCACCCCACGGGATCTGAAGCGCCACCGGTCTCGCACCTAGTCGCTCTTTGATCTGCTTGATTACCTCGAAGAAGTCCGCGCCAATGCGGTCCATCTTATTGACGAACGCGATACGAGGCACGTGATACTTATTGGCCTGGCGCCAAACCGTTTCAGACTGCGGTTCGACCCCGCCCACCGCGCAAAACACGCCGACCGCCCCGTCGAGCACGCGCAGGGAGCGCTCCACTTCGATCGTGAAGTCAACGTGGCCGGGAGTATCAATGATGTTCACCTGGTGATCGCGCCAGAAGCAAGTCGTCGCGGCGGAGGTGATCGTAATGCCCCGCTCTTGCTCCTGCGGCATCCAATCCATGATGGTCGTGCCTTCGTGCACTTCGCCCATTTTGTGGGTCTTGCCGGTGTAAAAAAGAATGCGCTCGGTGGTCGTGGTTTTGCCCGCGTCGATGTGCGCCATGATGCCGATGTTGCGCGTACTTTGAAGATTGGGGCCTGCCATTACTAACTCTTTAGGGATCCTTTATTTGGGCTCGCTGCGCGATTACGCTGACTAATATCACCGCCCAACAAGCGTACAAAAGCACAAAAACATGCGGAAAAATAAAATAGTGCACCACCGCGCTATGGCGCATGAGCACGATCCACACGTAAGAAGCTACCAGCGCCAACCCGCTGGCGGCGGCGAACTGTGCCCGCCGGTGACGCGGCCCCAGATACAACCAGGCGGCTAAGAACGAGAGCGCCAACATCTGGAAGGCTCCGATACGGAAAAACCCTGCCACGTGTTGGCTATACTCGAATACGAGCTTCAAAAGCGGCACGGGCGCGCCGCCCGAGCGCCCCAGATAGGTCGCGATCTGGTCTTGCCACGCATCCGAGAAGCTCGCCAAAAACAAGGCCACTTGAGTAAAATGCACGGCATAACCTGCCAAAATCCCCAAACCCACGACAAACGAGTCGCGCAGGCCGCGCCGCCAATTCAGGCGCTCGGGCCGCAAGAGTCTCCCCACCAGGGGGGATGCGCAGATCACGAAGACGCTCGTGAATTGGACGTAAATCCCCGCAAAACCCAGCGCCCACCACCACGGCGTTTTCACCGCCTTACGCATACCGAGAGCCAATCCCGCCAAAGTCAGCGCGTCGGCGTACGAAACGCCCACGAGGGTCAAACCCCATTGATAAATGGCGGGGGCCAAAAAAAGTGGCAACGCCAAAGCCGCACGCGACCACGGCCAAGCGGGTACGACCTCGCGGGCGGCCGTTAAGATCAAAAAAAGCACCGCCGCGAGCGTGCATAGAAGCGGAAGCATGCGTGCGTAAGGAATCGTTGAATCATCCCCACCTAACAGACGGAATGGAATCCACGAAAGGTAACTGTCCCCCGGCAGATAGTGCGTGTAAACGAATGTTTCCCGCAGCTTCGCGATCGGCGTCTCATGGTTGAAGCCTTTAAAAACCGGGAGGCCGTAGGTCGGCCCGAAACCATCGCGCAAAAATTCGCGAATCCCCTCAATGGTCATTGCCTCCGCGGTGTGCTGAATGGCGGGCGACGGCCCGAAATGACGGATCAACGCCACTTCCTTCACGAGGAAAAGGACGCAAATAATAACGAATGCGGTTTTAGGGAACGAGCTGGCTTTCGCCAATCTTACCAACGGAAGTGCGCGAACGCCTTGTTGGCATCAGCCATGCGGTGCACGTCTTCGCGCTTCTTCATGGCGCCGCCGCGGCCTTCGGAGGCCTCGAGGAATTCGCTGGCCAAACGTTCGGCCAAGGAGTTTTCCGTGCGGGCACGCGCGGCTTCGATGATCCAGCGCGAAGAGAGCGATTGACGACGGCCCGGGGCGACTTCCACCGGAACCTGGTAGTTGGCTCCGCCGATACGACGGGACTTCACTTCGAGCACGGGCTTGGCGTTTTCCAAAGCCTTCTTGAACACCTTAATGCCGTCTTCGGTCTTGGTGCGCTCTTGAATGATGTCGATCGCTTGGTAGAACACGCCTTCGACGAGGGCTTTCTTACCATCCTTCACGAGCGTATTGATGAACTTGGTTACAACGATGTCGTTGAACTTGGGATCCGGTTGAACTTCTCTTTTGGCGGCAGTCTTTTTACGACCCATTTTCTTTCAATCCTTCTTTATAACTTTTGCTGGATTAAGCTTTCGCCGGTTCCGCGGAAGCCGCGGCACCCGCCGCTGCGCCACCGCCGCCGCTCGGGCGCTTGGCGCCGTACTTCGAGCGACTTTGCTTACGACCCGCCACGCCTTGCGTGTCGAGCGTTCCGCGTACGGTGTGATAACGAACACCGGGAAGATCCTTCACGCGGCCGCCGCGAATGAGCACGATCGAGTGCTCTTGCAGGTTGTGGCCGACGCCTGGAATATAAGAAGTGACTTCGAAACCGTTGGTCAATTTCACGCGGCAAACTTTGCGAAGCGCGGAGTTCGGTTTCTTAGGAGTCGTCGTGTAAACGCGCGTGCAAACGCCGCGGCGCTGGGGACATTTTTCAAGCGCGGGGGCGCTGGTTTTCCAAACTTTGCGCTGCCGGCCCGCACGGATGAGCTGATTAATCGTAGGCATTACTATCCTCTCTGTAATTTCTGTAAGGCGGTGAAAATAGACGACTCCCCTGGTTGAGTCAAGCGAACTATCAGGCCTTATTTCTAAGCATATTTCGACTCAAGCGAAGCGCGCGTCTGTGGCTTCCGTTTTTAATTATTGACCAAAAAAGTCTGTTTTAGTAGGTTGCTCACCATCGGGTAGCCAAAAGAGTCTAAATCAGGCGTAAGCAGGAGTTCGTTTATGTGGAATTTCAGCACTATCCCGAGCATTTACATCATTCTGACCTTCATCCCTAGCTTGGCCCTCGCCAATCCCATCGACTACGCTATTGAGCTGGTAGGCGTCGAAGCGAGCGCCAGTGCGGACAGCTTTTCCGCCAGCGATCTCTCTTTTTCCGCCGCTATCCCCACCCGGCCGGATCTCGGAACCTTCCCCCTGCACCCCCCCGGTAAAGTACTTGAGGTGGGCTCGAAAGAATCAATCCCGGTTCAAGGCCGCCGCCTTGTCTTGCCGGCCGGAGCCGCCATCCACCCGGAAAACAGCGATGATCTGTTGGTACCCTTGGAAATCTTCATCTTCGATCGAGACATTTCCTACTGGCGGATGCGAACGGTGGAAACCCCGCTGGTCGTGCGTCGCCGGCTCCACTTACGGTGGAGTCCCCGCGTGAATCCCGGCCAGCCACAGGTCATCACCACCGTCTTTCTCTCCGACGACAAGGGAATCCTATTTACGCTCACGTTCCACGCCCACGTCGTAAACACCGAAGCTTCACGGCACCGGTTTCAGGCTGCGAAGAAAGTGATCGAAGACCATGCCTACCGCTGGCTCGCTCCAATCGACCGGACCAGCAAGGATTGGCTCTTCTTAGAGAACCCCGCCACGGCGGCGAAGCGCTACGATCGCGCGCTCATCTGGGTGGGCGGCGGCTTGAATACGGGCTATTTCCTCGGCATGCTCGACGGCGCGATCGAATCCAACTGGAAGCCCGACGTGATCGTCGCTACTTGTGGTTCCAGCCTAGCCGGCGCGATCGCGCACCATGCGCAATCCTCGGCGGAAATGCGTCAAGTGGTCGAGAGCCGCGAATTCTACGAGCTACTGCAGAAAGTCGAAGGCAACAACACCGAGCTCTTGGGCGTAGGCATGAAGGTCCTGGAACTGATGTGGGCGAATCGGGTTTCTGGCTCTATTCCTGCCCTCGACGAAGGCCACATCTTTCATATGGATCCACACGGCTTGCCCGGCGACCTCTTAAAAGACCGCTTTCGTTCAGAAGGTATTCGTCTGTTGGTCGTCGGCGCCAAGGCGAACCGAAGCGGAAAAAAAATCCAGAGCTTCACCCCCACCTATTTCACCGACGCCCAGACGGGCGCGTTGCTGAAAGACTTCCTTTATCCGCTCGCTCGCCAGTTCCCCGACTCCAAAATGACCGAGAAAGGGCTGGTGGTTACGAGCCTCGATACCTCGCAGGCCATTCGGGCCACAATATCGGATGCCTACCTCATCAACCCGCTGGAGCTACCGAACGGCGAAGTTTATGGCGCCGGCGCGCACATGCTTCATCCGCTGGAGCTTGGGCCTACTCTCGCACGCGAAAGCATGATGATGTTTCCGGGATCTTTTGGCTTCGTCCCCCAGGAAACATTGAAAGCCGCCTGGGGTATAGACAATAATGAACGGGTCCGCCACGTCACCTCCCAGTACGCTGACTACTGGATCGACGGCTCGGACAATCCGTTTGCCCCGATCGCGAACTTCAACGAACATCTCGATCTCGGCGCCGCCGACGGACACAAGGTGTGGATCGGGTTACCCAATCGCTTTGAAGAATACGTCCGAGGTGTCCGCCTACAATGGGAAGAGGGCCGCCTGCGCGCGATAGAAGCCCTGAGTGCTCCGTACAAGAACGACAAGGCTCACATCCGGCAGATGAACGAAGCCAACACGAGCAAGGAAACCCGCGAAGCCGTGGCCAAGTATCGCAAGCGGCGGCAAACCCTCCCCGCCGCACGCGCAAAAGGCTTAAATTAAGCCCCAGTAAATTGTTGACAAATTAAGTATGATTTAATATGTTCGAGCCCGTTTGGTTAAATCGAATCTTGTTCGGGCAGGAAGGCTACTGTGGCTATTTTTAATGTAGTTTTAGCTATTTATATCGCGTTTAGCGCTGCCTCTGCGATCGCTAATCCAGAGCGCTTTGAACACTCTGAAACCCTCGCCATCGAAGGAACCGGGGAGGAGACCTTCTACCAGATCGACCACCAGTTGGATTGTGGCGGACGAGCGAGCCCAACGTTGCCGGGCTTAGTCGGCACCGTTCACCTCGGAGGCGGCAAGGCGATCTGGTTTGACCTCTTTCAAGGCAAGTCCCGCACCCTCGTCTCGCTGGGCCGCCCTCGGCAAGCCACGACCCTCACCGTGGACATCTGGAACCGCCGCGGCCAAGACTGCCGAGTCGCCCAGTTCACCACGCAGATCGTGAAAGTCGATGTCAGCCAGGCGAACCTGGAGCAAAACATCCATGCTACAGCGCTGCTGCATTCCCCTTATATCGTCATCCGAAAAGACCAGAGCATGAACCGCAACACCGACGTGCCCCTGGAACTGGTTTACCACGTGGAACGGGACGCCGCGAAGAAGACCATCACGATTCGCTACACGACTTTTTTCTCCGACGAAAACTCCAAGACCGCGGCCAGCGACAGCGAAGGGCAAATGTCCCGCTACGGCCGCACGAGCGACATTGAGTGGACGTACGAAGTGATTTTCGACCAGGTAAGCGGCAAGAAGCTCGACGCACGTTACCAGGGCGGTTTTACCGATAAAGTACGCGGATGGAACCCGCTGAACTGGCAACTGTCCGGCGACCACAGTAGCCACTCCTTCAATGGCGAATATGCCGACGGCACCGACCACCCGGTTCTCTACAACATCGCCGATAACAACGTGTTCTCTGATCGCGCCGGCGGAGAAAGCCTGACTAACGCCCGCGTGACCTACCGCCTGGGACTGGCGGAACAGTCAAACGTTCCTTCGCCGCTCGCCCGCGAGCGGTTCCAACAAAGCCCCGCCGGTCAGTACATGTACCTGGTTTGCGACAAAGAGTGCGAGCTGGAAAACAAAGCCGCCGGCACCGCGGAGGACTATCTCTACATAGCGGTACGCGGAAAGCTCAGCCCGAGCGGAACCCTCTTCAACGCCCGCAACGGCGCGTTCAAGATCAAGACGTATCTCTTCGATGTCTGGGTCAATGCCCAAGATGACGGCGTGGTGCACGACCGCAAGTTCCAGCTGGACCGGACCATCGAAAGCAATCGCAGCTGTGACCGAATGGGCGAGGACATGCACGGCCAAGAATCCACTCCCGCCATCCGGATCGGCAAGGCCGACCTCGACGCCGTCGCGAGCGGCAAAAAAATGATTTACCTGCGGTTTACCGACGCGCGATTCGCGGGCACGACCGAAAAGTTCGCCGTCGATGAGCTTTCCGTCTTCCGTATGGTGTGGAATCCTGAAATGGGATCCTACGAAAAGCAGCCTTGGAAAATCGCCGGCGGCACGCTCGACGGCTTCCGATCGGGCCTCGTGGTCTCCCCGGCCCGATAAACTATGTGGATAATCGCCTGGACGCTGTTGAATTTCGCCGCTGCGGAAACCATCTACGAAGTGAATTACCGCATTCACTGCGGCGAATCTCCACGAGAGGCGCAAGCCCTGCCGGGTTTTCAGGGGACCCTGAAGTTCGAGTCAGGCGGCCTGGCTCGCGAAATCCGTTTCGACCTTTTTCAAGGTAAGGAAAAGACTTTGGTCTCACTGGGAGACACGGCCGCCCAGCCCGAAGTCACTCTCCTACCCCATGCCGGAACCCGCTGCCGCCTGGAAAAGACCGCCACGACACTCAACCAGGTAGACCTTTCACGCGCAGATTTGGACGCAAACCTCTACCTAACGGCCCTGCGCCATTCCCCTTACCTCGTCGTCCGTCGCGACCAGGTCGAAAATCGGGGCACGGATCTGCCCCTCGAGCTGGTTTACAGCCTACATGAGAACGCGGACGCGGGGACCGTCACCCTCCGTTACACCGTGTTTTTCTCGGACGAGGATTCCAAACGCTCGGCGGCCGACGTGAAGGGCCAACTCGCACGCTACGGCCGCAGCACCGATATTGAGTGGGCTTACGAGGTGGTTTTCTCGCGGAAAGACGGCGCAGTCTTGGGCCGCTACTTCCAGGGCGGCTTCGGCGACAAATCGCGCACGGGCGATCTCGCGGGCGATCATGCTCGTGTTTCCTTTCAAGGAAAATACTGGGGCGGAACCGCGCATCCCATTCTCTACAACTTCGCCAAAAACAACGTGTTCGCCGATGCTCCGAAAGCGATGGCCGAGGCGGATCGCTATATCGCGTATCACCCTTCGCTGACGCCCGATGCGCGTATCCAAACGCCCGAGGCGCGCGAAGCTTTCCAATTTAGTCCCGCCGGCTCGTATATGACCGCGGTCAGCGAGATCGAAACCCGGTTAGAGGGAAAGTCGCCAGGCACGGTGAGCGACTACCTGTTCGCCACCGTGCGCGGGACCTTGCTGCCCAATCAAACGCCATTCAACTTTTCCAATGGCGCATTTAACATTAGCGTCGACATGAAAGGCACGCGCGAGTCTTTCGGTCGCTTCGGCACCGAGCAGAAAGTCGATCGCTTGGGTGAGGACATGTTCCAGCAGGAGTCCATCGCCGGCATCAGGTTAACGGGCGGGCTACTCGATGGCCTGACCGCCGCGGGCGGGCTTACGGCGGAGATCGCTTTTTCCGATGCGCGCGCCTTCGGCCGGACGGAGAAATTCGAAATCGCCCGCCTGGGCTGCTTCCGCCTGCGCTGGAACCCGCAAACGCAACGCTACGAAACCCAAACCCTGCCGGTGCTTACGCAAAAACTCGAGGGATTTGGTTCCACGGTACGCCTCGGCCGCGAGCGCCTACTCGCGGAAGATGCGCCGAGCGAGTCAGTAAAGTGAATATTTCTCGTTGAGATAGCTTTCGACGAGATCGCGCTCGTTCTCCAGCAACAGATCGTCGTAAAGCAGGATCTCGGAGATTTCTCCATAGAGGCTGAAGTCGGAATCCTCGCCAATGAGGCTCGACTTCATCCCTAACGTGACGGGTCCGCTATGCTTGGCGCGGCTCTTGGCTTCGGCGATCTCGGAAGCCGTGAGCTGGCGCAGGGAAATCGCCGCCGCCGGGAAAAAACCGTCGTCGCCGTTGATCCGCACCCGTTGCTGCGCCCCAAAGATGATTTCTCCCGTGTAAAGCACGGGAGCCTTGCCAAAACCGTGTTTGCCGTCGGCGCAGCTATTGGCGCCCCCGTGGGCACCCGGAGTCGCGATACCCACCGTGTCTACGTCGTAGGCGAATCCGTAATGCTCGCCCTCCGCGTCCCCGAACATCAGAAAGTAGGGGCGTGCCGAATCTTTAAAACTTCTCAGCACGGAAAACGCGGAAAACCCGTAGTTTTTTGCATAAACGTAATTGGCGCCGAGCGTGAGATACTGCTTCTCGCCGTCGAATTCGACCGCCGGTAAGTCACCCGCGCCCGATTTCACGAACCGCGGGGGCGTGCGCTCGTTCGTCGCGTGCCGATCGTGCCCGCTCTCGTCCCGCCACCGCACGACGGTGCGTTGATCACGCGAACCATCTAGGGTCAACGACTCGGGCCGCAGCCAAAGCGCCGGCGCCCCAAGATTCAGCAGGGAGGCATCCTGCCCGAATCCATTCGCGTCCGTCACGCGCACCCGAACCGTTTCGACGCGTGCCGAGGCCGTGAGCACGCCGGTCACGGAACCAATCGTGCTCGCACCCGCAGTGACGGAAAACTGATACGGAGCGGTGCCACCCGTCGCCGAAAAGGTGGCCGTCTGCCCGGAGCGAGTCACGGAAACGCTCGCGGTTAGACCGATGGAAGGTGGCTCGATCGGACCGGGAGGCTCTTCCTCGGTGGGCGCGGCGGGCGTAGGCTCTGGCCCCACCCTAAAACTCTTGGGGACCCCTTGAACCGTACAAGCGCCTAAACCCAACACGCCCAGCAGCCAAAGGGTCTGCCCCA
Source organism: Bacteriovoracia bacterium (assembly GCA_050251055.1). Lineage (GTDB taxonomy): Bacteria > Bdellovibrionota > UBA1018 > UBA1018 > JBFWNL01 > JBFWNL01. The sequence continues at coordinate 305,871 of JBFWNL010000003.1, forward strand.
AAGACTGGCCCAGATGATTGCCCCGTTGCTTCATTGTCTTAAGCGACATCCCACTCCCCTCATCCTCTTTTCGACCAAATTTTCAAGATACCTTAACCTTCACAATAGAGCCGTATGTCCTGCTTAACCTGTCAATTAACTAGTCAGAATAAAACAGTTATTCTAAATAGCTGAATATTATTATGCTTTTTTATTAACTCTATTTAAATTAAATCAATAACTTCATATTGTTAACCAATATTGACTTTAAAGGGTCGGATACCGATAATAATCTAAGGACGTAAGTGGATGATGTTTACCCTTCACCTGAGCAAAACCGCTCTCCGGCTGCACGTGTGTGCGCTCGCGCTACTGACGGCGTCGGGGTGTATTTTGCCAGACGGCACTAGTCCCACCGGCGAAACCCCGCGCACGGGCGCAGGAGCCGGAGGCGGAGGCGGCAGCGGAACCCCGGCGCCCTCCCTGAATAACAACCCACGGACGGTCACCATCGCCTCCGAAGACACGATGACCTTCTTCCCCACCGGCGGCACGGCGCCCTACACTTTTTCGATTCTGTTCGGCTTGGGCGATGTCGACGATACGGGCGGATTCACCGCACCCACGGCCCCCGTGCAACTATCCACCATCGTGCGCGTCACCGACAGCGCGGGGGCGAGTTCTGATTCGGTCGTGACGATCAATCCCGAACTCGAAATTTCCCCAGCCACGTTAACCTGGGCCGTGAACGGCATTTACACTTTTACCGCCACGGGCGGCGTTACCCCTTATACCTACAGCGTGAACACGGGCTCCGGCAGCATCAACGCGAGCACGGGTGCCTTCACCGCCGCCGCTACCCCCGGTGCCGTCACCGTCCGCGTGACCGACGCCTTGGGCCACTACAGCGACTCCACCGTAACCATCAACTCGGCGGTTTCCGTCAGCCCCAGCAGCAAATCTTTGGCGGTAAACAATACTTTCACTTTCACGGCCAGCAACGGCGCGACCCCCTATACCTACTCGATCGTTTCCGGCGGCGGGACCATCAACGCCTCCAGCGGACTTTACACCGCCCCCGCCACGAGCGGCGTGGCCACGGTGCGCGTGACGGACGCGGCCGGGGGCGTGAGCGACTCGTCCGTGACGATCAACGCCGCGCTCGCCATCTCGCCCACGAGCTACACTCTCGCCGTGAACAACACGCACACTTTCAGCGCCTCGGGTGGCGTGGCACCCTACAGCTACTCCATCCAGTCGGGAACCGGCTCCGTTCATCCCACGAGCGGTCTGTACACCGCCCCCGCCTCGGCCGGATCGGCCGTCATCCTCGTCACCGACTCACTTTCCAACACCGCCACCGCCAACGTGACCATCACTGGCGCGCTCGCCATCTCGCCCGCCACGTTAACGTGGGCGGTAAACCGTCCCTATACTTTCTCCGCCTCGGGCGGCGTACCCCCTTATGTTTTTTCCGTGTTCGCGGGCGGTGGATCGATTAACTCTTCAAGTGGCGCATTCACGGCGGGAGCCACGGCCGGGGCGGTCACCGTGCGCGTGACCGACGCGGTTTCCAACACGAGCGACTCGAGTGTCACGGTGAATAATGCGGTGGCGATCAGTCCGACGACTTACACCCTCGCCGCGGGGAACACCCATACCTTTACGGCCTCGAACGGCGTCGCGCCCTACACCTATACGATAATCAGCGGCTTCGGCACGATTCATCCGTCCACTGGGCTTTACTCGGCACCAGCTTCCGCAGGCTCGAACGTCGTGCGCGTCACCGACACCACGGGCGGCACGAGCGATGCGACGATCACGATCAATGCCGCGCTCGCGATCTCGCCCACGTCGGTTAGCCTTTCGGTTGGCAACACCCACACTTTCTCGGCCTCAGGCGGCGTGGCGCCCTATGCATACTCCATTCAATCGGGCACGGGTTCCGTGGACCCGGCAAGCGGCCTGTACACCGCGCCCGGCTCGGCTGGCTCGGCCGTGGTTAAGGTGACGGACGCACTCAGCAACACCACCACCGCCAACGTCACGGTGGCCGCGGGGATCGTGATCTCGCCCTCGACCCTCACCTGGGCCGTGAATCAAAACTACACGTTTACGGCGACGGGGGGCGTCGCTCCTTATACCTACTCCATTCAAGCGGGCTTAGGTTCGATTGGCGCCGCCACCGGTATCTTCACCGCCGGCGCGAGCGCAGGCGCCGTTACCGTCCGCGTGACCGATTCCATCGCCAACTACAGCGAATCCACCGTCACCGTAAATGCGGCCGTCTCGATCAGCCCGACGACGAAGACGCTGGCCGTGAACAATAACTTTACCTTCACGGGCTCCGATGGAGCCACGCCGCTGGTCTACACCGTTGTCAGTGGCGGGGGCGCGATCAACCCAAGCACCGGAGCTTACACTGCGCCGGCCACCAGCGGCTCGGCGACCGTGCGCGTGACGGATACCGCTGGCGTGTACGCGGATTCCCTGGTCACGATCAATCCAGCCATCTCCCTCTCGCCAACGAGCCTAAGTATCGCCGTCAACGGGACCCAAACCTTCGCGGCGAGCGGCGGCGTCGCACCTTATACTTATTCGATCGATTCCGGCGTCGGCTCCATTCACGCGACTAGCGGTCTATACACCGCGCCGGCTTCGACGGGATCGGCCGTCGTTCGGGTCACCGATACCTTAAGTAACACGACGACGGCCAACGTTTCCGTCACGGCCGCGCTGGCGATCACCCCGGCGACCAAAACCTTGGCCGTCACCAACAACTTTACCTTCGGCGCCACGGGCGGCACCGCACCTTATAGTTACTCCATCATCTCTGGGGGCGGGAGCGTGGGCGCCGCTACGGGCGTGTACACCGCACCGGGCTCTGCGGGCTCGGCCACCGTCCGCGTCACCGACGCCGTATCGGCGACCAGCGATGCCGCCGTTACCATCAACGCCGCACTGGCTATCTCCCCCACTTCCTTCGCCCTGTCCGTGGGCAACACGACGACTTTCTCCGCCACGGGCGGCGTGGCCCCTTACGGCTACACCATCGATTCAGGCGTCGGGTCCGTGGATCCCGCGAGCGGGCTTTACACCGCACCCGGAAGCCCAGGCTCCGCCGTCGTGAAAGTTACCGACAGCCTCGGTAACACGAGCACCGCCAACGTGACCGTGGGCGCGGGTATCGTGATTTCACCGTCAACCCTGACCTGGGCCGTGAACCAGAACTACACCTTTACCGCCACCGGAGGCGTCGCACCGTATACTTACTCGATTCAGTCGGGCCTGGGCTCGATCGGCGCCGCCACCGGCGTCTTCACTGCCGGAGCGAGCGCGGGCGCCGTCACCGTGCGCGTGACGGATTCACTGAGTAACTTCAGCGAATCCACCGTGACCGTGAACGCGGCGGTCGCGATCAGCCCGACCACCAAGAGCTTAGCGGTCAATAACGCCTTCACCTTCACTGGATCGAACGGCGCTCCGCCGCTGGTTTACACCGTAGAAAGCGGCGGCGGGTCAATCAATTCATCTAGCGGCGCCTACACCGCGCCTTCCGCGGCGGGCTCGGCCACCATTCGCGTCACTGACGCGGCCGGTGTTTACGCCGAGTCTTTGGTCACGGTCAACGGCGCGCTTTCTATCTCACCCGCCATTCAAAGCCTAGCCATCAACAACACGGTTACCTTTGCGGGCGTGAGCGGCGTTCCCCCCTACGGCTACACCATCGATTCGGGCGTGGGTTCCGTGGATCCGACGAGCGGCCTGTACACCGCACCGGGATCGGCGGGGGCGGCTGTAGTCAAGGTCACGGATAGCCTTGGCAACATCAGCACGGCCGACGTCACCGTCACCGCGGCCCTCGCGATTTCACCGACGACGAAGACCTTGGCCGTGAATAACGTCTTTACCTTTTCCGCCACCGGCGGCGCGACGCCGTATACCTATTCCGTGGTTTCCGGAGGTGGAAGCGTCGTGGCCGGAACGGGGGCCTACACGGCACCCGCAAGCGCGGTAGCAAGCGTCACCTTGCGCGTGACCGACGCGCTCAATAACACGAGCGACGCCACGATCACCGTGAACCCTGCGCTGGCGATTAGCCCGACGAGTTGGACCATGAATACGTCCGCCACGAAGACCTTCGGCGCTACGGGCGGGGTTTCCACCTACACTTACTCCATCGAGTCAGGCGGCGGATCGATCAATTCGTCGAATGGCCTATATACGGCGCCCGGAACGGCGGATTCCGTCGTGGTGAAAGTCACGGATACGCTTGGCAACACCAGCACCGCGAGCGTCACCGTACGCGTGCCACTCGCCATCGCGCCCGCGACCGCCGTCGGGATTCGTGCCAATCAAGTTTACGGGACGAACTTCTCGGCGACCGGCGGGACCGCTCCATACACCTACAGCGTGTTCGCGGGCGGAGGCAGCATTAACTCCAGCACCGGCCAGTACACCGCGCCGTCCACGATCCAGAACGTCACGATCCGGGTGACGGATAACGACGGCACCACGAGCGACAACAACCTGGTTTACATTATCGGCAGCCCGGCCCTGTGGCTCGACGCCGAACAAGGCGTTACCTGCAGCGGCGGCGGAACCGCCGTCTCTACCTGGTCGGACCAAAGCGGCAACGGCTACGACGCCTCCCAGGGCACCGCGAACGAGCGCCCCACCTGTTTCACCAGCCAGGTCACCGGTAGCGGCAACTCCGCGGTGACCTTCAGCCACACGACCGGATTCGATGGCACGTATGACAACCTCAACTTGGGCGCAAACTACCTATTCTCGAATAATTCGGGGGTCACACTGTTTTCCGTGATGAATAGCGTGGCGAACATGACCAATCCCTACTTCTTTTCGTTCGGGAACGCGGTCACCACTCACTATGGCTTCGGATACGACACCGCGGGAGCGGGCATCGCCACGCCGACTTCGTTTAGCGGCGTCGACCAACTCACCAGCGGCAACAACGTAGCCCATGCCTACGGCTCGGGCACCTGGGTAACCTACACCGGCGAAATCACCTTCGGCGCATCCGGCAGTCAAAAGGTACGCCTCAACGGCGGATCAACCCTCATCAATCAGGCCATTACCACAAGCGCCCTGACGGCGACCGAGATCGCCGAAGCCTCCACCCGAGGCACATTTTCAGGCCCCGTTACGATCGGCATGCGCTCGGATACCGGCGCCGATACCACGAGCAACCTGCGCGGCGGAATCGCCGAAATGTTGTTTTATGACGACACTGTATCCACTGCGGAGCGGACCACGATCGAAGCTTATCTAAGGGCGAAGCACCAGCACTATTAACCTAACCGAAGAACTTAAGATGTACGTATGCGAATGAAAAAAAGTTACTTCATAGTTTTGACCAGTTTTCTCATGAGCGGATGCCTCCGGGTCTCGCTGTTTTCTCCTATCCGGCCGGGCGACGAAAACCCCGGCGGTGGAGAAGAGGAAGCATCCTACGTCTGGGAGCGCATGGGCAGTCCGCTCACCAACGCCCAGCCGGCGAATAGCTGGAAGTTCACGGCCGATATCGCTATCGACAACGGCACGGCATACGTCGCCTACGGCAACGAAGCGGACGACGAAATCCATGTCGAGAAGTGGTCCGGGGGAGCGTGGACGGGATTTACCCAGGTGCAAAACTTCGAGGGCGCCTTCCAAGACCCACGGTTTGCCATCCAGAATCAGATAATCGGTTTGGGCTTCCAAGACGCTGGCGACATCTTTAACCTTTATACCTTCGATGACCCGGGTGGCGGCTGGTTCCAGACCTATGGCTTCGACAACGCCTACTTCAGCGTCTATGGGACCTTTGCGGGTTCCGGAATGGTGGCCTTCGGAGACGGCGGCTATCTTTTGGCCGGGGCCTTTCGCACCACGGACAGCAAGTTTCCGCTGATGTTCGCCGCCGACATTCCCAACCTGGCTCTCACGGGGCAGCTGATCTTGGACGGAGGGACGATGGTCGCGGTGGCGGGCGCGGAGCGCTCCGACTTTTTTGTCGATTCCAGCCTCAACGCCTACGTCGGCGTCTTAAATTCCTCCACCTTACGCTATAACCTGCAAATGACCGCCGGATTTGATACCGGCTGCTTCACCGCCGGGGTCTGCCAAATTTGGCAAGACATCACCAACAACGTTGGCGATGAACTGGGTGACGCAACCGCGGGCGCGGCGATTCTTTACCAGGGACTCCCAACGGTTGCCGTCACCACCGACGATGGCGCCATCTACACGTACGGGATCTACCAATTCGACGGCGCAAACTGGAATCCTCTGGGGTCCGCATTCACCGCTACCTACACGGCGGCGGTCGCACGACTCGCGACCGACGGGACCTCGCTTTATCTTGGAGTCATGAGCAAGGGAAACCAGGGGCTACAGGTTTACCGCTGGAATGGCTCCACCTGGAAAACCCACGGACCGGCCAGCGCCGGGGATCGATCCATCCGGCAGTTTTCACTGGTCGCGGATGAGACCTTGGGCGTGATCGCCATCGCCCAACGTGTCGATCCGAACGACGGGGTCGAAGTGATTCGATTGGTCACAGAGCCAGAATAGCTGGCACCCCTAAATTAGTGCTTAATCGGACGCGTGCCCGGCTTTTTCTTGTCCTTGGCCGCTTTTTGCACGATCTCCACCGGCACCGGCATCGCCGTAGGCTGGGCGGTGAACAGGCTACCCAGACCGCGATCCACCAGAAACTCTTCCGGATGCTCGATATCGAGCGCCAGGCGCAAGACCTGATCAGCATGCTCGACGGGAATGATCTTCATCCCTTCGACGATCTCTTTCGGGATCTTTTTCATGTCCGGCAGGTTGCCCTTCGGGATCAGCACAGTCTTGATGTCGCCGACCTTGGCCGCCAGGAGCTTCTCCTTCAGGCCGCCGATCGGTAACACCCGCCCGCGCAATGTGATTTCGCCGGTCATGGCGACGTCACGCTTCACCGGGATCTTCAGGAGCGCGCTCGTGATCGAGGTCGCCATGGTGATCCCGGCCGAGGGACCGTCCTTCGGCACCGCGCCTTCCGGCACGTGCAGGTGGATGTCGACGTTCTGGTTGAACTCCTTCGAGAGACCCAGCTGTTCCGCACGGGAACGAACGTAGCTCATCGCGGTCGAGGCGGACTCCTGCATCACTTCACCGAGTTTGCCCGTGACCTTGATCTGACCCTTACCTGGGACGACGCTGACTTCAATCTGCAAAAGATCGCCGCCGGCTTCCGTGTAAGCGAGGCCGTTGACCAGGCCCACTTCGTTTTTGTCCTCGATCTTGCCGTAGGTGAACTTCGGCGGCCCGAGCATTTCCTCGAGATCCGACTCACTGAGCACGATGCGCTCGATCTTGGCCACCTTGGTGATGACCTTCGCCTTCTTGATGCCCTTTTCTTTTGCGTCCGCCTTCGCTCCGCTCTGCGCTTCCGCCTGGGCTTCCACCTGCGCCTCGACAATGCGCTTCGCGGCCTTGCGGCAAAGCGTGGCGACCGTGCGTTCCAGGTTACGCACGCCCGCTTCGCGGGTGTACGTGCGGATGAGCTGCTTAAGCACCTCGTCGGCGACTTCCAAGTTCTCCGACTTCAGGCCGTGCAGCTCCATCTGCTTGGGCAGAAGGTACTTGCGGGCGATATTGAACTTCTCGACTTCCGTGTAGCCCGAGATCGTGATGACTTCCATACGATCGAGCAGCGGCTTCGGAATGCTGTGGAGCGAGTTCGCCGTGAGCACGAACATCACCTTCGAGAGGTCGTAGTCGACTTCGAGGTAGTGATCGCCGAAATTATGGTTCTGCTCCGGATCCAAGACTTCGAGCAGGGCCGAGGACGGGTCGCCGCGGAAGTCCATGGACATCTTGTCGACTTCGTCGAGCAGGAAGACCGGGTTCGAGGAACCGGCTTTCTTCAGCGACTGGATGATCTTTCCAGGCAACGCGCCCACGTAAGTGCGGCGGTGACCGCGGATCTCGGCCTCGTCGCGAACCCCACCGAGCGAGCAGCGTACGAACTTCTTATTGAGCGACTGCGCGATCGAACGGGCGAGCGAGGTCTTGCCGACGCCCGGAGGGCCGGCGAAGCACAAGATCTGGCCTTTGGAGTTCTGCGTGAGCGTGCGCACGGCGAGATACTCGATAATGCGCTCTTTTACTTCTTCCAATCCGTAGTGGTCTTCGTCCAAGACCTTTTCCGCGAGCTGGATATCGTTGCGGTCCTCGGTGTAGGTCGCCCACGGGATCGTGATCAACCAATCGATATAATTACGCACGACGGTCGCTTCCGCCGACATCGGCGACATCATCTTGAGCTTCTTGAGCTCGCGATTGGCGCGTTCTTTCGCTTCCTTAGACATGGGCTTGGCGCGGATGGCCTTCTCCAAAGCCATGATCTCGGCCTTGAACTCGTCCTTTTCGCCCAATTCCTTCTGGATCGCCTGCATCTGCTCGTTGAGGTAGTACTCCTTCTGCGAGCGCTCCATCTGCTTCTTCACGCGGGAGCGGATGCGGCGCTCGACCTGCAGGATTTCGATCTCGCCTTGCATGAGCTGCAACAGCTTTTCCAGGCGGGTAGCCGGATTGGTGATTTCGAGGATGCCCTGCTTTTCTTCCAATTTCAGGTTCAGGTGGGCGACGATGATGTCGGCCACGCGGGACGGATCATCGATGCTGTTCACGCTCATGAGCATTTCCGGAGGAATGCGCTTATTGAGCTTCACGTAATTTTCGAAGGTGGATTTCAGGGAACGTACGAGCGCCTCCATCTCGACCGTGGTCTCGAGATCGTCTTCGAGCTCCTCGACTTCGGCCTCGATCATGCGCTCGGTTTCGCGGTACTTCAAAAGCTTCGCGCGCTTCTTGCCTTCGACCAAAACCTTTACGGTGTTATCGGGCAAACGCAAAATTTGGAGAATCGTGCCCAGGGTGCCGACTTGGAAAATATCGTCCTTCCCCGGGTTCGCCGTCGTGGCTTGCTTCTGCGCCACCAGGAAAAGATCCATCTTGTTATTCACGCATTCTTCGAGCGCATTGATGGATTTTTCGCGTCCTACGAAAAGCGGAACCACCATGTGCGGAAAGATGATCACATCTCTCAGCGGCAGCAGCGGCACGTTCATTTTCTGGGTCTCTTTTTTCTTGTTAGCCATAGACGTCCCCCCATGAAAATTACAGCATAGGGCCCAAACAGATGCAAAAAATATCTTTTGACGAGCTGGCTAACCACCGACAACCAAAGGCAGAATTGGCCCAGGCAAAATCTAATTCGCAATCTGATCGCTTGCGTCATAAGGAATCAAAACGGCCCTATCTGGGGCCAACCACGGGCTAATTTCGGGTTCGAAAGGTGATTTCCTCATGAAGTCCTGGATCGGGCTCTCGCTAGGCATTTTTTTGGCACTCGCGCGCCCAGCCGCCGCCTCCACGCTTGAGCTCAAGCCCTCCCCTCACTTCGAGCTCTTCTCGAGCAACCCCGGGGTAAGCACCTATCGCTGCTTCCTTCCCGATGTCGGGCCTGACGGGCAGTCCTTACTTTTGACTTTCCGAGGCGCCGATAGCGCGCGCGACACCGACCCCGAGTTTTCCAGATTCCGGCCCGGGCTCTACCGCGTCGCTCGGCTCACCCAGCGCGAAGGCAAGACCAGCGCCATTCAAGGCGAGTACGCCGAGGATACCCGCTTTCTAGCCCTGCTTTGGGTATCGGTTCCATTCAAGGCTCCCCAGGAAATCGCGAAGCTGCTCGAAGCCTGCGGGCTGAAAATCTCCCTAGATCGCCAGGACGTCGACGCACCGGCTGGTCCCAAAGATGCGAGCCCACCCCCAAAAAATATACCCACGACTCCGGTGCCTGATCGTGACCCGCTCGGCCTCCCGCCCGATACTACGCCACTTGAGCGGCGGGATTTTCTGTTCGGAAACTACTTCTTCCGAATCCAAGGAATGAACAAACGCCAGGCCTGGGAGCATTGCCGAAAAATCTCCTTAGAAGACGCTTGTCGCCATCAGCGCGCCTGCCATTGGATCCAAGGCGAGTGCGAATTCAAGAACTTAGCCGATTCCGTAGGTATGGATCACTCGAGAATGTGCTGGAGGTTCACTTACCAACAACGGCAAGCCGACTGCGAGGCCCTTCCCCACTGCTCCTGGGTCCCGCCCCGCTGCGCGATTCGCTAAGAAAACTTAGGCGCTTTCCGCGCTGTCGCCACCGCCGCGGCCGCCCTGGGCGAGCGCTTTTTCTTTGCCTTCGGCCTTATCCTTCTCGTCGGTCAGTACCAAGATGGGCTTTTCGCCCTTGGTGATGACGTTCTTGGTGATCACGCACTTCTTCACCTCAGATTTGGCGGGCAGGTCGTACATGATCTCGAGCATGGCCTGCTCGAGGATGGAGCGCAGACCACGGGCGCCGGTGGCGCGCTTGATGGCCTCCTTTGCCACGGCCTCGAGCGCGTCGGGTTCGAACTCGAGCTGAATGCCGTCGTATTCGAAAAGCTTTCCGTATTGCTTGGAAAGCGCGTTCCGCGGCTCGGTCAAGATGCGGATCAACGCGGCTTCGTCGAGCTCTTCCAGAGACGCGAACACGGGCAAGCGACCGATGAATTCCGGAATCAATCCGAACTTCACCAGATCTTCCGGGCCGACGTCGCCCAAGAGCTGCGAAACATTCTCTTCTTTTTTAGAAGCGATGTTCGCGCCAAAGCCCATGCTGCGGCGACCCTTACGGTGGGAAACGATCTTATCGAGGCCCACGAAAGCGCCCCCACAGATGAACAGGATGTTGCGGGTATCGACCTGCACGAACTCCTGTTGCGGATGCTTACGGCCCCCCTTGGGCGGGATGTTCGCCACGGTGCCTTCGATGATCTTCAAGAGCGCCTGCTGCACGCCTTCGCCGCTGACGTCGCGGGTGATGGACGGGTTTTCGCCCTTACGAGAAATTTTATCAATTTCGTCGATGTAAACGATCCCGCGTTGCGCGCGCTCGACGTTGTTATCGCAGCTTTGCAGCAGATTCAGGATGATGTTCTCGACGTCCTCGCCGACGTAACCCGCCTCGGTCAATGTCGTCGCATCCGCCATCGCGAACGGCACGTTCAGCATCTTGGCCAAGGTCTGCGCGAGCAGGGTCTTGCCCGAACCCGTAGGCCCCACGAGCAGGATGTTGCTCTTGGTGAGCTCGATCCCGTCCTTGCTGGCTTTCTTGCCATCGTAATGCTGGATGCGCTTGTAGTGGTTGTACACGGCGACCGCGAGCGTGCGCTTGGCGCGCTCCTGGCCGATCACGTACTCGTCGAGATAGGATTTGATCTCGGCGGGCTTGGGAAGTTTCTTGTCGCCGAACGTGGTGTTCGGGGTTTCCTGTTGGCCTTCTTCGGCGATGATGTCGTTACAAAGCTCGATGCATTCATCGCAGATGTAAACGGAAAGCCCCGCGATGAGTTTCTTTACTTCGCGCTGGTTTTTCCCGCAAAAGGAACAACAGAGATTGCCGAATCCGTCGCCGAATTTTTTGCCGTCCATTAAGTCTGTTCCCTTCTTTCCATGACCTTGTCGATCAAGCCGTACTTCGCTGCCGCTTCCGCGGAAAGATAGTTGTCGCGATCCGTGTCCCGGCGGATCTCATCCATGCTACGCTTCGTGTGATGCGCCATGATCTGATTCAGCCGCTCCTTCAGGTACAAAATTTCCTTCGCCTGGATCTCGATATCCGAGGCCTGCCCGCGGGCGCCGCCCAAGGGTTGGTGAATCATGATGCGGCTGTTCGGAAGCGCATAACGATGCCCCGCTTCCCCGGCCGTCAGCAGCAAAGCTCCCATACTCGCAGCTAATCCAATGCAATAGGTGTGCACGGGGGCCTTTACGAACTGCATCACGTCATAAATTCCCAAGCCCGCGGTCACCGAACCCCCCGGGGAGTTGATATAGAAATGAATCGGCTTATCCGGCTCGCTGGATTCGAGGAAGAACATTTGGGCGATGAGCAAATTCGCGACCACGTCGTTCACTTCCGTGCCCAAGAACACAATGCGATCGAGAAGCAGGCGCGAGTAAATGTCGTATTGACGCTCACCACGCGGGGTTTGTTCGATGACGACCGGATTCGGAATATAGCCCACGACATCGGGCCTCACTAATTCGGCGGGAACTGCATTCTTAGATGATCGGATCAACATACGCGCCTCCCAGGTTCAAACCCACACCCACATTCGTTAGTATACACACTCTTCGGGTTTGTAACTCCGCAGAATAAGTGATTTTCACCCAGTTTTCGTGGGTCTTTTTGTACACGTGAGCGCCCGTCTTCTGACGGGGCGATGGCGGGGGTATACCAAAAAAATCCCCATTCCCCAAACGGGGCTAGTGGCGGGTGACGTTTTTCCCTGAGTTCTTGAGGGGTTTAATGCCGATTGGGGTCGGTTGAGTGAACTGCTTTTCTTCGACCACGGATTCAGCCGATTCCGCAGTCAAATTTTCGTCGGCGGAAAGCGATTCATTCAAGGATTCGAGATAGGACAACATTGCTACGCGCAACTCTTCCAACGTGAGCTCACGATCGGACTGATATCCTGTATCGTGCAAGATTTTGTTGAGCTCACCGACTACCGCATCCTTGGGTAAGCCGCTGGCCGCAACCAAAGTTTCGAGCAAGGCTTCGCCTTCCTCGTGCTCCGGCTGGTTATTTTCTGCTGCGAATTTTGGTGGCGAAGAATCCATTCTTTTTCCCCCGACTGGTTCAAAGTATAGAAGCGGCTTTTTCCGACATGCAAGGTTTGTTTTTATCTGGGAAGAAAATATTAGTTGATTAAAAATACCAGTTATTTCGTCAACTCTTTGGCCTTACCATTTAAGAGATGAAACCCAAATCGAAACTCCTTCCCCGTACCCCCAGTGAATCCTCCGTCATTATGACGGAACTCGTGCTCCCATCGCACGCAAACGTTTTAGGCAGCATCTTCGGCGGCACGATCATGGCCTGGATCGACATCGCGGCGGCCATCGCCGCCGGCAAACACGCACGCAGCACCGTGGTCACGGCATCGATTGACGCCCTTCATTTCATCGCGCCCGTCCGGCTAGGCCAGGTGGTCCACATCCACGCGACGGTAAACCGGGCCTTCCGCACATCGATGGAAGTCGGCGTACGCGTGGACGCGGAAGACCAGATCACCGGTGAAGTCACCCACACCGTCACGGCCTACACGACCTTCGTCGCGCTCGACGAAAACCGAAAACCGCGCGAAGTACCGCCTCTCGAACCGCAATCGCCCGAGGAGATCCGCCGCTACGAAGAAGCGCTGAAGCGCAAAAACTCGCGCGTGGCCTTAGCCGGGGAACTAAAAGGAAAGAAATAGACGTAACTAGTAGTGGCCGGGCTGTTTGCTTAGCCGCGAGCGCACTTCCCAAAGCTGCGGAAAGCACTTCTTAACGGTCTGGCTGCGCAGATAATTCACGCCGGCGGATCCGCCCGTGCCCATCTTAAATCCAATAATGCGCTCCACCACGCGCACATGGTGCTCGCGCCAAAGCGATAAGTACTCATCGAATTCTACGAGCGCTTCGCAGAGCAGGTAGATGGGGAGCATGTTGTCCGGCTCGGAATAAATCTTCGTCAGGGCGACCATCACTTTCTCATGATCCGCCTCCGACATCGGATCCACCGCCTGGGCCGCCGTGCCCACATCAAAGCCCTGCTTGCCAAGCGTCGTAAAGAAGGAGTGGCGCAGATCCGGCTCGGCCATTCGTTGCTTGAGGCGCGCCAGGTATTCCGGCTGGTTTTGAAAGGACTTGAAGTAGTTTTCATTCTTCATCCCCGCCAAGAACTCGATCTCGCGGTATTGGATGGACTGAAAGCCGCTTGCGGGGCCCAAGGAATCGCGGAACTCGAGGAACTCGAGCGGCGTCATGGTCTCTAAAATATGGATCTGCGGCACGAGCAAGCGCAGGATCTCGACCACGCGCTTCACGAAGTGATGCGCGCGCAAGACCTTCCCCTCGTTCATGTAGCGGATGCTGTTCTCCATCTCGTGCAGCACGAGTTTGAACCAAAGCTCGTACGTTTGATGGATGACAATAAAGAGCATCTCGTCATGGTGCGCCGGTTTGGAGAGCGGCTGCTGGAGTGCCAGCAAATCTGGAACCTTCAGGTACGCGTTGTACGTGAGGTCATTCTTACCCAAGGTTTTTGGTGCGGCGTCGGAAGACTGCGGAGGCTGTGCCATAAGCCCGTTATGCCATAGCCCAGATAAAAAAGGAGGGTGGAAAAGGGGGGATTCGTTGATAGGGTTGGGGCATGGCTTCTTCAGGAAAACCTTCGGAAAACGCCCCTTTTTTTGTCGATAACGAGCGTATCGTGCTCAATCGCGACGGCGTCTGGCTGGCCGATGGTACCGAGATCACCCACGAGGGAACGCGCCGGCTCTTCGCGCGCAGCCTGCGACTGGAGCCGGACGGCTGGTGGCTGATCGTGGGCCGGGAGCGAAAGCAGATCGAGGTGGCCGACACCCCCTACTTCGTCGAGCGCATCGAGGGAGCGCCCGAACGCGGGTACGTGCTTTTCCTTAACGACGAAACCTCCGAGCCGCTCGACCCCGCGTCGCTGGCCTACAAACCCGGACGCCTCAGCTGCCGGGCCAAAGGGGAATTCACCGCGAAATTTTTGCGCGCGCCTTATTTCGATCTACTGAAGCACCTGCAAGAAGACGATCATCACTATTACCTAACGCTGCAGAACCGACGCTTCGAGCTCGCCCGAAAACCCACCTAAGCCATCACTGGGCCGGACCTAAGTCGACCAGGTCGACCTCCGTGCCCCGGGCGTCGCGCAGCGCTCCCCGCAGCCGACGCTGGCCGTTCAGCTCAACCCACTCAAATTCGACGAAGTAGTCCTGACCGCTAGCAGCCCACCGATCCCGCTCGCGAAGCAGCGCCTCTACCTTGGGCCAATAATTTTCAAGCGGCAGCGGCCGAGTGGGGTCGACGATTCTTGCGTGCTGGGCCGAGGCCGTACGGGACAGCCAATCTGCCCCCCGAACTTGGGAAGTATTGAAGTCCAGGGACGCAATCCGGCTTTGCCATTCCGGGCGGGATGCGCCTGCCGTCAAAGCAAAACGGCGATCCGCGACTCCGTAGCTGATCCGTGGGGTGATATCCTCGGTGCGTACTCGATGGCGAGGGATCCCAATCACTTTGAGACGAAGGTAAAGCGCAGGATCGATCCGCCCCCCCGGCGTCACCAGGGCCACTTGCGTACTGCTCAGATCGGCGCCGGCTCGTTTCATTCGCTCTAAAAAAGCCACCGTCGACTCCGGCGGCGGCAAGTAGTGGCCGCTCATGTTGCTGATAAAAGCCAGCCGGCCGTGGTCCAACTCCAAGGCGCCGCCGGTTTGCATCGGCCAACCACGCGTTAAGCTGCTGTGATGAAGGTGGCCCACTTCCGCGTGTTCGTGTTGGATGATTTTCCCACGCCAATCCACCACGAAGATCCCCGCCCGGGTTCCTTCCGGCGGGAGTCCGTCGGATACACGCACGAATCTCCCATCGCTGGCCAAGCGCACTTCCGCGGCAGCACGCTGGGCATCGGTCAATCTCTCCACCTGGAGGGATCCATACACCAACGACTGGCCCTCAAATTCCCCTCGATACCCCTCGCGCATCTGAAAGAGGGCGATCGGCCCGCCTCCGCGGCGTTGGAAATCCACGGTTCGCGACCGAGACGCCGGCGGATCGAGCGGCACCACGGACGCTTCGGCGAGCTCTTCGGCGGTGAAGCTCGGAACGGCGGCGGGCCCCCCCGGAGTCGGTACCGTCGCCGCGGGCGCGGCGCCCGCAGGACGCTCCGCAATGGGTTCCACCGGCGAAGATCGGAGGTGCACGCCCGTCTCGCTCGACTCAGAGATCGCGCTCCGCGCTGCGTGGCTAACGCCGGCTTCTAGGATTTGATGCACGTCATTCGCGCTCGTGCTCAGCGCCTGGTCGACCGCGATTTCGGTCGCATGCACGGCCACGCGCCCGGCCCCCGCCGGCAGAGCCGCCCGCGCCGCCTGGAGCCCCCGCGTGGCCGAGCTCGCCGTCGCCGTTTGCACGATCAAAGCTCCGGCTTCGGTATAAATCCCTTCCTGTAGCGCCGCCGGATCTTCGTCCAGCATGCGATCAAAGGAATCTACCGTGCTACGAAAAAGACCCAGTGCCGATTCCTGTGCGAGCTCGGATTCCACGCGACGGCGACACCCCACCAGGTCGCGCGACTCCCGCACGCATTCGAAATATCGGGTGAATGCATTCCCCAGCGTGTTCCGCACGGCCGTGGGCATATCGGCAATCTGGCGGAGATTACGCCAAAGCGCGGCCGGAGTATGGATCAACGCCTTCCGCACGGCGACCGGCAGGTGATACACGCGTGCCGCGTACTCGGAACCAATCTGCGCCGTGAGAAAATCCGCGAAGAGATCACCTTCGAAGCGCAGCCGATCGGGATTCCAACCGCGTCGGCCTCCCACTTCCACCAGCCTCTCGGCGACGTCGCCGCCCCAGGCGGCGCACGACTTCCATTCGTCGCCCAGCTCGACGGCGAGCCAGCCTCGCCCGCCGATACGCGTATCGCCCAGGTCGATTTTTAACCCGCCCACGGACTCTTCGCCCAAAGCGAGCATCGCCAGCTGCGCGTCGCTCATCCCGAATTCTAAAGCCACCCGGCGCGAATGCTCTTCGATCTCGGCGCCCCCTTTAAAGTAAGCGCGGTCCGGCCAGCCATCGGCGTCGGTGTCGATCGCGAAGGCGACCTCTTGAAAACGGCGGCCCCCTTGGGGTCGGGACAGGATCCAAATCGGATACTCACTCGCCGCACTTCGCGTCGAGTTCCGCCAGCCGGCGGCGTACTGTCCGAGCCGCAAACCCCGCGGCGCATCCGAGCGCCAGCTCGTGCGGTGGCGCGCGCGGGTCCATGCCTCGTCGCGCCCTTCTAGGATGTGCGGCCGGGGTTCCGGAGGATCCAGATGCGGGCACTGCGATGGGCGCATAGGCGCCGCAAAACTAACCACGAAAGTGGCGCCGAGATTCAGATTACCCACCGAGCCGCAACCGTCGGGGGCGGAAAGCCCCAACGACAGCGTCTCATTCCCTTGCACGACGGAACCGACGACATCTTGCCAACTCGGGGTTTCGGGGATCGGGACGATGCCCCGCGCGGCGGGCTCGGCCGTAACCAGGTAAGGCCGTGGGGACGCGGGCAAGGCGGGGGGACGCGACTCCAAATGCGCAGACCCATTGGTAACGATCCCCGCCTCCGCGGCCCAAGCCGCGAGTACGAGTCCTACGCACCCGCTAAAGATCGCAATTCCTCTTCCCCTCATTCCAAAAGTTTAGAAGTAATTTCCGACTAAATCAATATATTATCAGATTTTGAGATACAGAATTATTTATTTTTTAAATATTATAACAATAAATATTTAATATTATTATATTTTTTATACAAATAAAAACAAAATAAAATACATATATTGATTTATAACGCAAAGCGTGCGACACACCTCCCCAAGGAGAACCCTAGCCATGTCAAAGCCAAAACTTTTTTCTGCCCTCGCTCCGCTTCTACTGGCCACCACAGTGACGCTGTCCGGCGCGCTTGCCGACGGTAAGCCCACCTCGATGCCGGATCCGAATGACCAGGTCGAAGAGATCGCCGCCCACTTACGAGCCCTTAAAAAAGCCGGTGTCCGCAAAGAGGAACAACTCATCTTGAAGTGGGATGCCCTGGAAAACTCCATCCAATCGAACGAGCGCGTTTACATCGGTCTAAAACAACGCCTAGATGACCGGCACTCCAAGCGCCCACTTCCCAAGGCAGAGCGTGTCCGCATTGAACGCGAGCTAGGCATCGTCTGGGACCGAATCGCGCAGCTATCTAGCCTTCAATATGCGATCGAAGTAGCGATCTACGCGCCCATTGACCTGACGAAGTTCGACGGCCATCCCGACGTCGACTGGCTGGATCTAGCGCAAAAACACCAAGCCGAGCGTCCACGTGACCTGCGCGCGGAAGCGGAAGGCCTCCGCGAGGCGAAGCCCGAAAAGAAGTGCGGCGAGCGGAAACCAGAAAAGCAAAACGCCTTCCCGCAGAAGAACCATCCCCCCGCCAAGTGCGGATAAGCAAGTCTCTCTCACACCCCAGGGCGCGGATCACGAGACGAGGAAAGGATCACCGGAGCTCGTGGTCCGCGTCTTCCGACCACGAAAGAGTCAATTTATCCGTGGCCACCCATCAGGAACGGCTGGGCAAGGAAGCCCATGTCTCGGCCCTCGAGCGAACGCGCGAAAAAATCGTGCGCTTCCGCCCAGAGCGCGTCAGGCTCGGCGATCGTGAAGACCTTCTTGCGAAACTCGTGGCAGCCCGGATAGCCGGCCGAATACCACGCCAGGAATTTGCGGGCATGCACCATGGCCATGCGCGGGATAAAGCTTTCGTTCAAGAGCACGCGCTGGTCATTTAGCAAAGACTGGAAGCGCGCCAACGTTGGGGGCGCATACGCCTCTCCCCGCCAAATGGCCGCGGATTCCTCAAAGATAAATGGATTACGCAAAGCGCCCCGGCCGATCAAGACTGCATCCACCCCATACTTGCGGAAGCGCTCCACCGCGATCGGCGGCGTATTTAAATCGCCGTTACCTAAAATAGGAATCGGGCTCTTCGCTTTTACGTCGCCAATAAAATCCCAATCCGCCTCGCCGCTATAACCTTGCGCGCGCGTGCGGCCGTGAATCGCCACCCAAGCCACGCCGGCGTCCGCCGCGGCCCGCACGACTTCGATAGCGTTACGGGAGTTCGCGTCCCAACCGGTGCGGATCTTGATCGTCACCGGAATTTTCACGGCTTTGACCATCGCCGAAAGCGTCTTACCCAGCTCGCGGGGATTGCGGCACATCGCCGACCCTGCGCCCTTGTTGACCACCTTCGGAACGGGACAGCCCAAGTTCAAGTCCACAAAATCGGCGCCCGTGCGCTCGATATGACGGGAAGCCCCGCACAGGCGCTCGGTATCCTCGCCAAAAATCTGGAAACCAATCAGACGCTCTTCGTCGTGGTACTTCAGCATGCTGAGTGTGCGCTCGCCCGCGTATTCCATGCCGTTGGCGGAAATGAGCTCCGAGATCATGACCGAACTCTGCATCCGGCGCATCAAGCGGCGATACGGCGAATTACAGATGCCCGCCATCGGCGCAAGGATAAAGGGGTGATCGATTTCAAACGGACCGAGCTTAATCTTCGCGCGCGGAGCGGAAACCTCACCGTGCGGGGACGCGGCGCCCACGCTCAAGCCCGGCCCGACGGGTCCCGTGACGACAGGAGAAGAAGTCTCATTCGGTCGCAGCTTCATCGGCGGCAAGCTATTGATCGTGGACGACGGCTGCACGAATACTCCTTACAAAACCTCGAAACACCTAGCGGCGCAACTTCAAGATATCCGCACGCTCTTTCGGCGTATCAACTGTGAGGTTCTCGTAGCCTTGCGCGGTCACGAGGATGTCGTCCTCGATGCGAATGCCGATGTTACGGAACTTATCCGGCACTCCCGCATCTCCCGGCTGGAAGTACAAGCCCGGCTCCACGGTCAGCACCATCCCCGCCTCCAGCGGCCGCGATTTGCCGTTCATGTAATAAAGACCAGCGTCATGCACGTCCATGCCCAAGTAGTGACCCGTGCCGTGCGGGTAGAAACGCTTGTGGTCGCCCTTCTGAATAATTTCCTTCACGCCGCCCTTGAGCAGCCCGAGCGAAACCAGGCCTTCCACCAAGGTCTCCGTCGCGGTTTGATGAATGCGCTCGTACTCCACGCCCGGACGAATCACCGCGAGCGCGGCCTTCTGCGCGCGTAAAACCAAGTCGTAAATCGTGGCTTGGGCATCGGTGAACTCACGGCCCACTGGATAAGTGCGCGTGATGTCGGCCGTGTAGTAGTCGTGTTCGCCACCCGCATCGATTAAGAAAAGATCACCGTCGCGCAGCACTTCATTGTTCGCGACATAATGCAGGCACGTGCAATTCTTACCGCCAGCGATAATACTGCCATAGCCGTTGCGTTGGCAGCCATGTTTGCGGAACTGGTAGTCGATCAGCGCTTCCATCTCGGACTCGTTCACGCCGGGGCGAATTTCCTTCATCACCGCGATATGCGCCTGTGACGAAGCCTGGCCCGCCTTGCGCAGCAGTTCCACCTCTTCGACCGATTTAATGAGTCGCAGCTCGCCCACCGCTTCTAGCGGATCGACGACCGTGGGAAGTGCATAACCCGTGCGGCCCTGCATGACGACCGCGCGCTCGAGGCAAGCCTGCACGCGGCGATCCATCGCTTCGGACCTTCCCTGACGGAAATGAACCTTGCGCACGCCTTTGAGCAGGGTCGGCAAGATCGCATCGAACTCGCCCGTGGGGTAGGTGCGGTCCACTCCGAAAACCTTCAGCGCGCCATCGACGCCGTAACGTTCGCCGTCCCAGATCTCGCGCTCGACGTTACGTTCGCGCACGAAGAGCAATGTCTGGTAAGTGCCTGCGCCCGGCTGCGGCGCGAGCACCAGGAACGACTCGGGCTCGTCGAAGCCACTCAAATAGTAAAAATTCGTTTCTTGGCGAAACGGATAGTGCACGTCGTGGTTGCGGTAAGGATGGGGATTCGCGGGAAAGATGAAGAGCGAATCCGGATGATTCCGCATCAAAGCGTCGCGACGTTTTTTGAAGTAAGTAGGGACCGAGGTTTTCAGCATAAGGCCACCTTATTAACATGATACTCCACCCCGTTAAATATCGATTTTTTCAACGTTTTTTCCGACAGTTAGGCGCTTCTATTCACCGTCACCCAAAAAGCCTTAACTTGCCGCGGTTAGGTGGGTTGTGCTAGCTCATTAGGCCTTATGTCGAACAAAGTCCCCATGACCCTGAACGGGAAGAAGAAGCTCGAGGAAGAGCTCAAGCACCTGATGTCAGTGGAGCGTCCGGCCGTGGTGAAAGCCATTGAAGTCGCGCGCGCGCACGGGGACATTTCCGAAAACGCGGACTACTCCGCAGCCAAGGAGCGCCAGGGATTTATCGAAGGCCGCATCGGCGAAATCAACGGCAAGCTTGCGATGGCCGAAGTGATCGATCCCGCCGCCATCAAGGCCGAAACCGTCGTATTCGGCGCCACGGTGGACGTGGAGGAGCAGGAATCCGGCAAGAAAACTACGTTCCAGATCGTCGGCGTGGACGAGGCCGACATTAAATCCGGCAAAGTGGGGATCTCCTCCCCGCTCGCCCGCGCCCTCATTGGCAAGCGCATGGGCGACGAAGCGATCGTGCATGCCCCCAAGGGACAAATCACTTACGACATCCTCAAGATCCGATACCAATAACCCAAAAGATATTGGTGTTCAGTTCGTAAAGGGAGTCGGCCCCGCGCTAGGCGCCGTTTTCGCCAATCGCGAGCTCGCGACCGTACGCGATCTCCTTTATTTCTTTCCGCGCGCGTACGAAGACCGCTCGCGCATCACGCCGGTCGAAGCGCTGCAAGAAGGCATGCGCGCGTCGATCGAAGTCACCGTCATCAGCACGCGCAAGATCCCCATGCGCGGACGCAAGGGCCGCGGTGGGACGATGCTCGATGTGCGCTGCGCGGACGCGACCGGAACGATCAACCTGAAGTGGTTCCATACTCCCCACGGGCTCGATAAGCAGTTCACCGAAGGCAAACCGATCCTGGCCACCGGGCTCGTGAAGAAATTCATGGGCAAGGCCGAGATCGTCCACCCGGAAATATCCGGCGGCGTGGCCGAAGCCAGCCGCGACGTTGGTCGCATCATCCCCGTTTACACGGAGCTCGACGGTATCCCCACCCGGCGGCTGCGCAACGTGCTCACGAACGCGGTAGAGACCTTCCTTCCCGCCTTGCCCGAATCTCTGCCCGCAAAATACATCCAGAAGTGGGGGCTGCCGTCGCTGCGGGAGGCCGTGAAGTTCCTCCACTTCCCGCCCACGGATCACCCCGACTACTCGCCCGAAAAACTCGTGGCCTTCGATACCCCCGCGCATCACCGGCTTATCTTCGAGGAATTTTTCAAGTTCGAGTTTCTGGTCCTGCGCAAGCGGGCGAACGTGGCGCGCGAGCATGCACCGGCGATGGACCCGGTCCGACTACGCGCTCACCTAGACCATTTGCGTAGCCTGCTCCCCTTCCAACTCACCGACGGACAAAAAAAAGCGCTCCAAGACGTGGTCGGCGACCTCACGCGCGCCGATCCCCATCCTGCCCCGAGCAATCGGCTGGTGCAAGGCGACGTGGGCTGCGGCAAGACCGCGGTCGCGCTACTGGCTGCCAGCGCGGTGCTCGGCGAAGGCGGGCAAGCCGCGCTCATGGCGCCCACGGAAATATTAGCCGAGCAGCACCTGCGCAATGCCCAAAAACTTTTCGGCGGAAAAATTCGCTGCCTTTTCCTCACGGGAAAGACCACGGCGGCCGAACGTAAGCCCATCCTCTCGGCCATGAAAGTGGGCGAGCCCGCATTACTCATCGGCACGCACGCGTTGCTCGAGGATCCAGTGGCATTTAAAAATCTCGACCTCGTCATCATCGATGAGCAGCACCGTTTTGGCGTCGATCAACGCCGCACCCTACGGGAAAAGGGGGTGCGCAAGGACGCCACCGGTACCCTGCTCCACCCGCACATGCTGATCCTGAGCGCGACGCCGATTCCGCGTACGCTGGCGCTCACGGTATATGGCGACCTGGAAGTCACCTCGATCACTGACATGCCGCCGGGGCGCAGCCCGGTGAAAACGCACATCGTACGCGAAGGCTGGAAGCCGCGGGCGTTCGAGCGCATCCGCGAGGAATTGAAATCCGGCCGTCAGGCGTACTTCATCTATCCACTCGTGAACGAGAGCGAGGCCGAAGGCTTTACCGACCTCAAGGACGCCACGAGCCAGATGGAACTCCTCCGCAGCGAGGTCTTCACGGAGTTCAAAGTCGGGCTACTGCACGGAAAGATGTCGTCGGAGGAAAAAGCCGACGTGATGGAAAAGTTCAAGCGCAACGAACTGCAGGTTTTAGTTTCCACGACCGTCGTCGAGGTCGGCGTGGACGTGCCGAATGCGACCGTCATGGCCATCGAGCATTCCGAGCGCTTTGGGCTCTCGCAGCTCCACCAGCTCCGGGGTCGCGTCGGCCGCGGCTCGCACCAGTCCTACTGCTTTTTATTCATCGGCAAGCGCCTAGGCGAGATCGGCAGCATGCGACTCGAAACGCTCGAGCAAACGACCGACGGCTTCAAGATCGCCGAGGCGGATCTAGAGATTCGTGGCCCCGGAGAATTTCTCGGCACGCGCCAAAGCGGGGGCCTTGCATTCAAGATCGCAAACCTGGTGCGCGACCGTGATTGGCTCCTGCGCGCGCGTGAGGAAGCGGCCGACCTGCTCGCAAGCGATCCCAACCTAACCGATCCGGAAAATTTGCGCCTGAGGGACGCCCTAAAACACGATGGCTTCGAGCAAAGCTAAGGATAATATCAAGGATGATATCGATGTACCGTGAAACCATCATCGGATGAGATCGCAACGAGCACGCGCCCGTCGTCGGGCTGACGGACGAGCGCGATTCCGTGATCCTTACCCACCTGGGTAAGAAATGATCCCGTGGGCCGCACTTCCCCACCCCGTTGGCAAGTGAGGTCACCGAAACAGGGATCCGGCTTTCCGAGCGCTCCGTATTTGCGCAAGGAAACCTCCAACCCCCCTTTGAGGGTGGAAGCTACGTAAATTTCTCCCGTTTCACCTGAAACGACGGCTCGGGCCATATCACTGCCGCCCGCGACGCTGGCCGGAGCCTCGCGAATCACTCCGCCGTCCCCGAATTTTTCATCTATCTCGCCAATGTCAGTATAGCGAGCCACGGCGATACGCTTGTCGCACACCCCGGCCAAGACCATCTTGCCATCGGTTTGGATCGTAACCGCGCGCGCAACATTGCCATCGCCCAGCCGATGAAAAACCATACCGCGTCTGCCGAACGAACGATCCAGGCGTCCATTTTCCAAGTAGCGCACCATCGCAAAACCGTCGGCCGCTTCCCCGGAGGAGTTCGCCAGTCCAGCGAGCACAATGCGGCCCTCTTCATCCAACTCGAGTCCATACGCGACATCTGCACTGAGGTCGCGGGCCATCGCCAAGGATTCCGAAAAATCGGTAGTCACTTGCCCGTACCGGCCGAAAGACACATCCAACTCGCCCTCCGGCGTGAAACGGACGACGGCAAAGTGCGAGCTGCGTCCCGGCATCGCGTAACCCGCGACGACGATCTTGCCGTCCGCCTGTACCCGCATCCCGTAGGCGCGATTAAAGGAACCATAAAACGTCGAGGTCGCCACGCCACGTGCGCCGAAACTTTCGTCGACCTGCCCGTTTTCCAGCAACCGCAGCACCGTGAAGTTCTGACTGCGGCGCGAATCGAGCCGAGTACCCGCGACCAAGATTTTTCCGTCCGCTTGCACCGCCACTGCCGTGGCTTCCTCGTTGCCGCCAAAGTCCCGCATCACGGCGCCGTGCTCGCCAAAGCTCGGGTCAGGTTGCCCGTCGGGCATCATGCGGGCGACGAAGAAATCGTCGCCGCGCCGACCACGAAAATAAGTACCCGCGATGAGGATTCGCCCATCGGCCTGCACGGCCAGGGCGTTCGTATAGACCCCGCCTTTAAAGAAGAGATGCGCAACCCCCGCCGTACCAAAACTGGCGTCCAAGCCACCTGCCGCGTCGCTTCGGACGGAATGAGGAATCGTCGGCGCCGATGCGGGAAGTTGCGGGGAACACCCGGTAACACCCCAGGCCAGGGCGGTCATCACCCCACTCCAGCGCTTAAATCTCCGCAGTTCCATGGTGCGGTGCGATATCAAGGGTGGGTGTAACACGTCAATCTGAAAGGAGTTTTTGTAAATTACTTTAATTTACTGAACTCCCTTAGTTGACTAAGTTAATGCAATGCATTAATATAGACCAATATGGTTGATTCACCGCGACCAGATTCATCGAAGCGTCCGAGATTGGTGGGAAACTTCATCCGCCAGCGCCGGGAAGCGCTGGGGCTCTCGCAGCGCGCCCTGGGTCAGCTCTTTGATCCACCGGTGACCACTCAATTCATTTCGAACGTGGAACGCGGGGTAACCCCTCTTCCACCCACGCACGTGGCGACGCTTTCCAAGGCGCTCGTCATCACGGAAACCGAAATTTTGGAAATCCTCGAAAAAGAATACGTCGCTAAACTCTCGGGACGACTCGGGGTGAGCGACGTGAAAGTCGACGGCAGCGCGCACCCGCACCTGGTTGTGGGTTCTGAAGATTACGATCTGATGCGCAAACTCTACGATGCTTACCGCCGCGCCAACGAGGAAAACAAACGCGCCTTCATTACCGTGTGTGAAAGCATGCTCGGCATGGTGAAGCCAAAACCTGATAACGACGGTTCCGACCGCTCGGGTCAAACCCCGCTCTAAACCGGTCCTCACGGTAATCCGCTTCTTGCGTCTGGAAACTCATGATACTCAAAGGGCCCATGCGGCAACCCGAAATGAATCATCCGGACTCGGCTTCCCTGGCGGGCTCGGCGGCGGCGCCTTCCGCTACCAACGGATATTTCCATAGCCATGACCGCGTGAAACTCTTTTACAGCGTAGAGGGCACGGGTAAACCGTTGATCTTTTGTTACGGCTTGATCTGCTCCAGCCTGCACTGGAGCTACCAAACCCCTCATTTCCGCAAAACGCATAAAACCGTATGGTTCGACTATCGCGGCCACCACAACTCGGAAACGCCCAAGGACATCAAAACCATTACCATCGCCAATACGGCGAAGGACCTGCTCAAACTAATGGACGAGTTGGGATTAGAGCAGGCGGTGATACTGGGTCACAGCATGGGCGTGAACGTCGCGCTCGAAACGGCGCGCGTGGCTCGGCACCGCGTGGCGGGACTCGTGCTTTCCAACGGCACCGCCAAGCGCCCCTTCGAGAACATGTTCAGCCGCAACTGGTGCGAGACGGGCATCGATTACATCCGTAAGGCGTATCGTCTGAGTCCAAAGCTTGCCTCCAAACTTTGGCGGCTGCAGCGCGATTCCGCGCTCACCCACCAGATTATTTCCTTCGGCGGATTCAACACCAACCTCACCAAGCGCGAAGATATCCGTAAATACATCGAAGGCTTCCTGAGCGTGGATTTGGGAATTTTTCTACAGGTGGCGGACGACTATCATCGCTACGACGCCACGCCGTGGCTGCACACGATCCAAACGCCGACGCTGATCCTGGCGGGCGAAAACGACAAGATGACGCCGACCGTGGAGCAAGAGCTTTTGCGCCAGCTCATGCCCAACTCCCAGCTCGAGATCATCAAGCACGGCAGTCACTGCGTGCAGATGGATCTGCCCGATCTGGTGAATTCCCGCATTCGGCGTTTCCTGAAGACGATCTCCTACTAGCCGCGGGGCCGCGGGATGCGAAACCACATCAGGCTGTGCTTATAATCCGCGTTCGGATCGTTCGATAAGGGTTCGATTGTTCCGTCCGACCTAAACGTGAGTTCCTTGAAGAAGGGAATACGGTTGTACGAGTTCTCCTCTTTCATGTGCAGGATCACGTAAAACTGCACGCTGCCGCCCGCGACCGTGGGACCCTGAAACACGTCGCCGTGACCAAAGCTTACGCCCCGGGGAGTTTCCCGATCATGCGAAACCGCAAGCACGTGCTCTCGGATCGTCTCGTTCCGCCAATGATTCAGAAATAGCGTATCAAACGATTGTCCGCGACTGGTCATCCGGTAGAAAAGGCCGTAAGCGGGCCCATCGAAGGGATTTCGACTGAATACCAAGTAGTGACGCCCGTCGCGATGAAACGCCGCCGGGCCTTCGGCCACGCCGCCGCAGTTTTCTCCTTCGCATCCGCCTTGATTTCCGAAACTTCCGTTCAAGTACCGGCCGTCGATCTTATTCCAGGTGTTCACCTGATACGCGAGATCCTTCAAGGTGGATGAAGACTGCGTGCGAGTGTCCATCATCAATTCATTCGCCATCCGATGCGTGGCGATATTGTTACCGGCCCAAAGCCCCTGCCGGAGACCGTGCCACGTGTAAAGCATGCGCAGGCGGTTTTGATTCTGGTTGGTCGTGGGGTCTACGTAAACGAATGAGTCGAGGGCAAACGTACCCGCGCATCCCACGTCGCCGCCCGCAATGATGCACGGTAGTCCCTGGTCGATTCGCGTCTGCCCAGGAGCCCCGCCCACGTTGCTCATATCCGCGCTGCCCGGGATCGGGCGACCGGCCGCGACTCCGCCGTCGTAACGGGCCGTGCCCTGCCAGCTATAACCATACTTTTGGGGCGCGCCAAAATACCCCGTACCGGCCGTGAACTGCGCAATCGGCATCGACGCCCCGTACACGGAAATGAAGTGGTAAGAGTCCGATCGGGCGCAAATATTTTGCGTTCCGCTCTGCGTAGCCGTGAACGAAATGAATATCTGGCTGGGAGAAGCCGGGCTGGTGAACAAGTGCGGCGCCCAGAGATTACAGTACGATTGACCCTGAAAAATAGCCGGGTCAAACGCACGGCGATGCCGCTCCCAGTTCACGAGGTCGCGTGACCGATAGATCCAGTAGTTGTGGTTCTGCAGCTCGTCGGTCGTGCCGGTCACGTAGTAGTAGTCCGCCACCTTTACGATCGTCGGATCCGCTAGATAGCGATGCTGGCCCTCGACCATGAAATTATAGCCATTCGCGTGCTGGTTGCGAACCATGCAATAGGCGCCGTTGGCGTCGTTTTGGTAATTACCGTTTACGGCCACCGACCCTACGCCGGGACAAGCCATGTAGCGGGGAGCGGGATTCCCACCCCCTCCGCCGTTATTACTGCGTTTACGGCCACCGCCAAACGCGGAGGCAGGCCCCGCATCAAACGTCAAAGCGACTAAAAGTAGGAAAAAACCGACCAAAAAAGGGAACGGGCGCTGACTCTGCATGTCTCACTCCAACTCTGGTCGCCCACCCCGGTACATTGCAAAGCGATGGCCAACCGGCGGTGCCCTCAACCGGGTCTATCGGCGAATACAAGCCGCTTGCAGGCTCAGGCCCGTCGAAGGATTAGACACCGGACTTCTTGGCAGTCGTATCGGGATAGAGCTACAATTCAAAGCATTGTGAGATACGCTTCCGCCCATTTGCTTGCTATCTGCCTGGCGCTTAACTCGGGCTGCAACGCCAAGTTCCACCGCGGGGTCAACCAAACCTGGCTCGTGTACGCGGGCGCCTATAGCACCACGACTTTGAACATCTTCGACCTCGATCCGGCGACGCATACCCTTACTTTGAATCCGGTCTCGCCGATCACTCTACCCGACGCCCCCGGAACCCCCTCCGCCTTTATCCAAACTCGTGACCGGCGCTTCTTGATCATTCTCGAACGCGGCATGCCCTCGGCGGTTCAAACCTACGCGCTCGATAGCACCACGGGAGTCTTGGGCCCCACGCCCCTCACCACCTACTCCGTCGGCGCGCTCATCGGAAACGGGGCCTCCGTCAGCCGGCAAGTGATGGCCTTGAGCAAGGACGAAACCCGACTTTTCCTGGCCGATAGCGTAACGAGTACGGTTAAAAGCCTGGCATTTAACCGAGACACCGGGATCCTCACCGAGACGGGGGCCACCCCCCTTTACGGTTACAGCACCGGCATTGCCGTACATCCGAACGGCCGTTGGCTCTACGCCGCGAGCCCCATCAACTCCGAACTCCTCGGCGCGGAAATTCGAGACGACGGCTCGCTGCTGCCGCTGGGAGGTTCACCCTACGCATGCGGGATCAAGTGCAAGGAGTTGGCGATGTCTCCGGGAGGCGGCGCCCTAGTGGCGGCAAGCTACGATTTTAATGATACCGAGAGGGTCTTTTCGATTGACCCCACCACGGGTTCGCTCACCTTACGAACCTCGGTGAATGTACACTACGGGGATTCCATCGGAATTCTCTTTTATCCGGGCACGCAACTGCTCGCCGTAGCCGGATTGAACTACCTGTATAATGTCGAGGAAGATGCAAGCGTCAGCCTAGCCACCGACTTCAGTGCGCAAAATCTTTGCGGCTTGACCGCCGGGCTTACTAACTACGTCGCCGCTTCACCAGACGGAGTGTACTTGGCCTGCAATAATGGTCCTACCGGCGGCAAACTCGCCGTATTGCGTTATCAAGGCACCGGCAGCGCGCCGACACACGTGGCCAATTCTCCCACCGATTTGCCAACGTCCGGTTCGCTCTACTTCAGCGCGGCATTCATTAAACTACTCAAGCCGGTTCCCTAACCGAGTTATAGCGTCCACTCCGACGAGGGAAAACGCCAGTCGATGAAATCAGAAACCTCCAGGCCTTCCTGCATCAGTACCCGGCGCAAGGACGGCATGCAGGTCTGGCCGCGGCAGCGGCCCTCCCCGCAGTGAGTGACGCTGAGCACAGCCTCGGAAGAGCGCAGCTTCGCTTGCCGTACGCGCTCGCGCACGTCTTCAAGCTTCACGCCCACGCAGGGACACAGGTATGCTGACGGATCTCCCGCAGGCGCGCCGGGCGTGGGACTGAAGCGGATCTGCATGCCCCGATGCATGGGGGTCTGGCAGGCGAGCTTTTTGTTGCCGTCGACTTCCACCACGCAAAGCTTGCAGCTCCCGTCGGGACAAAGCAGCGCGTCCTCGGCACGGGCGCGGCCGATTTCGAAAAGTGAAACGGAGATCGGTACTCCCTCGCGCACGAGTCGCTTTTCCCCGTTCAATACGATCTCCACCTTGGCTTGCGGATCGGCGGCGTTGATGGACTTCACGAAGTCATCTTCCGCCCGCTCCTGCCGGGGCCGCTTCAATCCGCGCGCTTCCCAAACCAAGTGGCCCGGCACGGAAACCTGCACGAGCTGGGCTTCGCCCGTCACCGGCGTGGGGGTTTCGTCCACGGAAAATCCGGGCGGAAGCACGTCATCGTCATCGTCCGAAACACGCGCGCCTGGCAGCTTCTCGCCCTCGCCGATCACCTGATTCACGCGGGCCGAGCCCAAGCTTTCTCCCCGGCGATTCACGATCGTAACGAAATCTCCGCGCCGCCAACGGTCTTCCCCCCGCCAAGGGATCACGACGTCGGCCAAGGGTTGATCGTCGCCGGAGCGAATCATCACCGGCACCGAACTCGGGCACGCCTTTAGGCACGCTCCGCAACCCGTGCACTTGTTTTCGATCAGGAAAGAGGCTTTCTCCGCCGAGCGGTCGATGCGGATCGCCTGTTCGGGGCACGCTCTCTCGCAAAGATTACAGCGAATCGATTCCGCGCATTCGATCGCGGCGACGAGCCGTCGTTTGTAAACCTGCTGGGGCACGCCGACGAATCCGCGAAGCTTCGCGGCGTCGCGCTCCTCGAGCCACTTTCCCTGATAAGCTGGGGTAAACGGCTCCTGCCGGTGGCGGGTGTGCGACTTCAGGCGCACCTTCGCGCGCCGGGCCTGCTGATCGACCCACTCCTTGCGCTCGCCCAAGTCAGCGACGAGCGCCTTCACGATGCGCGCCGCCAGCGCCCGCGCGCGCTCTTCCTCCAAACCCCATCCCTGCACGGAATCTTCCTGATCCTCGAACGCGGTCTGATCGAGCTCGAAAAGGAGCGAACCGGGTGGATACTCGCGCACGCCCGGCAAATCACGGTACGGGCCCGCCGAAATCACGCGCGCGACGTCGATGAGGCGCGTGCCCACGCTGTCTTTGAGTTTCATCTGCCAAATGAGCGGACCTTTCTCGGCGATTTCGAGCGGAGTCGCTTCCACGAGCTTTCCGCCCAACGTCTCGAACTGACGGCGCTCCACTTCCCAGCCCGCGTAGCGCTTCCCTTGCCACTGGGCGGAAGCTTCCACGCAGTATACTTCCGGCGCCTTCGCCATCCGCAGGAGCCGCACTCCGAAACGAAGGGCGTCGTTACCGCTGCCCAGGATCGCCACCGC
This sequence comes from Bacteriovoracia bacterium, assembly GCA_050251055.1. GTDB lineage: Bacteria > Bdellovibrionota > UBA1018 > UBA1018 > JBFWNL01 > JBFWNL01. The sequence goes on from JBFWNL010000003.1 coordinate 336,864, forward strand.
CGGCTCCCACGTGACCTGGCTCTCCACCAAAAGTCGTTGAGCGGTCGCGAGCGGAATGAGTGCCGGCGTACGCCAGCCCGGCACCGGGTCGCCGAACTCGGCGGGACTCGCCAGCCGTACGACGGCCTTGGCGTGAATGCGATGAATGCGTTTTTGGGAATCTTCGACGAAAACGATGCCACCCACGCCCGGGAGGGGGATCACCCCCTGCACGGCCAGATCGCGGCCGCCAAAAAGCCCGACGCGTAATCCTAACTCGTTACAGATGGAAGCAAGCGTGCGCGCGCCGATACTAGGCCAGGTCCGCACGCGCGGGCCCGCGACGATCACGACATCGAAACTTCCGGAGCGGACCGACAAGCTCATCCGTACCTCGCGGCGACGACGCGCGCTTGGCGCACGACCTGAACCAGGGGCCCGTCGGCATTCGGTACGACGTGACTCATGAGCTCGCCGTGGGGAAATGAGATCAAAGCTCCCGAAGCGCGCGCGGGCCACTGCAAGATCAGCCGGGGCGAGAAGTCGTTCACCGAAAACTTCTCCCAACCCAGAACATCCCGGCAAAGCTTGTAAATTTCATCGAACGAACGCGCGGAGGCGAAGTCGGGCGCGTCCTCCAGGCCGATCTCTTCGCCCATCCGCAGTACCCGCAGCCGATAGGAGTCCGCAAACGGACCCTCCACCTCGGCCCACACCGCGAGTCGAGCGAAGAAGCCCACCTGGGTGGTCCGCAGAGGCACGCGCGACATCACCGACCACTGCTCCAAAATACGGGCCTTCGTCGGAAAAATAGAAAAATCCTGCTCGGCTTTCTTCAGGCGCGCGATCGCCTGGGTCTGCACCCAGCGCGTGAGCCGAGGCGTCCAGAACGCGAGCACGCCCTGGCGAACCTTCGCCGTCCGCAGTCCCGCCGCGTAACCGGCCGTTTGGTAAAAGCGCAAACCGTCGGGCGTCAGCTCGATGTGGTCGGCCGAGGTCACCATGCCGTCGTTACCCAGCCGTTCGCGCACGAACTCGAGCAACCCGTTGCGATACCGAACGACGTCCACGTCGGCCATGCGCGGGAGCTGAATCCCGCGCGCGTCTTCCCAGCGATCAGCGGCGCGCGAGGTAAAACCCGGTAGGCGCGCCACCGCCGAAAGCCCGGCGAGTTCGCCCGGGTTCAAGCCCTGGTCGTGGGCCGTAACGAAAAGCTCTTCCACCCTGTCCCATTCTGGCTTGTCCCACTCCGGCCTGCCTTCATCGGGCCGCAGCCAGATCCAATCGCGTCCCCGCACGTGCGGCGCCTGCGAATCGCGAAACCCCTCGGTGGCTTCGCCGGGCCAGGAAAGCTCCACCGCGCCCGGAAACGCCGGCCGCAGCTCCTCGGCCGCGGCATCCGGCTGGCTCGCGCGCAGGCGCTCGGCCGCGCCGCCCGCGTCTCCGGAGTGGGACGCCACGAAAGGATCAAAAGGAAGTTCGGAATTCTCGCGAAAAAAGTCGAACTCGGGATTGAGTAGCAAGACGCGTTTGCCTTTGGCAATCAGCTCGCTGGCCACCGCCAACGGGGCCACGCCCGTCCCCAGCAGCGCGACGTCATAGACGTCGCTATCGACCGCCATTTAACCGGCTCCCGACGTTTCCCGCCCGGAGCCCGCGGGTTCAGCCAGCACGCCCATCACCCGTTTAAGCGCGGTGTGGATCTGGGCTTTCTTATATTCAAGGTGCGAGCTGCGACCGCGCTCGTTTTCCTCGAAGCTTTTCTGATCCATGATCTGGACCTCGAAAGGATAAAAGAAGCGCACCTCGCGCTGCAGGTACTTGAGATCGATATCCTTCACCATCGTGGCGAAGCGGTCCGGCAGGTTTTCCTTCTTCGCCTCCGCCTTAAGCGCCTTGATGTCGTCGAAAAGTGGGTTTGTGAACTTAATGAGCTGCCGGCAGGTAAACTGAATGGAGCGGTAAAACGCGCTGGAATGCGGGTTGTCGGTCGCGAGCTGAGGCGGACGAATGGAACGCAGCAGTTCCTCGCGCAACGCCTCCTCGCCGACTTGCCCCCGATTGGCCATCACCAAGAGCTCCTCAAGACGGCTACGGAAGAACGAAAGATCGATGAGCGTATTGCGCGAGCGGCTGGCCTTGATGTTGGCCGGCATGACCACCATCGAGTCCTTCAGGTACTTCACCACCCGCAGCGAATCGAGCACGGTGGGCGTCACGATGCGCATGCCGACGCGGTCGAAGATTTCGTCGGTGACGTTTTCGCGCTTGAAGAGCACCTTCAGCAGCATCGACTCGCGCGATTTCTTGGGCTTGGTCTCGAACGCGGTAAGCGGGATGCGCGCGTCGCCCATGTAAAGCTCGCCCTGGTCCCCGCGGTGGATCACCTTGTAGAAACGGTCGAAAATCTGCTTCTGGATGTCGGAAAAATAGGGTGTGCGCACGTCCTTGTCGATGTGGGCGATCGCGTGAACGACCTTCAGCAGGCTGCAAGCCCAGGCGCGCAGGGCCTGGCCGGCCGCGTCCGCCTGCTGGCCCGGATAAGTGTGTCCGGCCATCAGCAGGAGATCGCGCATGTCGGTCACTTCAAGGATCTTGCGCGGAATCTCGAGCTTCAGCCCGTCGGGATTCTCCGGCTGCAGGAAGTACTTCCGTACGAAGTTGATCGCCTCATGAAAGTTCCCCAGCGCCTCGGCACGCTCGATGGGATCGGCCAGGTCGAAGCCGTAGCTCTGCATGAAACGGTCGGCGTCTTCATGCGTCTTCAAGCGGAAACCGGACAGCCCGATATCGGTATCGATGATGGAAACGCCGCCGATCATGACGTCGAGCACTTCGAAACGGAAGTCGTACTTTCCGTAAATCGAATCAAGGGCTTTGCGGTCAGGCGGTTGCATTCAAGGGGACATTAACATGGCGATATAGGTGCCAGGCAACTTTTCTGCTAGACGATGCCACAAGGATTTGCTGCGTCGCACACCAAAAAACTACCTGGCACCTTTATCGGGTACTGTCGAATGTTTCGACAGCTCACCGTATTTTTGCCCTAAAATTCCCCATAATCTTGGGCTCCAGAAGCGCATCTCCCTGGTCTATTAATTGCTCTTTTTAGTTCAGGCTATGAAGCGGCGATACTTTGAGATTTTAACTCTGCTTTGGCTATTCGCGGGGGCGGGTCCGACTTGGGCAAGGAAACCCTCTCAGCAGGAAACGCCGACCCTCGAGCAGATCCGCACCCTCCTGGAGAGTCGCAAAACCGGTACCTCGATAGAAAACCTGCTCCAACACCTGGCGGAAAACTTCCCGCTCTACATGAGCCACTTTACCTTGATGTTCGACAGCCAAAGCCTTCAAGAAGGAACCCCGACGAATCCCCGTGCGATCGTTTACGGCAGGGATGCCAACCTCCTCTTGTCGTTCAACGGTCACCCCGCGGACCCGCAGAAAAAATACCGGGATAACTCCAATGGCTTCGAAAACCTCGAACTCATCGAATTCCAAGCCGACACTCACGAATTTCGTTTCTTTGAAGTCACCCGCCAAAATGGGAGACTCGCGATCTCAGAACCCAACCCCGCCAAGTGCTACGAATGTCACGGCCAAGCCGACTTACGACCAAACTGGGAACCTTACGACACCTGGCCGGGGGCCTTCGGTTCCTTTGATGATCGTCTCTATGGAGGACAGCCCTCCGAGAACAACGGCTATTTCGACTTTAAACGAACCAATCCCGCGCTGGAGCTTTCGCAGCTGAAGGAATTCATAGTTACCGCCGGCGCCCATCCCCGCTATCGGCACTTGCAGAACCTCGCCGCGTCCTATGAGGCTGGGCGCTCGACCTCGTTTGACCGACAGCTCGATCTGCCCCGGATGACCAAGGTTCGGCACAACGGCAATCTCACGACGCTTATCGCGCGCAAAAACTTGAAACGCGTGGTTCGCCTAATGAAACAAACCCCCGACTACGCTGCATATAAGTACGCCATCTTGGGCGCTTGGAAATGCCCAAGCGGGGATCATGACAAACCTTGGGACTTCGTTCCGTCCACGCTGGTGAAAATTTACCCAAAATCCCCTTACGCGGCGAAGAACAGCGAAAGGGAGGAGGGCTTGTTCAAGGAGATCTTCGAGCGCCGCGGTATATCGATCAAGGATTGGAGTACGAGCTTTCGCAAGGGCATCCCCGACTCCTTCAACATCCCAAACGACCCTTCTTCCATTTCAGACGAGTTCGCTTGGGCGATGGCGGAATCCGACCCCGAGCTGGATGAGTACCTTTCACGAAGCTCGAAACCCGGGGTTTACACACCTTGGCTCGAATCCCATACCGTGGCCATGAAAGACGTCGGCCCCCTCCAAGGATGTGACGCGCTCAAAGCCAAGAGTCTCTCCGTACTGAGCAAGCTGAACGCCGTGCAACCCGCTCGAGCTCTTCAGCCAAACGCCAGTTCGTTGCTGCAAAGCTGCGTGCGTTGTCACGTCAATTCTAAAATTGGCGCCGCCATCGCGTTTGACGACGAAAAGCTGCTAGGAGCGCAGCTTCAGAACCCCCCGGCGGAACTAGATTCCACCGAGCCCACCCTGGCGGCTGAGATCATCCGGCGGATTTCCATTCGGGCCGAGGAGCCCGACCTTTCCCTCCGCAGATTGCGGATGCCCAGGGGAGGAAAATCGTTTACGGCCGAGGAGATCGACCAAATCCGAACTTGGTTGAAAACCACTTCACCGCCTAGGCCTTAGCCCACCGTCTAGGTTCCCTGCATGCGTCCTGGCCGACGCAAGGGCGGGAGGCCCGTCGGCCCCTTCGAAATTGCTCGGTTTTCCTCGCCGAAAAAGCGGCGTCTTTGGCACGCCCCTCGCAAAACCTAGGATCACAGGGATCACGGCCAATATAGAAATGGGGCGCATGCATGCGGTACGGATCCTTTGGCCGAATCACTCTTCTGCTCATTGTCTTGATTTCCACTACGGAAAAACCGACTCTCGCCACCGACCCCTCGCCACCTTTAGGTGAGGACGGCTGTCCCGGCCTCGGCAGTTACGCGGTTGGCCCCGCCTATCACCGCAACCCCAACGGCGCGTTCTGTAAAATCCAAAACACCTCGCAAGGTTTCTTTAACTTCGCCACCAACGGTAAACGCAACCGTGGGTATCTATCGGATCCGTCGATCCATAAAATTGGCGACTGGTATTACGCCACCGGCACTTCCGAAATGGTAGGCACGACGAATATCGTGATCTTCCGATCGCGCGATCTCGGCAACTGGACGCGCTGGATGACGGCGTTCCCGGAAAATTACGAAAACAATTACCAGACGCTGGTGTTGAACCAAGGCCGAAAATTCTGCCATATTTGGGGACCCCAACTTTATACCGATCCCAACAACCCGAACCGGGTGTTCATGACCTTCGCGGCGGTCGAAAACCAGGGGGCGAACCTGTGCACGCATCCCGACCGCATCAACCTCAACTCGCAATACGTGACGTCCATTTCCATGGACAACTTCCTCGCGCACCGGCCAGCGAACCCAAAATACTTCGCCGATCCGGCCGACAATCGCGCATTCGAGCCCGCGGCCTATTTTTACACCGTGAACAATAGAACGGGCGCCCAGAAAAAGTACGACGGTGGAGCGGCCGCCGGTCACCCCATCCCCACGACCGTACTCTACGACCGCCAAGGACCCAACCCCGGCGACACCTACTTCGACGGCTGGCGCCTCTGCCACCGCGGCATGGGCTGCACGCCCAGCATGGCGCTTGATGGCTCCGTGTTTTTTGATCCGAACCAGGGAAACAAACGCTGGATGATTTATGCGTGGATGGTCGAACGCGGCGGTAACAACTGGTACGGGCAGCACATCGCGGCCCATCCGCTCCTCAACAATTACAAGATGAACGCCGCCGTTCCCGATCAACTCCTGCCGATGGCGTTTCGACTGAACACCCGTACGCCAGACCGAGACCGCAACGGCACGGTCACGAGCGACGGTTGCGTATCCGCGGGCTCCGTTCGCTCGGGACGTTGCCTGGCCGAAGGCGGGGGCGCCTTCTACTGGAACGGCTGGTACTATATCTACTACAGCCGCAATCACTATACGTCATCGCGCTACAAGATCGTCTACCGCAAGGCTCGCACCTTCGAAGCGCTCGCGCTCGCGCGCTGGGACCAAGCCGATGCGGTGGAGTACCCGCTCGTGGCTTCCGCCGACGCGACCACCGCCGCGGGCCGCAGCTACGGCAGCGGCGAGATCTTCGTCGGCCCGGGCGATCGCCCTTACGTGGTTTTTCACGCCAAGGATGCGGATAGCTGGCCCCGCACGCCCTTCATTAAGGAACTCACTTTCCGGGACGATGGAACGATCGCCCCCTTGAGCGACGCCGCTGGCGAGGTCCCGCGGCGGAACATCCAGTTCTTTATTATCCCAAGGCCACAACCGTAAGGCCCGTGGGATCCACTCGAGTCTAGCCGGGGGGCATGGTCGTGCTATAGTACGGCCATGCGTTTCGCCCGCTCCGCCAAGCAGGTGGTCCACTGGGATCGCCTGAAAACTCCCGTCGACCACGCCGCGTTCGCCATCGCCACCGCGCTCGGGGCCGGGTTGTTCCCTAAGGCTCCGGGCACGATGGGGGCGATCTTCGGGTTGCCGCTCGCCTATTGGCTTTCGGGGGTCGACGTCACGCTAGCCGTCGCCGTCATCGCAGGACTTACGGCGGCCGGGACGTGGTCGGCCAAGCATCTCGACACGATCATGGGTACGGGAGACAACCAGATCATCGTCATGGACGAGGTCATCGGCGTCTGCATCACCGCGCTCACGATCGAACGCAACCCCGTGCTGCTCTTCGTGGCCTTCGTTTTATTTCGCTTCTTCGATATCGTGAAGATCCCGCCCGTGCGCGCGATCGATCGGTGGTCGAAAAACAAAGGCGCGTGGGCCGGAGGCTTCGGCGTGATGGCTGATGATATCGTCGCGGGGCTACAAGGGTTATTCGTGATCTGGGGCGTCTCGAATCTGGTCGCGCTTTACTTTCCCGCCTGAAGAACCAGAATTACGGGGCGGGCGAGGTGAAGTTATCGCGGAATGGATTCGTCTGAGCGGGCTTTTCCTCCCGCTGATTTTTTCTCCAAAGCTGATGATAAGCGGCGATGCCAGAGTCGGCCTTGGCCGCCAGCCAGTCCGTTTCAAGGCCCGATTCGGGAGGATCCTGCGCCGTCATCACGCGGAGGTCTTGGCGGTGAAGAATGGGAAACACGATTCGGGTAAAAACCCACGCCGAGAACCAGGCCACCCACTTGGGCTTGCCGGGGGGCAGGAATACCCGGGCTACGAACCAACTATGCTTCTCGTCCACGGGCGCGCACGCGATGATCGAACGTTCGCGCTTCGGGGTATCGTAACTCGCCAACCCAGGAAATTTGACCGCACCATAAATTGGAAATCCCTGGTTTTTCGCCGAAACGAGGCCTTCTTTCCTTAAGTTACCCGTCACTTCGATGAGGTCCCCTCGAATCTCGCATCCAAACGCCGCGGCGATGGGGCCCAGCGTGGGGGGGCTGAATAACCGGTGGACGAAATAAAAATGACCGAAATCTAAGTTCGCCTCCATGAGACGGACGAAGCTGATCGGCGTCTCCCGCGAGATTTGCGTATAAGGAAGCCCCCGCTCTCCTTCGTATCCGTCAAACCAAGGGATCGCTGGCAATTGAACACGGGGTTCCCCCCACCACAGCCAGATCAGTCCGTGCGCCTCTCGTACGGGATAACTCCGCGCCCTAAACCCCACGGGCGGTTTGCACTCCGTACCGTTCGCAGGAATTCCCGCACACTCCCCACGATGGTCAAAGCGGATTCCGTGATAGGGGCACTGAATGCAGTTGTCTTGGATTTTACCCAGGCTTAAAGCCGTGCCTCGATGAGGGCAGCGGTCTTGCAAGCAGCTCAAAGTCCCGTCGCTTGTCCGCCAAAGCACGAGCCGCTCACCGAATCGCCGGATCGAAACGGGCCTAGCCCCCCCTTTGATTCGCTGACTTTCGAAGATCGCGTACCAATGATTTTTTAGCATCCCCCACCCCGCCTTCTTAAATCCTGGTCAAGGTAGGGGCTCCCACAAAGCAGGGACAGGGAATTCTGGGTTGGTTAACAAAAATTAACCCGATATTTTGCGCGATCGTCCAGACATCGATCCCCTCGCGCCCGCATCACCCCTCGTCAACCTTTTGACGATTACTCCACTCTCTTCGTGAATATTCCGAAGGGCCAGGGTGAACCTTCGCCTTCCGATCCTAAGCCTCGCTTTTGGATTGAGCCTTCCTACGGCCTTCGCCTATCCGCCGTGGATCCGGCCCGCCTATGAGGGCCTTATCCGCTACGAGCAGAACTATGTTTTCCGCATCAATAATCCCGACTATTTCCACTCCATCGGAGGACGATCGGTGGGTCTGCCGTCCAGATACTTTCCGGAAAACAAACCGGAGTTCAAGCTTCTTACGGTAGAACTCCCCGTCGATGAAGCGCTGATCTATGGATTCGATGAAATTCCCGCGGAACTAAAAGTCACCCGAGGGGGAAAGTCTTATGTGAAATTCCTGATTCACCCTGAATCCCGAGATCTTTATATAGATCTCATAAAGAAGTACGGCGCGAAGGAGGAATACACGGCGACTTCGTTATCTTCCTATCGATCGCTGGTGATTTGGAAGGCCGATCAACCCGGATCGGAACTCATGGTTAAGCTTTCGCTCAATCGAAAAATTGGCGGCGTCGTGCGAAACCTCGAAGGAGAGTGGATCCAACGGGCGAACGGTGCGTCGGCTTTGGTGCACACGATTAACCCAGAAACGCTCGAGCAAATGGGTATTGGTATGATCGACGAGCCGGCGTCCATCACGCCATCCGAAATAAATGGCGGCATGCAAATCCGTCGGTGGCCCACCGACTCCCCGGCAAAACGCCGCCTGATTCCGATGTTTAGCTTAGGCGCCACCACCCCTGTAAACACGCGCCTAAGCCAAGCGTCGCCCCTGCTAGAAGAATACATCAAACGCAGCGGCTTATCGGCCCAGCAGTTCATAGAAAAGCATATCATCGCCCCGGTCACCCGACAGCTCGCTTACTTAGCGGTGGAGGAAGGCATCGTACTGGAACCCCACGCGCAGAATATATTGATGGAATTCGACGAAAACGGTCTTCCTACTGGCAAGTTTTGGTATCGAGACTTTGGTGGGTTTTCCGTGGACCCTGGCCTGCGAAAAGCCGCAGGTAAAGACTTTTCGTTTCTCCCAAAAAACTTAACCCCTGAGAGTTTAAAACCCTATTCTCCAGACGGCATTTTAGGTTCATTGGAAAAATACTTCGTGGATGGGAACATGTATGGACTGACCCGCAGTCTGGAAACGCAGCACCCGAGTATCAACGTGGATTGGATGCGTACGACCTACTCGAAGCATATGCACGCGGCTCTCGCCGCTCGGCTCGGCACCCCTTCGGCTTCGGGTCGAGTAACCGAGTTGGCTTTCAATCGACGCTCCAACAACGGGAAAGCCGACTCCGCCCGATTGCTTTGCACAGCCAAGACCATGGATCAGCCCCGCCCGTGACTTGAACGAAAATCTGGCAAATACGGAACGATGGGTTAAGTTCACGACATGCCCTCTCGGAATGCATTCCTCGGTGCGCGTCTAACCGCAAATCTCAAAAAAAACGACTTGAAGATCGTGCTGGTCGAAAGTTGCACGGGCGGGGCCGCGTCCGCCGCCCTGGCGCGTATCCCGGGGGTCAGCGCGCATCTTTGCGGCTCGTTCGTCGTATACCGGGAAGCATCGAAAATCGGATGGCTCGATGTTCCGCCCGCGATGCTCGCGAACGACGGGGCCGTCGGCCGCGAGGTGACCGAGCTATTGGCCCTACGCGCGCTCGAGTGTACTCCGGAAGCCGATCTGGCGGCGGCAATCACCGGTCACTTGGGTCCCTTTGAGAAAACTGGAACGGGGCGCAGTCCTGCCGCGAAAAAAGATGGACTGATTTTCATGAGCGTTGCGGTGCGACACTCTAACAACGCACGCCATCAACCAGTCGTTTTTTCTCGGCAAAAAAAATTGAGTAAGCCGGCGACAAAAAACCCGATGACCATGCGCATAAAACGCCAGGCGCAGGCTACGGAAATTTTTTTAGACATGGTATGTTCCGTGCTAACCACACCTGCAGTGAAACGTAAGGAGAACTAGTCAGAATGCAAACCACCACCACGAATAACGCCTCCCAAAAAGGCAAAGCCATCGACCTCGCGATTCAGACCATTGAAAAGCAGTTCGGCAAGGGCTCGATCATGCGCCTGGGAGAAAACGAAACCCTCGTCGCGCAAGACGTGCAAGCCGTCCCCACGGGATCCATCGGCTTGGACATCGCGCTCGGCATCGGCGGTCTCCCGCGCGGCCGTATCGTAGAAATCTATGGCCCGGAAGCTTCCGGTAAAACCACTTTAACCTTGCACGCGGTCGCCGAAGCCCAAAAACAAGGCGGCGTCGCGGCGTTCATCGACGCCGAGCACGCGCTCGACGTGAACTACGCCCGCAAGCTCGGCGTTCGCACCGATGATCTCTTGATCTCGCAGCCGGACACCGGCGAACAGGCGCTTGAAATCGCCGACATGCTCGTGCGCTCCGGCGGCGTCGACATCCTCGTCATCGACTCGGTCGCGGCCCTCGTGCCACGCGCCGAAATCGAAGGCGAAATGGGCGACTCGCACATGGGCTTGCAAGCCCGTTTGATGAGCCAGGCTTTGCGCAAGCTCACCGGCACCATCAATCGCAGCAAGACCTTGGTCATCTTCATCAACCAGATCCGCATGAAGATCGGCGTGATGTTCGGCAACCCCGAAACCACGACCGGCGGCAACGCGCTCAAGTTCTACTCGTCCGTCCGTCTCGACATCCGCCGCATCGGCGCGCTGAAGAACGGCGAAGACGTGATCGGCAACCGCACCCGCGTGAAGGTCGTGAAGAACAAGATGGCTCCCCCGTTCAAGGAAGTCGAATTCGACATCCTGTACGGCGAAGGCATCTCGGGCGAATACGACCTGCTCGACACGGCGGCGAACATGAACATCATCGAGAAGAGCGGCACCTGGTTCGCTTATAAAGAAGAACGCATGGGTCAGGGACGCGACAACGCCCGCCAATGGCTGAAGGACCATCCGGAAGTCATGAAGGAGCTGCGCGCGCAGATCTTGGCCAAGGCCAATATCCCGGGCGCCGGTGCGAAGCCTGCCGTCGGAACCAACGCTCCGGCTGGCGCGCAAGCTGCCGACTCGCTCGCAACGGAAGCCAAGGGCGATCTGAAGAAAGCCCCGGCTCCGGGAGCTCAAGCGAAACCCGCGATGGCTGCCGGCAAGCCGGCCACTAAGCCTGCTCGCTAGTCGTCTGTAAAAGTAAGCACTGAAACGGGCCGGGGAGAAATCCCTGGCCCGTTTTGCTTTTAGCCAGGAGACAATTGGCGAGGCGCTTGCTAGATTCTCCCGCATGAAGGTCCTCCTCCGAACGCTCCGAAAACCTCCTGTCCTGCTGGCGGTCGTCCTGGCCTCCGCGCTCGCGATCGTGGTTGGGTATTTTTACCGAAAGAATCACCAATCCAATCAGCCAGTACGGGTGGAGGCCAATGAACTCGTATTAAGTGACGGCCAGCGCATCGGCGGGCTCGGCTACGAGCTCAAGCTACTCAACGCCCTCTCGGAAAAGCCGCCGATCTACCTGCTGACTAGCTTCGAATGCCAAGAGTGTGACGCCCTTCCCGAGCTCATGGTTTACTCGGCGTTGACCAACCAAAGCGAAGCCATGAACTATCCCGGCCCGATTTCCGAATTCAGCCCCTCGAGCGACCTGGAAACCGTCACGATCTACGAAAGCCGCTTCTTCCACGGCGCCTGTCTAACCGACGTGCCTAACGGCGTCGTGCAGTTTCACAAAACCAGGGAGCCCGACGGAAACTGGCGCGAAGGCGTGACCGTCATCGATTTCCGGCTCGACGGAAGGATTGAGGGGAAACTGCTGGAGACCGACTTGCCGTCGATCGAGACCGTGCTGCAGGCGGTTCGCGAGCACAAATGCCACGAAGTACCTACGCAAGACCAGGTGCAACTCTAGGGTTCCTGTGTTACCCCTGAAGCATCCGAACTAGGAGACCTTATGCAAAAACTTGCCGCTACGATCCTCGTCACTATTTTCGCCGCTACCCCCGCAATGGCCACGCCGAAGATCTATTTCGAAAATAACAATTCCTTCGATTTCATGAATGAGACCATCACCGACGGCAAGGTGAAGATCGATCCGAACTTCTTTGGCAAATACGACTTAACGGAAATGGTGAAAGACAACGCCGATGCTTTGAAGTACGCGAACCTGCACCGCGAGTACGCCAATTGCGGGGCCATCTGGGGCGCGAGCACCTTCGTCGTGGGGCTCACGGGGTTAATCGTCGGCGGCATGTTTAACAGCGCCGGCTGGGTACGCCCGGGCTACGCCTGGGCCGGCGGGATCGTGCTCTTGGCCGGCGGCCTGGTCGTCCGCAATAAAATGACCCGCGCCCGCCACTACCTCCATCGCGCGGTGAATACTTATAATGGTGTCGTGTATAAGGATGAAACTGAAGAAACGACGCCCCCCAAGTCGGCTTGGAACGTGGACTATCAACCACAGAATCAGTCGACTGCCGTGCAGTATCAGTTCACTTTTTAAGTGGGCAAAATTTAAGCGCTAAAATCCCGCATGTGTGTTGACGCGCCGAATTTAGCGCGCTAGGACGTGGCCCCATCAAAGGGGGAAATCATGACGTTATTCAATCGGGCCATCGTATTATTAAGTCTGTTGTTCGCATCCGCTTGCGGGGTCGTTCCCGTAGCAACTTCGCCAGTGCTCACTTCCGCTGACCAGACCGCGCTTCAGGCGCTGGAGAACAGCGTCCAACAAAAACAACCGATCATGTTTCAGCTGTCCCCGGAAGGCGACGGTGAAGTCGTCACCGTCCCCCGCAACGGTGACGAAGCCTACGCCGATGCCTACACCAATGGCGACCTGTACTTCCTTATCGGCCACCTCGCGGATGACTGGACCAAGGACGAGTGGACGAAATTTTATAGCGTCGCGAAGTGGTCGGTTCAGCGCAGATTTCGCGTCATCCTCAATCCCGTCACCTTCGTGCTCGACCTGAAAGAGGCCGTGCAAAACGAAAGGGCTTCCGTCATTATTTGGTCGAGCCACGCCGACACCAGCGGGACTATCTACGACGCCGCCAAGCGACCAGTCCCGACGAATATTTTTTATGAAAAAGCGGGACGCGCCAAACGCCACTATACTTTCAGTAACTGCTATTCTGACCTGACGGTAAACACGTATTCGTTCCCGGTAGGCACCCAGATGACTCACTGGACGGGTACGACCACTTCGGGTCAGTTATTCGCGTATCTCTTTTCCGACCGCTGGAATCGGGCCCTAGAAGAAACCCTGGGCATCAAATTCTAGATATAATGCCGTAGGCACCCGGCATCCGCGAAGCCCCCAAGTAGACTTGGGGGCTTCGCTTCAATACCAAATTTCGTTCTGACGGATTTTCTTACTACTGTTTCTTGAGGGGAATCCGACCGAGCGTCTTCAGCCGGCACTTGTCCCCTTCTATGGCCAAGGTGGCCGTGTAGCGGATGACCGGTTGGCCTTCCGACGGGATACCTCCACGGACATCGGCCTCTACAAACAAGGTGTCTTCGCTTTTCCAATTCCGATGAATACGGGTGGCGAAGTAGTCTGCTTTATAGATGGTCATCACGCTTTCCACAGCGCTGGCCGCGTCGGTGACGAGTTCTTCACAGATTTCCGTTTGGAGATCCCCGCCCGCAAAACTGCGAAGGGGAATGAGGGACATGCAGGACAAGACAATAGCGATGCCGTATTTCATACGAGCTCCTTATTTTGTTGTCATTATCCTTGCGTGCCGGCTTTATAGCTCATTGCGTTATATTATACAAGGGGAATCCCTTTAATCCGTTTCCGCGGGCTGGTATGGTGATAGCGCATGAAAGCCGCCGAAATCCGCACGAAATTCTTGGAATATTTCAAACGCAACGGCCACACGGTGGTCGAAAGCTCTTCGCTCGTGCCCCAGAATGACCCCACGCTTCTGTTCACCAACGCCGGGATGAACCAATTCAAAGACTGCTTCCTGGGCAAGGAAAAGCGCGCCTACGTTCGCGCCACCACCTCCCAGAAATGCGTACGCGCCGGTGGCAAGCATAACGACCTCGAAAACGTGGGCTTCACCGCGCGTCACCACACTTTCTTTGAAATGCTGGGGAATTTTTCCTTCGGCGACTACTTCAAGCCCGATGCCATTCGCTTCGCCTGGGAATTCATCACGAAGGAACTGAAGATTCCGAAAGAAAAGCTCTACGTGTCGGTGTTCGAGCAGGACGACGAAGCCGCCGAGCTTTGGCATCAGCAAGAAGGCGTGCCGAAGGATCGCATTTATCGCTTAGGCGAAAAGGACAACTTCTGGGCCATGGGCGACACCGGCCCCTGCGGACCCTGCACGGAAATTTACGTCGACCGTGGCGAGAAATACGGCTGCGGAAAACCCACCTGCAAGCTCGGTTGCGATTGCGATCGCTACATGGAGATCTGGAACCTGGTCTTCATGCAGTTCAATCGCGACGCCTCCGGTACGCTGAACCCGCTCCCGAAGCCCGCCGTCGATACCGGCGCAGGTTTGGAGCGCATCGCCTCCGTCATCCAGGAAGTGGACAGCAACTACGACACCGACCTTTTCCGCGACATCATGGACAAGACCGGCAAGCTCGCGGGCCAGCCGTATAGCCCGAAGGCCGAGAACGCGGCCTCGTTCCGCGTGATCGCCGACCACTCGCGCGCGACCGCATTTCTCATTGGCGACGGCGTCATGCCTTCGAACGAAGGCCGCGGTTACGTCCTCCGCCGTATCATGCGCCGAGCGATCCGCCACGGCAAGAAGCTCGGGCTGAACGCCCCGTTCCTACACAAGACCGCCGGTTACGTAATCGACCAAATGCGCGACGCGTATCCCGATCTCGAAGGTAAACGTAAATTCATCGAAAAAGCCGTGCTCGCCGAGGAAGAGCAGTTCTTCAAGACGCTCGAGCGTGGACTCGCGCTTTTGGACGAAGAAACAAGCAAGCTAGGTGGTAAGAAAACGCTCTCGGGCGACGTCGTCTTCAAACTCTACGATACTTACGGCTTTCCGCTCGACCTCACCCGCGTGATCTGCGCGGAGCGAGAGATAGGCGTGGACGAAGCGGGCTTCGAAGCCGCCATGGCGAAGCAGCGTGCGGAATCACGCAAGAATTGGAAGGGCTTGGGCGACGCCGCCATCGAGGCCGATTACTTCAAGCTTGCCGACGAGCTGCGGGCAAAGAAATCGATGCCGCAGTTCGTGGGTTACGAGAAAGGCCGCGCCACTTCGAAGTGCGTGGGGCTTTTCATCCGTACCGAAAAGGAATTCCAACGCGCCGATCTCTTCACGATGCCGGCTCCCAACTCGGGTGGCGAAGCGCCGCTGGTCGAAGCTGTCTTTGCCGAAACGCCATTCTACGGTGAAAGCGGCGGCCAGGTCGGGGACCAAGGTTACATTACGGGCGAAGGGTTTGAAGGCGAAGTGATCGACGTGCAGCGCCCGGGCGGCGACCTCATCGTGGCCAAGATCAACCCTAAAAAAGGCGCGCTCAAGGTCGGCGGAACTTATACGCAAGAAGTGCACGCCGAGTTACGCGCATTGACCGCGCGTAACCACACGGCAACCCACCTCCTGCATTGGGCTCTGCGCAAGCTGTTGGGTGAACACGTCAAGCAAGCGGGCTCGATCGTGACGCCGGAGCTTTTGCGTTTTGACTTCTCGCACTTCCAGGCCCTCACCGCCGACGAGCTCCTGAAGCTCGAGGACATGATCAACGAAAAAATTTGGGCCGCGCAAGCCGTGCAGAAGCGCGAAATGAAGAAAGACGCCGCCGTCGCCGCGGGCGCTATCGCATTCTTCGGCGAGAAGTACGGTGACCTCGTACGCGTCGTGAGCGTGGGAGATTTTTCGACCGAGCTCTGCGGCGGCACCCATGTCGACAATTCGGGCGACATTCACTTATTTAAGATCGGCAGCGAATCGGGCATCGCCGCGGGTGTGCGCCGGATCGTCGCCTATACCTCAAAGGGCGCGTTCAACTATCTGCGCGCGCGCGACGAAGAGATCAAGGGGCTGCGCGATCGGCTCAAGGCTTCGTCCACGGACGAGATCATGGGCAAGGTCGACAAACTCTTTGCCTCGGAAAAAGAGCTTCGGCGCAAGATCGAACAACTGCAGGCCCAAAGCGCGGGGGATGAAGCCAAAAACCTCATCCAATCGGCCACCAGTGGGGCGGGCTTCCGCTTTGTGAGCGGAATTTGCGTACCCGACGCCGCAGGTATGAAGAAGATGCGCGATCTCACCGACAGCATCAAACAACAGGCGCCGGACAGCGTGACCGTGATCGGGATGAAAGATCCCGATGGTGGCAAAGCCTACGTTATGGCTGCGGTGGGCCCGAAAGCCTCGGGCGTGGCCAAAGCAAACGAGATCATCCAGAAAATCGCACCCCTGATCGAAGGACGCGGGGGTGGCAAACCCGAACTCGCCCAGGCGGGCGGAACGAAGCTCGATGGACTAGAGGCGGCTCTGAAGGCCGCGCGAGACCTCGTGCTCAAATAGCGATGTGGCCCCCAGCCCAGACCCCATTTAAACCGGCCTCTTAAAAAACCTAAGTCTTTTCCGCTACCTTCAGTCGTTAAAGTCGGGTGCCTCGGCTCGTTTCGCGCCCACGCCCTTGACGGGCGTCTAGGTCTTAAACACCCCGACGAGGGAAAACCGAGAGATTTCGGGGGAACCGAATTGGTCCACCCATTGCTATTTCATAGGGGTAAGGGGTGGCATACATGCCAAAAGGGACGTTGTGCCTAAAGCACGGCTCCGTCTTCTAGAAAAATTCGATTAGTTTTTCCGGTCTTCAACAGAACCTGACCCCTCCCACCCGTTGAATACCGGGGAAAAGTGCGGCAGAGGAATAGCTACGCCTTGGATGGCGTGGCGAATCGGACCAACCATTCCTCTGTCGCATTCTTTTTTTTTGCGATACTTTTTTTTCATGAAAAATTCTGCAAGAGACTTCAAGCGAGCTCGTTCGTTTTTCGCACTGGCTTGCTTAACCGCCGCGCTCTTGGGTTGTTCCGGCGGCTCCCGCCGCGACGCCCATCTCTCCACGTTCCGTTACGTCCAATATGACGATGTTAAGAACATGGATCCGGGCCTTGCCTACGATTCCATCAGCTGGGATGTGCTGCCATTGATCTACGAGTCCCTCTTCCAGTATTCCTACCTCGACGATCCCTATAAAGTAGTGCCGCTCATCGCGGCCGATTTACCAAGCTACTCCAAGGACCGCAAAACCGTCACCATTCGCATTCGCAGGGGCATTCACTTCCAAGATGATCCCGCATTCCCGGGCGGAAAGGGCCGCGAAGTCACGGCGCAAGACTTCATTTACCAATTCAAGCGACTGGCCCTACCCGCTACGAATTCCCAAGGTAGCTGGGTATTCGAAGACAAGGTCGAAGGCTTCAAGGAGTTCCGCGCCCGCTTGATTGGAAAAAAGAAGGAAGAAGCCCAGTTGATCTTCAAGGTGGGCGTGCCCGGGTTTGTGGCCGTAGACTCGCATACGCTCGAAATTCACCTGTTGAAGCCATACCCCCAGCTCTTGAACGTGCTGTGCACTCCCTTCACGGCGCCCATGGCGGCGGAGGTGGTGGCGAAGTACGGGGACGAGCAAGGCATCGTGGGCGACCATCCGGTCGGCACGGGGCCGTTCGTGCTAAAGGAATGGCGTCGCAGTAGCCGCATTACGCTCGATCGCAACCCCACCTATCATCCGGAGTTCTATCCCACCGAAGGGCATGCCCGTTACCGTGACCAGGGCTTGCTCGCCGATGCCGGAAAAACATTACCTTTTCTGGACCGCATCGTGTTTCAAATCGTGAAAGAAACCCAACCCGCGTGGCTGGGATTTCTCAAAGGGGACTACGACGTCACCCTCATCCCTAAAGACGTGTATAGCCAAGCCATCCAAAACAAGACCGAACTCGCCCCAGATCTCGTCGCGAAGGGAATCCAGCTCAGCGTCGACCAAAATGAAGTCATGTGGTTCATCTCCTTCAATATGCGCGATCCCCTGGTGGGTAAAAACAAGTACTTGCGTCAAGCGCTGGCTTCGGCGATCGATCGCAAGAAATACATCGAGCTCTTCACCAATAATCGGGGTATCGAACAGACCCACGTGCTCCCTCCCGGCATCGAAGGAAGGCCCGAGAATCCGAAATACAAATTCGGCTACGACCTGGCGCGCGCGAAAGCGCTCCTGGCCAAGGCCGGATATCCCGGCGGGAAGAAACTGCCGGAGCTGGTTTTTGATATGCGCGGATCCAACAGTACCAATCGACAGATTGCCGAATACATCGCCCACCAGTGGTCCCAAATCGGCGTGAAGACGAAAGTCGTACTGAACACATTCCCGGGCTTCCTAGAGAAGAAAACCCAGGGCAACCTGCAGACTTCCTTCGGAGGCTGGCACCTGGACTACCCGGATGCCGAGAACGCCTTCCAGGTGCTCTATGGTCCAAACCAATCGCCTGGTCCGAACGAGCCCAACTTCGATCATCCGGAGTTCAACAAACTCTTTGAAAAAATGGCCTCAATGACGCCCGGGCCCGCGCGCAGCGCCGTCATTCAAAAAATGGAAGACATTGTGCAGGAAGAATCGCCTTGGGCATATCTCTACTACCCCATGCTCTACACGCTCGCGCAAGGGAACGTGAAGAACTATCGAGCATCCGAGCTGATCATTAATCGCTTCAAGTATCTTCGCATGGAGAAAGCCGGCGCGACTGCCGGGCATTAAGCCGCTTTGCTGCCGCGATGAAAAACCGCGTCCAGCAGCTGCACGAGCTGACGGTCATACTTGCCCACTTCTGATTGGATGATGTGAATCGCTTGCTCAACCGTATAAGCCGGACGGAAAGGGCGACGGCTGATCAGGGCGCTGAATGCATCGGCGATGGCCACGATCTTGGCCGGGTAATAAATCACGTTATTCTTTAGGCCGTTGGGATACCCGTTCCCGCTCGGTTCCTCGTGGTGTTGGTACACGATGTAACGCACTTCATCCGGAACGGAAGGGGTGTTCTCGATCATGCGCAAACCCAGTTTCGGGTGCGTTCGCATCTCTTTCCACTCCGTCGGTGTCAGATCGCGCATCGCCTCGGTCACCTCTTTGGGTAGCTGCGTTTCTCCGATGTCGTGCAAAAATCCGCCTAGGCCCACGATCTCTAGAGTTCGGCGGTTAAACTGACCCGTAGCTTTGGCGATAAACATGCTAAAAATAGCCGTGGCGATCGAATGATAGTAAAGATAGTCGCCGTGGGAAGCGAGCTTCAGCAAGATATCGAGCGTATTGCTCGACTCGCCCATCAACTCAACGTAGTGATGGATCACCCGCCGGGTATTCTCCGCAGTTTCGTTCGGCACGTCGAGCTGGGTGAAAAGCTCAGTCATGTTCTGCTCCGTCATATTGAGCAGGATGGCGATCTTGTGTTCGTTTGAGGTCTCGGGGTTCTGGAAGACCACGTCGGCGGTCTTGGCAATGAACTCCTCGAACTTGCCACGGTCATCTAGCTTAATGAAGACTTCCTTCACGCCCTTTTGAATATATTGCGCGAGGCGCTTGTAATCGAGTCCAGTGGTGCGCGAAAAGACGTGCGCGAAGTTGGCTTCGGAGAGCCTTAAATAAATATCGAACGAGATATCCCGCGTGGCGTAGCGAAATTTTTCGATGTCCACGCTGAAAAAACTTTCCGGTACGTGGATGTTCTCGGCCGTCATACGCGGGGCAGTCTCCTTCTTCATCCTTCTCGGACGATCCTTCAGAGAACTTGAGTTTTTTGCCACGTCATTATCTTGGCCTGATCCGCATAACTCTACGAATTCATGCGGGTCACGAAGGACTCAGGCCCTAGGTGGCATTTGCCGATAGGAAATTGAAGCCGACGGAAATGGCTTCCTACACAACGTAATGCCAAGGAGGCGCTTTATGGACGAACCGAGCTAGACACAAGGAGATGTCATGCGTAAACAACTCACGCAAATCACGTTTATCGTGGCGGCCGTAGCGACGGCGTTGCTCATCAATCTCTCCCAGGGATTCGCGGCACCGAAGGATTTCTTCGTGTACAGCGTCTACACGGGATTGAACATGGGCAACCCCGACGAAGCGACCCGCCGGGACTACTATATCAACATGGGCACCAACCAAGGCCTTCGACCGGGCAGCGTACTGGAAGTCTTTCGTAAGACTTCCACGTATGACCTTGTAAACAAAAAACTCTACAAGGACATGACGCTGCCCTTTGCGAAGATCAAAGTGATCCACGTCGAGGAAGACGCCGCCGTCGCGCGTTTGGAAGAGATACTGCCAAACGACAAGAGCGCCGTCGTAGCCCCGCGGGCCGTCATCGTCGGTGACTTCGTCAAGACCGCGAAATAGAGAAGAGACCTACTCCGCAACGACCGAAGCCAAGGGAGCCGTCCGTCCCGGCAGGAAGTTTACCTCGCGCGCACTGATCTCGAAGGACTGGCGAGGGTTACCGTCCTTGTCTTCGTACTTGCGAGATTTGATCGAGCCTTCCACGTAGACGGCGCGGCCCTTCTTAAGGTACTGCGCGCAGGCTTCGGCTTGTCTTCCCCAGGCTACGACCTGATGCCACTGGGTCACGGCTTTTTCTTCGCTGCCAGTGTCGTCACTTTCGTCCGCCGCCCGGGTCAACCTACGCTCGGTAGCCACGGATAAGCGCACAACCGTTTTGCCGCTTTTCGTCTCGCGGCGAATCGGATCGGCGCCCAACCTTCCCATCAGTATTACTTTATTTACGTCTTTCATTTTCACCTCGGACTTCCGCAGGTGCACCCCGTGGGCCAAGGTCCCGCGTCGCATATTCGCTTGCGCTTCCAAACTCCGACACGATGTCTTTCATTCAGATCCGATCTTTCGATGACGATAAGAGTTATGTGAGATTTCTTTTCTATTCTACGACTTTCGCAATCTCCCTGGTCTGCTTTGCGCACGCGGTCACCCCCGAAGAAAAAGCCGTTGCCGACTTTCTCAATACCCAAACCACCATCCGCGTCGGAATCAGCCAAGCACCCGGAAATGGTCACCAGTCGGCCAGCGTGATCCTGATCAAACGTTTGCGCGAAATTGGGTACACGGGAAAAATCGAAGCTATTTACTCCGAAGCCAAAGACGGACGCGAGAAACTTGGATTCCTCCTGCCGGGATTCAATCCCAAGGGGCCCGATGTCCAGCATCTGGATAACCTCAACCTAGATCTCATCACCGCAACCGAGTTCCTTCGGTCCAATCCGAAGCCCGTCCCGATCGGCATGAGCGGAGCCTTGGATGCGGTCGCCGATTTCGATTTGGAAACCACCCACTATCTCCAGCTTCAACCCTATACATGGGGGGCGGACCATTTCGTTTTGTATCGCAAAGAAGACGGACGACTCGAACGGGTCAATCTGAATCACCTAAGGAGCCAAGGTGTGCGTATGCAAACGAGCGTCGGACCACCCGCTACCCAGCTCACGGAAAACCTACCTGGAGTACGCGCGCTGCTCGAAAACCCATCGCGATTCGATTGGATGCCCATCTACGGGCGCTCGGATCAGCCCTACAAAGTCGCGATGCAGGCGGTTGCCGCCCAGGCCGCCCAAGCCCATAAACCCGCGGCGTTTCGCGGCCCCGTAATCGTACCCGTTTTTTCTAAATTTACCTCCGCCGACGAGGCCGATATCCGCCAATTGGCCACCCAATGGGCCAAGGAGCCCAGCAAATTGAAGTTTTGCCGGGCCGACGATCCAAGCCTAAGCGCGATCCGCTCCTCGCTAAAGGCGGGCGAAACCTTGATCGTCTTTATCGGCAATGTGCCCCCTGAAGTCTTCAACCACTTTCTTGACCTGAGCACCTTGCCCGCGAGCGTAGCCGGCAAGAACGCCATGAACTATATGCTCAACGTCGGAAAACCATTTCAAATCACTTCCCAAGATAAAACCCATATCCAAGCGGTCGCCGAAGCCGCGAAAAGCCTCTCCCCCTCTGAACAAGAAGGGGTGGTAACCCAGTTACGCACGGTCCATTCCGCACTCGATCTTGACCTCGTACCGATGGCTCCCGATTTGAAGGCACTGACCGATTACTATCTATCGGCTCTCGATCCCGCAGACCCCATGCACGCGGCTTTCCGTATGACGGGCGAGACCCATCGACAAAACGACAAACTCTCGGCGGGACTGTTGCGATTCAAAGAACTCATCGAACCGTCAGTCACTCGCGCGAAATTAGAAGGGCACTGCGTAACCACGGTCGTTTCCGAGGCGGTGAGAAACTACCTTATGCCGCTATAAACGACGATCGGGCGGCAACCTATCCCCGGCTGTTTACACCTGCTTACATCCAGACGAGCAAAGTCTCAGATGACACACAAGGATCCGCGCTACCCCGCTCTAGGATGGAGAAGTTAGGGAGGCCGGGGCAAAAATGGGAACTTCGACGATTCGGCTCGGCATCGGGCTTTTGCTTACTCTTTGCGGTTGTAACCTAGAAATTCGTGGCCCTATTGAACCGAGACTCGGAAAAAAATCCGTCCTAAGCGGTGAGGAACTCGGAATCACCACGCTGCCGACGACCTCGGGCACGGCGGGCGGGGCCAGCGGCGATCCGTGCCCTACCGGATACTGCCTACCTAGGGATTCGGCCGGCTGGACGCAACTGGCCCCTACGGCCCGTGTCGTTTACGTCAGCAGCTCCACCGGAAGCGACGAAAATGACGGGCTATCGCCCGCGACCGCCAAACGCACGATCGCCGCGGGTAAGGCACTCATTCGCGATGGATATCCGGATTGGCTCGTGCTCAAACCCGGCGATGTTTTCACCAATGAAACTTTCGGGACCTGGTGCGCTTCGGGCCCCGCTCCCGAGCGCCCGGTAGTGATCGCGAGCTACGACGCCGTGACAGGCTCTTACAGCCCCAGTTCGCTACCACCTAAGCTCCTCTTCGGCTCCGCGAGTCCCAGTACCGGATTTGAAGCGGGAAACTTCTGTCCAAACGGCCAGACGCATATTAAAAATGTGGTGATTTCTGGGATTCACTTCGAGGGAAACGCGGCGTGGGCCGGCGGTTCGGGTGTGGTGATTTATTCCTCACGTATCGACGGCCCCGGGCACCATCACATCTTGCTTGAAGACGTCACGATCGCGAAGCTGGCGGCTGGCCTCAGCGTGGTAGGCGCGCCAGGAAACTCCGTGCTTACCGGAGCCGGTCGGGTACGGTACATCACAATGCACCGGTCACGTATCTATGATGTCGGAACCGCGTACCAGCCCGGCGTGGTTCAGAGTTCAGTCGGGATGTTCTTGGCGAACGCAGATCACGTTTTACTGTCGCAAAGCGTGCTGGATCGAAATGGGTGGGAGTTCGATCGAAACACGGGTATCGCCCTCTACAACACGCTGAACGGCCACAATCTCTACGCAAATCCTCACGGTAGTACCGACGTAGTGAACCTGGCCAATATTTCTTCACGTGCATCGGCGACGGGATTTCGTGCCTGTCTCGGAAAGTGCTTAAACAACCTCCTCCTAAAAAATCCGGCGGCGATGGATTTCAGTACCGACACCACGGAAGTACGCGATAATGTCGTCCTCGACGCCCAAGACATTTACCATCCCGACTATCCGGCAACCTCTAACGCTTGCTTGCCCCTCGGACGCTGCGGACGCGCGATGGGTCTCACCGGCGAACCTGCCCCTAACGCGGTCATTTCTGGCAACGTCGTAGCGAACAACGAACACGGGACCGGTGCGATTCAACCAATCGTGATCAGCGTCACGCACGGTGGAACCACCATCGCGCGCAACACCGTCTACCGGTGGACCAATCCTAATCCCGCCGTGCCCGCCATTTCATTTGGTGGTGCGAGTGCGTTGACCCTCCAAAACTTTGCTACGGCTCCCGTGTCGGGAGTGCGAGTATATGACAACGTCTTCTACCAACCGGTAGAAGGCAGCGCGATTTTTATGGATCCGGCGTCCTTCGTAGGACCAACCCCCGTGATGGCCCAGTTTTACCGAAATCGTTACTTCAACACGAGTTCCCGTCCGTTTTTGGAGACCACCTACGGCTGGCTGACAAATGCTGAATGGCGGGCGATATCGAACGACACCTCAGTTTCCGGAGAAGTCACGTTCGTTAACGCCGCTCGCAGCACCATCGCCACCTACCTGGCCGATCGACTCAATATTTCACAGGCTCCCGACGCCACCCATACCTTCCTAAACTTGGTGCGCCAGCAGCATCGTGGCAATTGGAACAACGCACTGACGGCCGAGACCGTGAATGCTTATATTCGCGGAAACCTCGCGGTGCATGAAAGCCCGTGTCAGCGCGCGGATCTCAATGGGGACACTTTAGTAAACCAAGCTGATCTGAACTTATTCATGATTTTATTTGCGCAGCAAGATCCCCGCGCAGATTTTGACCTAAACGGCAGCTTCACCATCAACGACTATCAAGCTTTTCTGAACGCCGTCGCGACTTGCCAATAGGCCCATCCGGTGATTAGACTGGATTCTCCCGAGGAGGATCTGTTGAAGCCGGGTATTTTCATTCTCTGCATTTTTGCTTTTTTGTCGATCGCGTTGGGGGCTGCTCCCCCAATCCCCATGTCTCCGGTCATGGCGCCTGATCAACTCTTAACGGAAACAAACTCGAACCTGCGGGTGCAAATCGTGCGCGAGGATCACGGAAAAACGCGCGGGGTGATTGGACTTCCCATCCGTGTCTACACTAACGATCCCAAGAAACCCGCGAAGATCGTGAGCACCGATGCCGAAGGCCACGCCGACTTCGGCGCCTGCTCGGCATGGTCCGGTGAGATTCGGGTCAGCGCGCTGATGGAAAACACAAAGTTCAGCGTGGGGACCGGTTTCCAATCCTACCAAATCGATGCGAAAGCTCGCTGCGGGAGAATCACCTTTCAGCAGGGAGAAACGACTGACGTCGGACAGGCCCTGGCGATTTGGGAGATCGCCCAAAGGGCGATGACGAAACTCGAAGCCACGGTCGGTCTTGATTTCTGGAAACGCCCGATCGGCTTCGCGTGGCCCCAGGATTTCGATTTTTATGACGGCTACCAGGTGCATCTCCGCTATGGCCATCATTGGGACGTCGCCACTCACGAAATGGCGCACGCCATCTATGACCAGGCCGCGATCGGCGAAATGCCGAATTACAAGCATTACATCGACCGCTGCCACGACGAGACGATCGCCATGGCCGAAGGCTGGGCTCACTTCTTCGCAGCGTGGGTAAACCTGGATGTTTCGGCCGCCGATCCCGTACTGGAGCACTACTCCCCTCGCCGGGGTCCGATCCACTTCGAGACCGTCCCACGTGATGTATGCAAGGGACCGTCGAACGAGTGGCGCGTGTTAGCTTATCTTTGGGATATTCACGATGCGAACGCGGACGGTGAAACCCTGAACGAAAGCTTCGCCCGAACCTTCAAATCGATTCAGGGTAAGGATTTGCAATCGATCCGCGACGCCATCCGTTGGTTCAAGGAAGCAGAGATCGACGAGAAGGCGCTAGACGCTTTGTGGGTCAGTGTTTTTCAAACGCAGCAGTAAGCGCCAGATCAAATATAGATACAAAGCGGTCATGATGCCGATCGCCGGATGGCGAAAGATAAAGCCATAATCGGCGGTAAGGATCCAGAAGTCCGGGCTCCAGAGGCGATGTCCCCAACAGTTCCAAAACGCGCGCTCGTCCACATAGGGGTGCTGGCCGTGCTGACAGACGGTGTCGAGTTCGAATTGCCGGTGATTGAGCCATTGATTGAAGATCACCAGAAACTGCGGTAACGAAACGAGCACCAAGGCGCCCGTCGCCGACCAAAAGGCCATGGTTCGGCGAGCGAGTGCCGCCAGGCCCGCTTCCACTTCGGCCTCAAATGCGTAAAGCAGCAAAAATATCGTCACCGGAATCCAAGGTAAGTAGAGCCGATGTCCCCAGGCCATCCATCCCCACGGAGACCACCAGAGCGAGAAGCCGAGGGTCAGCCCAACGTGCGCGAGCAAGATCAACGCCGAGAACCCACGCCGCCAGGGCGGAGAACGCCTTCCCAGCCCCACCCCCAGCAAACCCACGAAAGTCACGAAGAAGACCGGCCAGAACCAAAAATGCCCGCCGCTCGGCGAAAACCACGAGCCCGTCATCGTACTGAAGATCGCGTCCACGGGCGGCATCTTCAGGTTCAGATAGACAGTATTGCGGTACGTGCCGTAGCGAAAAAAATTAAAGAGCAGATTGGCGACCACGCCCAAGCCCAAGCCGGCTCCCGCCGCGATCAATCGCACGTGATCCCTCGCCCACCCCGCCCGCAACGCCGCGACGGATTCGGGACGCCATCGCGCGAGCGCCGCCGCCGCCGTCAGCAAGATCAAAAAGGGCGCCGAGGTTTCCTTCGTCGTGGCGGCAAGGAACATCAGGGCGAAAACCCAACCCGTCTTCGCCCCCTGAACCAGCATCACCCCCAGAAGCAGCAACACCCAGGCCGCCGTCATCTCGCTGAAATTATAAAATGCATACGAAAGGAGCGTCCCGGTCGCCATGCTCAACGCGGCCCAAGCCGCGACCCGTGGCGATCGCCCCCGGAAAAACCGCCAGAGCCGGATCAGCGTCGCGAAAAACGCGAAGTAGCTCAAATAACCCAAAGCGTGCTCGATCATCCGATCGGTAAACCCGAGCAGTTTCAAAGGAAAAGCGGGAAAATAAAATAACAAAGAGAACTGGCTCGCCTCACCACAGTGGCCCCACTTACCCGCTTGCCAGCACGGTAGGATATGACCGGCGCCGGCAATCAGGGATGACGTATCCCCCACCAGGTGCGGGTGCACAACCTCACCGGTGAGGCGGAGGAGAAAAGCCACGAGTATAATCCGCTCAACGAGCGCGGGAATAGAACCCAAGGACGAACTGTTTTTCACCACCCAATGCCTCGTTCAAACCCCAGTGGAAACCCGCGCCGAGTGTCCAGGGAAAATGGTACAAGAATTTCAGATCCGCCAGAAAATTTATCCCGACCCCGTAGGGCCAACGCGCGAAAGCCAGATTCTGCCCCGCCACGTACTCGGCCGAGCCCACATCCAGGAAGAGCTTGAGCTTCAAACGCTCGCGATAGATGGGAAAAGTCCCATGCCCCGCGAAAATGTCCTCAAGGGGAAACCAGTATTCCAAATTCGCCGTCAAAATAGAGCGCCCGAAGACTTCGCCGGAAGGATAGCCACGCAGCAGGTAACTCGACGTCTTGGAGATCGAGCCTTCGCCCCCACCGACGAAGAAATAGGAAGAAAGCGCGTCGTTATAAGCTTTGCCCGCGTTCACCTGCAAGCGCCAGAAGTGCTGCTTCCAAAATGAACGCACGCGCTGGTCCGCGCTTAGCTCGAGCGACGAGAAATTCTCGGCCCCGACTAGGTAACCGCTCGCCCGCAGATCGATCCGGTGCCCGGCTTCGCCGCCCTCCTTTTCGATGGAGTGGGGACGAATCAGGACGTCCGAGTGGCTCAGGGTCGCCTGCAAACCGCCGGTAGTGGCGGAACCTACGATGCTGGACGACGAAAAGCGAAACGTGTTCAACGCCGCCCCGAACGAAACCGCCCAATTCCCTACCGGATAAAAGAAAGTAATGGAGGAAACATTAACCCGGTTGCTGGCCTGGAAAATCCCGACGTAACGGTTCTCCTGCGTGAAGTCGACGAGGATGGAAGGATAAAGCCCGTCGTACCGGTAACCCAAATGAAAAACGGGGAAGGTCGCGCGCGAATCCCAGCCCAGCGATAGCGCATATCCGTGCAGATCGAGCGCATCTCCGCCCTCGGTTTGCGCGCCCAAGGTCCATCCGTCGGAAACCTTAGCGCCGTACGGGAGCCAGTACTGGGGCAGGATGGTGGGCCACACGGAATACTTCTCCGGCGTGGCTTTCGCGTGCTCTTCGTGCTCGCTCGGCGCGTCCACCCAGAAGCTCTGCGCGTCCGGAGCGTCGAGCCGATGCGCCTCGGCCGCAATGTGGAGCTTCGTATGGAGGCTCGCGAGCGAAACCGGCTCTTCGGTCTGGATCCGGGGACGAAACCGGGCCAACCGGAAGCCCGAGCTGTCATATAATGTAGCGAGAACCTCGCCCCCATCCCCCGCCGATGGGGAGTCCGGCCATTCGACCGGAAAAAATGCGCCCGTTTCGACGTGCGAGAGCCGTTCGGCCTTCGCAAAGACCACGGCTCCCGACTTGACCGTGGACTCTTCCGTCAGGACACGCTTCACCTCCGGGGCCGGAATCCGAAAGATATTGAAAATACCGCCGAGCGAACTCGCGTAGAGGATGGCGCCGTCGTGGGTCCAACTGGGGTTTACTTCGTTTACCCGCATGGCTTTCTTCGCGTGACGGGTGAGCGGCTTCACTTCACCGGTACTCGCGTTAACCGCGCTCAGGCGCTCATTACCGCCGTTGAGCTTTTCGGAATAGACGATCCAATTGGCGAACTCGCCCCGCCCCCAGGCGGGGGTACCGAAGCGCTCGAAGCGCTCGCCGCGCACCAGCGAGCGCTCGGCTTTGCCGTCCCAAGCGATGATGGCCTGGTTGCCGTCGTCGAGATTCTTCACGTATACCAAGGCTCCCGCCTTGATCCGCCGGGAGTCTTCGGGATCGAGCGCGAAATCGGGCGACGCGTCCGGATCGCTGGCGCGCGCGCCCCAGGTGAGCCGGCGCTCGCGTCCGCGCTTCACGTCCCAGTAATAGAGATCAGAATAGGTCTTAAACCCTTCGAAGAGATCGTACCGCGAATAAACCAGCACCGCCTTTTCGCCTTCGCCCACGCACCGCAACTGTATGCCGCCGCCCACGTCCCATTCGCTGAGATTCTCGATGCTGCCGTCGCGCGGGCGCCAACGCGAAATGCCAGTGCCGGATTCGTAAGCATCCCGGATATAATAGACGTCGCCCGTGCCTACGCACGGGGCGGGCGAGCGCAACATCCGCCCTTCGTGCTCACCATCCCGCTCGCGCGGCGGCGCGGCGGCGGGGGGCTTCTGATTTTCCCGCAACCCCGCGCCCGAAAGCACTTGGGGCTCGGGGCGCTCGATCGGCTGGGCCGCGAGCTGCATCGGCGTCACCGTCTGCTGCCGAATGTGCCTCAGATCCAATTCGGCGCTCTTCTGCATCTGGACGACGGCGTCTTTCCAAAGCTGGTAGTAATCTACGCCCATCACGTCTTGCGCGGCCGTGTTCAGAAAAAAAGGGAGCCTTCCGCCCATAGCGTAGGAAAGCTTGCCCGGCATTTCCAACCCGCTCCGCTGCGAGATGACTTCGTACATGACGTAGCCATATAGGTACGGCGCTATGCCTCCCGGCCAACCTGGAGGGCCGTCGTTGAGGCGATCCAGGGTCACCCCGTTCAAGAAACTCGCGGTACTCTCCCGATCACTCGGATCCAATAGGCCGTCGCGCACCGCGGTTCGAACGGCCATATCGAAGAATGCCGAACGACCTCGCCCGTACCAGCCATGAACCGTCTCTTTAAAAACAGCCAAGCCTTCGATCAACCACAGTGGCTGTCGAAAATTCATTTTTGCCGCGCTTCCAAAGATCGAGCGAAGCGTAGCAAAACCACCATGCGTCGTGTCATTCGCGATGATATGCGTCAATTCATGGTAGGCGAGCGTACGAATCCAATTGTCATATTCTCCGATTGAACTAATCGGAGAAAAGGGAGTCGCGTAGATCACCAATCGGTTGAAGGGAAAGACACTCGCCAGCCCGTTCGGAATATCGGAATCGCCCGAAACGACGACGTCCACTCGCTCGCGCAACTTCCAGTTCAGCTCGGGACTGAGCGCTTCGTAAGCCTCTTCCAAATAGTCGATCAGGTAGGTGGTGAAGCGCGCGTAGGGCTTTGCATAATGGACGCGAAAGTGGGCGGTCGTAACGGTCTCCCAATTCGTTTCCGGTGAGAATTTTGCGTGTGCGGTCGAGACTATCTTCAGGAAAAAAACACTGAAGATTAGAAAGGTTATCATTGATTTTTGAAGACAGTGGACTATGTTGGAGGAAACCGTCGTCAATCCCACGTGAGAGGAGTTGTCATGAGAGCCGTTTCTGCGCCAGTGAAAAATAAACTATTCGCGTTGATCAGTGTCAGCCTCGTTCTGTTTGCTGCGTCTTGCGGCAAGAAAGACGTGAAGGAAGACGAAGATACCTCCCCGGACATCAATTCCGTGAACGCCGACATCAATACCAACGGCGATTCCGATCAGGGCAAGGCTGGCGGTCTCCGCACTGTGCACTTTCCCTATGATTCCTTCGTGCTCAACGCCGAAGGCAAGCAAACCCTGGCGGAAAATGCCAAGATCCTGAAGGAAAAGAAGAACCTCGCCATCCAGGTCGAAGGCCACTGCGACGAACGCGGCGGCATTCAGTACAACATCGCCTTGGGCGAGAAACGCGCCAACGCCGTGAAGAAATACCTGCACGATCTAGGCGTCAGTGACGCTCGCATCACGACCATCAGCTTCGGCAAGGAACGGCCGCTCGATCAAGGCCACACCGAAGCGGCTTGGGCGGCGAATCGCCGGGCTAACTTCGTCATCACTTCGAAATAGTGATCCGTCCGATCGCCCTTCTGCTGCTGTTCGGCTCGAGCTGCGCCATCACGGCGACGCGTCCGCTGCAGGAAATGTCGGATACCGCCGCTGCATTAAAGGCCGCCAAGGAAGTGAACGCGGATCGCTACGCGCCCGAGCTGTATCGCCAGGCGCGGGAACTTTGGTTCAAGGCCCGGCAAGAATACAAGTTCAAGGACTATAAGGAAGCACGCGAGTCCGTTCGCAAGGCGCGCCAATACGCCGAGCGCGCCGAATTCGAGGCGCTGGCAAGCGGCGCGAAACGCGAAGCCCTTCCCGAAGACCCCATGGCCAGGCAGGGCGGCGCCTCGCCCGCGGACGAGAATTTCGAGGCTCCCCGTAACGAAAAGTTCTACGAAACTGCCGAGGAAGAAGCACGGGTAAAGCAGAACCAAGCCCCCGCGGCTTCTCCCACCACCACTCCAGGTTTTCCGCCTATTTCGCGTTAGTTAAAAATATGCGATGATGTGGGCATGAAAAAACGTGCCTTGGTCTTCAGCGGTGTGATCCTGTTCATAAGCGGCGTCGGTTGCCTGAAAACACGGGCGGACCTGCGCGGCGACAACGATCAGAACACGCGCAGCGGGCAGACGGAACCAGGCGAGATCCGCGGCAATAGCTACGCGATCGATGAGATCAAAAGCGAGATCAACCGCCTAAACGGCCGCATCGAGGACATCGAGCGCGCCCGTCAAGCCGACAAGGCGAGTTCGGGCAAGGACGCCAACGAAGCGCGCATCAAACAACTGGAAGATCGTATCGCCGAGATGGAAATCGCGCTCACCGCGACCCAGGAAGCCCTGAAGAAGGCCCAGACCGCGCCCCCCAAGGACCCTGGCGAACTCTTCGACACCGGCAAGAAACAACACATCGCCGGAAAGCTAGATGAGGCCGTAAAGAGCTTTTCCGCCTACCTGGCGGCGGCCCCCTCCGGCGGACATGTCGAAGACGCCTACTTCCTGCGGGGAGAATCCCACTTTTCACTGCGCAACTACAAGAAGGCGATCGCCGACTACTCGCAGTTCCCGGAAAAGTACAACCGCTCGCGCCACATGCCGCAAGCTCTCTACAAGATCGGGCTCAGCATGGAAAACCTGAACATGGCCACCGAAGCCAAGGCGTTTTACCAAGAACTCGTGGAAAAATATCCAAAATCCAACGAAGCCAAGCTGATCAAGGCGAAGCTCAACAGCGGCAAGGCCCCGACCAAGACCGCGAAGAGCGGCGGCAAGAAAAAGTCGGCAGGCGACGGGGAATAGGTCCGTCCGTTTGCCGGCGAGGGAGTAAAGTATGCTGTCGGTACTGATCACGGTCGCCTCCCTTTACTTTGCGTCCCCGGCCCGCGCGGTTACTCTCGTCTACAGTAACGACATCCAGGCCGAACTTGAACCCTGCGGCTGCCGCGGCAACCCCAAGGGAGGGCTGGTGAGAAAGCAGGGACTACTGCTCAAGCAGACCGATCCCGATCTTCTACAAGTTGACGCCGGGGATTTTCTCTTTTCGATGGACAGCTACCCTCCGCTGCTCAGGGAACAGGCCATCACCCAAGCGAAGTACCTGATTCGTGCCCATAACCAGTTAGGGCATAAAGTCGTGGTGCCTGGCGAGAAGGATTTCGCGTTGGGCGTGGACACCCTTATGAAGTTGAAGCAGCCGGCGAAGTTCGTATTCCTGGCCGCCAACATCAAACGGAAGGGCAAGCTGCTCCTGAAGGCGAGCCACCTTTTCAAATACCCTCAGCCGGACGGCCGCACGTTGCGCGTGCTCGTGATCGGCGCAGTGGGCGCTCAACTGGACTGGCCCAAGGAGCTCGAGGTCGGCTCCGCCGTGGCGGCCGTGAAGCGGGAAGTTTCCGCCCACCAGGGAAAGGCCGATCTTTTCATTGCCGTTACCCACCAAGGAGTCGACGAGGACGAGGTGCTCGCCCAAGCCGTGCCGGAGCTCGACGCGATCGTCGGCGGCCACACCCAGTCCTTCCTGCAAACCCCTAAGAAAGTGGGCAAAACGCTGATTCTGCAGTCCTCTTACCAGAATCAGTACATCGGCTTGCTTCCCCTCACCCGTGCCCCGCTCAGCGACGAGAAACACCAGCTCACGAGCCTCGATGAGTCGCTCGATATCGCACCGGCCGTGCCGCCGGCAAACGATGCGGACGCGAAGAAGTTTCGCGAAATGGAAGCGTTGGTCAAAGAATTCAAAGAAGCCGTGGCCAAGCTCAACTCCAAGCAAACCCCGGGTCTGTCCGGTTCCACCGGCGGGAACCGGCCCAATCCGCACGCAGCCTACCAGACCTTCGTGCAATGCGCGGACTGCCACACGCACCAGTTCGACTTCTGGCGTAAAACCAAACACGCCGACGCGCTCACGCCGCTCGTAAACCAAAAGCAAATTCGCAATCTGGAATGCTTGGGGTGCCACACGCTGGCCTTGGGCCAGAAGCACGGATTTCACAGTCTCGATCGCGTCGCCGAACGCAGTAACCCCAAGAACCTGGAAGAGCGCGAGCAGATTCCCATCGAGAAACTGGCGGTATACCTGCGTCGAATCCACGAGGCGCAAGCCATGGATACGAAGGTCAAAACGACGGACGAGGATCTGGAAGAGCTCCCCTTGGACGACTCGCTCTCGCGCTTCTCTAAGGTTTGGGCGCCGGTGCAATGCGAGAGCTGCCATGGCCCCGCGGGATCCCATCCCGTTAGCGGCGCCTACGGAAAGTCGGTGGCAAACGATCGCTGCCTTACTTGCCACACCTCTACGCGCGCCCCGCAGTGGTGGAAGGGCGGCAAACCGGATCTCGAGGTGATCGCGCAAAAACGGAAGCTCGTCAGCTGTCCCGCGGACCCGAAGCCATGAGTGAGGGCGCGCGCTTAATCCTGGGTATCGAGACCTCCTGCGACGAATGCAGCGCTTCGGTCGTAGAACGGAACGGCAATGGAGAATTGCGCGCGCTCAGCGTATCGACTTTTTCCCAGATCGCCATTCACCAACCTTATGGCGGCGTAGTCCCAGAAATCGCGTCGAGGAATCACTTGGAGACCGTAAACGCGATGGTCGACGACGCCTTACGGGACTCCGGAAAAAATTGGGCGGAGCTCGACGCGCTCGCGGTAACGAACCGCCCGGGGCTCGTAGGGGCGCTCCTCGTCGGCGTGAGCGCGGCCAAGGCGCTCGCGTACGTGCACGAAAAACCGCTGATCGCCGTGCATCATTTGGAAGGACATTTGGCGAGCCTGTTTCTAGATCAGCCGGAAGCTTCGCAGATCGAGTACCCGCTCCTACTCGCGCTGGTTTCCGGTGGGCACACCAACCTTTACGTCATTCCCGGCCCCCCGGATACCTGGGGACCGGACTTGCTCGCGCAAGCCCAGGTCGGACGCTCGCGCGACGACGCCGCCGGCGAAGCCTTCGACAAGACGGCCAAGCTCATGGGATTTCCCTACCCCGGGGGGATTTGGATCGACCGACGCTCGCAGGGCGGCGACCCGAAGCGCTACGCGTTTCCCCGCGCGCTTCCCGAGAAAAAGGTCCTCGATTTTTCTTTCAGCGGACTCAAGACCGCGGTCGCGCTCGAAATACAAAAACTCCAAAAGAAAGACATGCTCGACGCCGAGATCCCGCACCTATGTGCTTCCATCCAAGAGGCCATCATCGACGCGCTCATGGGAAAGATAGAGCTGGCAGCGGCGAAGCACCGTTGCCGTAGCCTAGCCTTCGTCGGCGGCGTGGCGGCGAACTCGCGCCTGCGCGCGCGGCTTGCGGAAAACCGCCGCCCTTGTTTCTTTCCGAAATCGCAATACTGCACCGACAACGCCGCCATGATCGCGGCCGCCGGTGCGTTTCAATTTCAACAAGGGCGAATCCTCTCTCGGCAGCAGATGCTGACATTGAACGCGGTGGCCAATCCAAGTATATGATTAGAAATCGACGCCAAGCCCTCGGCCAGCACTTCCTGCGCGACGGCGCCATCATCGATAAAATCGTACAAAACTCTCTGCGCGAAGCCGCGCGCCTGGGCTGCGCCTCGATCGTGGAAATCGGTTGCGGTGACGGCGCATTGAGCGTGCCACTCGCCGCGCAGAAACCCGACTCGCTCGACTACAGAATCGTCGAGACCGACGAACGCCTGGCGATCCGCATGCGCGACAAGGTGGGCACGCGCGCGAAGGTGATCCACGAGGATTTTCTGGAGCTAGCCGCGGACAGCTGGCTGAATCCGCTCCCCGTCTACGTGGTTTCCAACCTTCCTTATTCGGCGGCTACCGCCATTTTGCAAAAACTGGCAAACACCCCGCCGGGCACGGTACCGGGTATGACCTTGATGTTCCAAGCGGAGGTAGCGCGCAAGCTCTACGTACCCGCCGAAAAGAAGGACATGTCGAGCTTGGGCCTTTGGCTGCAAAACCATTGGGACGTGACGAAACTGTGCTCGGCTCCGCCCCGCGCATTCAAGCCGCCCCCCAAGGTCCAGTCCGAAGTCGTGCAACTTGTTCGCCGCCCGGAACCCCTCCTATCCACCACGCTTCGGGCGCCCGAGCTTTGGCAAACGCTCCTGAAAGTCTGCTTCGCCCATAAGCGCAAGATGTTGCGCGTATGCATGCGGGTGTCCCCCAAGTGGCAAAACACCTTGGAGCTGTCCCAAGTCGATGGTACTAAACGGGCCGAAGCGCTGAATTGGGACGAATGGCGGAAGTTACTAGACGCAGCGCTTCAAATCTCCGAATCACGTTCTGCCGGATCGAATTAAATATGTTGAATACAAAAAGCCCTGGGCTTCCTAACTTGCCCAACTTAAAAGAGCTCCTCCAAAAGAACTTCTTCACGGGCCTGCTCGTGCTGGCCCCGATCGTCGTCATCTTTTGGATCGCCCGCGCTTTCCTGGGACTCCTTTGGGATTTGTTCGGAGCACTCCCACTCTTCGGCCTGATCTCCGTCGACGGGGAAACAGCGATCATCATCAAAGCCGCGGCTTTTCTGGGCACGCTCGCCATCTTGGCGGTGCTGACCTCCGTCTTGGGTTGGTTCTCCAAGCAGTACCTGGGCCAGCAGATGCTCGAAATCATCCGCGTGCTCGTGCAAAAAATTCCGATCCTGGGAACCATCTACAGCTCGCTCGACCAGCTTTTGAAGACGCTCGCTCCCGGTGGCGGTGGCCAGCAATTCAGCCGCGTAGTTTACATCGAGTATCCCCGCAAGGATTGCTGGGCGGTGGCCTTCGTCACGGGCGCGGCCAAGGGACGCAACCTCCCGCCAGCCCCAGCCGGCATGCTTAATTGTTTCGTCCCCACCGTGCCTAACCCGACTTCCGGGTTTCACCTGATCGTGCCCGAAGCGGACGTACGCGAGAGCAAGCTCACAGTCGAGGAAGCCTTCAAGACCATTCTCTCGCTGGGGATCGCGCAGGTTAAATAGCGATGGCATCCGACAAAAGCGGCAAACCCGCCGGGGGCGGCGAAAAACTGATCGCCAGTAACCCCAACCGCGGGAACTTCATCATCCACGAGGTCGTCGAAGCCGGCATGGTATTGATGGGGACGGAAGCCAAGAGCCTGCGGCTGCAGTCTCCCAATATTCGTGATGCTTTCATCGATATCGGGCGCAAAGGCGGGTCGCTCGAAGCCTGGCTGGTGAACATGCACATTGCGCCTTACTCGCATGGCAACATCTGGAATCACGAACCGCTCCGCCGCCGAAAGTTGCTCCTCCACCGCCATCAAATCGAAAAGCTGTTTGGGGCGATCACGCAAGAAGGCATGACCCTCATTCCCACGCGCCTCTATTTCAAGAAGGGCCGCGTGAAGGCCGAGGTCGCCATCGCCAAAGGGAAAAAGGCGCACGACAAGCGAGACACCCTGAAGAAAAAATCGGCCGATCGCGAGATGAAGCAGGCCATGAAAAAGGCGCAACGCCGCGGATAGCGGACTTCAATTTTCCGACTATTTAGATCGGTTTATTAGGAGTAAAGTTGCAACTTCCACCCCCCCGCGCTAATCGAGGGACATGGCACTCATCGTAGAAAAAACCGTATCGGCCGTCTTCCTGAAGCGCGCTCAATCCACGCCCAATACCCTAGGATTTCGCTACAAGCCCGGTACGACCTGGCAAGACGTCACTTACGGCGAATTTTACACCGAGGCCAAGCAAGTTTCCTTTGGCCTGATGGCCCTCGGAATCCAGGCCCAGGACAAAGTCGTCATCCTCTCCGGCACCCGCTTCGAGTGGAGCATCTGCGACATGGCGATCTTGGGCGCCGGCGCGATCACGGTGCCGATCTACCCCTCCAGCACGCCGGCGGATATTGAATACATCGTGCGCGACAGCGAAGCGAAGCTGCTGATTTTGGAGAACGCCGCGCAGTTCGAAAAGATCACGCAGCTACTGAAAAAAGACGCGCAGGCCTTAAGCCAGGTGAAAAAGATTGTCGTCATCGAAAAGGCGGCGCTCGCGTCGGCCGAGTCCGGCCTGATGGATTCTTCGTTAGGCGCGCTCGCCACGCCAATGAGCCTGGCCGAGCTCCGGGAGTTCGCGCGCGCGCAGATGGCGAAAACGCCCGAGGCCTTCGACCAAAACCTGCGCGCGGCCAAGCCCACCGACTTGATCACGATTTGCTATACGTCCGGCACCACCGGGCTTCCCAAGGGGGCGATGATCACCCAAGACAATATGGTGAGCGTGGTGGAAGACGTCGCCGCCGGCATCGCCAACTACATCACGCCGGAAAAAGAAGTGATCCTGTCCTTCCTTCCCTTCTCGCACATCCTGGGCAAGGTCGAGTCGATGATGACTTACTCCCTGGGTTGGACCCAGTGTTTCGCAGAAAGCATGGATAAGATCCCCGCCAACATGGTGGAGATTCAACCCACGCTCATGATCGCGGTACCGCGCATTTTTGAAAAGGCTTACACGAAGATCTTGTCGATGATCGACGAGAACGGAGGCATCAAGAAAAAACTCTTTTACTGGGCCCTGCGCGTGGGTGAGGAATGCGTGTTCCCGAAGCATGGCGCGCCCTCCGCCCTTACGCGCGCGCAGTACCGGCTCGCGAACCAGCTCGTGTTCTCCAAGATCCGCGCCCGGTTTGGCGGACAATTGCGCTTCTGCATCAGCGGCGGTGCGCCGTTGCCCCCGGATATCGGCCGCTTCTTTTTGATCGCGGGCATCTCGATCCTGGAAGGCTACGGACTGACAGAAACCACGGGTCCCGTGGCCGTGAACATCCCCGACAGCATCCGCTTCGGCACCGTGGGACGGCCCATGCAGGATGTTTCCGTACGCATCGCCGAGGAAGATGGAGAAATCCTGCTCAAGTCCCGAAAAATCTTCACCGGCTATTTCAAGAAACCCGCCGAAACCTCCCAGGCATTGCAAAACGGCTGGTTTCACACCGGCGACATCGGCTACGTGGACCAGGAAGGCTATATTCGCATCACCGATCGCAAGAAGGACCTGATCGTGACGAGCGCGGGCAAGAACGTCGCGCCCCAGAAGATCGAGAACATCGCCAAGACTCACAAAATCATCAACCAGTTCGTGGTCTACGGCGACAAGCGCAATTATCTCACCGCCCTCGTCACCCTAGAGCGCGACGAGATCATCAAATACGCCCATGAGCACCACATCCTGTTCACTGATTATTCGGACCTCATCCGCCACGAAAAGATCCAGGCCCTGGTCCAGCGGATCGTGGACGAGGTGAACGACCAGCTGGCCAGCTATGAGAGCATCAAGAAGTTCACGATTCTGCCCCGCGAATTCACCGTCGAATCCGGCGAGATCACCCCGTCCCTGAAGGTGAAACGCAAGGAAATCACCCAGAAATACGCGGCCGAGCTAAACAACATGTACGCCTAGATAAATAGGCCAGCTTCACTTGGCTTTAGTTGATTTAAAAAGTCAGAATCTTAGAGGCTTTTACTAGGAACCCTTGACGAAGCGTTCCCGGCTGCGATACACCCGGCCTACAAAATAACTCATTGAATTCTAAGGAGTCCGCTCATGGCGAGAATTACGGTTGAGGACTGCCTCCGCAACGTCGGCAATATGTACGACTTGGTTTTGGTGGCAACTACGCGAGTCAGACAGCTTTACAAAGGTGCCGAACCCACCGTGAAGAGCAAGAACCGCGTAATCGTGACGGCGCTGCGAGAAATCGCCGCCGGAAAAGTAAACACGCCGCGGGCGCGCGCCACCGAAGAAGGCGGCACGACTTCGGGCACCATGCCTAACTAGTGGCGCCCAATTCAT
>JBFWNL010000004.1:0-363239 GCA_050251055.1 Bacteriovoracia bacterium
AGAAGCCGTAACCGAACGCTAACCGCGCGAAGTAGTAGTTACGCGTTAACCAGAGTTCGCCGCCCACCTTCGCGCCGAGCAAAGTCCCGCTGCCGCTCATGTTCACGCCGCTCGTGGTATT
This sequence comes from Bacteriovoracia bacterium, assembly GCA_050251055.1. GTDB lineage: Bacteria > Bdellovibrionota > UBA1018 > UBA1018 > JBFWNL01 > JBFWNL01. The sequence continues at coordinate 122 of JBFWNL010000004.1, forward strand.
GCTGTATTGCCGAGAAAACGAGCCAGTCCACGTCCCTCCGGAAACCCAACCCAGGCGAGGGGGCTGGAGCGCGTTCGCTTTTTCTTCCCCGGCGGGATCGGGCAACGCCGGATCGACCTCGGGCGGCTTAGGTAGGACTTTGAGTACTTTTTGATAGCGCGTGATCTGGTGTCCCGGCTCCTCGGCCTGGACCTTACCGAACGCGATCTTTTCCTCGACCTTATCGACCACCAGCCGACCGGTTTCAATCGTCTTCCACTCCACCAGCTGCTCGAGCAACGGATGCGTCTTCACTTCCTCGAGACTACCGATCACCAGCGTATCGCCCGCGCGGATTCCTTCGAGGGAACCGGCGTTCACCGTCACCCAGGTATCGTCCCGGCCGGTCACGTGGGCCAGAAACGGCACCTTCTTGAAAAGCGCGTCGAGCGATTTCTTGATCTCATTCTTGATGATGTCTTTATTGAGGGGTTTCGTTTCGCGCGTTTCTTCGAGCTTGAAGGTTTCGGTCGCGAGCAGATTCACGTAAGGCATATGAACCCAGTCGATCACGAAGCGATAATACGGGCCTTCCTTGTAAATCTTGGTGCGCAGGAGCGAGTTCACTCGGAAAGTGCGTGAAACTTGCTTCAGGATCTTTTCGTCCTCGATGAGCTTGCGATACTGGATTTTCGAATTTTCGAGCGCCTCGTACGCGCGCGAAATATCCTGCCATCGAAACCGGCTCTGCTGGGCGAAATACTCTTCGTAGGCCGCGGCCACGTAGTCGGAAAAAATACCGTCGACGTTGTCCCAAGACTTTAGGTAGCCGATCGTTTCCAGGGAATAGCGATTATCCAGCTCGAACGAAGCGCGCGCGCCCGACGGGGCGAGCACGGCCAATAGGATCCAACCGAAAAGCGCCGACTTAATTCTCGATTTGGCGCTCAAATGAAGGTTCGAGTCCTGAAAATTTTTGCGGGATCTTCTCTTCATAGAGGGCAACTAGGGTCTTCAGCTCCGCGATCTCTTGATTGGCTTTTTGGAGTTCCTTCTCCAATTGGAAGAGCTTGGCTTTCAAAGCGACGGAGTCATCGCTCGCGGTACGAGAGACGTTTACTCCGGACGCATCCGCGTCCCAGATTAAATACCGACCATCTTCCAACTTGTGCTGAATCTTATTCGCCTTGATGTAACGACGAAGGGTCGAGAGGCTGATCCCCTGCTTAATCGAATACTCCATTAGTGGGAGCCAGGTCCCGTTCGTCTGTTCAGGCTGCATACTCACTCCCCAATTGTATTTGCTTAACCAGGAAATTCAAGTACTCTGACTGGCGGGATGCAAAAACGCATCGAAATCAGCCCAAAAAAGAAAATTGCCTTCGTTTGTAGCGGAGGGGCGACCAAAGCCGGAGCTTTTCACTTGGGTGTTGCCCTCGCCCTCAAGGAGCAGGGCTTCAAATTTCAAGGGGGGCTCGCGACTCCTGGGGGGGAAGCCCCCCTCTTAGGGCCGAAGGACATCGCGACCTACGTGGGCTCCAGCGCCGGATCGATTATCTGCTCTTACCTGGCCGCCGGCTTCTCCCTCGATAATATTTTCAACTCATTCCTGAATCGTCAACCGACGGATCCCGCCGACGCGACACCGAAAGTACTGCCGCCGCTAACCTACAGCGTGATGTTCAAGCTGCGACGCGAACTCGCCGGCGAGCAACTCAAGCAACTGAAGCATTGGCGCGATATCGCCGGCACCCTCATGCGCGGCGATTGGCAACAGCTGGTGGAGATGCGCTGGCTGAAAACCACGGGCATTTTTTCCACCGCCGGGCTTGAGCAGTACCTGCGCGAGGACGTGCTGCCCTCGAACCGTTTCTCGGATTACCGCTCGGATTTATTCGTCGTCGGCACCCAGCTCAATCACACGCACAAAGTTGTCTTTGGGAAATACGGCTTCGAGCCGCCGCCGCACGATCCCGACTGCCTCTATAAAAACGACGTGCCGATCTCGCAGGCGTGCGCGGCGAGTACGGCACTGCCCTTCGTCTACTCCCCTTATCCGATCAAGACCGATAGCGGGCGCGTGAACTACTATATAGACGGGGAGATTCGCGACACGCTCTCCACGCACGTCGCGGCCGACGCGGGCGCCGACCTGATTTTCGCAAGCTATACCCACCAGCCGTACCACTACAACCGGGAAGTAGGATCACTCACCGAGTTGGGATTGCCCACGATCCTGATCCAGTCGATTTATCTGGTGGTCGAGCAGAAGGTGAATAACTACATCCATAGCAAGAAGGTACAGCGCAACGCGATCGATGCGGTTTCCTCGTACTGCCGGCAGCAGGGGCTTGACGACAACCACCGTCGGCGCATCTGTGAAATCCTGGAAAATGAGCTGCATCACCGGATGAACGTGGATACGATCTATATCCATCCGCGCGCCAACGACACGAAGATGTTCACGAGCGAGCATTTCAATTTGTCGGCCAAGAAAATGACCGAAGTGGTGAGAAGCGGCTTCAAGGCCGCGATCGACGTGCTTCGCCGTTACAGATTCAACTGAACAAGCTCGATTTCGCCCCACCAATAGCCGTTGCCGTATTCGTTCACTGGCAAGACCAACTCGGATCCATCCGCGAGCGTCAAAATCAACGCGCCATCTTCGCCGGATGCATACGACGCGACAATCTGCGAAACATCTCCTTCATCGGCGGATTCATCCGCCCACTGCAGGACCGCTTCGTGTAAGCCACGGTCCAGCAGAAGCTGGACTCCTTCCGCCTCGTAAATCCGATTTGCCTGTCGCAACTGCTGGATCGCGAGCTCCGGCAGGGCCGACTCGGCGCCGAAGACGCCACAGGTCGTCGCAGAGACCGCCTGGGAAATGCCGCCCGAATTACTCAAAACGAAACTCATCGTAGCTGGATTGGCTCGTGCTTCGAGCAGCCGGGCTTTCCCACAGCCGCCGCCGCTGCCGGGCGTAGTGGGGCCCGTGCCGCTCGCGCTCGTCACCGTGTAATTTGAAGCGAGGTCCGCCCGATTCATCAAGAAGTCCTCGGAGCAGCCCGTGAGCGCGGTTGCCGCCGAAACCAAGAAGATTGTCGTCAAAATCCGTTTCACCGCTGACGTCCTACCTTTCGCCTAAAAACCTGACCCATCCCACCCGTTTCCGGGCTTTTACCTATATTTCTATTTTCTCCGATTTTGACCCATTTTTCAAATCAGTCATTTTCAAATAAATTATTTAATATCAAATACTTAAGCAGACACACCTCTAAAATATGAAGTCTTCTTAATATTTTACTTTCTTTGATTTTGAGGTGAACGATGCCCCCAGATCTCCGAGCGAACCTGAGGGCACCATTCGGGGTGGTATAGCCCTTAAACTTTTGGTGAAGGGTGCCCGCAGAGCGAAAGCCATCTCCGCAGGCACCATTCGGGGTGGTATAACTCGTTCGCCTATTTCTCGTCCTTCGCCAGGTACGAGAACTTGATGCCCGAAATCGTGAGCGAGTCGTCTTTATCGACGTCAGCCACCAACTTGCCGCCCGCAATAAGTCCTTCGTCTTTAGATTCTTTTACTTCCAACGCCACGTCTTGGCCTGAAATTTCGAGCGCGCCCCATGCGATGGGATTATCCAGATCAACGCCCGAATACAGCGAAAAAACCGCCTTTTTCACGTCTAACTTTAAGGCGTAATAGTCGCCGTTTTTATCCATTTCCGACACGAAAAGATCTTCGTCCGCTTCCACGCGGATACGCGCGAAATCCGAGAGGCCGCCATCATTGGCGAAGCCGACGGCGCCCGCTTGGGAAGTCGCCACGCATTGCACGCCGCCACCAGCACCGATGGCTTGCACGCCACCGTCCGCCTTCATCGAAATTCCGCTGCGCTTATTGTTGCTGCATCCGCTACCGCCGCCGCTACCGCTGGTGGCGCCTGTACCTGCGCTCGCGCGAGACGTACGGGCGCTGGACCCACTTTCGGTCCGATTCCCGCCAATGCAACCACTCGCCAATAAGCAAAGGGGCAAAATTGTAACAGCCATTAAGTTCTTCACGACGCACGTTCCACCTTTCGAACTTAGAAAACTAAATTGTGATACCGACCCGTCCCACCCGTTTTACCGGGGTGACCTACAATCCATTCTGCCGCGATCGGCCCAAAAGATCAAGCGGCGCGTTATATAAAAATATCAATAATTACAAATATTTAAACAAAAACTCTCACTAATATTTAAATAAATTTAACAATGTTTTCATTTTCCCTGAGCCTCCAGATGCCGGATATCCATTTTACGCAGGGCTGGGGCCAGCGCTGCGATAACCGTTACCGTGACTAACGTCACCGTGCCCCCCAATAAAACCGAGGGAACCGTTCCCAGAAGCTTGGCCGCTAGACCCGATTCAAAGGCGCCCAACTCATTAGATGACCCGATGAAGATGGAGTTCACCGCCGACACGCGTCCGCGCATGTGCTCGGGCGAGGAAAGCTGCACAATCGCCCCGCGCGTGACCATGCTGATGCTGTCGAGCGCCCCGCCCAGGGCCAGGAGCGCGAATGAAACCCAGAACGTGGTCGAAAGTCCGAAACCAATCATGCAAAAGCCATAACCCGCGACCGCCACGAGCAAGATCATTCCGGCTTGGCGCTTAATCGGAAAGCGCACGAGATACAGGCTCATCACCAACGCGCCAACCGCCGAAGCCGCCCGCAGGAAGCCCAAGCCCACGGGCCCCGTGTGCAGAATCTCGGCGGCGAACACCGGGAGAATCGCCGTCACGCCCCCGAAGAGCACGGCGAACATATCTAACGCCAACGCCGAAAACAAAAGTGGATGGGAGAAAACAAACTTCAACCCGGAGGTGAAACGCTGAATGCCCTTCTCGGCGATCGCCGCCGCATTCGGCACGTGCCGATAGGCCACCCTGCCCCAAGTCGCGAGCCCCAGAATCAGTAATGCACAGTTAAGCGCGTAAGGAACAATCGCGCCTTGCCAGGCGTAGAGCAGTCCCGCCAGCGCGGGGCCGCAGATCGTTGCGATCTGAAACACCCCGGTGACCCAAGCCGATGACGTCGTCCAGGTGTCCCGCGGCACCACCCGCGGAATGACCGAATACATCGAAGGCCCCGAAAACGCGCGGCCCAACCCCGTGAGAAACGCGGCCACGTAAATCAGTCCAACCCGCGCGGGATCCGAAAGGGCGAGCATCGGTAAAGAGGCCGCCACCAGAATCACGGCCGAGAGCAACGAGATCCTCAATACATTCTGGTAAACGCGATGGGGGTTGTGGCGATCCACGAAGTCGCCCGCAAAGAGCGCCAACCCCAACGCGGGAATCGCCTCCGTAAGTCCGATCAAACCCAAGTAGAGGGGGTCCTTGGTGAGGGAATAAACCTGCCACCCCATGAGCACGGCCTGACCCTGCACGGCGAACGTGAAGAAAAGCCGGGTCATTATAATGTTGCGGAAGCTGGGGAGCATTACACGGACGCGGACTGGATTAACTCCGCCGCGTTTTGCAGGCTGCTCTTCGTGAGCTTCGGGCCCCCGAGCATGCGCGCGATCTCTTCTTGGCGCGATTTCGTGCTGAGCTCCAGGATCTCGGTGATCGTGCGATTCTTCTCCACGCGCTTTTGCACGGTCAGGTGGCAGTCCGCGAAGGACGCCACCTGCGGCAAGTGCGTGATACAAATGACCTGGTTGTACTTCGAAACCGACTTAAGCTTCTTACCCACTTCAAACGCGGTCTGCCCGCCGATACCGGCGTCGATTTCGTCGAAAAGGTAAACCCCGATGCCGCCTTTGTCGGCGATCACGCGACGGATGGCGAGCATCAGGCGAGAAAGCTCGCCCCCGGAGGCGATCTTGCCCAAGGGACGCTCGGCCTCGCCTTTGTTGGTACGGATGCTGAATTCGATTTCGTCGGCGCCGAAGGCGGTCGACCACTGTGAGATATCTTCCTTCATCGTGAGCGCTACCTTCAACTGGGCGTCGGTCATGCGGAGGTCTTTTAACTCCCCATTTACCGAATCCGAAAGGGTCTTCGCGACTTTGCGGCGGGCGTCCGACAACCGGTGACCATCATTATAGAGGTCAGCCTCCGACTTCACCAGAAATTCATTGAGTTCTTCGATCCGCTCATTCACCTGACCTAGCGAGGAAAATTCCGACTCGATCCGCGCGAAGGTGGCTAGCATCTCCTCGACGGTGGCGCCGTACTTGCGGCGCAGGTCCGCGATGAGCGCCAAGCGATCCTGCACTTCCTGAAGGCGATCCGGATTGAGGTCCAGATCCTGTTGGTAGCGGGAAAGCGCGAGGCACGCCTCTTCCACTTCCGCCGCCGCGCGTTCCACGCCCTCGAGCCACGGCTGCGCCACGGGATCCATTTCGCCGAGTGCTTTCAGCTTGCCGGCGGCGGCCTGCAGGAGTGCCGTCACGCCTTGGTCGGCATCGAACATTTCGCGCGCGGCTTCAGCGAGCTTCAGGCGCTGCTCGGTAGTCTGCAGCAGGCGCTTTTCCTCACGTAGCAAATCGTCTTCACCGGGCGTGAGTGCCGCCGCCTTCAGCTCTTCCAGCTGGAACTGCAGATAATCGGACTTGCGCACGCGCTCGGCCTCGGACGCGCGCAGCGCTTCAAGCTCGGCGCGCAACGACCGCACATGCGAAAATGCATTGGCCACGCGCTCGGCCTGCTCGCCCAGGCCCCCATAGCGATCCAGCAACTCGATCTGCGTCCGCGGCTTGATCAGCGATTGGTGCTCGTGCTGGCCGCAAAGGTCGATCAAGCCTTCGCAGAGCTCGGCCAAAATCCCCAGGGTCGCGAGCTCCCCATTCACATGGATACGGTGACGACCGCCGCGATGGAGTACCCGGCGGATCAAAAGCTCGCTCGTCTCGGACGGAAATCCGCGATGCACCAACCGATCGCGCATCCAAGACATTTCCGAAACATCGAAGAGACCTTCAATCACCGCTTCCTCGCAGCCCGTGCGAATGAACTCAGTGCTCGCGCGCCCTCCCAGCAGGAGCGAAATCGCCTCGAGCACGATGGACTTCCCCGCCCCGGTTTCGCCGGAGAGAATGTTCAAACCTTCGGTGAATTTAATTTCCGCGGAATCAATGACGGCCAGGTTTTTGATCTTGAGGACTTCGAGCATAATTCCCTACCCTATACCCCTAACGCATTCCGAAGTTCAGTTTTTCCTGTAACAGGCTGAAATAGTCCCGGTCCGGCGAATTCACGATCTGCAGCGAATGCTTTTGGAATCGCCGCACCACGACCACGTCGTCCACCTTCATGTCCACGACATCCTGGCCATCCAAGGTGAGGAAAACCTGCCCGGGTCGATCTTTCAACGTGAGCTGAAGTTCTTTGCGATCTGATAAAACAATAGGACGCTGCGTTAGGCTATGCGGGCAAATCGGCGATAAAACCAAGGCGTGAAGCGACGGCTCCAAGATTGGGCCCCCGGCCGCGAGGGAATAGGCAGTCGATCCCGTCGGCGTACTAATGATGACCCCGTCCGCCCGTAGGTTGTTGATTGCTCGTCCGTCCACCTTGATTTCCAATCCAATAATACGAGCGATCGCCCCTTTGGCGATGACCGCGTCGTTCACCACGGGCGCACTGAATACGGTTTTCCCTTTGCGCTTCAGCTCCACTTCCAAAAGCGCGCGCTCGCTCACCTTCAGCGCACCCTTCTCCACGATCCGCTTTAAAACCGCGAGACCCTCGTCGTAGCGGATTTCCGTGAGGAAGCCCAATCGCCCCAAATTCACGCCCATGACGGGTACGCTGCGCTCGCTCATTAAACGCGCGATACTGAGAAAAGTACCATCCCCACCGCAAACAATGATGAGATCCGTATGACTGACTAATTTGGGCTTGTCGACGACCTGCACGCCCGCTTTCGCCTGAGCCTTTTGGCCTCCGAGAGGCTCTTTCAATTTCGACGCCAGTTCCTTCGCGATCGGCGCGCTTTCCTCGGCGAAAAAAACGGTTTTCTTTTTGGAGCGGAGGTACATTCCCAGCTGAATCGCCAGGTCGGCGGCTTCGGGTTTGTGAAACTTCACAACGATGCCAAAATTTTGCATGGGGTACCCTTTGTGCTATATAAGCGCAAAGAGGAAGTCATGTCCAGCGATTGGAACAGCGGAGCCGCACAGCCTGATCTATTTACGCGTCCTCCGTCCTTCGGACCTCTGGCGCACCGAATGCGCCCCAAGCATCTCGACGAATTCATCGGACAAGAAGCGGTACTCGGACCCGGCAAGCCGTTGCGGCTTTGGATCGAGGCCGACCGCGTGCCCTCGCTTGTGCTCTGGGGCCCCCCCGGTTGCGGCAAAACTACGCTCGCCCGCATCATCGCCGAACGAACCCAGGCCCGTTTCGCTTCCCTGAGCGCCGTGCTCTCCGGGGTAAAGGACATTAAGGATGCGGTGGCCACCGCCGAGATGAATTTACGCGACCGTAGGCGCAAGACGATCCTATTCGTAGACGAGATCCATCGCTTCAACAAGGCCCAGCAGGACGCCCTACTCCCCCACGTGGAAAACGGCACTGTGACCCTGATTGGCGCGACGACCGAGAACCCGTCGTTCGAACTCAACTCCGCGCTTTTGTCCCGCGCGCGCGTGATCCGCCTGGAGACATTAACGTCCGATGCACTCGGCACGATCCTTCGCCACGCCTTGCAGGACCCGGAGCACGGGTTGGGCGGAACGCTCGCGCTCACCGACGAAGCCGTGCAGTGGCTTGCGGAAACCGCCGACGGAGACGCCCGGCGCGCGCTCACGACGCTCGAAAATGTGTCGCTTTCCCGCATGGGCGTAGGCCATGCGCTCACGCGCGAGGAAACCCAGGCCGCGCTGGAATCCGCGATGGAGCGCCAACCGCTTCGTTACGACAAGAACGGCGAGGAACACTATAATGTTGTGTCGGCCTTCATTAAGTCGATCCGCTCGAGCGACCCGCATGCGGGCTTGTATTACCTGGCGCGCATGCTGGAAGGCGGGGAAGACCCGCTCTTCATCTGCCGGCGGCTCGTGATCCTGGCGTCCGAAGACGTTGGCAATGCCGATCCGCGTGCGCTGCAAGTCGCGCTCGCCGTGAAAGACGCGGTGGACTTCGTCGGCATGCCCGAAGCGCGCATCAACTTGGCCCAAGCCGTGACCTATCTCGCGCTCGCGCCCAAGAGCAACGCGAGCTACGTCGGCATCGGCGAAGCGCTCGAGGAAGTTCGCAAATCGGGCTCGCTGCCCGTACCCTTGCACCTCCGAAACGCCGTCACCGGCCTGATGAAATCAGAAGGCTACGGCAAGGGCTATCAATACGCCCACAGCGACGCGCAGGCGATCGTGAAGCAAAAGCATTTGCCCGACGCGATCACTGGCCGCCACTTCTACCGCCCAAAGGACGTCGGGCTTGAGAAGCAGCTCAAGGAAAAGCTCGATCAGCTGAATCCGAACTTCTCCTGACTTGGTTTCCCCAATTTCATCCCAAAAAAACTAATTTGACACGTAGCGTTGGTGTTGCTATCGTGCGCGACGCTTTATGTTAAGTAATTGATTTTACTTGAGTAATTAAGACAAGAGAGATGAGAGCATGAGCCTTCTAAACCGTCCAGTCGTGGTGATCCTTTCAGGATTGAGTTTAATCGTACAGAGCGCGGTAGCGGAGCCGCCGAAGCGCGGAAATCCTCCCGGCGGTGGCGGAGGTTCGGGAAAGCCCAACTCCAGCGACGACAACCGCCGCCGTCCGCCCGCTGCGCCGCGCGCGAATCCGGCCACCCCGCCGGCGGGCGCAAAGCCACCGACTTCCACGAGACCGAATCAGCCCGCACAACCCGACGATCGTCGGCGCGGTCCCGGTAATCCCACGCGCAAGCCGAATCCTCCCACGACTTCTCCCGATCCGCGCCGAGGAAATCCGGGCACGCCACCGGCTGGCCCTCGTCCCGGAGACCGCCGTGGTCCAGGCCAACCGACGCCCCCGAATCCGAGCTCGAACGCGCCTGGGCGAGATAACGACCGTCGGCGCACGCCCGGCCCGAATCCTCCGGTCGCGACTCCCGACCCTCGCCGAGGAAATCCTCCGGTCGTCGTACATCGCCCACCGGCCGGCCACCATCGCGTGACCAATGGCGCCGGGCGCCCCGTGGTGATCCGCAAATCTCCGTGGGTGATCGAAGCGGAAAACCGCTCGCGCAACCACGTCGATTTCATGCGGCGCGACCCGGTTTGCTCGGATCGGATCAGCAACATTCGCCGTATCTACGTCGGCACGCACTACACGGCCGCCAGCTACCAGGCACGCACCCGGCACTATTTCGACCACTGGTCGAGCTGGCATAACCGCTGGAACACGGGCTGCGGATCGTACTACCGCCATGGCTTTTACGGCGGGTTTTACTACCCATTTTACGAATGCCGCGTACACGACTATTTCCACTACCCGCTCGTGAACTGGATGTGGGTCTCCACCTGGGACGACGGCCTGTGGGTAAGCTGGTACGGCGTCGGCTACCGCGTACGCCCGTTCCGCTACGCCGGCTGGTACTACCCGACGGTCGTCATGAAGGATGTCGCCGTGACCTACAGCTCGTACTCCGTCACGAAGCAAAGCCTTTTCCGCGACGCGATGGAATACATGACGTTGCGCTTGGAGCAGAAAGTCTCGGAAGTCGAGCAGCGCGCGGTGAGCTTGGGCGAGAACGACATCGTCATCAGCCATTCGGAAATTCTGGCGGGTGGCGATGCGCTCGTGCTCGAAGGCACGGTAAACGTCGGCGATTACTCGCTCGCCTTCAAAGCGGTGCTCGACCTCGTGAATCCCGCCTCGACGATCGTGTTTCTGCCGGGCAGCCAGGCCGCGATGGCGCGCGCCAATGCGCCGGCCAGCGTGGACTTCACGCCCGCCGAAGTCACGGAAGTGGAACTACTCAACGCCAAGATCGCCGCCGCCGGAGGAGATCCCCTCGCGGCACCCGTGATCAGCGCCGAGGAAACTGCCGCGGACGATTTGGATGCGACGGACGGAGACGACGACACCGACTCCACGGTCGTCGTGCCACCGCCAGCGACCGAATCGCCACCCGTAGGGGAAGATCCCCCAGGACAGGAACCGGGTTCTCCCGCCGACGAACCGGCGCCGCCCGTCGTGGAAGCGCCCCCGACGCCGAATCGCGGTCGCCCGATTGTCATCGCCGGCCCGAACACGATGCCTGGAGAAATACACCTCGAACAGAACGTGAAGCACCTCGACGTAGATTGCAAGTTCGCGAATGGTCAAACATACCGGATCACTCATCTGAAGGTTGACCACAAGGACGGCAGCCCGACCGCGCGGGTGGAGATCAAACGCGAGACAACGAAATTTTGGGATAATAAGGCTACGTACGACGTGCCCCAGCAAGCGCTCGCTAAATTTCCGATTCATTTCGCGTTTAGCCGACTGGGAATCCCCTTCATCGGTGACGGCGCATTCGCGAAGTTCATGGACGAGGCTGTCGCGCCGGCCTCGGTAAACGCCAAGGACAACTGGCGGATCTTAAGCTGCGAGGAACGGTTCTAGGGTGTAGTTTTCGCCTGGGCTTTGATCAAAGCCGGGATGCCTTGATCTTTCCATTCCTGAAGATTCGTCGGCAGGTGGTTGGCCAAGAGATCGCGCAGAAAGTCATTCTGCTTTTGCTCGTAGAAAGCCAACAGATCTTTCAAGATTGAGTGCAAGTCTGCCTCGAGCAGATTAATGGATTGATCCAAGCCCGCGCGGGATACCGTCTTCACGGTGGCGAAAGTTTGCACGGTCGTCTCTAGCCCATTGGCCAAACCATTGAACCGGGCATGAAAGTCCGCGTTGCCGATCTCCTGACTCAGAGACTGACTGAGCCGGATCAAATGATCCATGAAATCCATCAACACGGTAAGAGTTTCCGAAGCAACCTGTTGGGGGGTGGAGGTGAGGACTTCGATCGAGTTGATCTGCTGGAGATTCAGGCCCGCTAGCTGCTTTTCGTTCGCGTCGGTAAGCTCGATGCCGTCCACGAGCACGGAGGCGACCAGCTCATGCTCGTTCGAATACTTTCGGTAGATCTGCTGGACGTATTCGCCCAAGTTTTGGATGCTCGGCGCGCCCGACGCGCCAACCCAACCCGAATCTTCCTTGCGCCCATTCACGATAAAATCTTTCATACTTCCTCCTCTATTTCCGATCGGCGGGACGCGACCTTAGCGCCGCGAACCACGGCCATCGGCTTCGCGAGCTTAATGGTGTGTTTCAGCCAGTCCCGGAAAATTTTCACGCCTTCGCCGAGCTTTCGGTAAGCGTCCGCGCTCTCCTTGCCCAGCTCGGCGACCCGGCTGCCGTTCAGGTTGTGCATCATTACTTTGGACATTTGCGAAAACGCCTTCAATGGGGCCTGGGTGTTCGCCAGGCGCTCGATGAGCGCATCCAGCTCCTTGAGCTTCCCGCCCAGCTCGTTGAGCACTCGTTTGTCCTCGAGATTCATCAGGCGCTCTGACTTTAGCTTCGCACTGCGCTCGGCGAGCAGCATGGCCGTTCCCATCGCTTCGTCGCAGACCTTGGATAGAATCTGGGAACCCTCGTCCAATCCACGCAGCTGCGCGATTAGATCCGAATCGATGCGATCGCGCGACAGCTCTTGGCCCACCGGCGCCAGCCACCCGCAATACCAGGCGCGGGCGATCTGCCCCATGACGATGGAGGACCAGTCGTCCACACGGAATGCACGTTTAATCAACGGCTCAAACAGCACGCCGCCACCTTCGGTCGTCGGACGGATGCGCGAACGGAAGATCCGGCAGCTTTTCAGGTGGGCCGACCAACCCAGCTGGTCGAAATGCGCTTCCAGGCTCTTCGATCGCTGATGTGACCATTCGCTCGCGGCGTAAGACCAACCGGCGTACGCGGCCTCCGCGGTGATACCACGATCAGTGGGCGCGATCACGTAATGTCCGTTGCCGTAGGGGCCGGTCTCGACCCAGCGCACGGGGCCAATCGAAAGATTGAAAACGCGGGTGCCCAGCACGCTCGCCAGATGAATCACTGCGGTGTCGCCGGCCACGACCCACTGGCAACGGCTCACGACCGAGGCCCAAAGATCGAAGCTGGTTTTCCCAACCAGAGAGACGATACGATCGGTGTTCGGGTAAGCCTGCTGCACGCGCTTCAGGAAGCGCGTCGCCCGGCCTTGATCTTCCTTGCCACCCAAGATGACGAGGCTGTAGTCGGGGTGCCGCTTGAGCAGCTGAACGGCAAACGCCGCCCACCGCCGCATCGGCCAGATTTTTTTCTGCGCGCCGGCGCCCAGCTGTATAGCCAGCCACTTGCGCGAGCTGTACTTCCAGTTCCATTCGAATTCGGAAGTGGTGGGCTCGAGATTGAAGAAGCCCTTGGAGGTCACGGGTTCGTTGCCGCGATCGAGCGGATCGCCGAAATGGATCTGTAGCGCGGTCAGAAGCTGCGTCGTAAGTATGTCCGTGAGGTGGATGTTCTGATCGATCTTGCCTTGCACGATGGCCTGCACGTAATGGCTCCAGTCGTCGGCGCACTGAAAAGAGGTGTCACGGCGGCGGGAGTACCCAAGCTTTACGTTCGCCGGAATAAGTGCGGTGAGATAGCTGCTCGCTTCGGAGTAGGACCAGTTCACGACGAAATCCCAAGGCGAGCGCACCAAAGGCCCCAACCACTGGGCGAGCATCTGCACTCCTTCGGCGGGCGCCCGCTTTTGCTCCAAGATCGGACCCAGCAAAGCCTCGGTGTCGAGCTCGACCACGCTCTCAATCCAGGGGACGCGCCTGACGGCGGCCGCGAACTTGCCGCGGGCGATGAAGTGAATTTCGAGTTCGGGATAAAGCTGCTTGGCCGCGCGCAGAGCCATCAGGCTCTGTAACGTATCGCCCAGCCTAGCCAACTGAATGACCAGACAGCGAATCGGTTTTTTACCCTCTACGGGCGTCTTGTTCGAGGCGATCAAGCTCCGGCTCCCTTCCCTGGATCGGCGTTTGCTCCTCCATTAAAGCCCGCAGAAAGCCATAAAGCAACTGCTCGACCTGCATTTCCTCGTGCGAATCCTGCATTTCCGTCCTCCATGACAGAAACCCGGGTGCTTACGTCAGCAATGATTGCAGCGCGCGCGCTCCCTGGTGATCGGGCCTCATACCCAAAAGCTGTTGCACCGTAGCCGTGGCGTCATCCATGAGGCCTAAGTGGTACTGCATGCCGGCTAGGCTATAGAGCAGGTTCGCGTTAACGGGCGAAACCTGGATGTAATCCCGCACCAATCGTTCGGCGGGCTGGTAAACCTTCAGTTCGTAAGCGCATTTCACGAGATAGTAGATGGCCGTGGAGTTCCGAATGTCCGCCTCCAACGCCTTCACGAACGCGTCGAGCGCTTCGCGCTTTTTACCTTCGGTGATGAAGCAGCAGCCGACCCCCACCCACGCACGGTCGTTGGCGGGATTAGCCGACGCCGCATCCTGGTAAGCACGCTTCGCGTTAAGCATATCGCCGCAATTTAAATAGAGCGTACCTAAGTTGGACTGGATCTCATCGGCGGCGGGATTTACACCCAGGGCCGCCTTATAATGTTGTTCCGCCGGCTCGCGTTTACCCACCCGCACCCAGCAGTTGCCCGCCAGCTTATGCAGCTCGAAGCGTGTCGGATCCGGCACCGACTTCATGCGTAGGGCCCGGTCGATGACCTCCGCCGCGTATTGGTCCTTCTCGCGCTTGAGCAGCACCTGCACCAATCGCTCGTAACATTCTAACGTCGGATGAAAGGCAATCGATTCCTCATAGAGCGACTCCGCCTGGGCGAGGTTGCCCTCCATTTCATGGGTCTTGCCCAAGCCGTACAAGGCCTGTGCGGAATGCTCGCCCGACTGGTAAATGGATTGATAGACATTGCGAGCGAGCAGGTACTCGCCGGAATGCAAGAGCACGTCGGCGTTTTTCAACAAGTACTCGACGTTCAGCTGGCCGTCGGTTTTATAGATTTCCTGGTTTTGCCGGACTTCCGACTGGGAGGGAGCCATGGTCTCAACCCAGGGACTCGGCTCGGTGTCCGACGCATCGACCCCTGCATTCACGCGCGGACGTACGCGCACGAGGTAACTCACCGTCTCCTGCGCGCTCGAAACATCGTCAAAAGAATTCAGGGCCTCTTCGAGGGTCCGAACCTGCACCATGCGGTTGCTGGTTCGCGGGACTTCGATCAGGTCTACCAGCTCGAACCCGGCCGGAATGATGGTGCCGTTCAAGGCTTCACGGATGGTGACGTCTTTCATAACTTCTCGTCCAGCTCCTCGCCACCCTCTTGGATCCAGCTGCTCTTGAACTTGGCAATCGATTCCTTGGCTTTTTGGTTCGCCGTTATTTCGGTGCGAATCTTCGCCTGCTCGGCTTCGATACGCTCGATGATCTTGGCGTCGGTTTCTAGGATCTGCAAAACCAAAATTTCCTTTTGGGCGAGCAGCATCTTCACGTTTTCAATCACGATCGGATCCTTGTCTTCCGGCGTTAGGCCGACGGCGATCTCGCCGATTTTCCGATCATAGAGATCCAACGCCTTGAGGATCGCTTCGCGCTTCTCGTGGAACGCTTCCAGTCCGCTCAGGTCGCCCGCGTCGGCCTGCTTCAGGAAGTCGATCGACCAATCCAGGAACCGCATCAGGCAACGATTCTTCGTCCGCAGGATCGTAGTGACTTCCGATTTCATTTGCTGACTCCTTTATTCACTTGCTCAACGGCGCCGCGCCACCCTTCGAGCAGGTTTTCCATGACCTTGATCACGGAAATCAACGGTTCCTTTTGATTTTCGACATTAGCCTTCAGGAGCTGTCCGATGCAGTAGTTGTAAAGGCCCTCGAGCTGCTTGGCGACCTCGCCACCGACCTCGAAGTTCAATGAGTTGTTAAGCTCGTTCAAGATGTCGTGGCTCTTCCCGATGGCGACGCCTTTTCCGTTCAGATCGTTCGCCTCGATGCACGCCACCGCGCGGCGCAGATGCCGAATCGCGGCCTCGTAGAGCATGATCAGGATCTGCCCCGGAGTCGCGGTTTTAACGGCGGTACGCTTATATTGATTCGCTCCGTATGTCATAGCCTACATCACCCACCCAATAGTTGTTGCACCATACCACCCCCGCCGCCCGCGGCGCCCAGGGTCGCCTGCATGTAAGCCTGCTGCTGCTGCATGGCCCCCAAGGTCGCTTGCAAACGGGAAAACCGATCCACTAGATTCTGCGTCTTACGCTCGATGAGGCGCTCCTTGTTCGCGATCTGCGTGTCGATCTGATCGATCCGGGTGCGCAGCCCTTTTTCGCGCAACGCGAGCAGGCCGTCGTTCGGGCGACCATACACGTTGAGCACCTCGGCGAACTGGTTCACGAAGCCCATCTCGCCCGACACCGCTTCGGCGACGCCGTTGAAATCCACCTCGAGGGCCTTCGTGAATTTATCCTCGTTGAACTTCACGGTGCCTTCGCGGGTCATCTCGATGCCCATCTCGTTAAGATGCATGATGCGAAAATTATCTTCGCCGGGAACGCCAACACCGAAGCCCTCGTGCATGAGGTTGCGAAACCGGTATTCCACGCCCTGCAGGCCCGTGTCGCCCGTGAAGTTTTGCGACGTATCGGACTTTTCGTCGACCTTGTTTTGCGCGTTGATGAACCCCAAAACGTTGTTGATGTTGTCGACCATTCCTTTCACTTTTCCGGAAACCTTCTGGTTGTCGACGGAAATGGTCATGGTGAAGGGCCGACCGGGCTTGGCTTCCTTCAAATGAATGTTCACGCCTTGAAGGAAATCCGGCACGTCGTTGCTGCCGGCCTCGATCTCGTAGTCGTCGACCTTCAGCTGGGCGTTGCGGGAATCGCGCGTTTCATTGATATAGAAATCGTCGTCGCCACCCAGGAAGTAGAACTCCGGGAAGTCGACTTGATTATCGTAGCCGTCTTTCTTGGCCTTCACGATCAGCTTCCAGCCATTTTCTTCGTAGGCGTCGCGAATAACCGAGGCTTGCACAGGGGAGTCCTTTTGCGCATTGATCAGGTCGGCCACGCCGCGCAGGCTGGAGTGTTCCTCGTCAACGAAGATATCGAACTTTCCTTCGGGCCCGTAAGCGACGACGAATCCCATGCCGAGCACTTTCTCGTCAGGGTCGGCGAAGCCATTGGAGATCATCGATGCGCGACCGGCGAGCTCGTTGATCTCTATCGTGTAGTTACCCGGCTTGGCTTTGTCTTTGTCGACGGTGACGCTCATTAAATTCTCGCCGTCACCCAGATCAACTTTCAATTCGGTCAACTTCTTGAAGGAAGAAATTTCATCGAGGGATTTTTTCAGGTCGGCAAACTTCGATTTGAATTCACCGAAGAGCTTGATGCGGTTTTGTTCCTTGGCTTTGCGCGCCTCAAGCGCCTTGACGGGCTGCTTCTCAGCCTCGATCATCTGATTAACCAATTGCTTGAATTGACCCCCGCCTATGGGATCGAAACGTAAGCCCATCGGATTAATTATGAATTTTATTTGGGGAACTCACAACCGGCAGAATCTTCCGGCCATCAAAATCGAACGAGTCCAAGCCGGATACGCCAAGGCTTTGACGAATTTACGGATGCGGCTAGAAAGCCGTTCGGCGAAACCGGGATTCACCGGCGTCGAGCCGGAGATAAGTACCGTGCACTTTAGGATAACCCATATTGATGTACTGACCGCCGGAGCTAGGATCGATCCACTCGTCGGCATCGTGACAATGCCCGAGCACCACGCATTGGAATCCGTCGCGAAGCCTTCGCTCCGCGTAGGCCCGGTAGATTCCACGCAGCCGCGAAAGCGCATCGGGCGCCATGGTTTTGGCGGCGTCCGCGTGCGCGCGACGGCTGAGCGAGGAGAGGATACGGCCAATCCATTTCATCGCGACGCCAGGACTCAGACGAGCGAAAGCTCGGAATCCGTCTCCCCGGAAAAACGCCCGTAGTCGCAAATACCCGCGGTCGGATTCGTCCGCGAGATCGCCGTGCGCGACGAAGATCCGCCGGCCATCAAAATCGAGCGCGACTTCGCTCGCGTGCACGCGCACCGCCGGGATCTCCGCGTACTCGCCGCGCAGATGAAAATCATGATTGCCTTCGATGTAGTGAACGACCACGCCGCGGCTCTCGAGCTCCCAGAGAACCATCATGAATTCCGCATATTCTCGGGCGAAGACCGGGTTGCCACCCACGAAGACGTCGAAGATATCTCCGGCTAGCACGACGGAATCGCCAGCGGCGGTCGAACGCAACGCCTGCAATAGCCGCGCGTAGATCGGATCGATCGCGCTCTCGACGTGGAGATCGGAAAATACCAAGACACTCATGTAAATTTGGAAGTATCGGGGCTTAAGCGAGCCGTCAATTCTAGTTTTTTTCGGTCTAGATTTTTTGGTCTAGAGTTTTTGATCCAGTATCTTTCCGGCGCCCTTGCCGGACTTCGCGACGGATTCGCGTAACTTCAGGAACTCCTCGCCTGTCATCTGACGCACGACCTTGCCGCTACCGTCCTTCAGCGTGACCTGTAGACCAGGGCCGGTGCCCGATGCCGTTGCGGTCAATCCGTTGTGCCGAGTTTGATTGTCCTGGGTGAAAGCATCCATGGCGGCCGTGACCTTTTCATCGTTCACGGCGATGGCTTCGTCGTCGTCGCGACGGCGCTCGTCGCCCGCTTGCTGCTGAGACTGTTGCTGAAAAGAGCCCGAATCGGCTTTTTCGTGCACCTGCTCGGCGATCTTCGGGAACGGCTGAAATGTCTGGCTCGTGGCTTTGACTCGCAACGAATTTACCCCGCTTTCTCTCCTCTTACGGGTCGGCGGGAATGCCCCAAAACCTTAGGTCGGGCCCGACCCAGGTATGCCAGTAATTTGACGCACAAAGTCTCACAGATGACACTTTTCCTAGGTTTTCGTCACCAGATGCGGTGGTGGAGTCTGGCGGAATCGAAGAATCATCCCTATTAGCTCATGAAAACGCACGCGCAAGGCGCCCTCACCAAATCCGAGAAGATGATCCACGTCGCCCAGTGCACTTTGAGCATCATCCAGGTGCACGGCACGGAGGGAGTGAACCACTCGCGACTGGCCCGTTCGGCGGGAGTCTCGCGCGCGTGGCTCTATAAATATTTCGGGTCGTCGAGGGAAGCCCTGATCGAATTCGCCATCGACTATTTTGGAAAGCTCTTCGCAGAGATGGAACATGAACGCGGCCTTCGGGGGGCACGCGAATGGGTAGCGGAAACCAAACAGGGGCTGGATCGAATGCTGAGGGACACCGCCCGCTATCCGTGGCTGATCCCGATCTATTTCCGATACAAGGGAACATCCAGTCCGATGGGTCGCTGCATCGCCCGACTGGAAAAACTCTACTTCGAAAAACACTCGCGCGAGCTCATGAGTGTATTCAAGTCCGATCGCGAAAAAGCGTATCTACTCTCGCAGGTCCTGACGTCTTTTCGTATGGGCCTCGCTCAAGCCTGGCAAACCGGCGGGTTCGGTACGAAGAACGACCCCGAACAAATCCTGGAGTATGTTGGTCAGTGGATGAACGCGGTCGTGGACGCGCGGAAACTCTAATCAGCTCCGCCTAACTCGTTCCCAATCGACGAATTAGATTCTCCCACTCCTCCCGCCGGATGGTGAGCCGACGCGAAGACCGCTCGGACGGAGAAAGCGCGTCGATGTCGCGGAAATAACGGTAGGCCCGGGGAAAGTCGATAAAAAATCCGCCTGGAATAGGAATTACTGGAGGCACCACCCGCGTAAAAAAATAATCAAACGCCCGCGTTAGCGTGGGGTCGATCTGAGAATCGCGCTGGAACATCAGGACATTTTTAAAGTGCACGAATGCGTCGGCGCGAACCGGCGGCACCGTCCCGGCCGGATGCAAGAAAAAATCGAAATTCAAAACTACCGGCATCGTCTCTCCCTCGAGACCGCTTGAAAACTCCGCGGGGGCGGCCCACGCGTGCTCCGGCAGGGGTGAGCGGAGCGCATGAATAGTCGATGCCAGCACAAACGCGTTCAACATCGGTTCGGCCCCGTCGACTCGATAAATCTCACCCGTAAACTCGCCCCGGCGATTCACGCCGATTTGCAACTTCACGTTCCCCCGAATGCGTAAATTAATGAAGTCATCCGGATAAGTCATCACCCCATTCACGCGCTGCCAGAGCTTCTCAAAGAATGGATAAAGGCGGCCTTCCCGCACGAGACTCATGCTTTCAGCCACGCCGTAACCATCGCGCGAAGGGCCGTCGCCCAGGCCAGCCCCGCGATCGGAAGTAAACGGGCCGAAATCCAGCCCAAGCCCACGCAACGGAGCCGCCGACCCGCGGCCCATCCGACGCGCGGACGACACCTTCGTTTTGGCTGATTTGCCTACGGAGTGGGGCTGGCCGATTTCAACAAGCAAAGTTTTAGGGGAGGAGGCAGGGGAAGGAGCGGACGGCGGAGTCCGCTTGAAAAAGCTTGCGCCCAGAAGCGCGAAGTGAAGGGCGAGGGAGTAAAGCAGGAACCGGGGCATGAAGGCTGAGTATACCCGGTTCGGTGAAACCGCTACCGGGATTATTGCTTGCGCCCCGCCTTAACGCCGTTTGATATACCCCCAGAGCCCTCGGCAAGCTCTGGGGGTGGGCTTAAGGCACCCGGTCTACACAATTGCAAACCGGGTATTGGGCGCAAACAATTAGACTAACTTGAGAGCTTGAGTCGGAGCGTTGTTGGCTTGGGCCAAGATCGAAACGCCCGCGGTCTGGAGAATGTTCTCGCGGACCAGTTCGGAAGTTTCCTCGGCGAGCTCCGTATCCGTCACGCGCGACCGGGCTTGCGCCAGGTTTTCACGAGTCACGCCCAGGTTATTCACCGTGGCTTGGAGCTTGTTCTGCATCGCGCCCATGCGAGCGCGAGCTCCGTTCACGCGAGCCAAGGCCTCGTCGATGGAGTTGAGGCCGCCGCGGGCGTCTTCGATGCTCGCGGTGCTCAAACCTTCGATGCCCAGGCTGCTGGCCCGAACGTCGGCTTCGGTCGTGTCGAAGGTAATACGGTCCGCTTCGTCGCTACGCGTACCGACTTGGAACTCAAGCGAGGATTTCTCGGCTTGGGCGTTCAACAGCGGGGTGCCGTTGAAGTTGGTCACGTTCGCGATGCGGTCCACTTCCTTGGTCAAGCTTTGGAATTCTTGGTCGATGAAGCCGCGCTCGCGATCACCGATGGTGTCGGAAGCCGCTTGGATCGACAATTCGCGCAGACGGATGAGGATGTTGGAGATTTCCGACATCCCGCCTTCCGCGACCTGGACGAAGGAAATGCCGTCGTTCGCATTCCGTTCCGCCTGGCGCATCGAGCGAATCTGCCCGCGCAGGTTTTCCGCAATCGAGAGACCTGCGGCGTCGTCGGCCGCGGTCGCGATACGGTTACCAGACGCAATACGCGTATAGTGTCTGGCCTGTTGTTGGCTGGTATTATTGAGTACGCGTTGCGCCGAAATCGACGCAACGTTCGTTGCTATTCTTAAGCCCATGATGAAACTCCCTCAGATGGAGATCTCCGACCCCCGCCCTTCGGGCATGCTTTCGCCTGCGCGAACGAGGTAAGTTCGTGCAGAGCCCGCGCCGTAAGCGAGTCCGGAAATTTATGTTGTGACGTCTGAGTTGGGAGAGGCTACCGCAGGGAAGAGGAATCCCACCCCCTCCAACAGCGGGGCAGATTCCAAGAGAGAACTTCAGATACAACAGTCGCCAGACGTATTCGTCATCAGAAGGCCCATCCTTCCGCTGACACTATACCTATCGACGACCGTCAAAAATACTTGAGTACAAAATACAACTATTCGTACTTTTTTTCCACACTGTTAAGACCCACCCAGGTTTCACCCCAGAGGGGACTCAGTCAAACGATCCCAGTTCAGCGATGGGCGGGGTTAGGGGGGACCGCCCCCAAGCGGTGTCTCTGCCGCCAGGAAACGATCCCCCGATAACTCACCCTCAGCAATCGGGAAGTTCTCTAAAAATTAGAGAAGCTTCAGAGCCGATTCGCTGTTGTGGTTCGCTTGACTGAGGACTGCGACACCTGCCGTGGACAGGATGTTGGACTTGGTCAACTCGCTGACTTCCGTCGCCATATCCACGTCGTAGATCTGGCTGCGCGCCGCCGAGAGATTCTCGTCGTAGATGCGCAAGTTGTTGACCGTCGCTTGCAGTCGGTTCTGAAGCGCACCCATTTCGGCGCGATTCTCAGTCAGGACCTTGATGCCCATGTCGATCTTCTCGAGGTTGTTCTGGGCGGATTCTTTCGAAGCCACCGTCATACCTTGGACCCCAAGGCGATCGGACGTGGTGTTGATTTTGGCCGTGTCGTAGACGAAGCGGTCTTCGCCCGGAATGTTGTTCAGACCCACTTGGACTTCCAACGGGGAACCTTCCCCAGTCAAGAGCTTGCGCCCGTTGAATTCCGTGGACCGAGAGATCCGGTCGATTTCACCGGTCATCGCTTGCACTTCTTTGTCGATGAAGCCGCGCTCCGTATCACCGATGGTGTCGGAAGCCGCTTGAATCGACAATTCGCGCAGGCGAATCATGATGTTCCCGATTTCATTCATGCCGCCTTCGGCCGTCTGAATGAGCGAGATACCGTCGTTAGCGTTGCGAACGTCCTGCCGCATGGAGCGGATTTGCGCGCGCATGCCTTCGGAGATCGCCAAGCCCGCGGCGTCATCGGCCGCGCGGGTAATGCGAGAACCCGAAGCCAACTTTTCCTGCGAGCGCTTTACAGAGTCATTCGATTGATTCAAATGACGTTGAGCACCTAACGATTGAACGTTAGTAGATACACGTAGACCCATACATACACCCCCATCATGAGCCCGACGGTCAGCGCACGAACGAGCCGCGCCCTCTGCGGTCATCCGCGGAAAGCGTACAGTTTCGCCCGAGCGCCTAGGCCGCGCCCCGATAGTTACTATTCAGTTGTGACGGGATTTGCTGTACCCCGTCGGAAGTTTGACGAAGCGAGACCCATTCTCACTCCTGCACCCTTCCTACTGACTAGATCGGTCGGATATTGATTTACTTTAGACTTTTTTACTCAGGTATTACGGCCTATCTACCACAAATGGGCACATATCTAATTCATTGTTTTATCTTAGATATTTTATTGGCCGCCTCATAGGGGTCGATCTTTCGCTGGACAAGCCGAGTCACCAGCTTTTTACCCGGCGCACCAGCAAATGTGTTTTCGACCTTTTTTTGAAGTTTTTCAGTCAGGATATCTAGGGTCTCATTTTTTAGGAACTCTTCGAGCCGGCGGGTTCGTAGCCCGCTCCGGGTAAGGTAGGCCTGGTGCTGGTCGACAGCCCCGAGGAGGTCATCTATCCCCTCGTTTTCGACCGCCTTGGTCTTTTGAACCGGAATCTCCCAATGGGAGGACTGGCGGCCCGCCCCTTCCGTGTCCACCCCGGCATCCGTCGGGGCGTCTGCTAGGGTGTCTGCCATAGAGTCCGTTAGAGCGACCATGTTCTTGAGCTCTTTCACGAGCTTCTCGGCCTCAGGTCGGTCACTTTTATTCACGACGAAGACATCGGCGATCTCCATCAAACCCGCCTTCATCACCTGGATCGAGTCACCGCTCTCGGGCACGAGCGTGACGATCACCGTCTGCGCGAGCCTCAAAATATCGAGCTCGGTCTGCCCCACGCCCGCGGTTTCCACGAGCACGACATCGAAGCCAGCCGCATCCAATAAAAGCACCACTTCCTTCGTCGCATGGGAAAGCCCGCCATGTTTGCCGCGCGTGCCGAGCGAGCGAATATACACGCCCCTATCGCCGTAGTGCTGCTGCATGCGGATGCGGTCACCTAAAATGGCGCCGCCCGAAAATGGGCTCGAGGGATCCACGGCGACGATCGCGACGCGCTTACCTTGCTTGCGCAGACGCACGGTCAGCTTATCGACCAAGGTGGACTTACCCGCGCCCGGCGGCCCCGTGATTCCCCAGACCTGCGCGCGGCCGGTTTTGGAAAACAGCATGCGAATGATTTCCGGCAGATCCTGGTCGCGGTTCTCGATCTTGGAAATGAGACGCGCTAGCGAAAGCCGATGACCGTCCATCATCTTCGAAACCAGCTCCGAGACGGCCGGCTTCTTCCGAATTTTCTGGGTTTTACCTGGACGAGCCATTACCCCCAATTTCTAGGGTGTTTCGGCCGAAAAGGCAAACTTATGGATAACCGCGCGCACTTTCAGGCAGCTAACTCCATCTCACAAAACTAAAAAACCTGCTGAAACGTCGGCTCGGCGGGAGCCGCCTCTTTATTTGATTTTACTGGGGGTTTCGCGCCGGCCGGAGCGCGCGACGGGGCCGGGGGCACGATGGCGGCGGCCTTTTCACCCACGCCTAGGCTTTTCTCCGCCTCGCCACCCGG
Organism: Bacteriovoracia bacterium; assembly: GCA_050251055.1. Taxonomy (GTDB): domain Bacteria; phylum Bdellovibrionota; class UBA1018; order UBA1018; family JBFWNL01; genus JBFWNL01. The sequence goes on from JBFWNL010000004.1 coordinate 24,583, forward strand.
GGGCGGGGGGAGCGCGGGGGCGGCTGGGGTCTCGGCCGTGTTCATGGCGGCGTTAGCCGGACCAGACGTGGGAACGCCCGGGGCGGGAGTCGATTCGGGCGGCGCCGGCGCATCGAAATCCATCGCGAACGCTTTTTCCTTCTCTTCCTTCGCCTTGGCTTCCGCTTCTTTTTTCTTGGCGAGCTCAATTTCCGCCAGGCGCTTCGGTTCCATGATCGCGTACTTATCCAAAACGGAACCTTGCTCCTCGTCCCGGCGCGCGAGCGAGAACGGATTCTGAACCTCTTCGACCAGCTCCTTGGACATGGCCGGGCCGACGAGCACGCGGCGGTAGAAAACATACTCGCTGATCATGCGATACTGCTTGATCGCCCAGCGTAGGTAGCGGGGGTCTTTGTATTCCGCGCGAAAAGCGCGGGAAATCGGCGTGAGGAAATCGAACGTCTCGAGCACGGCTTTCTGGCGCTCTTCGACATAAAATGATTGTGAAAGACGCTCCTGCAGCTTGCGAATTTTATGGAAGAAGCACCAGTGATACTTCACCGCATCCTGCTGCACGAGCTCGCGCGCGCCCTTGAAAACTTCTTCCTTGCTGTTCGTCGCCGTCTGCAGCTTCTTAAAATTTTCGTCGCAGTTCTCGAGATCCTTGGCCACCGGCGCTTCCTTCCGAATGAAGAGCGCGTTCAAATCACCGATGTCGTAGGTCTCGGGATAGGGGACCTGCACAAAGCCGGGAACTTCCGGTAGCGGCTCCATCGGGCGCACTTCCTGCGTGCCGCAACCCGCGGTCAAACCGAGCGCGACGGCGCCGAGGCCAATGAGCCCGAGCCGAAGGTGGGTGGAAGTTTGACGCTTCATAGACACTGTCTCCAGTAGTCCTATCGGAAACCTGACTAGGCGAGTAAACTACCTTAATAATTTTTTGACGCTATAAAAGCTCTATTAAGTCCACGCATTAGCCGCTCGACGGCGAAAATCGCCAGTTCTACACCAGCGTCAAAGCTCGGCAATCATTCAGGAATCAAGAAGATCAGCGGGCTTACCGAAAAAGAAAATGAGGAATGGTGCCCATGAAGGCCTGGTTCGTACTACTCACGATCATTAATACAGGTTCCGCGTTCGCGGCGGATCCTCCTACGTCAGCCGCGCCCGCGCCTTCCGCCTCTTCGCCGGCCGCCGCGACCACGCCGCCCCCGGCTTCCGGCACTACCCAAGCGACGACGGCGAATCCCACGGGAAATCCGAATCAAGGCAAGCCGACGCAATCGACGTTCGCGCCGGCCGCCGACAAAGATCAAAAGACGCGCAACTTCTATCAGGTGCTCGAAGACGTGATGGGCGATTTCGAATACGACCTAAAAAATGGACAGGTACGCGGCGTAAAAGATGTTTCCATCCGCGCTATCGCCACGAGCGAGAACGTGCCGCCTTCATTCAAACGCCAGCTCGAGATCTTGCTCACCGAGCGCGTGATCAAGAATACGCAAAGCCGCGTGATCCAGTGCCTGCCTTGCCAATCGAAAAAAGCCACCTTGAGCGGCGACAACGTCGTGATCTCTTCCAACGAGCACAACGCGGTCGAGCTCGCGCGCCTGGCGAAAATCCACGGCATCGCTAGCTATATGGACGTGGCGTTCTCGTACCAGCCCACGGGGCTGTTGCTCTCGATCGCCATCATGGACGCCGAGAATAGCGCCATCCTGTGGTCGCGCAGCTACAATTCGGAAACCTCACGCGCCGAGGCCTTCCGCCGTGGCGTGGACTACACGCAGGTCGACGAGGCCCGCCGCAAGGAAAGTTACGAGCCCACCACGCAATACCGCCCGACTTTGTATTATCTCTTCGAGAAGGACATCAGCTCTTACAGCGGGATGCTCGGGCTCGGTTTCCGCATGGTGGAGCGCTATGACAATCGGAAAAAAGAAGTCGGCTTCGAAATCAACTACCTGCTCAGTACGTCGACGCTCACCGGCGGCTCCGCCACTGCCACCACTACCCCGAGCGTGTACGGGGGGTTTAATGTCACGATGCTCTTCGTGCACGCATGGAACTTCATCGGGGATCTGGAAAACTACAACAAACCGCGCGGAAGCATCTCGGTCGGCCTGGGCGGCACTTATTCGTCGGGTTTTTTGGGAGCGCTGCTTCGCACGGGTTACGAGTGGCGTTTGGGCAAGCATTGGGCGGTTACGGCGATCCTAGGTTACCGACCGCCGTCCACCGCGTTTATTTCAGGAAGTGAAGCTGGCTCCGTTTCGGGGCTGGAGTTTGGAGTGGGGATTAGTGCGTTACTTTAAGGAAGCGATACACACCACCCGGGCAAGCCGGGCCGTACGAGGCGCAGCGCTCACGCTGCTGGCCGTCGTGTGTGCCGCGTTTCCCCAAGGCTGCGCCTCCATGAAGAACGCTCTAGGCTTAAACAACAATCAGCAGGAACCTTCGAAACCCATCGAAGACCCGTTTGGAAACTTCTACGAAGCGGCCAAGCACCGCAACGAAAATGTGATTTTACGCACGAAAAAAGGTGACCGCTCCATTGAGGTGGAGATGCCTTCGCGCGGTGAAGAGCAGCTCGCCGATCTGGTGGTCCCGATGTCGCCCCAGTTCGCCGACACCGGCTCCGGCCGCGGCCCCGCCTCAACGGGGGACGGCTACGGCCTGGACGCGAAGTACCAGGAGCAACGGCCTGGCCTTACGGACCGCGAAATCGCCCAGAGCATGCCCCAAGGCAGCCCGGAAATGGCCGGGAAACGCAGCGAAATCGAAGAGGGTTTGGGCCTGGTGGGCGCCGACGATTCCGCCCCCGAAAACGATAAGAGTTATCTGGCCGCGATCGACTACATTAAGCAGCTCTATAAGAGCCGGCGTTACGAGGCGGCGCTCATCGAGATCGATCGCATGCTCCCTCGCTATCCGACGGACGCGAAGCTCTATGAGATGCGCGGGACCCTGCTCGCGAAGCTGGGCTACGAAGATCTAGCGATGAAGTCGTGGGAGCAAGCCCTGTCCCTGAACCCGCGTAACAAGTCGTTAGCCAAGTTTCTGCAAGCCCGGAAGGATCCATTGAGAAGGGGGACGGCGTCATCGCCCTAATGAATATGGTGAAGCATTCCTTCAACTACCGCCAAATCATTCTCTGGGGGCTGACCCTTTATCTCACGCTCGCCACGCCGTTCGCCTTCGGCAGCAGCTATCAGGACTACGAGCGCGTGAAACGCGCTTCCGAAACCCAAGTGCGCAACATCGTGCAGCCGCTCGTTTCTAAATACTGCCAAGACCAATGCGAGCTCTTGAACGTCGAGGCGGAAGTAAAGACGGATGATCCGGCGGCGATCGCCCCGGGGTTCGAGGACACGGACACCGCTGGCGGCTTACGCCTGGTGCCGGCGGTCGTGCGGGTGAAGCTCTTGATCGACGAGATGGTCGGCCCCAACCTGCGCCGTAACCTCATTGACCTCATCCATAAGCACCTCAACGCGATGGAATATCCGGTGGCGATCGACACTACGCTCACGCGCTTCCCGCAACCCTTGAACTCCGCACGCAAGGTCGCTGAGCTGCGGGACAAGGTCACGAAACAATTCAAAGAAACGCTGGGCCAGCTTTTCAACCAATTCTGTCCTGAGCAATGCCTCCTGGCCGACTATGACATTAAGGTCGAACCGGTTAACTTAGAGGAAACGCAGTACGGTTCCTCGGGCGAATACGTGCAGGACGGCGACACCGCGATCCGCGTGAAGAAAGTGACCGGCACGGTGCTCCTCGACACGACGCTCACGCCCGACGAGCAAAACAACATCATTGAAATGACGAAGCTCAAGACGAGCTACCTCAAGAACGTCGAGCTCATGGCCCAAACCATGACGTTTCCGCATCCACTACCGTTCGAAGGCGACGGAAAGCTGGGCGTGGGTCGCGGAGGGCTGGCGGGCCGCGGGGGCAAGAGCCTCTCGGAATCGCGCTCGCTCGCCTCCAACAGCGACTCCAAGTCGACCTTAAGCAAGCTCGATAAGCAAAATTCCACCAGCAACAGCACGAATAGCAACAACAGCACCAACAGCAGCTCGAACAACGTCAACAGCAAGGACGCGATCGAGAAAAATGAAAACGCCACGAAGAACGAAAAGTTCGAGCGCTACGAGAAGATCGAGCGCGTGGAAGACGGCGATGCCGTTCAAGAACAGCTCAAACGATACGGCCTAATCGCCCTGGTTTTCGGCTGTTCCGTGGTGGCGCTCATGGTGCTCATGTGGATCGCGCTGGCGCGTCGCAACGACCGCGGTCGCGCGGGCGGACTGCCGCGCTTTATCCAGGGGATCACCCCCGAGTTCCTGCAGCCCAAGGCGCCCGCCGCCGGCGATGGCGGCGTCGGATCCGGTCGTGGCGAGCTCATCGCCAAGCGGTACGAGATCGAGCAGCTTTGCGAAGAGCTTACCAAGGTGTTTGCCGAGCAGCCCAAGGTGGCCAAACACGTCTTTACCCGCATCCTGACCGAAGAGGGCGTCGAAATCACCGCCGACTACCTCGCGATCTTTGGCGAAACGATCGTCATGGACATGTTGCGCGATCCGAACCTACAGCGTGACTTGACCGAACTGATGGAGTTCTTCGCGAAGAATCAGATTGAGCTCAACGACGACGAGAAACTCGATCGCTTAAAACGGTTGCACAACCGCACGGTCGCTTCGAAGCTGATCGTGATGGGCAAACGTACGTCCAACTCGTTCGAGTTCCTGTTCGACATGGACAGCCTGCAGGTGTTGGAGCTGATCAAGAACGAATCCGTCACCGTGAAGGCGATCGTCATCACGCAATGCGACCCGCAGAAGCGCACGGCTATCTTCAACCATCTGGACGAGCCGACGCGCATGAAGCTCCTGAACGAACTCTCGCGTATCGACTACCTGCCGCGCGACTACATCTTCAACGTGGCCAACGCTCTCAAGCGCAAGCGTCAGGACAACCCGAAGCTCAACACGGAAGCCCTGCCGGGATCCGACGTGCTGGTCGGATTGCTCGAACGCACGCCCTTCGATATTCAACGCAATGTCGTGCAACAGCTCGAAGCCACCAACCCCGACAACGCCCGGGCGGTCAAGAGCAAGCTCGTCAGCATCGACACGCTCACGTATCTACGCGATGCCCAGCTGCTCGAGATGGTCATGGGCCTGAAGCATGACGAGCTCCTGCAGTTCCTGAAAGGCGCGCCGAAGCATATCTGCGACACGATCTACCGCAAGGCTCCGAAGGAGCTCGTCGAAGAACTCAACGAAGAGTTGGGATCGGTGTCCGAAGTGGGACGCGATGCCTACCAGACCATCGAGCGTAAGCTCATCAATCGCATCAAAGTCATGGCCAACGAGGGCCACATCAACCTCGTGGAAACCAACGAGCGGATGTTCACCGATCGGCAAAGCAACGTCGAGGCGATCACCCGCGGCGGCCAGGGCGGCGACGGCAACACCGGTGGCATGACGGGCACGGGCGGGCAGTTCAAGAAAGTGGCGGGTTGGTGATGATCGAAATAACGCCTACCGTCGAGTTATTGAAAGAGATCAATCTGTTCGCCTCGTTCAATGAGCACGAGCTGAACGAGATCTTGCGTACCGGTGAATCAAAGGTATTCGAGGCCTATAGCAACGTGGTCATCGAAGGCGAGCTGAGCTGGGGGCTTTACATTATTTTGGAAGGCACGGTCGGCATCTTCAAGAATAGCGCGACCGCGAAGGATATTACCTACGATATCGGCCAGCTAAAGAAAGGCAGCTTCTTCGGGGAGATGTCGCTCGTCGACGAGAATCCGCGCTCGGCCACCGTTCGCGCGCTTACCGAATGTCAGCTTTTTTTCATCTCCAAGGAAAGCTTCTCCGCCTTCCTGGACCGGTCCGGCGACGGAAAAAACCGGTTTTACGAACGATGCGTGAAAATCCTGGTTGGCCGTTTGCGCGAGCTGAACGACAACTACGTCATCAGCCAGTACCAGCTGTGGAAGACCGCGCTGGAGAAAGATAAAGAAGAGGAAGTAGCCTAATGAATATCTCATCTTTATTCGGCGTATTGTTGGGTATCGGGGTCGTCTACTCATCGCTCCACGAGAGCGGCATGGACATGATCTTCTTCCTGAACTTTCACGGGGTGGTCATCGTTTGCGGCGGCACCCTTGCCGCTGCCAGCATCAGCTTTCCCATGACGAAGATCGTCTCGCTATTGAAAGTATTTTTCCTGCGCGTGCTGGGCCGCAACCGGATTGACTACCAAGGCACGATCGAACAGATCTTGGATTTGAATAAAAAAGTTAGCATCGGTAGTGCCGCGTTGAAGGACGTAATTCAGACCATCAAGCACCCTTTCTTAAAGGAAGCCGTGGGCCTGGTCGCCACCGGCGTGCTCACCGAGCGCGAAATTCGCACCGTGCTCGAGCAGCGCATTAAAACGATGGAATCGCGCTACTTGCACGAAGCCAACATGTTCAAGGCCATCGGCAAGTTTCCGCCGGCCTTCGGGCTGCTCGCCACCACGCTCGGCATGATCGCGCTTTTGCAGCAGATGGGAAAACCGGGCAGCGAAAAGCTCATCGGACCGGCCATGTCCATCGGGTTGATCGGCACCCTATACGGGATCGCGCTCACGAACCTAGTCTTTCTCCCGATCGCGGAAAACCTCACCGAACGCACCGAGGAAGAAATGGTGCTGCGCCGGATGATCGTCGAAGGGGCCGTGCTGCTCAAAGCCCAAACCAATCCGTTGGCCCTGCGCGAAAACCTCAACTCGTTCCTGGCTCCAAAGGACCGGGTTACCCGCAAGTCAGCGGCCTAAGGGGCATAAGGAGCAGCGATGGCCGTTAACGATTTCCTGAAAGCCGCCAAGCAGATTCAGGAAGAAGAAAAAAAGAAACAAGATCCGCCCAAAAAAGGGGGCCACGACGACGAGTCGAACTGGCTGATTTCCTACGCGGACATGATGACCTTGCTTTGCGGATTCTTCATCATGCTTTTCAGCATGTCTAGCCTAAGCAAACCGAAATACGAGGCCGCCGCGAAGGAGATTTCGGAGCACTTCGGCGCGGTGAAGCAGGACGAAGTGCCGAATCCAGAGCTCGTGAACGAGATGAAAAAAGTCATCCACGAATCCCATCTAGACAAGGAGGTGAAAGTCACCTCCACCCAAGAGGGGGTCACGATCGTATTCGCTTCTACCGTGCTCTTTAACTCGATGAGCTCTTACATCCGCGAGGACGGGCGCACGGTGCTGAATCAGCTCATCGGCACGATCAAAGGGCAGCAAGAAAAGGGCGATGAACGTTTTAAGATCGTAGTGGAAGGCCATACCGACGCGCAACCCATCTTGAGCGGAATCTATCCGTCTAACTGGGAGCTTTCTAGCGCACGCGCCACGAAGGTGGTCCGCATGTTTCATGACGAAGGCTTCGATCCCGCTCGCCTCATGGCGATCGGCTACGCCGACTCGCGTCCCGAAGCTAAGAACCGCACGCTGGCGGGCGCCTGGGACGAAGAAGCTCTGAAAAAAAACCGCCGCGTCGTCATCCACGTTTTCGATCCCAGCGTCGACTCCATTCCTTGGCGCGAAAAAACCGCCGCCCCGCCGCCGCGCGCCGCTGCATCTTCTGGCCCGGCAGAATCTGCCCATTGAACTAACCCAGTCCCCCTGGAAATCTAGACAGTGGGAGACTGAAAAATATGCGTTGGAATTGCCCTCACTGTGGAACCACGTTGACCGTATCGGACGATAAGGTAGGCGAGAACTGGTCGTTTTCACGTTGCTACTCTTGCCAAGGCTTCGCGCTGGTGAGGAAATCGCAGGTCAGCATCATTAAAGTTCATCAACCTCCCTCCGGCGAGCAGTACATCGTCACCACTCATCAGCAGGAGCAGGCTTCCGCGACCCACTCCCAAACGCATCACGACGCACGCCCCGCCGCCCGCCCCGTCGTGCGACCCGTGGTTCGCCAACCGGCGGCCCTGCCCCCGCCGATCGAAGTCGCGCCCGTCATGCACCAGGCTCCTTCTATGCATATGGCCGTTCCCCTGGCGGCCCCGACTGCTCCCAGCCCTACGAAAACGCAGATGTTCACCATATCCGATGGCACGGGCGCCGAGACGATCACCGTCGCCGCGACTACCTCTAGTCCACGCCGAAAAATGCCGGCCGCGCTCGTACCCATTGGTATCGGGCTTGCGGGCGCTATCGCCATATCGTCGGGAGTTTATCTCTATCAGCAAGGCCAGGCCTTGTTTCAACTGGCGCAAAAACCGATCGCAGCGGAATCCCCCACGGAAATGCAGGTGGCGCGATTGCAAGCCCCCCCCTCGCTCGATCGCATCCCGCAAAGCGCGATGGCGCCCGAGCGCGTGACCGAAATCCGCAGCCTGCCTAAAATCGAGCGCATCGATCCTCCCGAAGTCCGTCCGGCGGCCCCGATCGCGATCACCAAGCGCGTAGAAGAAAAGCGAGAGGAGTCGGACGACACCCCGGCCATCGAGCCGCGCCCCACCGCGGTGCAGGTCAAAAACAGTTACGCGAATCTCCGCGCCGGCCCTAGCCTCGAGCATCCCATCGTGGGCGTGGCCGAACCCGGCACGATCTACCTGATCAAGACCTGGGAGGGGCGCTGGTTCAACATCGTGCCCGAAGATCCCGCGCAGGCGGCGCTTCAAAAGAAATCGATGTGGGTGCGTAATGACCTGGTGGAGACCCTCGTCTCCACGAATTAAGTCGCCTAGCGATCCAACCCGATGGGTTCGCAACGCCAAAGGGTCAGCGTTTTCGCCGGAAAGTTTAAACGCCGAAACTCACGCGCCAGCCGCGGCTGGCAATTTGCCTCGAGAAACCGGGGCGGCTCCGCGTAACGATTGTCCGCCACATAATAAACCGGCTTCAATAGCTTCGGCCATTCGGGGCCCCATCCGCTCACGGCTTCCGTTTCCGGCCACTCGTCACGCTCGCGAGCGGGGCGCGGAACGCGGGCGACGCCTTCCACGCGCTTGAGCGCGAAGGCCGCTTGGGCGGCCGTTTGGTACCGGCTCGCTAAGACCACCGGCTCCGTTTCGTCCGGCGCGGCTTCCGCCAGCATCTCGCCAAAGCCCGCCCAACCGACGAGATCGTTACTGACGTCCCATTTCGGTTCCAGCTCCTTGCCACTGAAAGTGCGCGAACTCCAAGCCATGAGTGGCAGCTGACAGGAAAGCAAGATAACGACGACCCAGCCCAAACCGTAAGCGGCCTGCAGCCGCGGCCACAGGCCATCGACTTCTGACTTTTCAGTCATGCGGCCAATGGCTTCCAAGGCGAGCGGCAGCCACGCCGCAAAGATCCAATGCGGTTTAAAATCCGAAAAAAGCGGCTGAATCGCGTAGGCGAGCAGGGGCGGCAAGGCCCAAGCCCACGCGAAGCGCGAGACGCGCTCACCCGCGCGTGCGCGGCGCAGGCCGCGCAAAAAAAACCAGACCAACGCCGGTCCGAGCAGCACGAGCTGCAGGATCCAAAAACGCCCGAAGCGCGCCCAGGAAAGCCCCGTCCCACCATGTCGCTCTTTCATTTGATAAGCGAGCGCGGCCCAGTCGTGGGCGGAATTCCAAAGCACCGTGGGCAAAAGGCCGATCGCCGTAGCCACGAGCATTACTCCCAGCCCTGGCGCGCGGGAGCCGGGACGGGAAAAAATCAGGGCGCAAAGCACCGCCGACGCGGCCACCGCCCCCCCGGAAAGCTTCGCCCACATCGCGATCACGATCCCCGTCGCCAGCCACCCAAAATGCCACCGAGACGACGATCCCGCGGCGATTTCCCAAGCTCCGTTCATCGCCAGCAGGACGCCCGCGAAGAGCGGCAGATCCGGCACCGCCATCCAGGCAAATCCGTAGAGAAAAGTCGTCCCCAGCCACGCGGCCACCAGCCAGCCCGGCGACACCGGCACGAACGCGCGCAAAATCCAACGCAACCCCAGGAAGAAAATCAGCGCCGCGTAGACCGCCGACACCAGCCGCACGGAGATTTCGGCCGAAACCAACCGCTCCGCCAACCAAATCGACCAGACGATGGCGGGCGGGTGGTAGGCGAACCCCCAGTCGGGCCGCTGCGCGAGCACCCAGTAATAAGCTTCGTCGTCTGAGAGCCCGAACGAATTCCCGAAGATGAGGTAGAAACCAAAGACCCCAAGCGTGGACCAGGCCAGCCAACGCGGCAGAGGGGCGATGCGCATTTAACTTCTACCGGCCACCGGATCCGGCGTCTTCACTTGCGGATCCGGAACGCGGAACTGAATAACGGTCTCGATGCCGGAGAGGAAGTGATTCCAGTACTCTTCGGCCCGCTGCGGATTGGTCGACGGGAGCTCCAGGGTAAGCGTGGGAATGCCGCGCTCTTGGCCGGTGTAATTTCCGAGCGAACCTGGATAAAAACCGCCCGAGTGGGCGTTCACGTGCTGCCGCAGCTGCAGGCACTTCGTTACGTACTCGGAAGGGAACTTCGCGAGCGCAAGCACGTCGGGGCCGTCATAGTCCATGAAATTCAGTGGCGAATGCACGGAGATGATCTTATTGGGCTTGTACTCGGAAATCAGCTTCGCCTGGAACTGCGTTTCCGGCTCTGACTCGGCTTGCTTGCCGGGAAAATAACGGGGATCCGCGCGATACTTCTTCTTCCACATCCTGGTCGCATCCTTCGCCCAGTCCGCGGTATTGAAATTACGGTTCACATCCACTTTGTTCGCATTCGTGCGCGTCCGCGGGTGGCGATAAAAGCCGTCCGGATTCACCAGCGGGGCGATCACGATGCGCGTTCCCGGGTATTTGGAAGTGTTCGCCTCCAGCCAATCCATCAGGCGCAGACCCAGGAAGAGCGGAGTGGTTTCGTCGCCGTGGACCATCGAAAATACGAGCGTGGTGTTCTTCGCGTTCGGATCGCCGAACTCACGGAAAACCAACGGGCGCCCCTTCACCGAACGCCCTCCCACGCGCATGTCCTTAAATTGGCAGGCGTCGAGCTTCCACTTGAATTTCTTGAGCTCCGGGTTCAGCTCCTGGCACCACTTCTTCAGATCCTCGTCGGCCCCGATCATCGCGGAACCCGTGAGGGAAACCAGCATGGCCACGGCCAGCGCGGCGCCCGGCAGTCGCCGCTTCATGGCTTCACCACCCGTTGGCTGCGGGAATTGAGGTACCATTTCAAGGTGAGGATCAACGCCACCGAGATGATCACGAAGATGATCCCGTGCTCGACCCGGCGGATCACTTTAATAATGTGATCGACTTCGTCGCCAAAATAATAAACGGAGTAGACGATGGCGGGCACGCTGATCAGCGAAGCCAAACCATCGTAGAAGAAAAAGATCCGGAACGGCAGGTGCAGGGTGCCGGCGGAGAAAAAGATCGGCATGCGCAACCCCGGCATGAAACGCGCGGCGAAGATCACCTTGTTGCCCTGGTTGTGGAGTTTCTTCTGGACCATGTCCAAGCGCTCCGGAGGCAGCAGCTTCCGGAAGAGCCAAAACCGGTTCACCAGCTTGCGGCCGTGTTTGTGCCCTAGGTAAAAAATCGCGCTATCGCCCAGCAGCACACCCACCAAAGAGATGAGAACCATTACAAAAACATTCGACTCTTCCGGGAACAAATGGGCGTAGTAACCCGCGCCGAACAACACGATGTCCTCGGGAACGGGCAAGCCAAAACCGCAAGCCAGGAGCGTCCCGAATAGAAGCAGGTACGCGTTCGTCCCGGAGATGTTGAACATGAAGTCGACTAGCTTATCCATATAGAAAACGTCCGCAAAAGACGGCGGAAATCAGTATTCCACTAGGCGCGAAAATCGGGGAGGAAAAAAGCGAACGAATCAATATACTCGGTCATTTTACGCGCGCTCTTTGGTTGAGCGGGTGGGACTTCATATACTCGTCCGTGAGCGTCCCCAGATCCAGGTGCGTGTATTTCTGCGTGGTGGAAAGACGCGCGTGCCCCAGCAGCTCTTGAATGCTTCTTAAATCGGCGCCGGCCACCAAGAGATGGGTGGCAAAACTATGACGTAAGACGTGCGGTGAAGCCTCCGTGTGCGAAAGCGCGCGGATCAGGTGCCGTGACAATATTCTCGCTACGCTTCTCGCCGACAAGCGCGTGCCCCGGAAATTCACGAACAGCGGACCGCGGGCGAGACCCCGAGCCCGCAAGGCCTCGACATAGATCGTGAGCGCCTCCCGGGCCGGACGCCCGAAGGGCACGCTCCGTTGCTTGTTTCCCTTGCCCAAAACCCGTAGCCATTCCCGGGAAAGATCGACATCTGCTAGGTCCAACCCCACCGCTTCGCTCACGCGCAGCCCACAGCCGTAAAGCACTTCCAAAAGCGCGCGGTCACGCTGGCCCAGAAAACCCGAATCATCCGGCTGCTTCATGGAATCCAGCAGCTGCGCTAAGTCCTCGAGCTTCAGGAACTTTGGCAGGGGCTTTTCCCCCTTAGGGCTGGGGATCAACGCCCCGACATCGCGCTCGATCTCCCCCCGTTGACGCAAGAAGCGCAGGAAGGCTCGAATGGCGGCGAGCTTGCGGTTGATGGAAGATCTCTCATGCGTTTCAAACAGGGCCGCGAGATAGGACCTAAGGTGCTTCGCGTTATATCTTTTGGAGAAATCCGCTAAACTCCGAATATTATTTAACTTAAGGCTCTCAAACCACTGCCTAAGGTCGGCCTCGTAGGCGCGCCGGGTGTGGACGCTCATCCCGCGCTGCTCGCAGCTTTCGATATACCGTTGGATGTACCGCTGAATCCAGTCTTCGATTGAGTCAGTCTATGGTATGCCGCAGGGCATGTCAAAACTGGGTCCGGTCCATATTATCGGCGCGGGGCTCGCCGGCTCCGAAGCGGCCTATTTCCTGGCCCGCCACGGGGTGAAGGTCCACCTTCACGAGATGCGCCCCGTGCGCATGACCGAAGCCCATAAGACCGAAAAATTCGCCGAACTGGTTTGCAGCAATTCATTGAAATCACTCTCCCACGAGTCCGCGCCCGGCATGCTGAAGGCCGAAATGCGCGCGCTGGGCTCGCTCGTGCTCCAAGCGGGCGAGAAGGCTGCCGTGCCCGCGGGCGAAGCGCTGGGAGTCGACCGCGAGGTTTTCTCCGAGCTCATCACGGCCGTATTGAGCTCACATCCGAACATCACGATCGAACGCGGCGAGATGTCCGAACCCCCCGCGGGCGGGCCCACGCTCATCGCGACGGGACCGCTGACCTCGCCAGCGCTGGGCAAGTGGCTCGCCACCGCGACCGGCGCCGACGACCTTTATTTTTACGACGCCATCGCACCCATTATCGACGCCACGAGCGTCGACATGAACCACGCTTTTCTGGCGAATCGCTACGACAAGGGCGAAGAACAGGCGTATTTGAATTGCCCACTCACCGAGCCGGAATACGAAAAATTCATCGACGCTTTGCTCGCCGCGGAAAAGGTCCCGCCGAAATCCTTTGAAAAAGAAATCCTCTTCCAAGGCTGCCAGCCGATCGAGTCGATTGCGGCCGGCGGGCGCGAAAGCCTGCGCTTTGGTCCCATGAAGCCGGTGGGCCTCACCGATCCCCGCACCGGACGCCGACCGTACGCCGTCGTGCAGCTTCGACCGGAAAATCGTTCGCGCACGGCCTACAATCTGGTGGGCTTTCAAACGAAGCTGAAGTACGGCGAGCAAAAGCGCGTTTTCGCGCATATCCCGGCATTAGCCAACGCCGAGTTCTTGCGTCTGGGCTCCATCCACCGCAACACGTACGTGTGCGGCCCGAAGGTTCTGCGCACTGACCTTTCGCTGAAAGGCCATCCGCTGGTATATCTTGCCGGACAGGTGACGGGCGTCGAAGGCTACGTCGAGTCGTCCGCTTGCGGGCTGCTGGCGGGACTTTTCATGCTTCAGCGCCTGGAAGGCCGGCCCCACGCGACCCCGCCGATCAACACGGCGCTGGGGGCGCTGCTGAAGCACGTCACTCAATCCGATCCGGCGAACTACCAACCGGGCAACATCCACTTCGGGCTCTTCGATCCTATTTTCTTCGAAAATCTCGTCGACAAGCGCCGCGACGATGTCCGCAAGGGCATGGCCGCGCAGGCGATCGTGAACTTCGACCGCTGGCTGGCTTCTATGCCGGGAATCCAGAAATCAAAGGGCCCGGAAGAATCATTCCCCCGGGCCCACACGAGTTAAGACAGTAACGATTACAAGAACGACTAGAGACTAGTTCACCGTCAAGCGCGCGCGCTTGCGGTTCAAGTCATACATATGCTTTTGGAACTTGGCGTATGCCTTCTTGTCGGTCGGCATCACGTCGGTCCAGGCGATCGAAGCCGACTGCACCGAGCGTACGCGAGCGCCGGCCAGGGCTGGACCCATCGCCGGGTTGAGCGCTTGGCTTGCGTCCACGAAGAACGCAATCCCGCTCGTGCCCGGAGCGACGCCGGTATAGATGCCGGCCACGCCCTGAACGCCGTTGCCAAAGTTAAAGCTCGGGAAGAAGTTGATCGGCACGCCGATGCCCGTGTTGAGCTGATCGATTCCGATCGCGACCCCGGCGACCGCCACTCCTTGGCCCAAGGCCAGGTAGACGCGGCTATTCGTGCTACCGCCCAGCGGGAAGACGAACACGGGGTTATTGCCGAGGCTGACTGGCAGCATCGTGCCGTTCGGTAAGAGCGCGTCGCCGACCTGAGCACCCGAAGCTTCGGTCACGTTGATCGAAGCGACGAGCTCGGTTCCGCCCCCGCCACCAAGGACGGGACGAAGCGCGACGCTTCCATAAACGTGGTTCGGGTCATTGCGGTCCAAGATCGGAATTTCGATCGTGGGAAGCATCAAGGCTCCCGTGCCCATCGTAGCCACGAACGAAACATAGGTATCGCCGTTCATCTGCGAGGTGTTCAGCTGGACATTGCGGATGAATCCGCCACCCTGGCCGCCTCCACCGCAGCCCATGAGCGCGACGCTCAAGGCAAACACCGATCCCACTAAGGACTTTTGAATCCCTCTCATATACCACCCTCCTGTTGTAGATATTGTTAAATTAGATTAACAATAATTGGATAATTTAACTGAACCGATTTTATCAGTCAATTAAAATGTATAGATCCTTCGGGATGGCTATTGAAATACTTTACTCAAATATTCTTGATGAACTAAACTAGTTGAGATGAAGAGGCTTTTTCTTTTTTTCGGATATAGACCGTATTCGCGACCTCAGCCACGACACGGCCGCGCTTATCTTTAAACGAGTAGAAAAACGTATGAGTGGAAGACCCCTTCGACTGGAGTGCAGTTTTGATCTGACTCACGTCATCCTCAGAGATCGTCACAATCAGGTCCAGCCTTCCTTTACCGGGCTTCAGGAACTCGACCTTCTGTGATTTCGTCCAAACCTGCGTCCCAGGGATAATCCGCGCCAATAGAAGCACCGGCAAAGGGTCCGACACGGCGCAGATAAAACCCCCAAAAATCGTCCCGTGCATATTGCCGCTGTACCAGCGCTGGGGGAGCTGCAGGTGGAGCTTACGGTAATCCTTCGCCACGCTCTTCACGGTCACCCCCATGAAAAAGAAAGGCGGGTAGAGTTCGAGCAGCTTTTTTTCCGGGAGAAGTTTCAGCCCGCTGAGGAAGTTCACGAAGTTCATGGCTGCCCTCATTATTGCACGATTCCGGTAGATGGGATAGCAATCCCAAATGCGAAAAAGAGACTGGATCGTGCTGTCTGGCAACTCCAACCCGGGACTTGCCCAAGCCGTCTGCCAAACGCTCGACAAGCCGCTCGCGAAGGCCGAAGTGAAGCGCTTCAGTGACGGCGAAGTCTTCATCGAGATCGGCGAAAACGTACGCGGCCGGGATGCGTACATCATTCAGAGCACGTGCCCACCCACGAACGATAACCTGATGGAACTCCTGATCATGATCGACGCGCTCAAGCGCGCCAGCGCGAAGGAGATCACCGCGATCCTCCCATACTTCGGTTATGCGCGCCAAGACCGCAAGGTCGCGCCGCGCACGCCGATCACGGCGCGTCTCGTGGCCGATCTGATCGCCAAAGCCGGCGCCACCCGCGTGGTCGCCGTCGACCTGCACGCGGGACAGATCCAAGGCTTCTTCGACATTCCTTCCGACAACCTGTTCGCGATGCCCGTGCTGCTCGACTACATCAAGAACGAGCTCACGAAGCATGCTCCGCTCGTGATGGTCAGCCCCGACGCCGGAGGCGTGGAGCGCGCGCGCGCCTACGCCAAACGCATCGATGCCACTGTCGCCATGATCGATAAGCGCCGCCTGCGCGCCAACGAAGCCAAGGCCATGAACGTGGTCGGTGACGTAAAGGACATGACGGCCGTGCTGATCGACGACATGATCGACACCGCCGGCACCCTCACCGAGGCCGCCCACGCCGTGATGAAAAACGGGGCTAAAGCCGTTTACGCGGTGGCCACCCACGGCGTGCTCTCGGGCCCCGCCGTGAAGCGCATCCAGGAATCCATCATCCAACAGGTGATCGTCACCGATACGATCCCGCTCAGCCCGGAAGCCGCGGCCTGCGGAAAGATCAAGCAGATCTCCATGGCGAAGGTACTGGCCCAGGCGATCGAGCGCATCCGCAACTACGACAGCTTGAGCAACCTGTTCGTCTAAAGGTGAGCGCGTGAAGTTGGTAGTCGGCCTTGGCAATCCCGGTCCCCGTTATGAAACCACCCGTCACAATGCGGGTTTTTTGGCCGTGGATTCGCTCGTCGACCGTTGGCGGGCGCAAGGCCCCGTCACCAAATTCCAAGGCGAGGTCTACCAGGCTGAGCACAAAGGCGAAAAAGTGATCATTGCTAAGCCGCAAACGTTTATGAATGTTTCGGGCGCTTGCGTGGCCGAGCTTTTTAATTTCTATAAGTGCCGGCCGGAAGACCTCATCGTGATTTACGACGAGCTCGACCTGCCGCCGCTCACCCTGCGCCTGAAAACCGGGGGGGGCGCCGGCGGGCATAATGGCATCAAATCCATCGATTCCCGCCTAGGCGATGCGAACAATAAATACCATCGCGTGCGCATCGGCATCGGCAAGCCCACACGCCCTTCGCAGGGCGACGGCGCTGACTACGTGCTCGCACCCTTCACGGACGACGAATTGGTAAAACTGAACGAGATCCTGGATCCCATCGGGGCGGCCGTCGAGCTGCTGATCGAGGGAAAGGCGGCGGAAGCCATGAACCGTTACAACCGGAAAGAGGAAGCATAATGGGTTTTCAATGCGGCATCGTAGGTCTGCCTAACGTGGGAAAATCCACGATCTTCAACGCGCTTACATCGGCTAAGGCCGAAGCGGCGAACTTTCCCTTCTGTACGATCGACCCGAACACGGGCATCGTGAAGGTTCCGGATCCCCGGCTCGATAACATCTCCCAGTACATCAAACCGAAGTCGCTCGTGCCTACCTCCATGACGTTCGTCGACATCGCGGGCCTGGTAAAGGGCGCATCCAAGGGGGAGGGTCTGGGCAACCAGTTCCTGGCCCACATCCGTGAGACCCAGGCTACCGCCCACGTCGTGCGCTGCTTCGCCGACCCGAACGTGATCCATGTCGAGGGCTCCGTGAACCCGCTGCGCGACATCGAAGTGATCGACACCGAGCTCATGCTCGCCGACCTCGAAACCGTCAGCAAGAAATTCGAAGCCACGAAAAAAGCCGCGCGCACCGGCAACAAGGACGCCGCCGCTATCTTCGGCGTCCTGGAGCCGGTGAAGAACGCGCTGGAGGCCGGCAAGCCCGTGCGCTCGCTGAAGCTGTCTCCGGAAGAACTCGCGCGCATCGCCGATTTCCATCTCATCACGGCGAAGAAAGTCATGTACGTCGCCAACGTCGACGATTCCGACCTTGAAAACCCCGACGCCAATCCGCACGTGAAAACGCTGCAGGAATACGCGAAGAAAGAAGGCTCCCCCGTGGTCGTGATCTGCGGGAAAATCGAGTCGGAAATATCCGAGCTTGGCGCCGAAGAGAAGAAGCAGTTCTTGCAAGAGCTCGGGCTGAAGGAGCCGGGACTCAACCGCGTTATCCGCGCGGGGTATGAGCTACTGGGGCTGAAAACCTATTTTACCGCCGGAGAAAAGGAAGTCCGCGCCTGGACCTTCCCCGAAGGCTTCAAGGCGCCCCAATGCGCGGGCGTGATCCACTCGGATTTCGAGCGCGGATTCATCAAGGCCGAGGTCTACCATTACGAGGATCTGATGAAGCACAAGAGCGAAGCGGCGATCCGCGACGCGGGCGCCCTACGCCTCGAAGGCAAAGAATACGTCGTGAAAGACGGCGACGTCATGCACTTCCGTTTCGCGGTCTAGGGCCCAGCGAGCTTAATTGTTCTCGAATTGGTCGAGGGCGGCGTTCAGCGCCTGATCGACGAAGGGCTGACTGCAGCTGCCGCCACCGGCAGAAATCAGGACCGTTCCTGGGGAAACGCTCACGCGCTCGTCCACCGCATAGACTTCCACCCCGTTCGCGCTTTGATAAACCGAACCGCGCGCGTCCACGCAAAGCGTGGGCGAATCCAGCTTAACGCTGTCCCGCAAGCCGATCGTATCGACTAGGCAGAAGTCGTTCGCTTGAACGACGTCCTCCCGGTATACCCCGATCACTCCCAGACTGATCCCTTGGTTACTGGATTCAACGCTCGTACCGGCGAATGATTTGCATCGCCCATCCTGGTCGGACGAGCCCGTGGGGTTCGGACGCGGATTTTGCACGGCTTGGCGGTACACGCCCAGGTCGCTGCGCATAAGCAAATCCGAACAACCATTAAAAAGAAAGAGCGCGGGAATAACCGCTAGGCGCGCAATTTGCGCGATCGGGAGAACGTGCGAAGAAACGCGTTGTTTTTCCATAACCCTTGAATCCTCATCCTTGCCCCCAATAACTCCTCTATTTTATCGCACCGACGGATAAAGAAAAGTAGGTCATCCGGGACACGCCTAAAGATAGGACGTATCGGTCTTAGGGAGGTCATTCGAGGTCGGGAACGGTCCGCTCATGCCCCAAAAGTAATCCAGGGACTCGAGCCGTACTCCGTTCAGGCGGTAGCTGTACCAGAAATAATTTCGGATGATCGACGCGACGTATTCGCGCGTTTCCGTGAAAGGGATGGACTCCACGAACTCGAGCAGTCCCCATTTCGGCTTCGCGGCCTGCAACCACTTCTTCGCCCGGTGTGGGCCAGCATTATAGCCGGCCAGCGAGAGCGCGATGTTGCCTTTGAACTGACTCAACAGGGAAGCGAAGTATTTGCAGCCAACCCGCACGTTGACCTCTGGCTGCACGACTTCCGTCTGAAAAACCGTATCGTCGGTTTCGACGGCCGTGAATGGCATGAGCTGCATGAGTCCCAGCGCGCCCGACGACGAAATCGCATCGGCTTCAAACGCCGACTCTTGCTTGATGAGGCTCAGGACCAGCAAGGGATCCAAGCGCGCGTCCAGCGCCTGCTTCTGGATAACGTCTCGGTAGGCGAGCGGAAAGATCGAACGAAGGCCATAAGTGGAAACCAGCTCGCGGGATCCGCGCTGCAACAGCTCGCCGATGATTCGGAACGACTGCAGGTAATTCATCTGCGCGTCGTTCTGGGCCACGAGATACATCAGGTAAGGCGCCGGCAAGGCGGAGCGCGCGGACAGCTGCTGCATCTCGGTGGACGCGGCCTCGTGGGCATTCTCGGCGAAAAACATCTCCGCCCGATCCAGGGCTTGCAGCTCCTTGGCCTCCAGGAAAGGCGCGCGCGGCTGCACCTTGGGCAGCGAGGCGTCGATGTAAGACTCCAAACGAATGCCCGAGGCATAAGACGCCAGAATTCCGTAATAACTCAAGGGCGAGCCTTCGATCACGCTTTGGTAAGCCTTCTTGGCGTCTTCCCCCCGGCCTTTTCCCTCGAAGATCTTCCCCACCCAGAACAGGGCACGGAACTTCATCTGCGACTGCGGGAAGTCCGCCAGGAACTGTTGGAACTTATCGAGTGCGTCCGAAGCATCGCCTTCCAGATAGGCGCCCATCGCCTCGTCGAACGCCAGGCGGTCCTTGTCGCCGGACTTGTAATCAACGAACTTCCTCCCGTAGTAAGGCGCCTTCGGCAGCTGCGTAATCTCGGGGGATAGCTTCGCCAGCTCCTTGAACTCCCGCGAAGCGTGCGGATAGATCTGCGCGATCTTCGGCACCCAGGCCGAGCAGAGGCTCGCTTCCTTCTTTTTGCAGACTTGAAAATAAGCAAGCACCGCCGGAAACGGCACCTTTACCATGAACCGCTTGGTCGGAATCCGGGAAAAGGCGCTTTCGAACTGGCGCAGGGATCCATTCCAGTCCTTTGCCCCAACCGCGGCCTGTGCCAACACGAGCTCCGCTCCCGCCACGAGCTCCGGCACGCGATCCAAAAGCGGTGAGGTCGCGTTCGCCAGCGCGATGCGCGAGGCCGACTCCATCGCGGCGCGGGCCAAACCCGAGGGTGACTTCGCCTCCGTCTTCCCTTTCTTACCGCGCGAAGCCAACGCCGCCTGGGCTTCCCCCAGGTGGATGCTCGCTTCCAGGAAATGGGCGTAATCCGCGAACCACGGATCCGCGGTCAGGTCTTGAACTTGCTCTCGCACGGTGCCGTATTTTTTTTTGGCCAACGCCTTAAACGCCGCGGCCAGCCGTCGCGCTGATTTATGACGCCGGTTCTTACCGATGGCATCGAGCACCTGATCGACAAACTGAGGCGTGGACAAATCGAGCTCGACGCTTAACTTCGTCGGCGCCACGGTCTCCGCCCCCTTGGCGGGCTTCGAAGCCGCTTTGCGGTTGGAAGGGGAGGCGTGGGCTTCGAGATATCCGCCCGCCAACATCAAACTCCCGGCCAATCCCACCACCGCCGTCCAAGATTTCAAGCTCGTCACGGAAAATTCCTTCTTCACGTTCGTTAAAGCCGTTTTGCAATAACCCAGTTTCTTCCAGCCGCAAGGCGCGCATACCCGCTCATGGGCCTCGAAAGTCATTCGCTCCGCCAACCGCCGCTTCGCCTCGCGCCAGGTGTAAGTCTCGCCCGGACGCACGCCCAGGACCTCCGCATGTCCCCGATCCAACGTCTGGATCTTCTCCTCGGTTTCACATAAGCGTCCGCGGCGGTTGGGACAGGGCTCACAAATCGAATCGGTCGCCGCCTCGACCTCGATCTCGATGGCGTCACCTTGCGGCCGCTCACGCAACCGATCCACAATATCCTGGAAATTTCGGGTGAATACTTCCGAGTAACCCTTGCCTTGGAACCCCAACGCACAAAAAAAATGATGGGGCCGGAACTTCAACATAAAACCCTTACGACTTTTACCGGCGCCTAAACCGCGAGGTTTTGGCGCAACTCCTTCAAATCCTTCACGACGGCCTCGAGCTCGGCCTGCCCGGACTTGTCGACGCCCTTCATCGCGTTCTCGATGCGCGCGATCGCGGTCGACACGGTTTCCACCTTCTTGTTCATCGACTGATCAATGCCGTCAATCAGCACATTGTAACCGTCGGCGAGCTCCTGAAAGTGGTCGTACTTGCGGAACTTGAGATTGCGGCGGATCTGCCCACCCTGCGCCGAAAGAAAAAACTGCTGCAGCTTATAAATAGGGCCGGCGATTTTATGGGAGATGAAGATGCTGATCAGGAAAGTTACGGCAAGGAAGGCGACCTCGAGCCAAATCAAAAGATTCATCACTTCGGCTTGGTACGGCGCGATCGAGTTCACCAACTGCGAATCGCCCTGATACTTGGCGAGCTTCACGAAGCTCTCGAACAGATTCGTGATCAACAAGGGATAGACCAAGCTCAGAACCAAGAGCCAGGAGCAGACGTAGAACGAAAAACGCAGCTGGAACTTCTTGTTGATCAGAAATATGTTGCGGCGAGTCTTCATGGCCTAGATTTTACCTTAGCACCGCGTTGGAATGCACCACCAAAATAGGCGCCTAAATCACTTACCGGGAATTCGCAGACGATCAACGGGCTGGCCACCCACGATGTGCTTTTCGACAATTTCCGCGACGTCATTAGGCGTCACGAACCCGTACCAGACGCCGTCGGGGTAGACGACGACGGAAGGGCCCGCCTCACAAACCTCCAAGCAGCCGGCTTTTTGCGCGCGCACGACGTCACCTTTTACGCCCCGCTTGGCCAACTCCTCCTTGAAAGTTTTCAATAACGCCTCGGCGCCCTTCTCCTTACAGCAACCCCGCGGATGCCCCGGCGGCCGCTCGTTCATACAAACGAAAACATGGGCTTTGTACTGGGAATAGGCGGGGAGATTGGCCATACGGCCACCTTACCGTCCGATTTGGACTTCGTCCACGACGGCGATCACGACGAGCTGGGCGGCCATGGGCGCCGACGGATCGGGCAGCGCGGCCTGGCGAGCGCCGGTGCCTTCTTCTAACAGCAGCACGGTATCGCCCGGACCGGCGGAAACGGTATCGATCGCGATCAGCGGCTTCTTCACGTCCCCGAAACCTTCCACGGGCAAGACTTCTAAAAGCTGGCGAGCCGGAATGGAGTCGAGCTTGGCGGTCGAAACGACGCGGCCGGTGACCTTAGCTAATATCATCGATAATCCCCGTCACGGCGGCATCCACCGGATACATATTCGCGACCGGCGCGCCCGAAAGCGCCATGGAGGCCTCGCGCTTGCCGACCCACATCACTAAATCGCCCTCGCGCGCGCCGACGCCGTCAATCGCAACAATCGGATCGCCGCTGGCGCCGCCGAGGGCTTCGCGCTTGCGGTCACAAGGCACGAGCACCTTGAGGGCCACGCCTTTCAGCGTATCCACTTTCTGGGTAGCAACCACGGTTCCTCGGACGACGGCGTACTGCATGCGCTCCTAATACTCCCGGCTAAAAATGCACCAAGGCTTCTTCTTGCGGCCGCGCGATGAAATCCACGCGGGTGAAGCTTTCAAGTTCTTTGAGCGTGGTGGCCGCGGCTTCCAAGCCCGCTTCCACCTCTTCCTGCTTGCCCGTTAACACGTAATAAGCCTTGCCCCCGATGCCCTGGCCCAGGCGGAAGCGGCAGAGCGAGACTTTTGCGGTCTTCAGCGCGCGGTCGGCCGAGAGAATCGCCGCGGCGAGCGTGTGGGATTCCACGATGCCGATGGAGTCGTCTACCTGCGTTTGGTCCGTATGCCCGTCGTCCGTCCAGATCGAATCCAGAAACGGCACGAGGTCCTCGTGAACGGAGGGGATGAAGACATTGCGCAGGATGCAGCCGTCGCCGGATTCCTGCACGGCCTTATAGGATTCTTCCACCGAAGCGACGTCACCGAAGAAAAGCAGGCAGTGCTTGCCCGAAGAAATCGGCTGTGAAGCGATCACCCGCACCGGCGCTTTTTTCAAAGCGACGTCGGTAAGGAAAAGCCCGCGAGAAATGCTATTGAGCTCGACGAACCCGAGCGCGGGGATCTCATGGGTCGCCAGACCCTTGATCCATTGGCGCGCTAGCGTGGGTTTAATCGTCGCTGCCATTTAAGCTCCTGAGGTCCCTTTCTAAACAATCCGAAAATGATCTTTCAACGTGCATCGGCGGATGCGCGAAAAAGTCCGGCAAGTCGTCAACCCTTCGCCAGTGGGCGAAGCGATCGTGAACGACGTAAACCCTTCCCCACCCAGGCCCAATCCCGCATAGCTTGGGGCGTTCTTGATAAAAATCGAGGTATTGATCTCGCGGGCCATACGATGAAGATTGTCGATGTTCTTGCTGTACATGATGGCCGTGTGGCCATTGCCGTGTTCCACGCGTTTGGCCATGTCGATGGCATCATCCACGTTCTTCACGCGCACGAGCGGAATCACCGGCATCAGAAGCTCGGCCTGCACGAAGGGGTGGTTTTCTTCCACTTCGCAGAACACGATGCGGACTTCTGAACCCACCGTCACGCCGATCTTCGAGAGAATGACGGAAGCGTCCTTGCCGACAAAAGCCTTGGCTGGATACTTCCCGCCCGACTCCTTATCGAGGATGATCTGCTCGAGCTGGCGGACCTGATACGGGCTGATGAGGTAACCACCCGCTTTTTGCAGCTTCTTCTTGAGCTCGTCGGCGATGGAGGCCACCGCGATGATTTCTTTTTCCGCGATGCAGACGATATTGTTGTCGAGCGAGGCGCCCTTTACGATCCCGTCGGCGGCCTGATCCAGATCCGCGGTTTCATCGACGACAACCGGGGGATTCCCTGGGCCCGCGGCGATGACTTTCTTGCCCGAGGCCATAGCGGCCTTCACGACGGCGGGGCCGCCCGTTACGACGAGGAGACGGATACCCGGATGCTTCATCAAAGCGCCCGCGGTTTCGATCGTCGGTTCTTCCACCATCGTAAGCGTGCCGCGCGGGCCGCCCGAGGCGACGATCACGTGGTCCATAATCTCCATCGTACGGATCGAGACGCGCTTGGCGCTCGGATGCGGGTTAAACACGACCGCGTTACCCGCGGAAAGCATCGAAATTCCATTGTTAATGATGGTCTCGCTAGGATTGGTCGTGGGCGTGATCGCGCCCAGCACGCCGAACGGCGCATACTCGACGAGGGCTAACCCATCGTCGCCCGTGAAGGCGCCCGAGTCCAGGTATTCCGGGCCGGGAGTCTTGTTGATCACGAGCAGGTTCTTCGAAATTTTGTCTTCGTAGCGGCCCAGGCCGGTTTCGTCCACGGCGAGGCGCGAGAGCTCGTCGACGTGGCGGCGCAGGGTCGCGCGCATCTCGTTGATGATCTCCTTGCGGCGGGTGAGCGAGAGCGCCACCCACTGCGTCTGCGCGCGCTTGGCGGCGGCGACCGCTTCGTCAAGCGTGCGATAAGCGAC
Organism: Bacteriovoracia bacterium; assembly: GCA_050251055.1. Lineage (GTDB taxonomy): Bacteria > Bdellovibrionota > UBA1018 > UBA1018 > JBFWNL01 > JBFWNL01. The sequence continues at coordinate 49,435 of JBFWNL010000004.1, forward strand.
GAGCGACTTGCGTTCGGTTTGATCGATACGCTGGGAAACCGAGCGGTTCTCCATGCGCGACGCCGGCACCTCGGCCGAGCACGGCACCGCGTACTTGCGGGAAGTCGGGCTCGCCGGCGTATTTTCTTGGTTAAAGTTTTCACGATCAAAATTCTTAAGGGCGGCAGCCGGAGAAATCTCGGCGCGCGCCGAAAACCCGCTGACCGCGCCCGTGCTCCCGGGATTCGGGGAGCCCGCCGACACGTTCTTCCGACCCAGCAGCTTTTCCGCCACTCGGTCCGCCAATATAGAAACTTGATCCGGACTGAACATAAAACTCCTTCAGTCTATTTACGAAAAGTGGTTTCTCCGCCGGCATCGACTTGGTCGACGATCGCCATGATTACGGCGTCCACCGGCTTATTCTGGGTGACTTCGGTTTGGCGCGCGCTGGAACCCGCGCAGTAAAGCACAACTTCGCCCACGCCGGCGCCGACCGAGTCCACCGCCACGACCTGGGCGCCCTTGGCGCCGCCCGTCAGATCGGACTGCTGCACGACCAAGAGCTTCAAACCTTCTAACTTTGGATCCTTGCGGGAGGCGACGACCGTCCCGACGACACGACCTAAATTCACGCGATCCTCCCTTCGCCAGGGGTCAACGGCCGCGGGCATCCCGAAAACCTGGGAACCCGCGGCCGCCCTTGCCCCTTTTAAAAACGCGAATTACTGATTCAGCTCGGTGCCACGGCGCGAGGACTTCGAGCTGGTCGAAGTAGCGGCCGAAGTCGTGTTGCCACGGCCGAGCGGCAAGGCCGCGTCGACGTTGGCGTGCGGGCGCGGGATGACGTGCACGCTGACGAGCTCGCCGACTTTTTCGGCGGCGCGGGCGCCGGCTTCCACGGCGGCCTTCACGGCCGCGACGTCGCCACGAACCACGGCGGTGACGTAACCGCCACCGATGCGCTCATAGCCCACGAGGTCGACGCGCGCGGCTTTCACCATCGCGTCGGACGCTTCCACGAGCCCCACGAAACCCTTCGTCTCAATCATTCCCAATGCGTCTGACATACTCACTACTTTCCTTTCATTGAACTACGGTACTTCTTACTGGCCGCCGGATGACTTGCCCCCCTAAATGGCCCCTCACCCGGAAACCAAAAACTTCCTACTGACTAACGACCGGATGGTGCTTCGACCCCCGTCAAAGCATTCACCGCGGCCATGGCAGCCTTGGCTGCCTCATCGATATCCGCTTCTTTTCCTACCAACGTTAAACGTCCAAAGGCACCGAACGCGCGCACGTCCACCAACGTTACGTCGGCGGCTTTTTCGGCTTCGTTGGCGGCATACACGATGTAGCCGGCCGGTTCGGTTTCCAAGATAAACATGCTCATGCCGGGAAGGATCATGGATCCCTTGCGGCCCTGGCGGTTGATCACGACCGCATGATCGGGCGTGATCGAACGGATGGTTTCGTTCCAGGCGATCTTGCACTTCTGGCGCGAATCGACGGTCGCTTCCAAAACGTTCAGTACGCTTTGTCCGGCCTGCAGCACTTCGCCTTGATCTTGATGGTGGACTTCGAGGCTACCGAACGCGCGCTCGACCACCTGCTGTCCCAGGCGAGCTTCGGTGGCCTTAAGCGCCACGTCGGTCAGGCGGTGAATCGCCATACCCGGCGCGACTTCGATCCATAAACACGCGTCGCCAGGAATAGGCAGGAACCCTTGCGCGGTCGTGCCCAGGTACTCGGCCAGCTGCGGCTGAAGCGAGTCCATAAATACATAAGTTCTGAGTTTGATCATGAACTTCCCCCTCTGAAATTCGGACTGCTGGCGAGATAACGCGCTTGAAACAGGGAGTCAAGCACACCGCGTTTTTTTCCTTTGATAACGCATAGCTTCATAAAACGAATCACACATTTGACTCACTGCAGCGTTTGGAATCATGCGATAATCAGAGCCAGTGAAGACCAAGCGCGTTATCACATCATCTATACTGGCGGTCCTGAGCCTTAGCTTGGGCGTATCCATCCCCATGGAAACCCGAGCCGAGCCCCCCATCCTGCGGGTTTCCATTGAAAATGAACCCTCGACTCTCGACTGGCAGGAAGCACGCTCCGCGACCGATCGCTTTCTGGTTTCGTTCATCATGCGCGGGCTCTTGAAATACGATGCCGCCGGAAAGCCCGTTTGCGACCTTTGCCGGGAGTATTCGGTATCCAAAGATGCTCGCACTTACACCTTTCAGCTCGACCCGAAAGCGAAGTGGTCCGACGACGCCGCGGTCGAAGCCCAGCAGTTCGTGGATTCGTTTCGGCGCCTGCTCGATCCGGCCAACTCGTTTGCCTCGGCGGAGCCGTTTCGTATCATCAATGGCGCAGGTAATGGCGTGGGTGCGGCGGGTGGCGCGCGCGCGAAGTTCGTCGCGGCGAACCTGCAGGTGAAAGCGATTTCGAAATCGACGCTCGAGATCGGGCTGAGCCAGCCGTCCAACGAGTTCACCCACCTGCTCACGCAGCCGGCGGCCTATCCCGTTCGCAAGGAGTTCACCCCATCGGCAGAAAAAGATTCGGGCGTCGCGATGGCGACGCAAGCGACGCTCGGGCCTTATTTCCTAGGGGCATGGGAACACGGCAAGCGGCTGGTGATCGAAGGCAATCCCGCGTTTCCCATCGGAAGGCCGGTGTACCGGGTGGAATTCATCCTGGGCACCCACGCGGATTTGATCGCGCAATTCGAAAAGGAACGCATCGACATTCTCTCGAATCCCACCACGGAAGACATGCTGAAATTCCGTACCCGTAAAATCCAGGTGAGCCCATACTGGGCGACCCGGAACCTCGTCTTCAATTTCCAGCGGCCCGCGAGCGCCGATGCGAGCGTGCGTAAGGCGATCTTGCACGCGCTCGACCGGGACAGTCTCCCGGGCTTCCTGAAAAACGGCGACCGCCGCGCCACCGGCGTCATCCCGCCGGGCATGGCGGGGCACCGCAAACTCCCGCTCGTGACGGCCGACGCGGGTATCGCGAAAAGCGAGCGGGATCGCGCCTCGGCGACGGGAAAAAAACAAATCGAGTTGGAGCTTCTGATTCGCGACACCGACGTAGACAAGAAAGTTGCCGAATGGTTGTCCCAGACCCTCGGAAAGGTTTCGATCAAGGTGGTGCCCAAACCGCGAAAGGTGAAAGCCTACTACCAGGATCTCGAGCGCGGCCAATTCGACCTGGCGCTCATGGTCTGGATGTTCAACGCCGCGACCCCGACGGATCTCCTGCGCTCCTTCCGCACGGGCGACCCCCAAAATATCGGCGGCTGGACAAACGTGGCGTTTGACGCGCTGCTAGGCCAACTCCAGGCGGAGAATCTTCCTCTCCAGCGCGAAAAAATCCTCGATCAGCTCACCCAAATCCTGGAAGTCCAGCAAGTCGCGGCGATCCCTTTGGGCTACCCGACTAATCCATTCTTACTGGGCCGCCGGGTCAATAGCTTCGCCATGACTCCCTTCGGGGATCCCGACCTCGTTAAAACCGAGCTGAAAAAATAGCGCACCGTGGACAAAGCGAACCCTTTCGGCTAAAAACTAATTCACCATTGAATTCTTAGTGTTCAGGAGTAGCTCAGTGGTAGAGCAGCCGGCTGTTAACCGGCTGGTCGGGGGTTCAAATCCCTCCTCCTGAGCCATATTTTTCCCCTCTTTTAAATCCAAGCCAGATCAGGGACGCCCATCCATGGGCTTGACCCTTTTTTCCCTTCCGAGGCCGGGACACCCTGACCTGGCCCATAGCTCAGAATGGGACCTTATCGGAATCTTTTTGCCGTTTTTCTTCAGAAAGCCGACCTCTTCCTTTTGGTTGAAGTCCCTTCACTTTCATCCATTTCAGGGTCTTAAACAGATCTTCTTTCGAAAACTTTTTCTTGCCCTTATCCCACTGATAAAATCGCCTGACGATCTCTTCGTCTGTCGGAGACCGCTTCAAAAGCAAAATATCGTTCCAACAAGCATACAAAGTTGCGACGGCCTCTGAATGTTCGGTTGTCAACGGCCTAAATAGCTTTATTAACCTTTCAATCGCAGAGATTCGCCTTCCGAAAGCAATCGGAGCTCGCTTCGCCCAATCATTGGTTTTCTCAGAAGGGGTAATTCGCATAAAGCGAAAATGCTTCCCATTACGCTTAAAAACTATTTCCGTAATTTTACCTAAATCGCTACTTTTTCCGTTTGGGAAGAGACCAATTTTGGAATTGTAAAGGAGCTTAGAATCTACGGGACCGGCCACGTCTTTTACGTAATTCGCATTAAGCCCCAGATCGCAATCTTGGTCGGCAATATATATTATTTTTGCTAGTTTTACTGCGCCGAGGTTTTCATCGTTTGAAAGCTTCGATACTACTAAGCCTGTGAGCGACTTCCGCTTTTCCAGCACCCGTTCAAACCAAGTCTGTTTGCCTGGTTTCCATTCGATAGTTTTGACGGATTGCTTCTTTTGCTCGAAATAGTTGAGACCATTCTTAGCGACAAGGAAGGCGAGGAATTCCGACTTTACAACCCTTAAATAGGCCGCTAGCTTTTCAAGGAGCCCAAGAAGTTCAGTATCATTTGTTTCTTCCGCATGCTCCCTGATTTGAACTAGACCTGCCCCAACCGTCAGCTTTGAGTTTTCTGAAAGTAAATATGGCCTAGAGTAGTTTGGGGTAATCGCTTTCTTTGGATTAAAGCGGGCCTTCCAAGTTGCAAAGATTTTATTCGTTACTTTTATCAAATCCTTGACTGAAGGAGATGCATCTCCACCAAAGTGGGGTGCAAGGTGCTTACTCCAGAAGGTGTCCTTATCGAGAGGAGACATCTGATTCTTCGATACAACCTCCGGAGCCCCCCTTACAGGATTATTGAGAGGAAAAGTAACCTGAAGACAGTCATTTTCGGCAAAAGCGATCGAATAGATGTATTGGGATACAATTGCGCGATACTTTTCCGGAATCTCCGGAACCCACATCTCCTCCATATTTGCCCACATTGGGTAACCAAGCGCTCCAAAGGTACGACTCATCGAATACCAAAGAAACAATGAGAAGGCTATTTCTGGAGAGCTGGCGCAATATCCTCTATCGGGTATGCCAGACATGCAACGAGCCGTCCGAGTTTTCATAAAGCGGCTATCAAGATGAAACCAAATCTTATCTTTTTCGGTATCTTTTAAGAACGTGCGGCATGGAGTGAGGTTCAGCATAAAAGCAACATCCGTTCCCTTGCTATAACCAAAAGTGGTCTTCATTTTGTGACGTAAATCGCCGCTTGGAAGCCCCAGGTGAGTTGTACTGGTATCCTTCTTTTCGTCGTCTGACAGTGTCCGATACAAGTTACGCCTCGAGGTTCCAGCCCATTTGCCTGAAAATTTCGTGTTAGTTAGACCTAGAAGTTGCGTCGGCCCAGCCTTCAATATCGCGTCGCATTGGTTATTTAAAATATCTGGGTTTTCCCAGTTAATGGTGGCTAAATCCTTTTGTTTAAGATTGCAGAGATCAACTAGTGAAATCGGACGATCAGGGTTTAACCCGGCTGCCTTACCTTTATACCGCCACATTGTAAACGCGATTGGAAATTTACCAACACCTTCGAAAAACTCCGCACCGTTAATGAGGAACCCTCCGATATCTTCAAATGATCCGAAGAGCTCCTGGCGGATCTTTTGAACAAGAGGCCGTTGAGTGAGCCAAGAGGTCTGGGTAAAAAGCAAGAGAAGCGAGTCCTCAGGAAGGCCACTATCGCCGGCGTAATCGCAAATTAGCTTCATTTGGGCGAGGAAGCACAAGTATCTGTCAGAGCTCGCATCCTTTCCAACTACCTCGGTTATGTTTGCATCGACCTCATAGCTAATAGATTCAGCTGCCTGATCATCATCACTTCGGTAAGGCGGGTTGCAAAGAAAAGCGAGCGGCTTATCTGGTTTTTGATCTTTCTCAGCCAGATAGCTCTTAAGAATTTCAAGGTATTCTTCAGCTGAGTATTCGAGAAAATTCAGGCCCTTGTTTTCAGATACTTTTGGTACAACTGTAAATTTCCCTTCATGCCATTGATCTCCCTTCATTCGTTGTTCAATTGCAAAAAGGAGCTCTGGTTCTATTTCACTCACCACCTTATGTCGAATCTCAAGAGGAGAGCGCCAGTTTGTGACTAGATTCCCGCTTCCGCATGCAGGATCAATAACTAGGTAATTTTTTCCGAGATTGGGAATATTCTTTTTAACCAACCACATGGCAAACTTAGATAGGTCAAGATCAGTAAAAAAGATGCCGTTTTTAACCCGAAAATCCTTATCCACTGCATCAAGTGCTTCGTCATACTTAGCAAAGAAATCGTCTATGTTCTCCTGGTCCCTTTTAAGTTGGACAGAGTGGTTTTCAACAAAATCTTTGAATTTGGAAATTTTGCTAGGGATAAGATCCGTAATCTCAGCAGAGCCTAGGGTAGCTCGGTCGTCGTAACGCTGGCTTGGCCGCAAGACAGAGGAATCGTCCCATGGGCCATAAATCATACTGTAAAATGCTCTAACTGTTTTGATTGGGGCGGAAGAGGGGAAAAACTGCCGCATGTCCTTTAATATTTTGGTGAAATTTTTTGTATTAATAGATTGGCGGACTTTTTTCTTCGCTTGTAAACCCTTTTCAAAAACATCTATCGCGGTTGCGAAGTATCGAACATCAGAAGCAAATAGCTCAGTGAAAATCTCTGGCTTGTGCCAAACCGCATTCTCCAATATATATTTCTGCTTGCTTGCATATTTCTTAGCGAGCTTTTTTCCGATGGCATTTGGTGCGCCACTGCTTTTGTCGACTTCGTCGAGGAAGTATTGCGGAAGAGAATCCACTCGCCAGAAAGCAAGGAAGTGTTTTGCTGCGACGACAACTATTGAAAACGACAACCCTTTTGTGCGGTAAGCCAGCGCTTGAAATAGTCCAGCGTACCAATCCGATGTATCTCCCTTTAGCTCCAGCAAAAAGTGACCCGGAACATACCCGTCAGCATTTGCGGCGTCACTCTGCCGCACAAATGCGGGATCATAAAGCTCGCGAAAATAAGAAATAGCCAAATCTTCATTGCGTTCACTCGGCTGCATCAAATATTCGCGCAACTTATTTACGTGAGGTTTTAGTCCTTTAGCCATTCGGCACTCCTCCATGGGCGCAAACGTTGAAAGGTGAAACAGGAAGCGAGACACTAGAATGCCAATTAATATAATTGTAGTACGTAACATGCAGCTATTTCGATAGGCATGTTTTGCCTACGGGGATGGCAAACGGAAAAAGCGGGTGAGGCTGATCGGCATGTTTTGCACATTAGCAGGGATTAAAGGCCAGAGGCGGCGGCCTGCAGACTGCAGCACGACCACGCGAGAACCGGAGGGCAAATTCTGACTTCCATTTCGAATACGGAAGTATCAACGAGATAAGAAATCTACTATTTTCGAAAGAATTGCCTTACTGCGACTAAGCTCAAAACCAAAGGATACCCATGCTTTCAAAAATTATCGATGAAGCGAGAGAGTACACGCGGCCTATAGTAATTCTCTACCGAATGAAAGACGGAAGAGTTGAATCCAACATCGGAACATTTTTCCATATAGACGATCTAGGGCACATCTTGAGCGCAAGTCATATCTTTAAAAAAGGTTCTGAAGATCCCATCATCGAAACTTCCCTAATCTTCGATGACCGGTATTCTGAAGCTCAATACGTCGCCGACGACCCCACAAACGACATAGTCTTAATAAAAATCAAAAACTATAAGCCAGGCTCAATCAAAACCTTCCCAAAGTTTTTAAATAGCTTAGTTACTGAGCTGCCTCGTGGCACAACGTTAGTTCGTTTGGGATACCCGAGGGGTGAACCATACTCCCATATTCCAGCTACATGGGATGAAAAAGAGAAATGCTTTATTCTGGGGAAGAATGTTCGGGTCACCTGCTATCATAACGAAGGAACCGTGATTGACTACGTGGATCGCGAGAGCGATTTTCGCCTGATTGAGATAAGTTCTCCCGCACTAATGGGGCAGAGCGGTGGTCCTATATTAACGCACAAAGGAATTGTAGTCGGTCTACAGTCGAGGAATACTGGATTTGGACTTCCCACAAAATCGGTTCTCGAGACAGGCCTAGCAATCTCGCATATTGCTATTGCTCGATTCTTAGAAAAAATTCCAACCGTCCGACCAACTTGGGCTTGAAATTTTTGCTAGAAGAACTCCAAGATAGCGCGACGCAGCAATTAAGCGCGCTATGTACGGTAGCAACCGTACGTCCCCCGAAGAAATCGCGTACAAAAACTTCGCGGCCACATAGACAACCCCGTTCCCACCCAGTATATCCGCGCCCATGAAAATCCAGCTCGCCGCCCTGTCTTTGTTCGCGTTCCCCATCGCTTCCGCGCCCGCGGCCGACTCAATACCCGAGCTACAAACCGAGATCACAAGTCTCCTCGCCCAGCCGGCCATTGCCGCAAAGATCGCGCTCGAGAACGAAAAACTCGACCTGCAATGTGCGTCGCTTGGTGACCAAGAAGATGCGAAGCTAATCTTTCCGCTCGACGAAAATAACTCTCTCCGCAATCACGCTGAAATCCTACCTGGCATTCGCCGTTTCGAAATGCCAACGCTCGAGGCTTTGCAACTCGCTCACGCGCAAGGCCACTGCGACGTCGCCATATCCCTCAATAAGGAATGCCTGATGGCTCAGTTTGATACGAATGGCGATGGGGCGTTCAGCCCCTCGGAAGCGGAGATCGCGAACCAAAAGCTCCTCGCTTACGGCGCTTCCCCGGAGATCATTCGGGATCTACTCGAGTTCTATGCCCGCAACGGAAAAATCTGTCTGTCACCTAGGTCGAATCCTTGGCACCAAGTTCTTCCGGCCAAAGAACCCGAAGAAGGAATTGATCAAGTCTTTGCCGCACTCGAAATCATCATTGAATCAAAACGGGCTAAAAAAACCGTTTGCTTTCACTGTGCCTACGGTAAGCATCGCACCGGATTAGTCGCCGCGCTGATCGAACTCGCGCGGGCGCCGAACCTTGACTCGGCAACCTTCGCCACCACGTATCGCCGATATTTAAAGCATGCTTGGTTCTCCGATTGCGCAAGTCGCATACAGACGCTCGAAATCATTCCTACAATCGTGGAAAGTCGGCCGTTTCAGAACTTCAGAGCGCGAGTGATGTCCGGGATCTAGGAAATCCGGCTTCACCTAGCGGAGCCCGCCCAAGACAAGCGGGCCCCAAACCCAGTTCCTCCCTCCCGTAAACTACCGGGGTACGCGAAACCACCGCAGATCCCGGGCCATGCCATCAGAATCCCGATCCCGCATGGGAAGAATGTCTCCGTTCGCGGCGAAGCTCAGCTCCTTGATAAACATCGTCCGGCAAAAACGATTCGTGCAGCTCGCGGTGGAAAAGAGCGCATGAAAAACGGCGTAGTATTGATAGGTGTTTCCCACTTGGGTCTCGAAGACTTCTCCACCGCCGTAATAAATGCCGTCCGCCGCGAGACGATTCGTGCCCGCAAGTAGGAGCCGTTCTTGGGTGTCGCTCGCCTGAGTCCAATTGTAGGCACCCAGTGTTGCTCCGATCGCCGTGTCGCCTTTTTTGTAGAACATCGCGTAAGCAGCGCTATCGGCGGTATTGCGGCTGTAGACGGAGTAGTACTTTCCGTTATTGCGGTTATAGAACATCGCACCGCCTTCGGCCACCGCCGCTCCTTGACCCCAGGCCGCGCCACCGATGGTCATACGCCCTTCGGGCACGTTCGAACCTTCGACGACCAAGTTTGTGTTCTTGTGATAGGCGACGGGGTAGGGTTCCGGATGCGGGGACTGGCCGTCGAAGAAAGCGCCTCGCATCGGGTGCATGGCGGTGTGATTGCCACGCAAGATATCGCTCGCCGGGGTTGAACCCCACGACACCCAGTTGTAAAGCATCCAGGTCAACCCTCCCGGCGCGGGATCACGGAACACGGAAGGCCCCAGCGCGGCGGCCGTTTGATCGATGTGCCCGGCGCCGACGTCGTTGCGATTGTGCCCCATGCGCAAGTAGCTACGCTGGGCGTAGTGGGGGGCCACGAAGAGCTCGGGGCTCACGAAGCTCGGGATGAACCGGGCCGCCAGCGGCGCGCTCACCGCGCGACCGCCGTCTAAGCGAAGGTTACCGGCGCCGTCATCATAGCCCAGCCAGCTTGGCTCGTGCGCACGCGATGGCGCGGCGGCGAAAGTGCTGGTGGCGTTTTCGAGATCGCTCGTCGGAATCGTCACGAACTGGATTCCCTGGAAAAAGTGCGAATAGTCCTCGGCATTGTAGGGCGCGGGCAACCCGTTGCCGTTGCAGTACATCCCGGCCCGGCACTCCGTAGTGGTAAAATACAACCGCACTACGCCCGGATTGGCGGGATCGTAATCCAAATGCGCGTCCCAAATGTGACGAAACGATCGCCGTCCCCCCGGAAAACCGGGACGATTATAGAGAGTGAGTAATCCATCGTCGCCGTCCTGATCCGCCGGAAACGCATACATGTGAAAATTCCAGTTCACGAGGTCCGACGACCGCCAGATGTGAATGTTGCTGGTGGGCTCGGACGTGCCAGTCAAGTAGTACCAGCTTCCGATTTTTTTGACTTGGGGATCCGCGAGAATCCGAGGATCTGTCATTTCAGAGTTGGACGCGAAGTTGTACCGGGTCACGTTACCGACGGTGCGTCGATTCGGAATCAGGCAATACTCGCCTGCGTCGCTAGCCGCGTAGCTGGCATCGACGGCGTAGCTTCCGAGTAATTGTTTTTTTGGGCACGGGCTGAAGTTGAACGCCCGGCTGGACTGCGTCGACAACCCGTCGCGGTTGACTTGCCGGACGCTGACCGTACGGCTACCGGGATTGCCCGTAAAAGCTAAACTGAAAGAAACAGTACCGTTTGGGCATCCTAATGCAGCCGGCGAGCTCTGTCCCGCAACGGGGGTCACCGTCACCGTGCCACCTTGGCGATCGCAAGTCACGCTAAAGGAAAAACTTACCCCCTCGGTGCGCGAATTCGCGGCCGGCGTCGCGAAAGCCACGGCAACGGCGCCCGTAGAACTGGTTTGAATAGGATTGACGGCGGGCTGAGGCATGCGGCCGACGGATCCGGTCCGCGACGAATCGGTTTCTTCCTTCACGCAACCCGCAAAGGAAAGCGAAAATAAAATGGGAATCCAGACGGTGGTCCACGTGGCTTTTCGATACATAAAAAACCTCTCTCGTTCTTTAACGAAACTGGCTTAATTGCACCGAATACCCCGTACGCACTCTGAGAGTGCAACGCGCGGACCAAGCGATTGCAGCCGTGAATGGCTTGAATTTATTGATGAGTTTCCTAAAAAAACCGTCAAACAACCAGACAGGGGTGACTACCTGTTTTAAGTGTCCGCGCCGACACAGGGAGGAGGGTAAATCCGTGCGCCGTTTTATAAAGACACGCGCTACTTGGCGCCTACGATCTTTAGGAACTTCTCGATTGCGGGCTGCATCTCGCCCGCGCTCACCCGGCGCTCCATCTCGTCGCGCTCGGACTCGACGGCCTTGGCTTCGTAGCCCGCGAGCACGGCATCGGGGATGATTCCGCTGCCCGGATCGAAATAAGACGATGAAATGATCACGGTGCCCCCATCGAAAGGCCGGAACCAGATCGTGCCCGCGTTTTCCTTGAAACGATCCGACTCGGTCATCTCGAACTCGAGCCGGTAATTGGGCGCGCCGAACGGCCGGTAGTCGATGCGGTACTTCGCGCGGCCGAAGGCGAGAATTTCCGCCACGTAATCGACCGATATCTTGGGCTTGGCGCCGGAAGCGCGGGTCGGCTTCGCCGAACGGATGCCGGGCACGACACCGACGGCGGAATCGAAGTCCGACCAAACGGCGATCGCCTGTAGCGGCGTGACCTTGGCCTTTTGCAAAATGGTGATCGTGCTACGAGGTTTGCCTTCGACGGGCGAGCGGAACTTTAGTGATTTACCGGCCTTCAGATCCCGCATCGAATCCTCGGGCAGGTTATCGAGGCTCACCGGAATTTCCTGCCCGTCGTCCTTGATCTCGATCAGGTCGGGCGCGAGCGAATCACGCAGCGAGCGGGCGATGCCGGAAATTTCGCGCAGCGATTGCGCGAGCGAGCGCATCTCGTCGACCATGGCGCGGATATACTCGCGATCCCGTTCCAGTTCTTCCGCCATGCGCTTGGTGCTTTGATCCATGGACTCGACATGAGTGTAGAGCTTCCCGCAGCCAAACTGCGTGGAGACCGATAGTCCGAACAAAAAGATGCCTAAAACTGCCAAAACCGAGGTGCGTTTCATGTCCCGCGGGTTTTAGTATAAATGACGAAAGGGGTCAATCTTAGGGATTACGTAGAATTAGAGCTGAAAGAGGCGAACCACGAGCGGCCAAGTTACCGTATGTGTGGCTGAATTCCCCCAAGCGCGCCGGATCGCCTCGGCCGCCGGGGGAAGGGGGTCCTGGCCCTGTCTTTGGATATAAGTAGCGAGCGCCGACCACGTACCCAGGTAGCCCACCATCTGCTCACAGGTCCACTCGGCAGCCATCTCAAAAGTCGGCGCAGAGATGGCAGGAAACGGAACCTCAATGCTGCGATAACCCTCTTCCACCCAACGCCGCTCGGGCTCCCAGTAGCTCCCCAGGACACCGCTATAGAAAGCGCCGACGGCGGCGTCGACTTCGGGCGTGACCCGGGCGTTGGCGTACGACCAGATCGCCAAGTGCGCGCCCGGTCGCGCGACTCGACGCACTTCTGTGTAAAACTCCGCATGCCGAAACCAATGAAACGCTTGGGCGACCGTAACGAGATCCACGCTGCCCGCCACTAGCGAGGTGCGCTCGGCGGGCTCCACCCGGTACTCCACGCGCGGATGAGCGGGCGCCGAGCGGATCTGCTTCTCGCTCGGATCGGTGGCGATGACCCGGGAAAAATCCTGCGCCAGTTCGATCGCGGCTTGCCCATTGCCCGTTCCGCAATCCCAGACCAGCGCGCGCTCGCGAGCAGTCCGAGCCAGAAACTGGAACAGCGCTTTCGGATAAGTCGGTCGATACCTCGCGTAGTCCGAGGCCTGGGTCGAGAACAGGTCTTTAAACGGCTTTTTCAAGGAGGATCTCTTTCCACTGGGTTTCGCGTTCGACCCAGAGTCGATCCATCGCTTCTAACATCTGCCGCCACGCTTGACTATCGGGTTCATCGGGGCCGAAGCGGAGCCGTTCGTCGAGCGCGTACCAATCACGCCAAGCCGCATGCCCGCGGGTCGCCTGCTCGTCCGCCTTCCCACACTTTTCCCGCAGTCGCGCCAACCGCGCCCGGCGCTTGCGGAGTTCGCGGAGATCGCCGCGATCCACCGATCGGGTCCGACGAAACCCCCGTCCTCTCGGAGTCCACCGGCGAAAATTCCGCACCAGGATCACCCCTAGGCCAATCAGGCAAACGACTACGAGAGCGAGCTCAAAAGACAACGAATGGTCTTTGTCATCGAATGCAGGAGGCTCTGATGCCTCCGACGGGCTCCCTTTGGACCCAAACGGGGAAAGATCCTGGATACCGCCCCACAGAACGCTCCACGCCATCTCGCCCGCCTGCTTCTGCTCGCCGGCATCGAAGCTCACGACGTACTTGTTCCAATACGCAGCCAAGTATTCTTGGGTTTCCTGCACGAGATCCCACGCGTTGCGCTGAAAGTCGACCCGCTGGGGCGTGGGATCGTAGGGACGCCACCCGGTTTCGCGATCCCAGTACTCGACCCAGGCATGGCCGTCGCCGGTGCGATAGACGATCACGTCGCCCAGAGGGGGCCGACCGCTGCGAAATCCCGCCACCAAGCGTGTCGGCACGCCCGCTAGACGTAGGAGCAGGGTCGAAGCGGAAGCGAACATCTCGCAGTGACCGGCCTTCTTTCGAAGGAGAAATTCTTCCAGATTGGCGACTCCCCGGTTGTTCTCCGCCGTCGTAAGATTCGACTGATCGCCGCTTCCCACGAACTTTTCTCGGATGAAATACTCCCGAAGCAACGAGATCTTCTCAGCGGTGCCAGTCGCACCCCCGAAGATCCGCTTGGCCAACTTCGGCCAAACCGAGCCAGGGGCGCGGAGCGCCTCGGGAACGGAAAGATCCACCTCGGACACCGTCGTGTTTTCCCGGATCGTGGTGGATACGTGCACTTGGTACTGCAAGCGTTTACGCGCGCTCCCTGGGCTGAACCAGCTGCCGTCGTGGTGACGGGAGAGCACTTGGAAGTTCGAGTTGTAATTCATCTCGAGATAACGCGATCCATAAGGCGCCGGGATCACGGGATTGTCGATCGGCTCGCGGATGAATTCCAGCGACCATCCCGCCGCGACCGGGCCGGCGATATTGCGGCCCTTCCAAAAATTTTTCCGATTGTATTTGGATGACCAGCGGTTCCCGTCGAAGTGATTGAGCGTTTTCCCGCGCAAGTACCGGGTAGCTAGCCAGATGCGCGAAGTATCGGCAGCGTAACGGGAAGGAATGAATAGCCTAACCGCGGCCACGCCCCCTCCTTCACCACTGAGCCTAGTCCAATTGCTCAAGTCGACGCTGTCCGTGTAACCGACCTTGCCTTCCTGCACCGCCGAGGATCCCGGAAACGGGAAGCTGAACGACTGGTTCGTGCGCGGTAGTACAGGAAAGATCAAGATACTGATGAAAAATACGAGCACCGCGATAAACACCCCGTGACTCAAAAAACCAGGCGGGGAAGGGCGATCAAGCATCGGGGGAGCCCACTCGCCCAGCTCGCGCTCCAGAAAGTTGCACGTAATCATCAAGGAGCCGAGGACGACATAGACGAAGAGAATCGCCCCGAGGTACAAATCCGGGGTCAGCGAAGTCGCCAGCACGAGTTCGATAAAGCCTATCCCCAACCGCCAGTTCTTGTTGCGCGGCGTATTCGAGAGAAACCAAAGCATCGCGTGAATCACGGGGGCCACATATGCGGCCAGCAAGATCGGGTGCAGGTGCGCGCGGGTTCCCAGGCCGACGGTGACGAGCAAGATGACTGGGAGGAAAAATAACCACCACCGATCGTTCAAGCGACGAGATGAAAGCCCTGGCCAGCGCGCCGCCGAGCGTAGCCACGCCCACCGCGCGAACGCCACGCCCGCCAAGCCGAAGAACAACCAAGGCGAAATTTCGTCGGTACCCGCGAGCGCGTGCAGCGCCAACGCGTCCAAGCCACGGGTAAGCCAAAGGGAGATTTGACCGATCGTCATCGCGGCTTGTCCCCCCGCAAAGTCGCCAGCAGATTCAAGACCCGCGCGCCCCCTTCGTAACGGCGCTTCCCCTGCGCGTCGACCAGGATCAGGCTGCCTTGGTGGAATTCGTTGGTCCGCTTGCGCGAGCCGTCCGCGTAAAAGCAGCTCGCCGCCGCGGAAATGCGCCGCTCGAACTCGGCGCCTTCGGGCAGCCGAGCGTCGAGTAAAAGCTCCACCGACTCGGCCCGGGCCCGCCGCACCCGCACCAGCGGCTCGCCGCGCATTTCGCTCAGACTCCAAATCACGTACCGATAGTCATCTCCCGGCTGGATGGCGCGCACTTCCCCTTCGGAGAAATCACCGCCGACCGCGCGGCGCGAGACCGCCCGTTCGCCCCCGCCCGCGGAGGGCGTGGCGCTAGCGAGTGTTTCGCGCGTCCGCTCTGGCCACACCAGCCGCGTCCCCGGCGAGGCGAACCATCGTATTTTTTTGGCAAACCCGAACGGATACCGGGTGGCGCAAGCATGGCCTTCCCAGCTGACCTCGCCTCGGCGAGCGTAGGCGTAGGCGGAAATATGCTCCACACTGCCCCGCGGAGGGAGAAAGGGAACGAAGAGATGCGGAATGAACTCGCCCCCGCGCACTTCGCCGACTTCCAGGCAAAATATCGGAAGCGAGCGGCGGTTATGGATCTTGATCCGATCGCGGCAGGGTTCGCCGGCGATGGTCGGGGTGCGGCGCCACTCGATGTCAACGGCGGAAATCGCGCGCTCGGACAGGATGCCCGAGAGAATCAGCCCCCCTAGCAGAAAGCTTTCCAAAAGATAAAGAATATTGTTCGACGTTACGATTGCCACCACTCCCATGGCGATGGTCAGGGCAAGATACCAGTGACCGGAGGTGGAAACTTTCAATTTTCGGCGGGAAGGCTTCACTTGGGTACCGGCGTCTCGCGCAGGATCTCCAGGATGATATTGCGCTTCGGCGCCATTTCCCAAATGCCTTCCAGGCGCAAGCGATGCGCGAGCACCGGCACGGCCAAATCCTGCACGTCTTTCGGCGTGACGAAATCGCGACCCCGCAGATAGGCGATCGCCCGCACCGCGGACAAGAACTGCAGACCTGCCCGAACGGAAACCCCGCCGGAGATATCGGGGCGCACCCGGGTTTTCTTCACCAACTCGAATGCGTAGGTAAGCAAGCTGTTTTCCAGGAAAGTTTTCTGCGCGGCCTCGCGCAGGGAGTTCAGCTCGGCGACGGTGAACATCGGTCGGGACTTCGCGGCGCCCCCTTCGACCAACTCGAGCTTCGTCTCCCGGCGTTCGCCCTGCCGAGTGGATTGATAAAGCCGAAGCTCGTCTTGCTCCGCCGGCAGGTCCATGGTCACTTCGAGCATGAAGCGATCGAGCTGGCTCTCCGCCAGCGGGTACACGCCGTGGGACTCCAGCGGGTTTTGGGTGGCAATCACGAAAAAGGGATGCGGCAGCGCGTGCGTCCGTCCGTCGACGGTCACACATCCTTCGGCCATCGCCTCGAGCAGCGCGGCTTGGGTCTTCGGGCTGGTGCGGTTGAGTTCGTCGGCCAGCACGATATTGGCGAAAATGGGGCCTTGGCGAAACTCGAACTCGCGCCCACCCAACGCGGGGCGAATGACGCCGACGATCTCCCCGGGTAGCAGGTCGCTCGTCATTTGTACTCGCGAGAAGGTTCCATCAAAGAGCAGGGCGAGTTCACGCGCGAGCGTGGTTTTGCCCACGCCGGGTGGGCCCTCGAGCAGCAGGTGGCCCCCCGCCAGCAGGGTCGTCAACGCCAGCTCGGTCGCGGCTTCCTGGCCCCAAACTCGGGCACGTAGGCGCTCGAGGGCGGAATTCAATACCAGCTGGGAATCGTCCTTTTTCGGCGCTACGGAAGAGCTCACGGCAAATCTCCTCTATGGAACCGTATCGGCAGAAACTTCCAGTTTCTTTAACTTCCTGTAATTATTATATATTTATTAGCTTGTTGCTTTGCATTATATCCGTTAAACAATGCGTTAAATTGAGTACAGGAAGACTCGGGTAAGAGAGGAAACTTTCAGAATGTCGCAACGTGCTCGTCGGGTGAGTTGGGGAGTCATTATATCCATGAGTTTATTGGGGGGTCTGGCGATCTCCGGGGGAACGGCGCTGGCCGGCCCTGAAGGCGCCGTGCAGGCGGTGGAGAAGACTCTCCGTCAGCTCCTCGAAAGCCAGGTAGTAAAAAGAGCCTTGCAGGAATCCGATCTCGGCAAACGCATCATCAACCGCGTGCGCCCGATTCGGGATACGAGCCGCATCAGCGACGTCATGTACGCTTCCTTCGTGGACCGCATCACGAGCTCGGGACTAACCGACGACGTGATTCGCCTACGCGAAGAGCTGACGATTGCCCTGCGCAAGGGCCTTCGTAGCGAAGGCGTCACCTCGGAGCTTCTCCTTAACGAACTTCGCGGCAATGCCTCAATCGCCGAAATCGTGGCCAAGCAAGGGCCTCGGATCGACGTTAGCGCAATGGGACCCGTGAGTAAGACCGGCAAAACCGCGCGCTGGCAAGACGCCGTAGCCAAGGGCCGCCGAGCCGAACCCGTGGGAGTAACGGCCGAGGCCGAATTAGCCGCGGGCCCCGCGGGATTCACCTTCGACGCGACGGCCGAACTACGGCAAAGCATCACCGCCATGGCCGCGGAAGCCACGAGCGACGTTCCAGCCGACCTCAATCAGCTGCGCATGAAATTCTTCGCCCGCAGCGCGCATACGATGCGCGCCTATTGGAACGTTGGGCACTATGCGAACGAGATGCTCGCCGCGCTTGCGAAAGCTAAGGAAATCACCGCCGAACAGTTGCTTTTCCTGCGGCAGCTCATGCGGGAAATCAAGGTACTCAATCCGGTCGCGCGGAACCGCCTCCTATTTCAGGCCTTCGCGAATGAAATAGACTCTTCCTCCGACACCTTCCGCTACGCGCTGTTGAATCGCGCTACGGAAAAAGAAATGATCCGCTTCGCGGAAGGCAAGCTGGGCATCGACGAAATCGTGGGTATCCGCAAGCAGGTCGCGCAATCATCGGTGGATGACATTGAAAAAGTTATCGCCGGTGAAAAGGATGTGAGTGAACTGGGAGGCGCGGCCGCCGTGGGCGCCGAAGACGCGGGCCGAGACATCGGCCAGATCACCAAAGACCTCTTGGGCCGTATCCGTAACGGCCTGAATGACGAGCCGGCAGGCGCCGGATTGGGTTTTAATGACGTCGTTTGGACGGCCGAGAAGCGCATGCTGGAAATCCTCCGGGATTGTCGGAAGTTCGCCACCGGAGGACAAATTAAAGTCTTCCACGACCGCATCAACGACTTGAAGCAGCAGCTGGCGGATGTGGACGACGCCATCCGTGGCCTGAACGCGGAAGTGGACTCGCTCCAAAGTCAGCTCAAGATGGCGCAGGACGCCTTCAATAAAGGGCTGCCGCACCCATCTTATAGTATTGCAGAACTCGAAGCGAAGATCACCGCCATCGTCGAGAGCCCGAAGTACAAGTTCGATCTGCGCGAATTTACCCAGCGCCGTGGCAGCATCAAACGCATGATGTCGGACGAGGCCAACACCATGGTTCGCGCCTACCTGCGCTATATCGAAAATTACGAGAGTTTGAACTTCTTCGTGAATATCGACCAGGGACTCATCGGAAGCTATCGGGTCCTTGCGATTGACATGGCGAACATCTTCAAGCTGCCAATGGAAGAAGCCGCCACGCTCAAGAAGATATTCGAAGACGTCTACGGACCGGTGGTTAATGATTTAGTCCGCCACGAGCTGGGCTTGCTGAAAGATCACCTCCAAGGCGGCACGCGTCGCTTCGTGCGGGAGCTAAACAAACTCACGCAAACTCACCTCGACAAGAAGTTCACCGATACCCTCTTAGGCCAGGAGTTCGTGGGCTTCCAGAGCCACCTCTACGTCACGATCGGGAAGCGCTTGGTAGCCGCCGGGATCCCGACCACGATTGTCGCCACGGCCGGCACGCTGGCGTACAAGAAGCTGATGCACGCCATGGGGTGGACCGATGAGGACATGCCGGATGGCGGCATTAATGAAGATACCGTGAAGCCCGATCAGAAACCGGAAACGTCTGGGGATGAGCCTACGAGTGAGACAGAGCAGCAGCCGGACGGCCAAACCAAGGACAAGGAAGATACACGCGTCGTTCTACCCACAGCGTCGAAGGAAGACGCACCAGATCCCCTAGACGACGACAGCCGTGATGGCGAAACCTTCCCCTAGGGGCGGGCAGGAGAACCCACTGGCGCAATCCGCGGGGCCTTGCTAGAAATCGGACATGAAGCCCACTCCGCCGATGTCTTCGGATTCCCTCGACTCGCTCTGTATCAATACGATTAGAACTCTTTCCATCGACGCCATCCAGAAGGCGAACTCGGGACACCCCGGACTCCCGCTGGGGGCCGCGCCGATGGCGCACGTGCTATGGGACCGGTTCCTCAAACATGATCCGAAACGTCCCGATTGGGCCGATCGCGACCGCTTCGTGCTCTCGGCCGGGCACGGGAGCATGCTGCTCTACAGCCTGCTGCACCTGTACGGCTATGACCTAAGCCTCGACGAGATCAAGGCCTTCCGCCAGTGGGGTAGCAAAACCCCCGGCCACCCCGAATTCGGCCTTACCCCGGGGGTAGAGGCCACGACCGGGCCCTTGGGACAGGGCTCGGTGAACGCCATCGGCATGGCCATGGCGGAACGCTCGCTTGCGCATCTCTTCAATCGCCCGGGATTTGAGATCGTGAATCACTATACTTACGCGCTCGTTTCCGACGGGGACCTGATGGAAGGCATTTCCGCCGAAGGCGCATCGCTCGCCGGCCACCTGAAGTTAGGCAAGCTCATCTACCTGTATGACGCCAACGACGTCACGCTTGACGGCCCCACCAGCTTGACCTTCTCGACGGAAAACGTTGCCCGCCGCTACGAATCGTACGACTGGCACGTGCAAACGGTGAAAGATGGCGACCGCGACCTGAAGGCGCTTCATCAGGCAATCGAGAACGCCCGCCAAGATACCACGAAGCCCTCGCTCATCATCATCAAAACCACGATCGGCTTCGGATCGCCGAATAAAGCCGGCAAATCATCGGTACACGGCTCACCGCTGGGACCCGAGGAGTTAGTGAAGACCAAGGAGACTTTGGGTTGGGATCCCAAGCGAGAGTTTTACGTGCCCGAAGAAACCCGCGCCCACTATCGCGCCAAAGCCGAAGAGGGCGCGCGTGCCTCGGCCCAATGGGACGGCCTATTTGCTCGCTACCGCGCGGAGTTTCCCGAGCTCGCCAAGCAGTGGGATCTCGCGCAGAGCGGGGCACTACCTACGAACTGGGATCAATCTTTAAAACCCCATCCGGTTACGGAGTCCTCCGCCACGCGCGAAGCCTCCGGTGCGACTCTCAACGCGGTGGCGCCCGCCATTCCGTGGCTCATCGGAGGCGACGCCGACCTGGGCTGCTCGACCAATACCGTGCTCAAGGGCGCCGGCTCGTTCGAAGGGCAGGGGGGATCCGGCCGCAACATCCACTTCGGCGTGCGCGAGCACGCCATGGCGGCGATTGCCAACGGCATGTGCTACCACGGCGGCATCCGGCCTTTTGTCGCGACCTTCTTTTGCTTCTTTGATTATATGAAGCCTTCGGTGCGCCTGGCGGCGATGAACCACCTGGCTCCGATCTACGTGTGGACGCACGATTCGATCGGCCTGGGCGAGGACGGCCCTACTCACCAACCCATCGAGCACCTGATGGCCCTGCGCGCGGTGCCGAACGTTCTGGTACTCCGTCCCTGCGACGCCAACGAAACGCAGGCGGCTTGGAAAATCGCCCTACAAGAGAAAAAAACTCCTGTAGCACTGGTGCTCACCCGCCAGAAGGTGGCGACACTGGATCGCGCAAAATACGGTGATGCTGCCCTTACGGCGAAGGGCGCCTACGTGCTCTCAGAAGCCTCCGGAGGAAAACCCAAAGCCATCCTGATCGCCACCGGATCGGAAGTTCACGCCGCGCTTGAGGCCCAGACACAGCTTGAAAAAGCCGGCACACCGGTGCGCGTGGTCTCGATGCCCAGCTGGGAGCTGTTTCAGCGCCAGACGCCTCAATACCGCGAATCCGTGCTGCCGAAGGCTATCCGCGCGCGCGTGTCGGTGGAGGCCGGCGTCACCCTGGGATGGGAACGTTGGGTCGGAGACGCCGGCGTGGCCATCGGCATCGACCGCTATGGCGCCTCGGCGCCGCTCAAAGCGCTTTTGGAAAATTACGGCTTAACCGCGGGCCATATTGTCAAAACGGTTCAAAATATTTTATCGCCTGTCTAATCGTTCGACAGCTTTAAGGCGGCGGAACCATAGGGTTCGTGACTCAGAATCACGATATCTATTTGAAATAAAAAGGGTTTGAAGTTTACCTAGGAATGTGTCGCCGCTGGCACACTCTCTGCTTTATCTCCCATCGAATAATCGTGGTTCCTGCTGAGTGAACCATCTGTGGAGTGAAGTATGAAAATGAATCTTCTGAAAAAAGCGTCCTTTTGTTTGATCGCCGCCGGCATGGCCGCGAATCTCGTGAGCTGCGGAAGCTCGGGCACCCCGGCCACTCCGCTCATTGCTCCGCAAAACCCATTTAACCCTTATAACGCGCCCGGAAGCTGGGGTTATCAAAACTGCCAACAGTTTTCCGGATATCGTGAATGCCGCATCAACGTGTTCTACAACACGTATCTGTCTTCGAACGGCGGCACGAACATGAAACTCAACCCGAACGTCCCCACCGGCGGCTTGAACGTCGGTGCCCCCTTGAAAGCCGGCGATAAAGTCGTCGTGAACGCCCAAGGCGGCTGGGAAGAAATCGAAGCCAGCAGCGGATTTTACTGGCACTGGGGAGCTTGCGACGAAATCGACGTGAACGGCTTCGACGGCGGCACCCTAACCACGTATCAAGGACAACCGCGCGGCCTGATGATCTCCAACGGAACCACCGCTCAGTTCGTAGGCGGGAGCAATCAAGTTCAGATCGCTTCCGACGGCCAGCTGCGCGTCGGCTTGAACATGAACGGTCCGAGCTCAGGCGACTTTCTCTGTGCGGGCGTCGGCTTCACCGAGCTGTACATTCGCCACTGCGAAGACGGCTCGAACAACACCGTCGTGTGCCCTTAGTCGGTCGCGAGACCCAGAAAAGTTTTTTTTAAAAAAATGTAATCTGGTCTTGATTCTTCGCGTAAGCACGGTAACATCATCTTAACAATACGGAGCGAGATTCAGTTTCTCGTTCTTAATGATGATGGAGGAATAACCATGGCAAAGCGTAAGAAAGCCGCTAAGAAGAAGGCTAAAAAAGTCGCTAAGAAAAAGAAGAAGTAGTTATTCTTCGTTAGTAAGTTTTGAGCGAAAGCCTCGAGGAGACTCGGGGCTTTTTGCTTTTTAGGCCTTTATTTCCCCTGTTTTTCGCAAGATCTTAAAATCCGGCGGCGGCGATCGCGCGGGCAATCCGCCGTGGCCACCGCGGTCCACCGAACACCCACCCGCTGTAGACCTGAATTAAGTCCGCGCCCGACTGCAAACGTTCGATGGCGTCGGCCTCCGACAAAATCCCGCCGACCGAGATAATGGGTAACGAGGTCAGTTTCCGCGCCTCGATGAGGCGGTTTTTTGAAATTTTTTGTAACGGTGCGCCACTCCAACCGCCGTCGAGCGGACCTCCTTCGCGTTCCCACCGGCCGGGCAAAGTATTCGTCAACACCCAGCCCTCGGCACCCCATCCGGGCGCTTGCGCGAGGATCGCCGCTAGCTCGTCCGAGGGCAAATCGGGGGACAGCTTCAACAGCAGAGGCACGCGTCGAGATTGCCGGGCCACCACTTCGGCGACTCCGGCGACGATGGGCCTTAAGGAAGCCTCCGTCTGGAGGGAACGCAAACCCGGCGTATTCGGCGAACTCACGTTCACCACCAAGTAATCCGCGAGACCCACGAGCGCTTGGGCAACGGCCACGTAATCACGCGCGGCCTCTTCCAAGGGCGTATCCTTGTTTTTTCCCATATTCACGCCCACCCGAAACCCATCGGGCAGCCGATCTCGATGACGCTCGAGGTTCCGGCGCGCTTCGTCCATCCCTCCGCTATTGAAGCCCATGCGGTTGAACACGCTGCGAGTCTCGGCCTCGCGGAAGAGACGGGGCTTGGGATTTCCCGGCTGCGGGCGAGGCGTGACCGTGCCGATTTCGGCGAAACCGAAACCAAAGGCCGGGAGTGCGTGGATTACCTCGGCGTCTTTATCAAAACCGGCTGCCAAACCGACGCGTGAAAGCAGATCCATCCCCAGTGCCTGCGGCCGAGAGCCTCCCCCTACCGGAACGCACGCCCGCACCGTCGGCAGCCCGGCGGCTGCCTTCATCCACGCCACGGACAGGCGATGCACCTTTTCCGCATCGAACTGAAACAGAACCCGGCTGATCAGCGGCCACATCACGCTTCGCCGTCCCGAAGCGAAAGGAAGATCCGTTTAAAGCTCTCGTACCGGGCTAAACCGGTGGCCTGGCAATCCGCGCGGGTAATGTGATCGCACCCCGCGCGCGTGCACGGCAAATCACGAAACTCTGGAAAGTACTGGGCTGCGTGCTCATGGCTGATCCCCACGAGGCCAAACTCCCGCACTCCTGGGGTATCTACCCAATGTGCGCCCCCCGGACCTTGAAAAAGCACGGCACCCTTGGTCGTGTGGGTCCCTTTTTTGTTCCCTTCGCTGACCTTGGCGACCTGGCCGACATTCCGCCCCAGCAAAACACGCAAAAGCGAAGTTTTGCCCACGCCAGAGTGGCCGCAAAACGCCACCCGACGCCCATGCAAATGCGCCGCTAGGGCATCGAGCCCCACATTTTGCTTCGCGCTAACTTCGAAAACCGATATCCCAAGCGAGCGGTACACCGACCACGGCGGGGCGTGCGTGAGGAAATCCCCCCCCGCGTTCAGATCAATCTTGTTCACAATCAACGCGGCGGGAATGCCGGCGACTTGAGCCGCGATGAGGTACCGATCCACGATGCCTAAATTGAAAGCGGGTTTTTCCACCGACGAGACGATCACCAAGAGCTCGATGTTGGCCACGATCGCATGAATCATCTTCGACTCGTGACCGCCGCGTCCCGGCGCCGGCCGCATCAGGACGTTGCCGCGCGTGCAAAGGCCTTCGACCACGCCGTCCCGCGATCCCATCACCGTGACCTTCACGCGGTCCCCCACGACGACGGGGGAACGCTCGCGATGCTCGTCGGAAGACTGGTATACGGAAGCCCGGCGATACGGACAAAGAAGCTCCGTACCCGTTCCATCCACGAGCACGCGGCAAAGCTTAGGAAAAACTTCCGTCACCGAAGCGTTGCCTTCGGTGGGGTCGAGTAGGGCCGAACGGGCTTGTAGCGCGTTTTTTTTGGCGCGCGCTTTCTTGCTAGTGAGGCTGCGTGAACTATGACGAGTGCCGCCTTCGGTGCTCTGGTCATCCAGCCATTCGTCGACGTAATGACTGCCCGATCGCTTCTTTTTGTCGCCTGGCATGCCTCGCCTGAATAACAAATTGTGCTGCAAAGTGCCAAAAAATAAACTCTTGTCATCACGTCTGGTGGCCCGCATCATCGGGAAGATGGTTTCGGATGGATATCGAAACAAGTTTTTCGCGCTAGTCGGCCTGGCCCTGGTTCTCGGTGCCTCGGGCTGCGGCAACACCCTCAACTGCGCCGTGCTAGGCGACAATCTCTCCGGGCGAATCACCTTTGCCAACGGCACCCGCGCCGAGCTCAATGGCTCCATCGTGATCGAGTGGTCAAAAGACAGCTTCGCCACCGTCGGCGGCCGCGGGTATATCTCGAACAACCACGGGCTTCTGACCTTTCGCTATTCGGTTTGCGTGGACAACGACGTGCCCGTCGCGGTGCGGGCCTATCAAGATGAGAACGAAGACCGAGTCCAGTCCACAGGGGAGGCTTCCGGACGGTACGACGGGACCGACACCGGCGACGCCGCCTATCTCACGAAAACCGTCCCCGGAGGTGTTACTGCCGGCCAGACCAGCCGATGGGAAAAGGTCGACGGGGCCGACATTAACCTGGATGTGCCCTAAATGAGAACCTCCCGCGGCAAGATCGTCGCACTATCTCTGCTGGCGGCGTCGCTAGAGGCAATGGTCGCCAACCCTGCGCAAGCGAACGTCGGCGGCCGCGCTTCGTTTGCGATCCTGGGCTGGGGTAGTAAGTTTTCTCAATCGAACTCCGCGCAAAGCGTAAACGTAAGCACGCTGCTCTCGATGGGTTTGAACGCAACATTTGGCATTCAAGCCCATGCCTTCTTTTTGGAGTGGTCGCCGCAGTGGCTCATGACCCGTTACGGCAGCGACCCGCGCGACCGCGAAGGCTCCTTTTACGCGCTAACCGCGTTTCAAGCCGGCCTGACATTGGGGCCGATTGAGCCTTACGTCGGATTCAGCTCCGGCTCTTATTCCTTCTCCAGCGGGGTAGAGTCGGGCTTTGGCGGCTCCGGCATCGACCTCGGCGCCAACATCTACCTTGCCCAAGACAAGCTGAACTTGGGGCTGAAGGCCCAGTTCAAACGAATCTTTATCGGCTCCGATTCGGCGGGAGCGATTCCGACGTCGATCACTACCCGCGCCGACATCTACATTATCGGGTTCTTCGTCGGCCTAAAGTAACCCCCCCGAATCCCAAGTTTTCTTATAGTTTCCGGGTCGCTCGAGACACAGTTGCCGCCCATCCTTATACTTGGGATAATTGCAGGTAAGTTAACCAATCTCGGCATGTAGGACGTAAGTGATGAAGATTTGGGCTACTGAAAACACGCGTGTGTTTTTCCAGTCGATCTGGACGGGCATCATCTTGACCGTCGCCGGCAGCCTCGCCACGTCTTGCAAATACCAGCTCATGAATCCTATCTCCCGCACCGCGCTTCCTGAAGACGACGCGGTCGTGGACACAGAGCCCGCCCTGGCCCAGATCGCATATGTCGACGCCTCGAACACGAACGGGACGTACCTGGTGGACGAGCAGCTTTCGATTCAGGTGCATTTCGACGAAGCCGTCACCGTGACCGGCGTGCCCCGACTACGCTTGGCGACGAATCGCGACGCGCTCTACACGGGCGGCACCGGAACCTCCACGCTCACCTTCACCTACGCCGTACAAATCGGCGACTCCGCGAGCGACCTGAATTACTTGTCGACCACCAGCCTCACCATCGCCGGCGCTTCCATTAAAGATTCGGACGGAGCCGACGCTTACCTGGAGCTGCCTGTCCTGGCCGGAGCGAACTCCCTAGCCGGCAGGAAAAACCTCGCGCTCGACGCCGTCGAACAGACCGACACTTTTTTAATCGGGGCTCCGGCGCTCGCTTGCTATGATCCAGCGGTTTGCGACCATCCGATCTGGGCTTCGGTCATGACCACGGTCTTTGTGCTGGGTGAAAACGGGAAACCCGAACTCAATACCCGGGTCGCGAGCTCGTTCACCTGGGTGAATGATCGAACCATCTCGATCGACATGACGAGTGAATTCGGATCTTTCGGAGACGAGCTAAAGCTAGGCATAGGCCGGCTGCACGACCTCTTTATTAGCGCTACGCCCATCACGTGGCGGGAAAACGATGTAGGCGAGCTCATCCGCCGCATGACGATCACCGGGGACGACAATACCGTGGGCATCGAATTCGACCGCGTGATCACACCGGACGAGGCATACGGGATCCTGGCCATGCCGATGACGGGGCTGCTTAGTTTGGACAATGCCGGCGACCTGGATGGGGATGGAATCCTGACCAACTACCCGATTTCTTTCAATCACTACAAAATCACTTCGTTTTCCGTGAATGATAAGATGCTCCTGGAAAGAAACGAAAACGTGGTCGACAGCGGAAATTCTTACATCTACACCTATCCTTCAGTGGAAGTACACTCGGTCACGAACGCGAGCCTGGTAGCCTCGTTTACTTCCGGACAAAGTTATCTCATCATCGGCAAACGCGAAGACTCGGTCACCGACAACTTTGACTTCGTCGGCAATAACGGCGCCCGCGTCCAAGAAATCAAGGAACATTACATTTACCTGGCGCGGAGTTCGAGCTTGGTTTTAGACACTCCAGAAAAGCGGATTGCCTTCCTCGCTTACGCTAGAATCCAAAGTGATGACGTCTGCGGCAGCGATGGAAACGAACTCACCGAAAGCCTCTCGTTTAGCGTGCTCACCGCGGACAGCCCGCTTGAATATGCGCGACTCAGTGACTCCAACCCTTCTACGAACTACGGCACGGACATCTCCCAGCTGGATGGCCTCACCATTGAGGTGCTCACTACGGATGAGCTGCAACAAGCGGTGGAGAGCTCGGTCGATGCGGTAGAAACGGCGTCAGGTAACGTGACGATTAACGTGTCCACCGTAGCCGCCGATCAGCTTCCGGATACGCTCGCCACCATGAAATCGGGCGGATCGCTTCCGGATGCCTTGCTGATCCGCGTATCCGAAGCCGCTTTGCATATGGGAAATTTCGCATCTTTCCTGCGCTCCCTTAGCTACTTCCCGGTCCTAGGCAACGTCGACGCCACCTACGACGGATTCATTGCCGACATTTTGCCGACCGGGGACGGCGATATCGTCAGGTACGGAGACGCCTGGAGTTACCTAATGCACGAAGGCTACGCCAATCTTGCGGGCACTTGCCAGGTGGCCCAAGCCATCGTCCACCAGGATCACGAAACCGCGTTTAGCCGGTCCAAGCTGAAGTTTCGGCCCCAGGACGCGGCACGATTTGAAGACACTGCCTTTACCTTTTGACCCCAGAAGGCATACTATTCCAAATACCGTGTCCCGATCCGACCTGCACATCGCCACTTCTCGACTCGATATCCGAAACTGGCGTTCCCGCGACGCCGAGGCGTTCTTTGCGCTCGTTCAAGACGAAGGGTTTCACGCGCATGCGATCACGGTATATCGACAAACCGATCTCGCTTCTTCCCGGCGATGGGTGGACGATGCCGTCGCGACCTACGACGCTACCGGCCTGGGGAAGTGGGCGATCTGGGAGCGCGAGACCCACCAGCTCGTAGGCATGGGCGGACTGACGGAATGGACGATAGGGGAGGAATCCTTGATCGATCTCACCTACCGATTCCGCACCTCCGCGTGGGGGAAAGGATACGGGACCGAATCGGCCTCCGCGATGGCGCATTTCGCATTCAATCAATTAGGGTTGAGTCAGATCACGGCGACCATCACGCCGGCCAATCTGGCCTCGAAGCGCGTGGCTTCACGTTTGGGAATGAAGCTTGATCGACGCATTACGCTTAAGGGCGTGGAGACTGACCTCTATCGGCTGGTCTCATCCTCTACTGTTTCGTAAGGGGCGCCTCGGCATGGAGCGCGCACGCCCACTTCCCGTTTCGCTTTACCCAGGTGGAGGCATCGGCAGCCCGGAAACGGGTTTCCTCACCATCGATCTCCATGTGCGTGTCCACCTGGTAGGTGACAATAGCGGCATTTTCACTCAATAGCCGCACTTGTGTATCCGCTCCGAACTCGAAGCTTTTTAACCCTTCCTGATGCATTTCGAAGAGATTGCAAAATTCTGCCTCATCGACGGCGCGCGCGCCCTGGGGCCCGGCAATGAGGCAAGGAAAGTCCGTCAAATCCAAGGCGGTGTTAAGATCGTGATCCTGCATGGCCTGCCAATACTTTTTTTCTAAATCGATCAGCTCTTGCTTTAAATTGGCTGCGTTTTGCATAAGTCCTCCTCGCCTCGAGAGCTGCATCGGTCGTGCCACGAGATTCACAATCGCCACGGGTTCGCCCGCGCGGCTCTCCCTTAAGGTGCGCCCTGGACTGGAGTTTGCATTCCCGTAGTGGCTTAGATGAGTAAAATCGTTACGATAATAGCCGTGCTTTGGGGACTCGAGTGCGCGGCGTTTGACCCGCATTTGTGCCAAAACGTGACACTTACGGCGCGTCCAATCCCGGAATTTACCGCCGAAGAAAAAGTGTTCCTGTGCGGTGACCCCGCCGTGCACGAATGGCGCAATCTTCCTCTCAAGCAAGTTGAATTTCATGCGCGCTCTTTTCTACAATCTAGGGGGTATCATTCGCCCATCTTTTCCACTCGCTCGGATCATCTCACCATCGATCCCGGTCTGGTCACGTCCGTTTCGGAAATAAATGTAGAACAATCGCCAATCCCCGTTTCGCTCCATCGACTTCGGAACATAATTGGCCAACCCTTGACGCCCGGAATATTGGAAATAGTAGAGAGCGAGATCAAAGGCCGAATGCAAGCAAACGGGTACGCATGCCCGATGATTCGCGTGACCGGAAACCCAAAAAACGGCGCCATCGTCACGGCGGTGGATGCCGGTCCGATCGCTTCGTTTGGAGAAATTGATCACGACGAAATTCCTGGGGTGAATTCAACAGTCATCGCACGCTACTACCCCTTCGAAGCTAACGATCCATTCGACTCCCGGAAGTTAGACTTGGCTCAGGTCCGCACCAGCTTATCGAGCATTGTTTTTAGCAATTCCTTCCTGTTAGGGTGCGAGGAAACGCGCCAAGCAAAAATAAGGCATCATTTGATCGTGGGAGGGCCAAACCTCGTCCGGTTTGCCGTGGGCGCGAATACGGAATTTGGCCCCATCGCCCGCGCCGAATGGGGCAATAGCCGAGTAGGAAACAACGCTTCGCAATTTAATATTTCGGGTCGCATTAGCTTAAGGGATCAAAAACTCGTGACTTGGGCTAACGTTTACTTTGATCCGCACACGCGATGGCATCTGGCGCCTGAGTTTGGCCTCCAGCGATTCGACGAAGAACGAAACGCTTCCTTTCAAATCACGAATCACGTCGGGGCCAAAGGCTCCATGGACCGCGGTGATTTCAGGTATACGCTTTTTATCGGACCTGGCACCACCTTTATTCAGCGGCTGAAAGGGGTGGGCCTGGATCAGAGCTTCACGTCTTCACTCAACGTCAGTCTAGAGGCCCTTAGTCATCCATTGGAGCTCGGGCGGGCGAACCCCACCCAAGGTACGCTCCTTCTATTTCAAAATAAAAATAGCCTGGACGGCCTATTGTCGTCGGTGAATGCTTTTACCTTTGATTTAAGCGGAATTCATTTTTTAAACCTCCTGGATCTCGAACCTCCGCTGGTTGTCCTTTCCTTTCGATTTCGCGCGACGACCACCCTGACGGATCAAAATCATAACTCGCCCCTCAGCCTTCCGCTTAATTACCGAAACTACTTAGGGGGAGCTAAGGATATTCGCGGATTTGGTCGAAACGAAATTCCCGCATCCCCGGCCGGTGCCCTGACGCTTTTAACTTGGGGTACGGAAGCCAGAGTGGATATTCCAGGAATCTCCCAGCTTTATCTACTAGGCTTTTGGGATTTTGGGTATTTGGGTACCCAAATGTCTAGCTTGGACCGAACGCTCTACACATCTCCCGGGTTCGGCCTCTATTGGGTGTCGCCCATTGGGGTTTTGAAAGGGACGTTGGCGCACGGGGTGGTGTTTCATGATACTCCTGAAACCCAAGTCCCCACGCACTGGCAATTCTATGTTTCATTTGGCGGGGACATATGAAGTGGATCGTCGGCTGCCTCGTCTCGATAGGGATTTTGTTGGTTTTCAGCCTCCGGATCGAAGACTGGCTGAGCGTTTCCAGAGCGCGCTGGCTGTACGAGCATGCCCTGTCGTCAGACATTCGGATTCCTTGGGACAAACTTTCATTGGAGATAGAAGCCGAATCTCTTTTTAAAAAAACCGTTCATTTACGCGGGAAGGACGTTTGTCTGGATTTCCCGTCTGATGGTTTAGAAGTTTGCGCGAAGGATGTCGAGCTCTTAGTAAAGCTAGATTTTTCGCACGTCGTTCAGTCTCTAAGGGAAATCACCCGGCTTCACCTCGGCGATCTTTCGATTCACGCCAAGATCAAGCCCTCGGAAAGCCCCGCCGCAACTCATGAGAAGACGACGGTGAATTCCTTACTGGCGACCCTCGAAGGGCGCGCGGCGCCCGCCTGGCTGGAAGAAACGACGATCAGAAGCCTAGATATCGCGCCGATCCACGCCAAGCTCGAATCTGCCGAAGGGACCCGCTCCGGAAACGGTCATCTCAAGTGCGAGACGCTTGCGGAAGATCGTCGGTTAACGTGCGCGTTGAATCTGACGGCGTCGAGACCGACGCAAAGCCGCTATCCCATCTTTAAAGTATCCGCGGATTTGACTTCAAGAGAAGGGCGAATTTTTCGCCCTGAACAAGCCCAAGTCAAAGTATCCGGGCGCCTTCAGTCAAATCGGGAGATCCAGGCAAAATTGACCTTGATGAGGGAGCAAAGTCACATTTGGGAGATTGCGCTGACTACCCACGGAAAGTGGGATGGGGAAAAATATCGAATCGAAGGGAAGGGATCGGTCTCGAATAAGACTATTTCTTTTGATTTCCATGCCAATGCCGGCGCCGGTATTCCCCGAGTCGCGCTCAAATCCTGCCATTTCCTCGCTAACCCGGAGAATTTCAGAACCTTGAAACTGAGCTGCTCAGGAAGCGCGCACCTGGCCAGGGAAATCAAGAGCGTGCTGTCGTTTCAGGCGGAGGTGAGCCTTAAACGCAATGAATCTGAGAAAAATCCCATTGAGTTTACCTCCCGGATCGATATGCAACCCATGTCTGATCCCATCGCCCCCGCCATCGGCTGGGTGGAAACGAAATTCTTAGGGGACGCGTCGAATTTTTTTAAAGAACAGCGCGTCGATTGCGCCTTCAAATGGGCCGGAATTCCTTTTCAAAGATTGAGGAAGGAGTTAGAGGGCTTTCATATAAACATTCCCGCACCCTTTCACGTCTTAAATGGGAAATTGAAGGTAGATTTGGCTTGCCAGCCTCATCGCAAAGGAGGCGAGTTCCAATTCCCGGTAAATGTATCGGGAAAACTCTCGTCGCGAAACCAGCGCCTCGACTGGACAACTACGGGGACTCTCCGCTGGGATCCGCATGACGCAGATACGGACCCCGCTCTCTACCTCGATCTAGATTCGTTTATCGATAAGGGGCGAGTCGTGCTTCCTAGGCTCAATGTACGCTCACTTCCGCACTTGTTTTCTAGTTCCGATTTTTTGACCGAAGTGCGTGCGGCGACGGCTTCCCTGATTGCATACCGACTCAAGATTCAGACCCGATCTGAGCCTCTCTTCGTTTCTTCTAACCTCGCTAAAAACCTAATCCCGATTTCCGGCACCGTCGAAATAAAAAGCGACCGTCCGACTATGGCTAGCATCCAAGTGAGCAATGTGGACCTAGAGCTGTTTCGGAGAAAAGCAAAACTCGAGCATCTCAATTTCGTGTTGAATTCTTCGTCTTCCGCCGCGCAAGTGGATGGCAAGCTGGAAGTTCCAAGCCTGGATTATACAGTGCTGGTAACCCTTTCCGGCACTACCGATTCTCCCCAAATCACCTTGCATAGTGAGCCTCCTTTGCCGGATAACGAAATCGTCGCGGTTCTTTTATACGGCAGCCCTGCCGACGAAACGAGCTTGAGCGACGCCGACGACGTGCGAAATACGCAGTCCATGCTACTGAGTCGCTCCGTCAGCTTGCTGTCTTTGTACGTTTTCGCCTATACCCCCATCCAACGAATTGATTTCAACCCTGATCAAAAGAAGGTGGCGGCGGCGTTCAAGGCCAGCGACCGCATTACCGTTTCCTTGGGCGCGGCCGCTCGTGATTCCAGGACTAGCGGAACTCTGGGCGTCCGGCGAAAAATAGGTAATTCTTGGTCCGTCGTGACCGAGTTAAATTCCGCCGGATCGAAGGAAACCTCCAGCGGATCCGCGTGGCTGGAATGGTCCAAACGATACTGACAACCGATGATGGATAAGATGGCAGATCAAGGGAACTCTGGCACCCGCGCGGAACATTTTTGTGCTTTGGTCAACGGCGTCGCTGATCGTTCCGCGTGAGGCACCGATCAGCATCAGAAAATCGAACCCGAATTGATAAACGGTGTCACGATCCAGGTTGGATTTGCTCAGCGCCGCGATTTTCTCCATGGATTCGTCCATGTTTTTTTTGCGTCGCTACACGTGTCGGAGTGAATGGCGATGGAGAAACCCAAAGTATTCCGCTCTTCCCGAGGCGTATTGTAAATTGGTTCCACCTCCTGCACCCACAAGCATCGGCCTAACGAAACCACTTCTTGGCGCTAGGCCGGCGGTGTGGACAACCTGGCCAACAACACGGACGACGCTTTCCCTCGGCGAGCTCTTCGCGCGCACGCGCGATCCGATGTTGACGCGTTTTTTCCTGTTTTGCCGAAGTCACCCAGCAGACCCACTCGTTGCGAGCAAGTGGAGTAATTTCTTTCCATGCCGTCTGGGCGGCCGACACCGACGCCAAAGCTTGGCGAAAGTCGGGGGGAATTTTGTGGACGGGGCCCGGAACTTTTTTCTTACTCATAGATGAAACCCTAGCCCCTACGGTTCCAAAGTGTAATTAAAAACGCGAGGATCGCGACCCTCTTGGCCTCGATCCTCGCAATTTCTTTATTTACTCTCTAAGAAAACCGCCTAAAACTCGGCGCACGTCCCACATCCGATATTGATGTATCCATGATCGGCGCCACCTTGGGTATGTTCCATTTCGCAGCTATAGTGACATTTCCCGTTCGGAAGAGGAAGGTACCTAAGAATAGGCTGGCTGGAGATCATTCTGTACGGAGTGACCGTACCGCACAAGTTCGGTTCCAGCCGATTTTTCACGCAGGGATTGGAGATGGCTGGACATCGAGGCGCGACGTTTGCTTCTTCTTTACAGTGAGCCCGGCCATAAAGCATATCTGCCCACGAGCTACAGTTTCTTTGCGCGTCTTCATTTAAAGAATCCAGGAGATTTTTGCGGTCATTATATGCTTGCGCGCACCTTTCACCAAACTCTTCGACTTGTGAGTTATCGCCACCGGAATTGGGACAAGCGGCTTCACCGTATGGAATCGTGTATTTGAATGAATCGCCCCGGCTACTTCCTTTGTTCTTATAGGTTGGTCCTGCTGGATAAATGAATTGGACCAGCTCGGACCTTCCACAAGCAATTTCAATTGTCCTAGGGACAGTGTTACCAGTGTAGTCTGCAAAAACCTGCGGCATTAATACCCAGCCCAATACCCCTACCCATAAAAGTACGTTCTTTTCCATTTCCCCTCCTGATGTTGTTTGAGTGAACCCTTTGACAGTATATAAAAATATAATGCACTGCACAATGTAATTATATATAAATTAAAATCAATTAATATTAAATACTTATAGTAATAAAAAAATTTTAATGCATTAAACTGTATCTATTGCAACTTTGGACTCAACAAACCTCACAAAGGAATTCAAGAAACTTCCCATAGGAGGTCCCAGGCGATCGCTCCATTAATACAATTCAACCAACAATTGGGAGTCGCCTTCCGGTCTTCGCGCTCACGCGCTCAGCCTGTAGACCGGGCTCAGGGCGCGCCCGTAAACGGGCACCCGCGCCCCTGCGCGTTTCGCTATTTATAAACCACCCTTTCTCAATCATCGCCCCGAGCGTTACCGCCCAGCCTTTTGAAACACGAATGTCTTCCCTGAGGGGGCGTCTGCGGGCCACGAAGGCGTTGAGCAGTCGAGCCCATGGATGGGCGTCCCCCTCAGGGAAGACATTCGTGTTTCAAAAGGCTGGATGAGAAATTTTTCGGCGATGATTGAGAAATGGTGGAGATGATGGGAGTCGAACCCACGGCCTTTGCATTGCGAACGCAACGCTCTACCAACTGAGCTACATCCCCACCCAATGGATGCCTATGATTTAACTCAGCTTCTTGCCGTGAGCAAGCCCGGTTTTTGCCCCCCAGACCTTTGTGATAAGGATGAAACTAATGACTCCTAACAAGGACTTAGCCATCGTCCTGCGCTCCGTCGTATTCCAAGATCGCGACCGGATCGTGACCGCGCTGACCCAAAATCACGGTCGGATCACGGCCTTGGCCAAGAACTCGGTTCATTCCAAACGCTTCGGCGGGAGCCTGGAGGCGTTCACGGCCGGGGAGTGGCTCTTTACCCAGAAGCCGAATGCCGACATGGCCCATTTGAGCGAGGCCAACGTGAAGCGCGCTTACGAAGGATTGCGCCGCGACTTTCACCGGCTTTCCATCGGCTCGGCATTCAGTGAAATCATCTTGAAGCTCACCCATCCGAATGAGCCTTGCCCGCAGCTTTTTCAACTACACTCGAACGCGCTGGCCGTACTCGAAGAAACGGACAACCTGGCGAATCCCTTCTCGCTGTTAAATATGTATCTCGCGAAAGTCCTGCAGTGGTCGGGTCACCAGCCGGATTTCCTGAACTGCTTGGCGTGCGAAAAGAGCTTAAACGACGTGATGGAACTCACCGCGATCGTTTCGGAAGGCGGCTGGGTTTGCGCGGACTGCCGACACACCCACGCACCTACCCACGCCGTGGCCGCGCAGGGAAAGCATCCGCTACACCGCCACGCGATCGTGGATTTACTCATGGCGATGAACCACCCGTTCCGCCAGGCCGTCACGCAGGTGAGCGGTACGCCGGACGCACACCAGGATCTTTTCGCGTATTTGGAGGCTTTTTTAAGTTATCACGTGGCGGGTTTTGATCGCGCCGCGATGAAAAGCCTGCGGTTTATCTCAGGATCCAGCGAGCCGCTTCCGCCAGGTCTTTAGCCACAAAGTCGGCATCCGCTCCGGAAATCTCGCCCGACGTCTTTTCGCCATCGCCCGTCCGCACGAGAATCACGCTCCCACAGCCCGCCGAGCGGCCCGCTTCGAGATCCGAGCGGCGATCTCCCACCATCACGCTACCCGAGAGCTGGACGCCCAAGTGCCGAGCCCCGTTCTGAATCATCTGGGGGCTGGGTTTGCGACAAGCGCATTTGTCGTCGGGGTGATGGAAACAAAGCTCGAAATGATCGATGCGCACGCCGAACGGTTTCAGCAGCGATTGGAGTCGCTCATTGATGAGGGGAATGGCTTCGGGTTTGATCAACCCACGCCCCACGCCCGACTGATTGGAAACAACGACCAACCGGTACCCCGCCTGCGCAAGCGACGCCAGGGCCTCGCCGACCCCCGGTAGAAGCTTCAGCTGGTCGGGGTGGTTGATGTAGCCGGGGTCGTCGTTGAGCGTCCCGTCTCGATCTAAAAATACGGCGAAAACCGCATTTGCCATAGGCCGGACGATATCATAATGTCCGAAACATAGGGAAGAAGTGATGAAATCATTGTGGAAACTGAAGAAGTACGTGGTGCCGTACCGATGGCTGGTGTTCGGCAGCGTCTTGCTCGCGATTCCGCTTTCCGTGCTACGTTTCGCGCCCGCGCCGATCATGAAATACATCGGCGACGACTTTTTCATCCAACGCAATCCGAAGGTCGTCTATCTCTTTCCTCTCGCGTTCATCGTGATCTACCTCCTTAATTTCCCGATTCGTTTCTTCCACTACTATTTCCTACGCGTGGTGATGACCCGGGTGAACCAAGCGATCAAGAACGACCTTTGGACGCACTTGTTGGGTCTTTCCGCGGACCACTTCACTAAGCAGAGCACGGGCACCCTGATGTCGCGCGTGGCTTCCGATCCCCAGGTCATTGACTCCGGCATACTTTGCATCAACGTCATCGTGCGCGAGCCGCTGACTTTCGCTTTTCTCTTCGGCTACGCTTTCTACCTAAACTGGAAGCTCACGCTGGTAACGCTCATCATGTTTCCCTGCTTGGCTTGGATTTTTTCGGCCACCGCGCGTAACCTCAAGCGCTATATCCGCGCCCTCTCCGAAGAGAACGCGAACCTGTACTCGACCATCCAGGAAAACATCACGGGCATCCGCGTGGTGAAATTCTATGGGCTCGAAAAATACGCCCGCAAAAAATTCCGTGAACGTGCCGAGCGCTTCGCGCATATTTTACGCAAAACCGCCGTCTTGGAGGAAGCCGCGCATCCGGCGGTCGAGCTCGTGACCGCATTCGCTATCGCCGCCGTTATTTATTACGGCGGGTTGCAAGTCTTGAACGAGTCCATGACGCCGGGCCAGCTGCTTTCTTTCTTTACGGCGCTGGCGCTCATGACCGATCCCTTGCGCAAGCTCAACGACCTAAACATGAAACTCAACCAGGCGGCCGCCGCCACGGACCGTGTTTTCGAGGTCATGACCTGGCAAAATCACGTACGCGAGGCGAAAGACCCCAAACGCGTGGACGGGTTCCGGGACGTGATTTCCTTTGAACGCGTGAGCTTCGCTTATCCAGACCTGCCCGGTCGAAACGTGCTCACCGATATCAGCTTCACCATGAAAAAGGGTGAGACCACGGCGCTCGTAGGTCACAGCGGTTCGGGCAAGAGCTCGCTCGCGGCGCTGCTCCCCCGCCTTTTCGATGTCACGCATGGGCATATCCGGGTCGATGGCGTGGATATCCGCGATTACGCGCTGGCCGATCTACGCAAGCTTTTTTCGATCGTGAGCCAGGACGTATTCCTTTTCAACGACACGATCGAGGAAAATATCCGCTGTGGGCGATTCGACGCCACCCGCGAGGAAATCCGGGCCGCCGCCAAGGAAGCTTTCGCGCTCGACTTCATCGAGGCGCTGCCGGATAGCTTCAAGACGGTGATTGGGGATCGGGGCCAGAAGCTATCGGGCGGTGAACGCCAACGTATCGCCATCGCGCGCGCGTTTCTGCGGCAGTCGCCCATCCTCATCCTCGACGAAGCTACCTCCAGTTTGGATAGCGCCTCCGAAAAGGCCGTACAAAAGGCGCTCGATAAACTGATGACCAACCGGACGACTTTAATTATCGCCCATCGCTTGTCCACGGTGCGAAACGCCGACCAAATCCACGTCATCAAAGACGGATCCATCATCGAATCGGGCGATCATCACGATTTGCTCGATAAAAAAGGCGAATACGCGAAATTCATTCAGATCAGCGACGACTTGAGCTAAACCGAACGTCGCTTCCAGTCGCCCCAGAGCAGGATCGCCCCGAACAGCTCGCCCAGCCAGACATGGGGGCGCGCGAAGGAAAGCAGGTGCTCGCCGCTATTCGCATAGGGCATGACGGGAAAATTCGCCCCCAGGGCCGGCCATAGAAGTCCAACAATTCGATCCGATCCCCACGAAAACACGTCCGTGCCCGCGCGCACATTCATCCAAATCGCCTCGAAGGAGTCGCCGACGTGGTCAAGTAGCAAGTGCGTGCCCATTCCGAGCACTAGTGCCGCGATCGGGCGCGAACGCAAAATCACCGCGCTCACCCCCAGGGCGAGAAGAAGTAACGCCGTATGTCCAATCGTGCGGGAACCGGAGATGAGGCCAATTTCCGATCCGTGGCGTCCCGTGACCCAGGCTAATCCGTAGTAGAGCGGTTTATCGATTAGATCGGGAGCAATCGTGCCGGCTAAGATCCCACCCACGGGGAGCTTCGCGGGTTTCTCCGTCGCGAACACGGGTCCGCCCGTGAATGGACGCGCGAGCCTTAGTCCAATTCCCATATGCCCCAAGAAGAACATTAGCTTTGAACGACTACCTTTCCAAAGGCCTGCCGCGATTCCAGGCGAGCATAGGCTTTCGGAAGGTCGCGTAAGGAAAACTCGGAATCAATCACCGGCGAGAGCCTCCCTTGGGATACGAAACCCACCAGGTCCACGAGGTCCTGTCGGCCTCCCATCGTAGATCCCAGTAATGCGATGTTCTTAAAGAAAACGAGCTTTAGATCAATACTCACGCGCGAGCCACTCGTGGCCCCGCAGGTGACGAGCCTTCCGCCCCAGTTCAAGCTCTTCACGCTTTCCTCGAAGGTCGCCACGCCGACGTGATCAATCACGACATCCACGCCTCGTCCCAAGCCCATTGCTTTCAATACCTGCTTCAATCCTTCGCGAAAAGGGCCCTTTCCGGTTTCAATCACGTGGTCGGCGCCGAGCTCCTTAACTCTACGCGCCTTTTCAGCGGTAGACGCCGTAACAAACACGGTGGCGCCCAACATCTTGGCAAGCTGCACGCAGGCAACCGAAACGCCGCTGCCGGCCGCGTGGATTAAGATGGTTTCGCCTGATTGCAGCTTCGCCTTCCGATGCAGCATACTCCACGCCGTAACGTAAGCCACCGGCAGACAAGCGGCCTGCTCGAAGCTCACGGATTCAGGCAGGGGGATGAGATTGCGTTCAGGCACGGCGATGAGCTCAGCGGCGCCTCCGTCGCGAGTTTCTCCAATCAACCCGAATTGCGCGCACACAGGTCCGAAGTCGGCGCGGCACGCGGCGCACTGCCCGCAGGACATCACTGCGTGCACGACGACGCGCGCCCCGGATTTTTCTTCTACGCCAGCGACATCGCACCCAGGCACCAGCGGTAGGGGAAACCGATGACCTTCCACGCCGTTGCGCACCCAAAGATCTAGATGATTCAAGCCGATCGCGCGAGGACGCACACGGACGATACCAGGCGCCGCCACGGGGTCGGATACCTCTTTGTGTACAAGGACTTCTGGACCGCCGTGACGCTCAACCACCCAGGCTTTCATGAGGAAAAACATACCATTTGGAATTGACCTTATCACGCAGATTGTTAAAGTGACTGAATGTCGCGCAAGTGGTTGGTGCTCATGGCGATTGCCTGCGGCACCTTCATGGCAACCTTGGATTCCAGCATCGTGAACATCGCGCTTCGGCCGGTGGCTAAGAATCTGGCGACGGACCTCACGCACATCAAGTGGATCGTTACCGTCTACTTTCTGATCATCACCTGCCTGCTCTTGCCCATCGGACGCCTCTCCGATCTCTTCGGGCGCAAGCGCGTCTTTTCCACCGGCTTTTTTATCTTCATTTTCGGCTCCGCGCTCTGCGGCTTGGCACCCACCCTTACCTGGCTAATTGTTTCGCGCGTGTTGCAAGGACTGGGTGCGGCGATGCTCATGGCGAACGGACCGGCGATCATTACCTCCACTTTTCCAGCCACGCACCGGGGTACGGCGCTCGGCACGCTCGGCATGGTGGTGAGCGCGGGCTTGATTTCCGGGCCTGCGATCGGCGGCATTCTGATTCAAGAAATGGGCTGGCGCAGCGTTTTTTTGATTAACATTCCCATCGGCATGCTGGGCATGGTTCTCGCGTCCGCTTTCATCGAGGATGATGACAAGGAACAGGACACGCGGCGCCGCAAGGAGCTCTTGGCGAAGTTCGACTGGGCGGGATCGATCCTGCAATCCGTGATCATTATCTGCCTTATCCTGATGTTCCTGCCTTCGGAGCTTTCCCTACCGAAAGCGCTCGTGAACGTGTCCGAACCCTTGCTCGCGCTACTCGTGCTGATTCTCTGCGTGATTTTCGTGCGGCTAGAAAGTCGGGCCGAGGCGCCCGTATTTGACCTAGACCTCATCCGAGACATGACTTTCTGGACGGGCAACCTCTCCGCGTTCCTCACCTTCGTCGCCTATTCGACGATCGCCGTGCTGATGCCGTACTACCTGCAGGAAGGCCTGAGCCTCGACACCCAGCGCACGGGCTACCTCATGACGGCGATTCCGATCACCATCCTCGTCACAGCGCCGATCAGCGGAAAACTTTCGGACGTTTTCGGCAGCAAAGAGCTTTGCATCTTGGGCGCCACCATCGAGTGCGTGACCTTGCTCATGATGGGTGGGTTATTTGGCCTAGGCCTGCACAAGGACATCAGCCAGAACGTGATTGTTTTCATCCTGTGCGCCATCGGCATGAGCATCGGTCTCTTCCAGTCCCCGAACAACAACGCCATCATGGGCGCGGTCCCGACGGAAAAGCTGGGGGCGGCTTCGGCGTTCATGGCGACCGTTCGAAATTTGGCGCTTGGCGTCGGCACCGGCTTCGCCACGGGAGTATTTTCATGGAAGGAAGCGCAGAACGGCGACTTCATCGGCGCCATGCGGTTTACATACCTCGCGGCGGGCGTCATCGCGGCGGGAGCTGTGGTAAGCTCATTAGGTAAGACTCGCGGCCCCCACTGGAAGAAGCATGGTCTGGAAAAAAAAGGAACGTGAACTCACCCCCGAAGAAGCGATCGCCCTGGCCAAGCAGGAGCTCAAGCCTTTTTGGTTCGGCGTCACGCCGCTCTTCGCCGCCATCCGGCAACCCGACGCCGTCACCATTCACCCCCTCGATCCGCAGTTTTCCTCCCATACCTGGATTCTGTACTTTTTGGATCAAAACTCCTTCCACTACGGAAATGCGCTGAAACTCGCTGCGGAATGGCAGAAGCGGTACGCTCCATATTCGGTGCGTTCCTTGATCGTCATGCATTCCGACTACCCCCAGCAAGCCGACGCCGCCGCGATGGAAAAATTCATTGAGAAAACCCATTTGAAATTTCCGGTCGTCTT
The DNA here is from genome assembly GCA_050251055.1 of Bacteriovoracia bacterium. Taxonomy (GTDB): domain Bacteria; phylum Bdellovibrionota; class UBA1018; order UBA1018; family JBFWNL01; genus JBFWNL01. The sequence goes on from JBFWNL010000004.1 coordinate 91,198, forward strand.
GAGCCAAGGCGGGCTCGTGCCTAGCGCATATCAGGTAAAATCATTCCCCACCGTGACCTGCATCCACCAGGGTCGGGTGTTCCATTCGATGAGTGGAAACCGTTGGTTTGATACCGTAGAAACGGTGCTACAAGACCACTTGCGCAAATCTGATCCCGGGCTACCCCTGGCCATGCCCCTTCAGAGCCGGGAACTGCCTGCAATCGCCGAGATCTCGCGCGCCCTTGGGAAAAAAGCCGCAACCAACTTGGTTTTCAAGCCGAGTAGAAACGGCGCTTCGGCTCCCTCCGACGAAAAAATCCTGCTGATCGGTCAATGGACCCAAACCGATGATTGCGTCACCACGTCGGACCCGGAGGCGCAGATCAGGTTTCGTACGCGACTCCCGCGCGTCAGCATCGTTGCCGCCTCTCTCTCTAAAACGGTAGAGTCCGCTAAAATCTTGGTTGAATCGGACGGCGCCCCCGCCCTCGATATTTTTTCCGGAACCGATCTGAAGTTCGAAGACGATGGGCAAAGCTTCCTGGAGATCAAGGACCTGCAGCTCTATCAGGCGCTCGAAAAGCTCACGCCCGATAAATTCGAAATCACCCTCAAGTTCTCACACGCCAAGCGAGTCCCCGTCGCCGTCCACGGGATCCGCACCTGCGAAATTAACTGAAGCCATCGCCAAGTTCCGCTTGAACTGAGCGGGCTTCACTCGGGAAAGCGCGGATCCCTTCACCCGCTCGGCATACTGCGCATCCGTTTCCGCGGCCAAGGCGGCCCAATCTTCGGGCAAGCGAGGGTCGGCCTGGGCCGGCAAAGTTGATTTTCGGTTGAAGGGACAAACCTCCTGGCAGATATCGCAGCCGGCCACCCAACGGCCTAACTTGCTCGTATCGAGCGGCAATTCGCGCCACTCCCCACGCTCCTCCAGCGTCGCGTAGCTAATACAACGACGCGATTCCAGATAGCGCGGCTCCCGGAAGGCGGCGGTCGGACACCCGTCCAAGCAGCGTGTGCAATGGCCGCAATAGTCGGGCAAAGGTTCGGGACCGCGGCCCACGGGCACACTGAGCAAGATCTCCCCGATAAAAAAATAACTCCCGTGCTTCGGGTGGATCAACATCGAATTTTTTCCAATCCACCCCAAACCCGCCATCGCCGCCCATGCGCGCTCGAGCACGGCGCTGGTGTCGACGCAAACCTTCCAGGTAGGTGTCTCGCCCGTATTCGCGTGAACCTCCGCGGCCACACGCTCGGCCAACCGCTCGAGCTTGGCTTTCATCCCCCGATGATAATCGTCGCCGCGCAGGTAACGGGCGTAGCGTGGGGCCTGGGGGTTTTCGCTAAAAACCGCGTTGGGGTAGGGGAGACCCACGCAAAGCATGCCGCGCGTGGCGGGAAAAAGCCGGCGCGGGTCCTCGCGGAAGTCCCGTCCGCGCACGAGGTAGTGCATGGATCCGGCGGATCCTTGGTCAATCCAAGCGGAGTACTTTCGCCAATGCTCGGCGAGCGCTCCCTGCACGATTTCATCATTGACGTCGATGGCGCCGGCGATCGGAAAGCCCTCGGCGTGGGCCAGGGCCTTTAGCCGCTCATGCATTCTCTAGCCAGGCGGCGATGCCGCCATCGAGCGAGCGCAGCTTGGGAAACCCCAGCGTGCGCAAAGTCATCAAGGCTTCCAGGCTACGCACGCCCTTGGCGCAGTAAAGCACGATGTTTTGATCCTTTGAAAGCTCCGTGGCGCGCTCGGCAAGCTCGCCCAGTGGGATCAGCCGCGCGCCATCGATATGCACTTCCTCGAACTCCTCGGGCTGGCGCACGTCCACCAGCGTGACTTGAGCACGTTCCTGCTTCAACTGCTCCGGAGATATGAGCCAAGGGCTAAGCATGCACCCGTCCTCCCGAAGCGCTTTTCCACTTCGACGCGACATTCACGACCCGGCCCACCAAATTATAGGGAAGGGTCTCGGTAATTTCCACGTCCACGAGATCTCCGGCCCCGACGTCGGAAAACCCCTCGATGTCGTTGATCAGAACATTGCCATCGATGCCCATCGCCTGCGCCGGCATGCGGCCTTGCAAAAGCAGCTCGCTTTCCGTGCTCACGCCTTCCACTAGCACCGGCACCCGTCGGCCTAGGTATTTCCCCTGACGCTGTAGGGCCTGCTCCTGCAGGAGCGCGATGAGTTTTTGGGAACGCTTGCGTTTAACGGCTTCGGGCAGCTGGCCGGAAAGCGTGGACGCTTTCGTGCCTTCCTCGTGCGAGTAGCGGAAAACCCCCACGTGATCGAGGTTGAGCTTGACCAAGTCGTCACACAGCTCTTCGAACTCGGCGTCCGTTTCCCCCGGGAAACCCACGATAATGGAGGTACGAAAGACCATCTCCGGCACACGCTCGCGCAGCTCGCCGATCAGCTCAAAAAGGCGCTCCTTCTTGAGGCTCCGATTCATGAGCTTAAGCACGCGATCGTTCGTGTGCTGGATGGGCATATCGAGATATTTCACGATCTTGGGCTGGGTCGCGATAATCTCCAAGAGCTCGTCCGTGAACTGATCCGGATAAACGTAATGCAGGCGGATCCAGTCGATGGTTTCGATTTCACATAGCTTTGGTAAAAGCTGCTTCAGATTTTCGCGATAGCGATTTTCGATCCCGTAGTGGGTGAGATCCTGAGCCACCAAATTCAATTCACGAATACCTTGGTCGCCCATGCGGCGCGCCTCATTCACGAGCGAATCCACCGAACGGGAGCGGACATTTCCGCGCAGATCGGGAATAATGCAGAACGAACAGCGGCGGTTGCAGCCTTCGGAAAGCTTCAGATAGCCCGCGTACTTCGGGCCGGTATGCGTGCGTTCGTCGGTTTCCGAATGAATGAAAGCTGGCTGGTCGATATAAGCGCGCTTCGGCAACTTCCCGCCCAAGCGGATCGACTCGTTCCGCTCATCCAAAAATTCCGTGATGCGATGATACTGGCCCGTCCCGATCATGAGATCGACCTCGGGCATATCCTTCTCGATATCTTTCGAATACCGCTGCGCCAGACATCCTGAAACCACGAGCGCCTTGCACTTGCCGCTCACCTTGTAGTCGGCCATCTCAAGGATCGTATTGATCGATTCTTCCTTCGCGGCTTGAATGAAGGAGCACGTGTTCACGATGATCACTTCCGCGTCGGAAGGATCCTTCACGATATTATATTGGCTCTGCTTGAGCTTGCCGAGCATCACCTCGGAATCGACGAGGTTCTTCGAGCAGCCAAGGCTAACGAAATAAACCGGGGATTCGAAGGAAGTGAGCTGGCTCGTCGACATGGGTATGGCCTCGGTTAGTCCCGGAAGTTTCCGAATTGGAGCGGGACTTTCAGATCCTGCTGCTTGCCCCGCAAGAGTGAAATGACATCTTGGAGCACGTCGCGGCTATTGCCCGAAACACGCACCTGCTCGTCTTGAATCTGTGCCTGCGCCTTGAGCTTGCTTTCCTTAACGGCGGCGATGATCTCCTTGCCCTTTTCCTTCGAGATGCCGGCCTGCACCGGTACGACCTGGCGCACGCTCGAGCCGAAGGCCGCTTCCACCTTGCTCGTAAAATCGAAGGAAAGCGTCGAGAGTCCGCGCTTGATGCACTTGTTTTGAAAAACATCGATGACCGCTTCGAGTTTGCCTTCTTCGCTGCACCAAAGCGTGACCGTCTTCGCCTTCTGATCCAACTTGATTTCAACCTTCACGCTTTTGAAGTCGAAGCGCTGGCCAATTTCCTTATTGGCTTGATTGATAGCGTTATCGAGCTCCTGCCAGTTGAGCTCGGAAGTGACGTCAAACGTAGGCATCGAAAATTCTCCTTTAGAATTGAGGACCTATATTAAAAAAGTCGGATTTACGCAAGCATCTGAAACCCCATTAAGTTTCGAGAGCTTAGACACCCTAAATTTGACACCTAGGGTCGTCACTGCTAAACCCCACCCCATAAGGGTTAGGGAGGTTACTCATGAAAATCACGTCTACGTTGGTAATGGGGCTTTTGCTCATGGGCGCAAACGCGCTGGCGGAAGCGCGCTTTGGGAGCACCGCACTGGAAAGGCAGCTCGATCGTTGCGATCGGGTTGTGGAAAATCAAACCGATTACGTGCTCTGCCCCCGCGCGGACACTCTGGTTTTCAGCACCCTGTTCGAGCTAAATCGCCATATCGCGATGATCAGCCGATACAACTCTTCGTTTAAGGCCTCTAGCGAAGCCGAGGGCGTCGCGCTCATCTTGGGTAGTTTTCGCGCTCAAATCCAGGCCCTGCCTTCCGTCGTGGTCGGCCCGGGATCACCGCAGTTCTTCGCGCGTATGCACCGCCAGGCGAATCGAATCGAAAAACTCCTGCGCAGGGAAGCTGCCGGCAAGACGATCTACATCGATACGGATGGATACTGGGGCCCGAGCGTGAACGCTCGATTGATGCACATTGTGGATACCGAAAAACTCACGATTACCTCGGTATTACATGGAGATACGGACGGCTGAGGCGAGACTCTCCTTTCTGAGTTGACCCGGTTTTTGCAACGCGTTAGAACCCTCGCAAACCGGAGATCGGGCCACCTTTAAGAAGGAGTATTCCATGTCGTTTCGCACTCAACTCTTTGTCTTTGTCGCTTTAAGCTTAGCCGCGTTAGCCGCTAATGCCGACATGAACCCCTGGGAGCCGGCTCCGCTCGTTGTCTCGCGCGCTGAATTCGTAAAGAGCCGCATTGCCGTGCAGGAAGAGTGGAAGGCCGGCTGGACCGCCAACTGCCTGAAAGACAAGGCCAACACCGTCGAAGCCTGCGACACTCGCGTCAAGAAGACCTGGCAATATGCGCAGCTCGAAGATCTGAACACCGAGCTCGGCAACATCAATGACAGCCTCGAGATCTACGATACCTACATCGCGAAAGCCAAAGCGATCGTGACCGAACACGCCGACGCCGAGTGCGCCGAGTACCTCAATCGTTATAAAGAAAACGACGCGAAGCTCGCTTTCTTCGCCCTCGTCTACAACAACCTGTATTTCTCGAAGGGCTCCGAAGGCGTGCAAAACGTTTTCGCCACCCGCAACGAGCACCTGCGCATCCGCGACAACATCAAAGAAATCCTGCTGAAAAAAGGCTGCCCCGTTCCCACGAACCAAGGTCCCGCCAGCAAGATCGCCGGCAACTAAGGTGAAGTCACGACGCTGGTTCCGGCCGGCGGCGTGAATTGGAAGGATTCGTCCTTCAAGGCGCCCCCGAGGGCTATTTTCGAGAGCTTGATCTGGGCTTTGTTTCCGCCCGCATGCTCAAGCGCCACTTCGGTGATGAGCTTCGCTTGGGCGTCTACCTGCACGGTCGCGCGCACGACGGTGCCGGCGGAGCCTTTTTTCGGCACGAGCTCGAACTGACCTTCCTTGAGCTGCTGGATCTTGAGGCCCTTCACCTGGGAGAACTGCCCGGCCAGGAGCGCATCGGCGAGCTTGGATTGCACCTTGCTCGCGTCCTGCACGAGCACCTGTCCGTGATCGGTTTCGTCGAAGGGCGGGGTGTACTGCCACATTTTCTTGCCGTCGGTGACAAACAGGCTGGGCTCGGGGGTTTCCGTCTGCCAGCGAAAACGGGACGGGCGCTTCACCATGAGCGTGCCACCGCTGTTTTTACGCGTCTGCGTCGAAGCGATCTCTTCGACCTGCTCAAAACGCGCCTCGAGCGTGCCTTTCTTCGCGTAATGGGCTTCGATTTCCGCGAGGGTCTTCGGAATCGGCGTGGGCTTGACGGCCTTGGTCTTCGGCGCAGGTTCGGAGCCTGCGCGCGCGTCCGAAAGGGTGCCTAGACCCACGGACAGCGCGACCGAAAGCGCAAAAGCAAACGTACGCATAAACCTCCCGAGGGCGCAGTTTACGACAGCTGAATCGAGATCATCTTGGAGACGCCCGGCTCTTCCATCGTCACCCCGTAGAGCGTGTCGTTGAGCTCCATCGTCTTCTTGTTGTGGGTGATGAGGATGAACTGGGTGTTGCCCGCCATCTCTTTCAAGAGGGCGTTGAACTTGCCAATGTTCGCGTCATCCAATGGCGCGTCGACTTCGTCCAGGATACAGAACGGCGACGGTTTCACCATGAAGATCGCGAAGATCAGCGAAACGGCGGTCAGCGCCTTTTCGCCCCCGGACAATAGCCCGATGTTCACGATCTTCTTTCCCGGCGGCTGGGCCAGGATGTCGACGCCGGCTTCCAGGATATCGGTCGAGCCTTCCGGATACACGAGCGAGAGCTCCGCGCGGCCGCCCCCGAAAATAACCGGGAACAGGCGCTCGAAGCGGTTCGCGATCGCCTCGAAGGCTTTCTTAAACCGGTCTTCCGAAGTCTTGTTGATGTGATCGATGGCTTCTTCCAGATTCTGGATGGAGGTTTCGAGGTCCACGCGCTCGACATCGAGGTAATCGAAGCGCTTCTTGAGCTCTTCGTACTCTTCGACGGCCATGGGGTTCACTTCGCCCATGCGGCGGATCTTGTCGCGCAGCTCTTCGACTTCCTGGAAGAGCTGGGTTTCTTCCTCGGCGGTCATCTCCTGGGTGACGACCGGATCGGTCATCTCTTCTTGGATCGGCGACACGGCGGCCTGCTCGAGGCAGCCCGGGCCATATTTTTCTTCGAGGTTCTGCACCAGGTGCGAGAGCTCGCCCGACAAGCGCTCGAGATCGATGCTGAGCTCGGTCGTGCGATGCGACTTTTGATCACCCGTCTTATGGAGCTCCTTAATGCGATCCAGCGCGCTGTTTTCGCGCGCCCGGCATTGTTCGATCTTGTCCTTCATCAAAGCCAGCGCCTCGCGACGCTCGGCGACTTCAATCGTCAGCGATTCGATCTTATCGTTCACGGCGCCGTCATTACCGGCGAACTGCTCGCGCTCTTTCGAAACGCGATCGAGCAGCTGGCTGATTTCGCGCACGCGGCTTTCGCGCTCGGCGATGTAGGAGCGGGTGACTTCCACCTCGCGCTTCACGCTGAGCGCGCGCTCGCGAAGCGAGGCGACCTTCACGCGCAGTTCCTGCAAGCGGCCTTCTTCGAGCTGAAGCGCTTCGTTTTGCTGGTCGATGCCCGAGGATTTCTCCTTGGCCATGGCCTCCATGCGGGTCACTTCGTCCGCCAAACCCGCCAGGCGATCGGCAATGTTGACCTTTTCGCCCGCGATGGCTTCGATCTCCGAAGCCAGGCGTTGGTTTTCGCCGTCGATCGAGCGCAGCTGCGCTTCTATTTCGGAAGCCATGCGCGTGGACTGCTCCACATCACGCTCCACGGCGGCTAACTTCACTTCGAGCGACTGACGCTCCATCTGGGCCGAGCGGTTGGTTTCTTCGGCTCCCAAAAGCTCGGTGGTCACACCCTCGAGCTTCGCGGCGTACTCGGTCTCGCGATCGCTCATTTCCTGCAGCTGCTGACGCAGCTCCTGGATGATACGGCGACGCGCGAGCAGCGTCGACGAATCGGCGGCCTGCAGCGCTCCCACGCGGAGCGTGCCGTCGGCTTCGAGCACTTCCCCGGTCTGGGCGACGAGCGCCCAACCGTCGAGATCCAGCGGTTGATTCGCGGCGAGCGCGGCGCTTACCGGCTCCAGCGATTCCACGATGAGAACCTTCGCGATCAGGGCGGATACTTGCGCGCCCACGAGCACGTTATCCGAAAGCCCTTCGGCTTTCACCCGCACGAGGTTATCGAGCGCACCTACCACGCGAAACCCATGGGCTTCCAAGCGCTGGGTGGCTTCCTGGGTGGAAACCGAAGAGCGCAGCATCGAAGCGCTGGGCGGGGCCACGCGAATCGAAACGCGGCCGCCGCGGGTCTGCAGGTCGGAACGGCTCATTTCGCGGAGCAGTTCCACCACCGCCTGGGCGTCGTTCGTCACCAGATTTTCAATCTTATTTTCGAGCCAGCCTTCGAGCGCTTTTTCGTGCTCGGCCGAGACTTCGAACAGATCGGCCAAAAGCTGGAAGTGCGCGGCGCGACCGTTTTGCTTCGCCCACTCCAGCGCGTGCTTGGGACCATCGGTCAAGCCTTCATAGTTGGCGACGAGTTCTTCCAAGCTCTGCAGCTTGGATTCGGCGCGCGTCAGCTTTTCGTGATTTTCATCGCGTGCGGCTTCGAGCTCCGCGGTCTGAGCCTTTAGGCGCTGCATCTCGCCTAAAGATTCTTCAAACTGACGGGAAACTTCGTAGCGTCGCTCGCTGAGCTCGCCCTTGAGCGCCGATTGCTGCTCGAGGTGCGATTGGGCGTCGTTCAAGCGCTGGTCGGTCTGGGTCTTTTGCTCGCGCACCCGGACGATCTGCTGCTCGCAGACTTCATTCTTGGCGTCGAGCCCCGCTTGCTTCGACTTTAGCTCGGCCGACTGGTTCATCGAGCTCATCAGCTGCACGCGGATCGCTTCGAGCTCCTTCCGGACGCTGTCATTCGCCGTGCGAATCTGCGCCAGGCGGGAGTCGAGCTCCGACATCTCGCTCGTGGCGGAAGCGAGCTCCGCTTCACCGGCGACCAGCGCTTCTTCGCGCGCGGCGATCTGTCCGCGATCGGTTTCCACCGAACGTTCCAGCTCCGCCTTCTCCGTGGTCAACGACTGAATCTGCGCGGCCAGATCGTCCTGGCGGCGCCGCGAGAGCTCGAGCGTGGTCTGCTCTTGCGTGAGCTCGCCCGCGACTTTCTGGATGAACGTCTGGAGGTCTTCCGCTTGTTTCGTGTCGGTGAGCAGGGAAGCGCGATCGGCTTCGAGCTGCGTTTCCGCCGTCTGCAGTTCCGTGCGGAGCGAGAAAATCTCTTCTTCAAGCTGCTGGCGCTCGAGCTTCACCGCTTCGATCTGCTGGGCGAAGATCTTCTTCTTGCGGCGGCCCCAGGTCATTTCCTTATCGAGCAATTCTTTCTTATGCTCGTTGTAACGGCGGGCCTTGGAGGCCTGGCGCTCAAGGGAGCCCAAGTTGCGATCGATTTCGGAAAGCACGTCTTTCAAGCGCGACAGGTTCGCTTGCGCGGCTTCCATCTTACGAAGCGATTCTTTCTTGCGCGCTTTGTACTTCGCGATCCCGGCGGCTTCTTCCACCAGGCGGCGACGCTCCTCGGGCTTCGCGTTGACGATGCGGCCGATCTGTCCCTGTTCGATGACGGAGTAGCCCTTGGCGCCGACCCCGGTATCCATGAACAGTTCTTGAATGTCTTTGAGGCGCGCGGTCACGCCATTGATGAGGTATTCGCCTTCGCCGCCGCGGTACACGCGACGGGTGACGGAAATTTCTTTGGAACGCAGATGCAACGGGATGTCTTGCGTGGTCGCGCCGGCGGGCGCGGTTTCGGTATCGACGTAGTCGGTTTCGAGCACCATCGTCGCTTCGGCCACGCCGAGCGGGGTGTATTTCGAGCTGCCGTTGAAGATCAGGTCATCGCTACCGCTGCCGCGGATATGCTTGTAGGACTGCTCCCCCATCACCCAGAAGAAGGCGTCGACGATGTTGGATTTACCGCAACCGTTCGGACCCACGATCCCCGTGATCGCCTGATCGAAGTGAATAACGGTCTTGTCTTTGAACGATTTGAAGCCCTGAATCTCGAGGCGTTTTACGCGCATTGCTCTCTCTACCACCTTAAGTAAGAAGATAAGGATTGAACCCGGGCGGCCTACATCCAGTAGAATCCCGAGCGTCAGCGTGTAGTATCATCCACAAGCGGACTCAAAAAGGCAAGTATGCTCAATTATTTGACGCTGTTTCTGAGGTGGGAAAGGGGGCAAAAAAAAAGCCCGACCTAAAGGCCGGGCTTAAAAAAAACGGATCTCCTCCATTCTTTAAAATCCATTCAATTCCCCGCGCTTGACGCAGGGAGCATCTCCTTCGCTTGCTGCCGCTGTCACCTCTGGCCAGAGGCTTACCCGGCAGTCCGCAGGCGTCGTGGAATTCGTCACGACTTAGCCCGCGCTACATTAAGCGTGGAGGTCCAGTCTCGTGTAATTCCTTAATTTTTCTACGCGCTTCGAGCACGCAGTCTGAGGTGTGATTACCTAGCATGCAACGTACCTCCGTATCGTCTACGTCTATCTACCAGCCTACGCCTCACAGAAAACCGCACAATGTGTCGAATCCGCCTTTTGAAAAAATATATAACTAGTTGATTTCATTTAATTTTTTTTAAAGAAAATTTTATAAACTAATTAACTTTACTAAAGTTAGGCTTTGCCGAATTGATTTTCCTTTGATTATAATGACTTACGCTAATGCAACCGGACGTCTCGATAAAAAAAGGTCAGATCCTTATATATAGAGTTTTCGACGTGGCCGAGGAAATCGACCTCCAACACGCCGAAGGAATCGTTCGCCACCGCGTTGGGGATTCCCGCGTACGCATTTCCCGTCGGGGTCCCGAGGCCATCATCATCCGCAACGCACCGATCCGCATTCAACTCGGGGATCTGGAGCTGACGCTGGCGGGGCAAAAACACCGCGCGGAGGTCATCGCGACGATTTGGGACTACGGCGCCGTATCGATCTGTTTCCAAGTGCCGATCGGCGACTTCCCATCCGCCGGCTTGGCGCCCGTCGCCGCGGATATCACGTCGAACCCCCAACGCATGAACCAGCTCGACGAGTTGGCGCGCACGAAATCACGCGAGCTCGTCGCGCTGCTACTCCCGGCGCTTAAGAAACCCAACGAGAGCAATATCTTCGAGGACTACGTCATTTATTTCTTTGAGAAAGTCGACGGCATCGCCACCGCCGCGGAGATCGCGCAGAAGGTGGATTTGCCCGTCTTGATTTTAGGCGAGACGCAGGAGCCCCTCGCGCCGGAAACACGCGCCTCGATCCTGGAAAACATTTACCAGTATTCTACGAACGACTTCGTGCTGATCGACTGGAACAGCGCCGTCATCGTGGAGCCCAATGGACAGCGAGACACCGTGGACGTGCTCGAGTTCGCGCTCACGCACCTGCTAGAGGTACGTTATTACGATGGCCTTCTGGATCAGCGCATGACCCAGATCTACGATTCAATCGAGGCCAGCCGCCGAAAAACCTGGAACCGAAAATTTGATCGCCTATCCAAGGATGCGAATATTCTTTATGTCGAGTTCTCCGAGTTCATGGAACGAATCGACAACTCGTTCAAAGTGGTGGGCGACTTTTATCTGGCGCGGCTCTTCCGCGGCGCCGTCCGCCGCTTCCGCATTCCCGACTGGCAGCAGAACATCACGCGTAAATTGAACCTGCTTGCGCGCGTCTCTGACCTTTTGATGGGAGAGGTAAACGTGCGGCGTAGCCACTACCTCGAAGCCATCATCATCTTTCTCATCTTGTTCGAGATTCTCTCGGCGATGTTTAAGTCAGGTGGAGGCCACTAGGCCTTCACCGATCCCTTCTCACTTAGCATCACTTTGTTTTGCTTAGATTAATTCGACTTAAAACGATAATATCTGACTAAATTTATGTAGTACAAAATGTACTCAAATAGTAGGTTTTTGGCGTTTCAACTAACTAAAGGAGTCTCTAATGAAACCCAAGAACCGTCTCTTTCAAGTGCTCGCGCTCATGCTGTCCGTGACGCAAGCGACCCTGGGCGTAACCGCCCACGCCGAAACCGTGAAGACCGCGGCGGATGCGCCGTCGAAAACGCTCACTCAGCGCGATAAGCAGCGCAAGGTCCTCGTTCAAGTTCGGAATCAAATGTCCGGCATGAACGAAGCCCAGTGGACCAAGACTTTCACCCAGGCCGCCGAGCAAGCCGAGAAGGCTGGCCAAACGAAGAAGGCCCGCTTCTTCAACAAAATCTCCAATCCGAAGTACCAACCGATGGTGATCGAGCACATCGACGGCATCGTCGCCAATGACTCGACGAATGTTGCTGCCCTAGTGTTGACGACGATTGGTATCGCGGCCCTATTGGTCCCCACGACTGAAGACATCGATCACATGTACCCCCGCCGGGCCGCAGTATTCGTCGTGTCGTTCACCGCTGCTTTGATCTGCCTCGCCTTCTCCCTGACCGGGGAAGAGGCCGAGTTGATTTAAACACCGGTCAATCCCCAAGGAGTAAAAAATGAAAACCAATAAAATGATATCCCCATCCCTGGCCGCAATCCTGGCCTTCACGCAGATCGGCATTACGACGCCGATTTCTTATGCCGGAGCCGGCACGGAAAAAAGCCCGCAGGAAGTATTAAGCCAGCGGGATAAAAACCGCGAGGCTCTCGTGCGGGTGCGCAACCAACTCTCGGCCCTCGACTCGACCGAATGGACCAAAGCTTTTAGCCAGGCTTCGGAACTAGAGGACCAAGCTGGGAATGCAAAAAAATCCCGCGTACTCAAAAAACTCTCGAATCCGAAGTACCAATCGGTGGTGGTCGAGAATCTGGACAAGCTCGCAGCCGACGACTCCACGAACGTAGCGGCGGCGGTGCTAGGAATCGCCTCGTTTTTAACCTTCGCTAGCTCGGGCTATTTCCACATGGAATCGGAACGAGCCTACTACGAATCTGACCGGATAAATCACCGAAAAATCCGGGACAACCTCATCTACACGTCGCTGATCATCGGTGTGCTGGCCGTCATTTCCTTGGGCATCTCTCTCGAAGGCGAAGACGCGGAACTGATCTAACTCTCGATCCACCTATCCACCCGGACGAAAGCGCCGTCCCCCTTTCGTTCGGGTGGAATACCTAGAGGAAAACCATGAAGCACCCCTATTTGTTTTTTTTATTTCTCAGTCTACTTGGCGGGACGGCCGGCGGATCGGAACCGGCGATTCACATTCACCTAGGCTCCCTGCGTGAAAACAAAATCCAACTCCGACAAGAAGAATTCCTGGATCCCCTGCCCACGAGCATCACCACTGAAAAGGGTGACGTCGTGCAGGTAATCGTGCACGTGAAACCTACCGCGGACGACGTGATCTCGACGCTTCAGGACCCCAACACTTTAGGCTGGATGTGGGCGGGGGAGTCCGCACTCGATATTCCGGCCCCGGCAGCGGGCGAAAAGGCGCGCATTCGGAATAGTTTTTTGCAAACCGTGAGCGGTCGCTACCTTCCGGCGAGCCTCTTTTCGGCCACGCACCCGGGCGAAATCGCTATCGGCATATCCACGTGCCATAACTCCGCGCTCGCAAAAAAATACGCCCCGGCGTTACCCGTGGGCCTCGCGCTCCTGCAGCCCCAGGCGCTGGCGTTTGAATCCGAAGCGATCGAATCCGCGGCCATCTTATCTTTTGACGACATTTTCGAGGCCCCCCGCGAGGTCTTCGACCAGATCTCCGCCCAGGTGGTGAAAATGCCGCGGCCAGTTCCTGCGATGACCGGGCCAAAAACCACCGTCCAAATCGAGTACCGCAATCAAAACTCGAATCGATTCGACTATGAAGTTCTGCTCGACGGAAAGCTCATTGGCGTGCTCGAGAAGACCGTCGACTCCGAAGGACTTACCGTCAATAAAAACATCAAGGAGTTCCAGATCGACACCCCCGCCCCAGGCCAGAGCGCCGTCTTGACGATCCGTCCGGACGAATGGAAGCGCGCGGGCGTGGAAGGAAACCTCCGCACCGTGACCCCGCTCTTAGTGGACAGCGTAAAGATCGCGGGCCAAGAACGGCTTTCCCAAGTCATTCATCTGGGCGACGAAAGCCCCGACCCAAAACTACCCACGGCACGAAACCTGTCGCCAAATCAACCGGAAATCCGCCGCCTCCCGGTGCAGGCGGAACTTCGCGTGGAGTGGAAGCCATGAAATCACTCACCACCTACGTCTCGTGGTTACTTATCGGTATGTCCGCCCTCGCGTCTTCGTCTGCTCGCGCGGACTGGCTCCATCACTACGTCATTATGGGAGACGGTTTTTATCGCGGCATTACGAAGCTGAAAAATGGCCAGCTAAAAGATGAAGAGCAGTCTTCACGAATCCGCGCCGCCGCACGAAAACAGGCCCGGTCCGACCGCGAAAACTCCTATCTGATCTATTGGCACGTCGGCGGCGAGAGCAGTATCCTAGAGCTCTATCGCCATGGTAAGCGCGTGTACTACCGCTACTTCGGAGCCTTGATGGATACGAACGTGACCCTCAGCCCCGTGTCACGCACGGACTTCGCGTACATGCATGAGCTCACCCACAAACACGGCCTGGTTGGAGAAAACACCCAGCGAAGCCTCTACTTCTACGGGAAGCACGTCGCCGACCCCGGTGCGAATACGCAGTACTTTCGCAGGCTCTACCGCAAGGACTACTCCCGTACGGATTTAAAAATGGGCGTCGATACCCTGGCGGGCGGAAGGCCGTGGGATTTGCTCATCGTGAATTCCTGCTTTATGAATGAGCTCGCGTTCCTGTCTGAGCTAGCCTCGTCGGCCAAGCTGATCGTCACGGCCGAGGACGCCGTGCTCAACTCCCCGGGCGTGTTGCCGATCTCCACCTCGAACGAGGAAGCGCCCATCGAAATCGCTAGGCGCTTTCAGACCGATAACGCCGCGATCGATCCGCGACTCCTGCGTTTTCTCGTGATCGATTCCGAAGAGATCACGCGACTAAAAGCCCAGCTCGGCGACGAAGTATTTCGATTCTCCGCGGACGAGCTTGAAGACAGCGAAGGTCTGAACACGGGGGAGATCCCGGGCCAGATTCCCAACGTGGGCACCGGCGAGGAGCTGGCATCGCTGAAGTCCGCGATTACCCGCCTGCACGAAGACGGTGAGGTGCCGGCAGAAAACCTACGGCAGATTCGCGAGCTTTTGCAGACGAATCCCGACCTGGGAAAACTGCGTTTACTCTTGAGTGAACCGCGACCTTAACGCCGCTTGGTCTTCGCGCGCAGCAGGTGCTTCGCGGCCTTGCGCGGATGCTTGATCGCGGCTTGCGCCGCCGCGAGGCGGGCGATCGGCACGCGAAACGGCGAGCAGCTCACGTAATCGATACCCAGACGGTGGCAGAAGTCGACCGAAGCCGGGTCGCCGCCGTGTTCGCCGCAAATGCCGATCTTAAGATCCTTGCGTACTTCGCGGCCTTCGTCGACGGCGTATTTCATAAGGCGGCCCACGCCACCCTCGTCGAGCGAGGCGAAAGGATCGCGCTCGTAGATCTTGTGATCCAGGTAATCTTTCAAAAACATCCCCGAGTCGTCGCGCGAAAGGCCATACGTCGTTTGCGTGAGATCGTTCGTTCCGAAGCTGAAGAACTCGCCGTGCTCGGCGATCTTGCCCGCGGTGAGGGCCGCGCGCGGGAGCTCGATCATGGTGCCCAGGGTGTAATGCACCGACATCTTCTTCCCGGATTTCTCCGAGAATTCAGCGATCACGCGCTCGGCCTCTTCGCGGCAATAATCAGCGACGAACCTCAGCTCGCGCCAGTCACCCACGAGCGGGATCATGATCTCGGGCTCGACCTTCTGGCCGCCCGCGCGCAACTCGCAGGCCGCTTCCATGATCGCGCGCACCTGCGTACGGTAAATTTCCGGGAAGCTGATGCCCAGGCGGCAACCACGGTGGCCCAGCATGGGGTTGAATTCCTTGAGCGTCTCGGCCTTGCGTTTGAACTGCTCAAACGTCACGCCGATTTTCTGAGCCAGCTCTTTGAGGTCTTCATCGCTGTGCGGAATGAACTCGTGCAGCGGCGGATCGAGCAGGCGGATCGTCACCGGCAGGCCCTTCATTTCCTCGAAGATGCCCAAGAAATCGCCCTTTTGCATGGGCAGGATCTTGCCGAGCGCGCGCTCGCGGCCTTCATCGCTGTCCGCCAGGATCATCTCGCGCATGGCATCGATGCGATCGGAGTCAAAGAACATGTGCTCGGTTCGGCACAACCCGATGCCCTCGGCGCCGAACCCGCGCGCTACTTTCGCGTCGTTCGGGGTGTCGGCGTTGGTACGCACGGAAAGCGCGCGCACACCGTCGACCCAGCTCATGATTTCCGTAAAATACTCGTTCAGCGTCGCGGTAATGGTCGGGACCTTGCCCTTGATCACGTCGCCGGTGGAGCCTTCTAGCGTGATGAACTCGCCTTCTTTCAATAGCAACGGACCCACGTAGCACTCACGCGCGGACATATTAATCTTCAGCGCGCTGCAACCCGACACACACGGCTTTCCCATGCCGCGCGCGACGACCGCCGCGTGCGACGTCATCCCGCCGCGGGCGGTAAGAATCCCTTCGGCAACCGACATGCCGTGGATGTCTTCCGGCGAGGTTTCCACGCGCACGAGGATCACTTTTTTGCCTTCTTTTACCCAGGTCTCGGCTAGATCAGGATCGAATACGATCTGACCCGTCGCCGCGCCCGGCGAGGCGGGCAGGCCCTTGGCTAGAACTTCCTTCTTCGCCGAAGGATCCAGGCACGGATGCAGGAGCTGGTCGAGCTGGTCCGCGTTCAGCCGTAAAATCGCTTCTTCTTTCGTGATGAGCTTTTCCTTCGCCATCTCGACGGCGATGCGAATGGCCGCAGCGGCGGTCCGCTTGCCGTTGCGGGTCTGCAGCATGTAAAGCTGACCGCGCTCGATGGTGAACTCGATGTCTTGCATGTCGCGATAATGCTTTTCGAGATTCTTATAGACCTTCACCAGCTCTTTGTAGGCCTTGGGCATGTAGGACTCCAAGGTCATCTCGGCCTTGGCGCCCGGAATACGGGAAGCCTCGTTAATGGGCTGCGGATCACGAATGCCCGCGACCACGTCTTCGCCCTGTGCGTTCACGAGAAATTCGCCAAAGAATTTTTTCTCGCCGGTCGACGGATCGCGCGTGAAGGCTACGCCCGTGGCGCAGTCATTGCCCATATTGCCAAACACCATGGCCTGCACGTTCACGGCCGTGCCCCAGTGCTCGGGAATGCCATTCAGGCGACGGTAAGTGATTGCGCGCGAACTCATCCAGGAGCCGAACACGGCACCCGCGGCACCCCAGAGCTGCTCCCACGGATCTTCCGGAAACTGCTTGCCGTTCGTGCGGACGATTTCCTTGTAGTGCGCGACGAGGGCTTTGAGGTCTCCCGCCGTGAGCTCGGTATCTTGCACGACTCCGCGCTGGTCCTTCATTTCTTCCAATACCGCTTCGAAGTGATTGACGTGGATACCGAGCACGACGTCAGAGTACATCGCGATAAAGCGGCGATAAGAATCGTAACTAAAGCGCTCGTCTTTGGATTCTTCGATTAGGCCCTGCACGGTTTCGTCATTCAAGCCCAGGTTCAAAATCGTGTCCATCATGCCCGGCATCGAAGCGGGGGCGCCGGACCGCACGGAAACAAGCAGCGGGTGTTTGCGCGCGCCGAACTTGCGGCCCATCTGCTTTTCTACCTTCGCCAAAGCCGTCCGCACCTGGGCCTCGAGGCCCTTCGGATAAGTGCGTTTATTTCCGTAAAAGTATGTGCAAACTTCGGTCGAAATGGTGAAACCCGGAGGCACCGGCAAACCCAAGCGGGTCATGCCATGCAGATTGGCGCCCTTGCCCCCCAGCAGATCCTTGCGCGTCTCGACCCCTTCGGCTTTTCCGCCGCCGAAGGCGTAGACGAACTTCCCTTTATTTCCAGCCATCGATTTTGTCGGAGAGGTAGCCGCAGATTTTTTCGGCAGGGACTTTTTCTTGTTCCATGCTGTCGCGGTGGCGGACGGTGACGGTGTGTTGCGAGATACTGTCATAGTCGATCGTGACTCCGAACGGGGTGCCGATTTCATCTTGCCGCCGGTACCGTTTGCCGATCGACCCCGAATCATCGGTGGTGGCCCGGAAGCGTTTCTGCACGTCTGCGAAAACCTTGTCCGCGTACTCCGCGAGCTCCGGCTTCTTCATCAGCGGGTAAACCGCGACTTGGTAAGGGGAGAGGCGGGGATGCATGGCGAGCCACGTACGCTCGCCGTCGGTGCGGTAGGCATCGGCCAGGATCACGAGGAGGCTTCGGTCGCAGCCGGCCGAGGTTTCCACCACGTACGGGACGTAGCGTTCCTTGGCGGCCTCGTCGAAGTACTCCTGTTTCTTGCCGGAAAATTCCTGGTGCTGCTTTAGATCGAAGTCGGAGCGGTTATGGATGCCCTCGAGCTCCTGCCAGCCGAACGGGAATTCGTACTGAATGTCAAACGCGGCTTTCGCGTAGTGGGCGAGCTCGCCGTCCTTGTGCTGGTGGAACTTGAGCTTTTCCTTGCGGATGCCGTTATCCAGATGCCACTGGATGCGGATCTGCTTCCACTTCTCGAACCAATCCATGTCCGTGCCGGGCTTCACGAAGAACTGCATTTCCATCTGCTCGAACTCGCGCGTGCGGAAAATAAAATTACCGGGCGTGATCTCGTTGCGGAAAGCCTTGCCGATCTGGGCGATGCCGAACGGCACCTTCTGGCGCATGGACTGCTGCACATTTTGAAAATTAACGTAGATGCCTTGGGCGGTCTCGGGGCGAAGATAAACGATCGCCTGCGAGTCTTCCAAGGGACCCATGAAGGTCTTGAACATCAGGTTGAACTGGCGCGCCTCCGTGAGCTGCGCCTGATCGCACTTCGGGCACTTCTTGCGCTTCATCAGCTCGGGATCGATTTGATCGGCGCGGAAGCGGGCCTTGCAGTTTTTGCAATCAACGAGCGGATCGACGAAGCCCGCGACGTGACCGGAGGCTTCCCAGACACGTGGGTGCATGAGGATCGCGGCATCCAACCCTTCGACGTCGGGGCGATCGCACATCGAACGCCACCAGCGGTCCTTCACGTTGTGCTTGAGCGCGACCCCCAAGGGACCGTAGTCCCAACACGCGTTCACGCCGCCGTAAATCTCGGACGACGGGAAAACAAAACCCCGGCGTTTACAAAGCGATACGAGGTCCGCCATGTCTTTCAGGTCAGTCACGGGACCCTTGGGTTTACTAGCTGTTTCTTCTTTGGATTCAGGGGTGTCGTTTGGAGTCATCACGCAGCAATGGGGATAACATCCGGCCGAAAACCCGGCAATGAAATCTCCAATTTGAGTCTTTTTATCGGGTAAGTTTTCCGGCATTTTTTTCCGGTGTGAATGACTTCGCCCCGAACGCGTCGCGCTTCGCGCGCGTTTCCAGAAAATCGCCCTTTTCGTTTTCGCTTGAGTGCTGGAAAATAGGGAAGTGAACCTCTTACGCGCGTGCTGGTTAGCCATCTTCATCGGATGTGTATTCGCGTCGGCGGCCACCGACACTTCGACCACCCTACGTTTCCGTCTGACCGGCGACCCCGCCACCCTGGACTGGAACCTCGCGCACTCGTCGCTCGACAACTACTTCATCATGAACCTGATGGAAGGCCTGGTCGAGCTGGGATCCGACCTGAAACCCCGCCCCGCGCTCGCCGAAAAATGGGAAATCTCCGAGGACGGGAAAACCTACCGTTTCTTCCTGAAACCCAATATCAAGTGGTCGGACGGGAAACCCTTGCACGCCCAGGAATTCGTGGACTCCTGGCTGCGGCTGCTCAGCCCGAAAACGAAATCCAACTACGCTTCGTTCCTATTTGGCATCGAAAACGCCCAGCGCTTTCACGAGGGCAAGCTCAAGGACGCCGCCCAGGTCGGCATCAAGGCGCTCGACGCGAACCGTCTCGAGGTGAAGCTCGCGCGGCCCGTGCCTTACTTCCTGCACATGCCAAGCTTCTGGGTTACCTTTCCGATCCGCCTGGACCTCATCAAAAAACACGGGTCAAACTGGACGAAACCCAAAAAACTCGTCACCCTGGGGCCCTACCTGCTCGACGCATGGGAAAAAGGCAAGGCGCTGCGGCTAAAGAAAAACCCGGGTTACCACGCCCCACTGGCCGCGGGTACCCCGGACGTAACCGAGATCGTTTTCCTACGCGACGACGAGAAGGCGCGCGAGCAGTTCAGGAAAAATGAAACTAATATCTTTCTGGACGCGACGACCGAGGACCTGCTCAACACCAAGCAAGCGGTAAGGCCCGCGACGATCAAGCAGTACACGTACCTTTCGACTTATTACCTGGGCTTCAATCTAAAACACCCCATGGGAAAAAATCCGCACCTGCGTAAGGCGTTCTACGCGGCCATCCACCGCGGGCAGATCCCCGCGGTCCTGCAAGGCGGACAAATCGCCGCCACGGGTTGGATCCCACCCGGGATGCTCGGCCACCGCTCGGCACCTTCCTTCAAAGAATCACTCTTCGAGGCGCGCGCCGCGCTCGTGAAAGCGGGCTACCCCGAGGGCCGCGGCCTAGGCAAGGTGCCCGTCTGGATCGAAAACTTCGACGGCGCGAAGAAGCTTTCCGCGCACCTCATCCAGTTTTTCCACGATCAAATTGGGGTGGAGATCGAGACCTCGTTCGGCACCACCGCCGAATACCAGGCCGCCATCCGCCAGGGAAAAGTCGCCGTCTTTGTCGGTCACTGGGGCGCCGACTTTCCGGATCCCGCTAACTTCTTCGAAGTGTTCGTGAAGGGAAGCGGCAACAACCACACCGGTTGGAGCAATGACAAGTACGACGCGCTCGTCGAGAAGGCCGGCAGCATCGCCAGCGAGGAAGAACGCGCGCGACTGTACCAGGAAGCGGAGGCGATCCTCACGGACCAGGAGAACGTCGTCTTGCCGCTTTTTTACCGCAAGAACAGCCTGCTACTGGGGCCGGCCATCGAAAGCATGGAAATTTCGCCGCTGAACTACCTATTTCTGAAGACGGTAGCTATGAAACAGTCGGGAGAACAACCAAAAGGGGCCCACCAGTAGCTGCTTGAGGTTGGTGAAGAACGCGGGCGAGCGCTTTTCGAAGTAATAGTGCCCGAAGATTTGGAAAAACCACCCTAATCCAAAGAGCACCCAAAGCACCGGTAAGGAAAGCTCGCGGCTGCCCGCATACAAAACGAAAACCACCAGGGAGAACGGCGCTCCCAGCTTCCAATCCAATACCAGATAATAAACCGTCGCCACGCCCCAGAGCAGGAGCGCGAAATCCAGCGGCGGCACGAGCGGCAACCGGGCCAGCAAACCCAGCAGCGAAATCATCACGAGCGGAATGCCAATCCAATGACAGCGCTCGTTGCCCTCGGTCCGGTGGCAAACTTCGTAACTCGCGAACGTTTTGCGCAAAGCTTGAGATGGTCCCATATTCATCTTAAACTGAATATATGTCACAACCCCCCGCGAGTCGATACTTTAGGCCAGGACAGCACCTTTTCAAGGAGGGCGATCCTTCGAAAGCCATGTTCTTAATTCAAAAGGGAACGGTGGCGATCCGCAAGATGAAGGGAAACGGCTTCGTCGACCTCGCGAAGATCTACCCTAACGAGGTGATCGGCGAGCTTTCGTTCTTCGATCGGGCGCCGCGCAGCGCCTCCGCCATCGCCCTCACCGAAGTCGAGGTCATGGAAATCGCCTTCGACTCCCTCGATAAAACATTCAAGACGGTACCGCCTTACTTCCGCTCGATCCTCACCTGCGTGGCGGACCGCATGCGCAAAGCGAACGAAACCATCCGCCGCCTGCAAAAAAACCTGGTCACGGAAAAGGAAGGCGTGGTGAATCACGCGGGCAGCGCGCCCGACGACGACGACAATCTCAACACGGCGGCGATCCTGGCGGCCGTCGGAGACGCGGCCGATGCTCCCGCGAAGCCCGCGGGCTCGCCGGACGCTTCCGACGGAGAGGGTGGCGAACCCACCGGTTCGGGCGCCGTCTAATCGACCCAAAAAAACTAAACGCCGAGCTGGCGGATTCCTTCGTAGACGACGATGCTCACGGTGTTGGAGAGATTGAGTGAACGCACGCGCGCATCATACATGGGCACGCGCAACGACTCGGCCGTATAGCGGTTCACGATCCAATCGGGTAGCCCCATCGTTTCCTTGCCGAAGATGAAGTAGGTTCCGGGCTGGATGGCGTGATCGTACAAAAGACGGCCCGCCTTCTTGGAAAAAAAAACCTTAGGCGCGTTCGGCGGTAGCGATTGTAGAAACGCTTCGGCGCTCGCGTGCTCGACCACCTTCAGGTGCTCCCAATAGTCCAGGCCCGCACGGCGCAGGGATTTTTCATCGATCGAAAATCCCAAGGGATGCACCAAATGCAAGGTCGTACCGGTCGCCAAGCAGAGGCGGCCAATGGATCCCGTGTTCGGCGGGATTTCGGGCTCGATCAGTACGACGTGAAAATCATGCGGCATGAAAACTCCTCGGCGACTAAGGGCGTAGGGTGTTCATCATGCGCGGGAACGGAATCGTCTCGCGCACGTGCGGCACCCCCGTGATCCACGCCACGGTACGCTCCACGCCCAGGCCGAAACCCGCGTGCGGAACCGACCCGTATCGGCGCAAGTCCATATACCAGCCGTACTCCTTGCGATCGAGCTTGTGCTCATCAATGCGCTTTTGGAGGATATCCAGGCGCTCCTCGCGCTGGCCGCCACCGATCACCTCGCCGTAGCCATCGGGCGCAATCAGATCACACCCCAGCGCGTACTTACCCTCTCCGTCGGGGCTCTCGAGCGAGTCCGGCGAGTGCGAGCGCTTGAAATAGAAAGCTTTGATCTCGGCCGGCATGTGGTGCAGGAAAACAGGTTTACCGAATTCCTCGCCGAGCGCGGTCTCGTGGGGGGCGCCCAGGTCCTCACCCCAGGGAATCGGCACGCCGCGCTTCTCGAGGATCTTCAAAGCCTCGTCGTAGCTGATGCGCGGGAAGGGGCCTTTGATCTTTTCCAGCAGCTTCACGTCGCGCTCGAGCGTCGCCAGCTCCGGTCCGCAGCGGGAAACCACGGTCTGCACGACATTTTCCACGAAGGCCTCGCCGAGCGCCATGTTGTCGTTCAGATCGGCATAAGCGACCTCCGGCTCCACCATCCAGAATTCAGTGAGATGTTTTCGGGTCTTGGACTTTTCCGCGCGGAAGGTCGGGCCAAAAACGTAAATCTTGCCGAACGCCATCGCACCCACTTCGCCATAAAGCTGACCCGACTGAGTAAGAAAAGCTTTTTCGTCAAAATAGTTAGTGCCAAAGAGCGTGGAGGTGCCCTCGCACGAGTTGGCCGTCAAGATGGGCGCATCGAAATGTACGAAGCCCCGATCCTGGAAAAACTCATGGATGGCGCGAATCACCTGCGAGCGCACGCGCAGCGCGGCCCACTGCTTGGAGCTGCGGATCCACAGATGGCGGTTCTCCATTAAAAATTCCACGCCGTGATCCTTTGGAGAAATGGGATACGCTTCGGCGACGGAAACGAGCTTCATCTCGCGGGCCGACATCTCGTAACCGCCGGGCGAGCGTGGTTCTTTCTTGAGGATACCCGTTACTTCGACCGCCGATTCCTGCGTGGCCTTATCGAAGAGATCGAAGGCCGCGTCGGAGGCCTCACCGCGGAAGAGCACGCATTGCATGATGCCCGTGCCGTCCCGCATGATCAAGAAGGCCAATTTTTTCCCCGAGGCTCGTTTCTGGTAAACCCAGCCTTTGACCGTGACGGTCTGTCCGTCAAACTTCGCCGCGTCCTGAATAAAAAAACGATCCATACGACTCCCTACTTCTCCCTACGCGGCGCCGGCAATTGCACGACGGCGCACGTAGAGGCAAAAAACAAAAAACAACGCGATTTGCACGGCCACCGCGGCCGCTCCCGCCGACGGCGGACCACCGCCGCGGTCGTCCCCGGTCATCGCCTCAGTCACCGCCAACGATCCGCAACCCATAAAGCCGGAGCCGAACTCCGAACGGGGATATAAATAAGCCACGGCGTCGATGTCGTCCTGGGCCAGTGCGAGCTGGTTCTTCTGACTCGCGCTGAAATACATCAAGGCCTTCTCCTCGGCACTATGGCCAAAACCCAGCGCGTGGCCAATCTCGTGCGCGATAACGACCGCGACGATGGCGGGGTTGGAGGCATACAACGTCTGCAAGTTGGCCGCCTTGCCAGACTCGAAGTTCAGAAATACGGCCCCGTAATTGACGTGCAGCTGCCCGTCAGCGTCGATTTTTGTGATGCCAGGAATATTGGCGCTATCGTTGCCGGTGGAGCCCGCAAGCGTGTCGATGATCGCGGACATATTCGACGTGCACAAAAGCAGGGGCCCATCGGTGACGGTGCTCGAGGCAGTGCTCGCCGCCGCCGCGGCCGGAGTGGTCGTGGACGAGGTTCCACGCACGAGTTTCAATCCCGAATTCGGCACGCTATTCCAAAGCGCGATGGCCACATCGATCTGCGCGTTGAGCTCGGACTGGAAATTCGTGCATCCGGAGTAATTGATATTGAATGTGATCTCGGAATTCGACCAACCTTGCAGGGCGCTGCTGCCGTTCAAGGTGAACGCATTCGCCGAACCACCGCTCGCCAGGTAAAGCGTCCCCAACACCGAAATCAATCGGCTAAATCGCATACCCCACCTCCAACAGCATCCCCACCGCGCGACGAGAAGAAAGCAAGCCAAAGTAAAGCAAGTTCATGTCCATGCGAAGCGTATCGGAAAACCAAGCCACGAATCCCGTGGACAACACTACGTTGGTCGTCACCGTCGTGCCCGCAGGGAGATAAAAGGTCGTGGTGGTATTTCCGTTATTGAGCACGCTCGTGCCGCCCGCGCCCGTGAAGATACTGAAGATCACGCCCGGCCCCATACTGAAGGCGAAACTCCCTGGCGTCACGAAGGGAAAGAGAAACCCGAACGTCCGCCACCGGCCGGCGCTGTCGCCGGCGCCGCGACCGATCAGCCCTAAGGTAACCGTAGGCTCGAAAGCCCATCCGTTCGAGTAGGGGCTTCGCCAAGTCGCGCCAATCAGGAAGGGCTCCGTCGGGCCAAAAAAACTCTTTTCCCCGGTAGGTTGGCTGGCCGTGCGCCCGAAGTTGTAAGCCGCGAATCCTAGCTGGATCACCCACGGCGAGCGCTCCTCCGCCGCTCGGGCGGGAACGCTCGTGCCACCGAGGGCCCCGAGGACGAGGACGAGCGCGGCCATGCCACGGCCCGCTCCTTTCCACCCACTTCGGTGCC
This sequence comes from Bacteriovoracia bacterium, assembly GCA_050251055.1. GTDB lineage: Bacteria > Bdellovibrionota > UBA1018 > UBA1018 > JBFWNL01 > JBFWNL01. Next base: position 116,107 of record JBFWNL010000004.1, read on the forward strand.
CTAACTTCAAACCGCCTCCGCTAGAACTCAGCCGCGAAAGTCGCCAGCGAGCGAACAAATGATCCCGACGCGCCTTTACGGGGAGCGTAGGGCAAGAACTCCAGGTCGTAGCAGGTGGACGCGATGTCCAGGTGCGCCCACCGGAAACCCTTCTTAATGAACTGCTTCAGGAAAATCCCGCCGCGGATCGTCCCGCCGTAGGAGTTGTTGCAGGAGTTCCGCATGTCCGCGACGTCCGACTTCATGTCGTCGAAATATTCGTCGTACATCGGAAGCTGCCACATGCGTTCGGCCTGAGAATCGCCGATCGCCTTGAGCTGCTCAATCAACGCGTCGTCATTACCCATCAAGCCGCAGCAGTAGCGACCCAGCGCCACGCCCACCGCGCCCGTGAGGGTGGCGGAGTTGACGATGACGTCCGGCTTGAAGGTGTGCGCGTAATCCAGCACGTCGGCCAGGATCAGGCGCCCTTCGGCGTCGGTGTTGATGATTTCGACCGTTTTGCCGGCGCGCGAGCGGATCACGTTGCCCGGCTGCACGGCGATACCGTTCGGCATGTTTTCCGTGAACGCCAGGATGCCGACCACGCGGTTCGGGACGTTCCAGAGCGAGGCGAGCACGACGGCGCCCATCATCGTGGCCGCGCCGGTCATGTCGTGCTTCATGTCTTCCATGCCCTTGGAGGGCTTGATCGAGATACCGCCGCTGTCGAAGGTGATGCCCTTGCCGACGAACGCGATCGTCTTGGCGTTCTTCGCGGCCTTGCCGCGCGGCCGATGCTCGATCACGACGATCTTGCCTTCGCGATCGGATCCTTGGCCGACGGCCAGGAAAAGCCCCATACGCTCACGCTTGGCGTCGCGCTCGGAAAGAATCCGGCAGCGCAGCCCGAACTTACGCGCGTACTTCACGGCTTCGCTTGCGTAATATTCCGGTGTACCGAAATTGGACGGTTCGTTGGACCAATCGCGCGTGATGAACACGGCTTCCGCCACGGAGTAAGCGCGCGCCAGCTCCTTCGCGAACTTCGCCTTGGCTCCCGCCGTCGCGATGAAATGGATCTTCGGCATCGTCGAGGCGTCCGCCGATGCTTTTTGCGACTTATGCTTGTCAAAACGATAGGACGAGAGCAGCAACCCCTCGGCGAACGCCTTAAAGTAGGGTCCCTTGGTGAAGGCATCGGCGCGGACAAAGGCGCTCTTGCATTTTTCGGCGTTCAGGCGCGCCCACACCGCGGCGCCGGCCTGGCGAAACTTCTCCTCGGTCACCTCGCTCGCCTGGCCCAAGCCCGCGAACAGCACGCTTTCGGCCGGCTTGCGCCCGCCCATGCGGATGAACAGGCTTTGGCGGACGCTCGCGGCGAAGGGCCCCGAACGGCGCAGACGGCTCACGGCCTCCTCGTAACTCCCTTTCGGGGCGACGGCTTTTTTGCCGGCATCCTGGAAAACGAGGACGACTTCGGCCTCACTGGCGCCGGCACTGGTGCGAATGTCTAAGCTGGGCAATCTTGCCATTGAAAATAACCTCTATAGTTGTATGAAATGAGCTGATTTTGTAGCATAGAGCCCTAAGATGTTGAAGCGATATCACCAAACCATCGGGGGCCTCTTCCGCGCCGTGGACGCCTGTGTCATCGGCGGGGCTTGGTTGCTCTCCTACTGGTTACGCGCTCATCTTCCTTACCTCCAGGTCTCGAAAAATCTACCGGTTTTCTCAACCTACCTTCCGCTCCTGCCCTTGATCGTCGTGCTGTGGACGACGGTGTTCTCCGCGGCGGGGGCTTACCAATCCCGCAAGGTGTTGCGACGAACGGACGAAGCGACCTTGATCCTCAAGGCCCACTTTATCGCGATGCTTTTCTTCATCGCGGTGGCGTATCTGTTCAACGAATACAAGTACTCCCGCGGCGTGCTCGTCTATTTCGGTTTTCTGGGTGGGTTTCTGCTCGTCTCGTGCCGGCTGCTCATGCGAAACATCCTGCGGGCGCTCAGCCGGCGCGGCTTCAATCTGCAAGACATCCTGGCGATCGGCGAAGGCAGCTCCCTTGAGAATCTCGTGCAGCGACTCGACCGCTTCCCCGAACTGGGCTACCGCGTGATCGGCGTCATCACCCACCATCAGTCGAAAGCCCAACAGGTTGCCGGCAAACCGGTGATCGGCCACTTCGGCCAGACCAACGGTCAAGCTGGAGCCGACCTGGAAAAAACGCTCCGGCAGCACCGCTTCGATCAACTTCTGATCGCGCTTCCCAAGCACCAATACGCGGACTTGGACCAGGTTCTCCACGCCATCCACCAGGAAACGATCGATATCCGCCTCGTCCCCGATATCCACGAGTACGTGACCTTGGGTTGCGCGGTCGAGGACTTCGACGGATTCCCGGTGGTGAACCTCAACCACTCGCCGCTCGAGGGTTGGGGCGCGATTCTAAAGCGGCTCACCGACATCATCCTCTCGTTTTTCGCCCTCGTGGTGCTGGCGCCCCTCTTGCTCGTGATTTCCCTGCTGGTGAAACTCACGTCGCGCGGTCCGGTTTTTTATTCCCAAGAGCGCATGGGCATGGATGGACGCCTGTTTAAAATGCACAAGTTCCGCTCCATGCGCTGGGAACCCGAAGGCCAGGGCTCGGGCTGGACGACGGCGAACGATCCGCGCCGAACCCGGTTCGGCAGCTTCCTGCGGGCGACCAGTCTTGACGAGCTTCCCCAGTTCTGGAACGTCCTGATGGGGGACATGTCGCTCGTCGGGCCACGCCCGGAGCAAGCGCCTTACGTGCAAAAGTTCCGCAGCGAGATCCCCAACTACATGCTCCGCCACAAGGTCAAAGCCGGGATCACGGGCTGGGCGCAAGTGAACGGGTGGCGAGGAGACACCTCGCTCAATCGGCGTATCGAATTCGATCTCTATTACATCCGGAACTGGTCGTACGTTTTGGACATAAAGATCCTCGTGCTGACCTTCTGGAAGGGTTTCATCAACCGCAACGCCTATTAAATGCGGGTTTGAGACATTTTTTACGCCACGCGTGCCAATTCGGCCAAAACCCGCGCTAGCAGCGGCATTTTAATGACGGTTAAATTTTCATTTCCCCAGAACAACTGATCTAGACAGGCTTTTGGGGATAACTTTCTATCCACAGGCCACCAAAGCCCCATATAAGGGAAAATAAGTAGTAAATTCATAGGGCTTAATGGGTGTGGATAACTCGTGACTTTTATGTGGATAAGTCTTGGAAGCGGCGCTTAAGGTGATTGCGCAGCGCCTTCTTGAGGCGCGTTATCGCTGTTTTTTGCGGGTTTTTGCGCGTCATTTGGTTTCGGAGCGTTCTGCGATTGGAGCGATGCGGCATTAGCTGCATCAGCCTCCTGAAGCTCCTCAGGCGTCGGGGATGCCGTTTTTGGCAAAACCTCCAACCCCGCAAACGGATCCGACATCGTCTTCACCCGCTCACGCGGGTAGATCGCCGTGAGGGCACCGTTGAAAGTCGACGTGTTCTTCAGGCTCTTGAGTGGGGTGTACGTATACGACTTGAAGCTAATGGCCAACGACTCGGGGTTAGACGCCTGGATCACCGCCTGATCCTGCGCGCGCAGCACGAGGAGCTTTCCCTTCTCCAAGGTGAACCGCATACTCGGGCGGCCATCCACCTTATAACGGATCCAAACCGTCGTAATGGGACGAAGGACAACCTTATAACGGATCTCCTCGGCTTTGAGCGAGTCGCCTTTATTGAGGTCATCCTTCGGCTGCGGCTGGCGCCTCGGATCGGCGGAAGCAAACTTTTCGGTGGGAGACGGCGTGGGCGAGGCAACCGGCGAAACGGCCACGCTTGGCGTCGCCGTGGGTGAAGCCGCCACGCTCGGGGTCGCGGTCGGCGTAGCCGCGACGGATACGCTCGCCGTAGGCGACGCGCTAACCGTCGGCGAAGCCGTGGCTACAGGAGCGGTGGAAGCCGCCGCGCTCGGGGAAACCGATGGGGAAGCGCTGGGGCTAGCCACCGCCGTCGGGGCCGCGCTCGCCGTGGTTTCCGGGGCCCCGCTCGCGGACGCCGAGGGAGACGCTCCCGGCTTCTGGTACGCCGCCTTCAGCTGATCCATGTGGGAAACTTTCTTGTGCTTGAGGGCGGGCTTTAAAATAAAGATCGCGATCGCGCCGATCACGACGAAGCTGCCCATCATCACCCAGAGCAGCGTGCGCGAACGCTCGGTTTCGCGCTTCTCGAACGCATAGCCGCTGTGACCGGCGTCCTTGGCGGGACGCTCCAGCGTCTTCTCTTCCAGGAAAATGGAAAAGTCCTTGAAGATCTCGCGCGCGTCCAGGCCGATAAACCGGGCGTAGGAGATCACGAAGCCGCGCACAAAGGGCTTCGCGGGCAGATCGGTGTAATCGTCCGTCTCAAGCGAATGCAGCAAGCGCACGCTGATCTTGGTCGCGGAGGCGACCTGCTCGATCGTGACGCCGCGTTTTTCCCGCTCATTGCGCAGGAATTCGCCGAGACTGTATCCGCTCAAGGCAGGTACCTCAATTTCTGATTAGCCGTTTCGGCCACCTGGGTTTCCGGAAACAGATTGATGATCTCCAGCAGCTTCTTGCGCGCGAGATCGTACTGCTTGGTCTGCATGTAGACGTTCGCGATTTCGAGATGCGGCTGCTGGTTCCCCCCGCAGAAAACCTGCGTGGCTTTTTTGTAGTCCATGATCGCGGCGTTGTAATTGCCGTTCATCGCCTTCAGCCGTCCGCGATAAAAGTAGGCATCGCAGGCACCCACCGGGTTGTCGACAATGGCGGCGTTCAGGAACTCGCCCGCCTTCGCGTAATTTTTTTGGTCGAAGTAAAGCTGGCCCAGCGTGCTCTTGGACTTGTAGGCCTCGGTGTAAGTGTAGTCTTTCGAAGCGGAAAGGAGGACGGCTTCTGCCTGCCGGTAGTGGCGGGTATCGTAGAGAACTTTTCCGTACGCGTTCTTGATGCCGGCGTCCTTGGGGTCGAGCTCGTACGCGCGGCGCATGGACGCAAGCGAGTTACCCATGTCGTGCTTGGCGTAGTAGGCAAGACCCTTCACCAGGTGCAGACGGGGATAATCGGAGTCCAACCCTTCGGCGATCTGCAGGTCGGTGAAAGCGGAAGCGGTGTCGCCTCCTTGAATCGAAGAGAGCGCCATCTCGACGTGGATCTTGGCTTTCTCGTCCGAAGGAAGGTCCCGCGGCTTATTCGTCGCGCATCCCGCCACCAGCAAAATCAAAACGAAACATCCAAATTGTTTCATATCGATACACCTCTCCAACTGCTTAGATTAGAAGCGTTTTAGCGCGGTGTCAAAGGCGAATGCGGGCGAGCGCCTCGACGTGATGGGTCTGTGGAAAAAGATCGAGCGCGGCCAGGGCTTCGATTTTCCATCCCCGCTTCACGAACCGACTCAGATCGCGGGTCCAGGCGTCCACGTCACAGCCAATCAGGAGGGCTTCGTGCACGCCCAGGGCGGCGAGCACCCTCTCCATATCGGAGAAATCGGCGCCCAAGCCGGCGCGCGGGGGGTCGAAGATCGCGGTGACATGCGGAGCGCCCGTCGTTTCGCCCACCCGGCCTTTTGCCTTTTGGCGCAACACCCAGGTCAACACGGAGCTGCGATGAAAACGAAAGTGCGCTGGCGTGCCGGGCGGTGGGGTCACCGGACTGCCCGTATCCACGCAGTCGATGCCGGTCGCGATATCGGCCAAGCCCAAGCTCAAGTTGCCGGCTCCGCCGTAAAGATCCCAGACTTCGCCGCCCGGGCGTACCTGCGCGCGCACCCAAGCTTGGAGTTTTAAATTTTGCTCGTCGTGAATTTGCCGAAAGCCGCCGAATGAATGGCTCGCGTTCCAGGTCGCGCGCAGATCGCCGTCGACCGCCACCTCGAGCTCGACTTTATAAGGACGAGAAACGCCCGCTTTCTCCCGCCCGATTTCCGGGATGCGCCCATTGATCTCCTCGCGCGCGATCTCACAACGATCCCCGGTTTCCTTGAGCGAAACGATGCCATGCGAACCGGCGGCGTAAAAACCCAGCGCCTGCCCGTCCCCACGCAGCTGGACGCGATTACGGTAGTTCCAAATTTTTTCCGCGGGAAGCGCTTCGATCGCCACCCCCCCGGCGTCCACGCCCGCGCGCGCAAGTGCGTGGCTCACGCCCTTCAATTTCGTCTCCCACTGAAGCGCATAAGGAAGATGCTGCCACTCGCAACCGCCGCAGCGGCCAAACACCGCGCACTTGGGCGCGATTCGGTGGGAGGAAGGCTCGACCACCTCGAGCAGCTCGCCTTCGGCGTAATTCTTCTTGATGGGCGTGACGGCCACTCGGACCAGGTCGCCGGGCGCGGTACGAGGAACGAAAATCACCCGTCCCTGCGAATCGCGGCCCACCCCGGAGCCCGCGCGGGACAGATCGTCGATCCGGATATTCAAGATTTCGGCAGTTTCTGCCGATCGGCCATTTGTACTCATTTTTTTACTCTACGGGTACCTGGTCATATGGAGGACCGCTATGCGAAGTGTCAAGGAACGAGTGATCGCCCCGATTTTACTCCCATTGCTTAAATCTGAAGGCAGCCTGAGCGTTTTAGTCATATTCCCGGTCGTCATTGCCTATTTTTTGGCGATGGCCGTGCATCCTTTCTAAAGCACGAATTCCCGGCAAGCCGCTACCTCGGGACGTTGGCGGGCCTGATCGCAGAGCGAACCAAGCACCCGCACCCAGATTACGCGTCGTCTAAAAGCGTCGCCAATCTTTCTGGCCGCGGCGCTGATTTCGAATCCCTGCTCACGAAGGCGGTCGGCGCCGACCGCAAATTTATCCCGAGCCTGGTTTGAGATCCGTTTTTTCAACGTCCCTTCCGCCTGCTCAAACGCGGCGAAAAGCTGTTTGGCCAATTCGTCCTTCGTGATTTTACCGGGGTAACCGGATTCGATCATCTTTCGCGCCAAAGTTTCGGCTAACTCCCTTGTTTGCGCTTCATTCGCCGCCATATAGCTCGGGTTATTGCGACCCGGTACGGGATCCACGTACGCCGGCAGCAACCGACCCCAACGAGGTTTCGCGGCCGAACCCGGTTTGGACGCAGGACCCAGGTCCCACCACTGCGCTAGCTCGTCCTGAATCAACTCCGCAACCGCCTTTCGGAAGGCCGTGGTCGCGGTGGGGTCCGACTCCATCTTCCCGTACGAGAAGGGGATGTCGAGTGCCGCGACCTCCGCGCGGATCTCCCGTTCGCGCGCGCGGTAGGTTTCCACCGATTTCAATCCATCATGATAACTTTTCATGGCGCCGCGTACCTCGGCCACGAACTCCGGCCAATCCTGGGCGGAAAACTCCACGGTTCCGTGCAAACCCTGGCTTCCCTTCGTCAGCAAAGCACGCGTCCGCTCGAACGATTCCGGCAAGTGGTCGGCGCAACCTAAGGTTTCGGGAAAAGCGGCGAAGTAACGCTCATACTCTCCGAGTCGCGCGCTCAACGTCGGCAGCGCGCCCATGGCTTCGTTCCAAGTTCGATGGTTCACGAACACCCGATAGGCCGCCTCCATCATCTCATGGAGAAACGTCCCGAAATCCGATTGGCTGCCTAGCAAATCAGGGTGAGCCGAGGACTGTGGCATGTTGTAACCCAGACTCGAGCGGGCGAGCGTTTGAACCCACACCTCCTCCAAGCTCGGCGCCGCGGAAGTAAAGTCAAAACCCAACGGGTTCTTGTCCAAGAGCTCGCTGATGTTTAACGAGGGATCAGTGCCACGCCAATAAGTCGTGGGCTGGGAGGTCACGGGGTCCGTGAAGCTCGAGACCTGGATCTGGGCGATGTTCTCGACGTCGGCCGTGGCGGAGGTCATCACGCAACCCAGACGGGACCAAACCGGAATCGATCCGCCGCTGTAGCAGCTATCATCGATGAACGCCAACCGCACTCCTTGTGTTTGCAGCGCCTCTAACTTGGAAATCAGAGCGCCATCGGCCACGGAGTACATTTCGAACGTGGTTTCGTCTCCGTCTTCCGGATCCACGCAGATGGAGTGTCCCGGTTTCCCGTTGCCGATGCGGTCACGATTGAGCCCGTGAGTTCCAATATGGATCAGGAGTTGGGAACCGGCCGGTAGTTCTCGAGCGGCATCCAACGCCAGCAGCAGCTGCTTCGCGGAAGCCGGCGGAACGGAAGCGGGTGGAACCCCGGCGGCCTCGGCGAGGGGAGCCAGATTCCAATCTTTGGGATCAACCCCATCGGGACAGCACTGCGTGTCCGACGGATTTTTCTGGCAGACCGGATCGGTTGCGAGTTTCTCGCAGCGGGCGGACTTCCCGGCAAACACGGGTCGAACATCCCAACCGCGTTGCCGCAGATGCCCCGCCAACCGGGTCATCGTCGGGAGAAAACTATTGGAGGGGTGACCAATCGCAAGTTCGCAATTCCCGCCGAATAAAATCGCGCGCCGAAAGGGCGAGCCTACTTCGGGGGCCGCCACCGCTAGGCCCCCCGCGTTCAGAAACAGGCCGAAAATCAAAGCTCTCGCGAAATACTTCATTGGGGACCCTCGCATCGGCGTATCATTATAATAACCATTTAAGTCAGTCAACTATAAATTAATTTAATTGAGTGAGGCATAAAATCAAAGAGTTGTACCCGGGCCCGCCTGAGTATAGAGGTAGGTCTACCGTGCCCAAGAATATCCGCAATTTCTGCATCATCGCCCACATCGATCACGGAAAATCCACGCTCGCCGACCGTTTGCTGGAGCGCACCGGGACCGTGACCGCGCGCGAGATGGAATCGCAGTATCTCGACAACATGGATATCGAGCGCGAGCGCGGCATCACCATCAAGGCGCAAAGCGTGCGCCTGAAGTACCGCGCGAAAGACGGGCAAACCTACATCCTGAATCTGATCGACACGCCCGGGCACGTCGACTTCACGTACGAAGTCTCGCGCTCGCTCGCCGCCTGCGAAGGCGCGATCCTGGTCGTCGACGCTTCCCAAGGCGTGGAAGCGCAGACGCTGGCCAACGTCTTCATGGCGCTTGAGAGCAATCTCGAGATCGTGCCCGTGATCAACAAGATCGACTTGCCTTCCGCGGATCCTGACAAAGCGATCAAGGAAATCGACGACGTGATCGGGCTCGTCGACACCACGCGCTCGGTGCTCGCCAGCGCGAAGTCCGGCATCGGTATCGAAGAGGTCCTGGAAGCGGTCGTGAAGTACGTGCCGCCCCCGGTGGATCAAGACGACGCATCCTTGCGCGCGCTCATCTTCGACAGCTGGTTCGATCCGTACCAGGGAGTGATGGCGCTTTGCCGCGTGGTGGACGGCGAACTAAAACCCGGCAAGAAGATCAAGCTCTTCCATATCGGCGCGCAGTTCGAAATACAGAAGGTCGCCGTATTCTCGCCGAAGATCACCTACGTCGATTCACTTAAAAGCGGGGAAGTGGGCGCGGTCATCTGCGGCATCAAGGACGTGCGCCAGATGCGCGTGGGCGACACGATCGTCGACGCCACCGACCCGAACGCCAAACCGCTTTCCGGCTTCAAGGAAGCCAAGCCCATGGTGTTTTGCGGCGTCTACCCGATCAACCAAGAAGACTTCAACAACGTCAAGGAGTCGCTGGAAAAACTGCAGCTCAACGATTCCGCGCTGACGTTCGAGCCGGAAACCTCGAACGCCCTAGGCTTCGGCTTCCGCTGCGGATTCCTGGGCCTCCTGCACATGGACGTCGTGCAAGAGCGCCTGGAGCGCGAGTACGGTTTGCACCTGATCACCACCGCGCCGTCCGTGATTTACCGGGTCACCAAGACGAACGGCGAAGTGATCATGATCGACAACCCCGCCAAGATGCCCGATCCCGGCCTGATCCAGTCGATGGAAGAGCCTTACATCAAGCTGACTGTGCACCTGCCGAACGAATACATGGGTGCCGTGATGGCGCTATTGAACGACCGGCGCGGCGTGCAGCAGAAAATCGATTACGTGACGAGCGAGCGCGTGACCGTGATCTACGACATGCCTTTGAACGAAATGGTTTTTGATTTCTTCGACCGCCTCAAGAGCATCACGCGTGGGTACGCATCCATGGATTACGAGTTCACCGAGCACCGCGCGGCCGACCTCGTGAAGCTCGACATCCTGCTGAATGGCGAGCAGGTCGACGCGCTTTCCATCATCATCCACCGAGAAAAAGCCGCGTTCCGCGGACGCGAGCTCGTGAAAAAACTGAAAGAGCTCATCGACCGCCAAATGTTCGAAGTGGCGATCCAGGCCGCCATTGGCGCCAAAGTGGTCGCCCGCGAGACCCTTTCGGCCATGCGCAAGAACGTCACAGCGAAGTGCTACGGCGGCGACATCACCCGTAAGCGCAAGCTGCTCGAGAAGCAAAAAGAAGGCAAAAAGCGCATGAAGCAGATCGGCTCCGTAGAAGTCCCGCAGGAAGCCTTTCTGGCCGTGCTCAAAGTGGATTAGCGCGGTGGAAGTACGCGAATGAAGGAACTAAAGGTTTACGGCATCACGGCGGTTTGCGCGATCCTGGCCGCCTTCCTCATCCGGATCTTTCTGGTCGAAGCGTATCGTATCCCCACCGCGGCGATGAAGCCCACGCTGATCCCCGGCGACGTCATCTTCGTGGCGAAGTGGCCGTTCGGGGTGTTTTCACGCCCGCCGCGCTTAGGGGAAGTCGTGCTTTACACGCTTCCCGACGAGCCCGACCGCCATTACCTCAAACGCGTCGTCGCTCTGGGCGGCGCCCAGGTTTGGCTGCGTGGGGGGCATCTCACCGTGGACGGCCACACGCTTGAGCTCAAAGCCGAATCCGGCTCACCCTGCGGGCATGAGGTCCTCGGCACCGTGAATTATCCCGTTTGCGTGGAAAGCCCGGTCTTGGAGGACGCCGGTCCCATCGACGTGCCGAGAGATTCTGTTTTCGTGATCGGCGATTTCCGGCAAAAGTCGGAAACCACCCGCGCCTGGAGCGTCGTGCCCACGCGGCTACTCTCGGCGAAGGCGATCGGCATCTGGCTTTCCGTCGACCCGACCCATCCGGGATGGTGGCCAGCTTTCCGCTGGCAGAGATTCCTGAACTCGATTCGACCCTAATCGAACGATGAAACATCGCCATCCGCCGAAGAACCTCACGCATCTGCTCTTTGATCTCGACGGGACCATCCTGGGAGCGTGGGATTTCCCGCTACAGATTCGTTTCATTCAAAAAGCCTTGAAAGCCATGAAGCAACGCTCGGGCTTACGCAAGGGGCTCGAAGCGTTGATTAAAGTGAAGCTCGAGCTCGAGAACCCCAGCTTCGAGGGCCACAATCTCATGCGCTCGCATACCGTGACTTCGAAGGTGCTGGGCGTGAGCGTGGAAGAGGCCGAAAAGATCATGAGCGAGACGATCGGCGGGCTATTCCCGACGCTCGAGCGCTTTTTCTTCCCCATCAAGGGTGCCCAGGCATTTCTCGCGGCCGTGCGGGAGCGCTACACGTTGATCTTGGCGACGAACCCCGTCTGGGAGCCCTCCATCATCGAGCTGCGCGTAAAGTGGGCGGGGATCGACCCCACGATTTTCAAATCCATCACCGACGGCACCAAAATGAACGTCGTGAAGCCGAGTCCCAAGTACTACGAAAAAATCCTGAAGGACGAGGGGATCCAAGCCAACCAGTGCATGCTCATCGGCAATGACCTACGCAACGATCTCTCGGCCGTGAGCGTGGGCATTCCCGTGTTCATCATCTCCAAGCGCAAGCAGTTGCGTGAAATTACGCCGGATGGCTCGAAAGTCCCGGCCTGGACCGGTAACTACGCCGTGCTGACCGAATTTCTGGGGGTCGGCCGCTAATTTTTTTGGCTCAGAAACGCGAGCCGTCTGAGAAATAGCGACGATCACCGGTCGACGCGTTCTTTTCGAAGGTAGAGGTGTACCTCGTGAGCTTTCCGGAAGAACGAAACATCCAAAATACGCCGTCATGGAAGACCCAGTTCATTGAAATGTATCCCGTCGCTTCTTCTTTTTTACCGTTCCACAACGTGGCGACGAATGGGGCGTGAGAGTTAAAATCGGCGACCTTCGCAACCGCCTGGGCGTAACAGTCCTCCCAGGTGTCTACTTCGTACTTCCACTTCCCGTCCCGAGCGGGAATCTCGGCGTAGATCGACATGTCGGTCGTGAAAATCACCGCCGTCAGCTGGAGGCGACAAAGCTCCCCGGCCTGGGCAGCAGCAGCCGAGACAAAGGCAGATAAAACGATTAAAATCATATATTTAAATTTCATAAGGCGGAGGTTATATTAAAGTAGATTAAATAAGTCAACATAAATATGATGCAATACGTTAAAGCTACGCACATTAGCATTGAACAATGCCCTTCCTATGTGAATGCGGTAGGGTATTCCCAGTTTTATTTAAGGTAAGCCATGCAAACGCCATCGGTCCCCAGACTTGAAAATCTCCTGGGCGCGGAACACCTCTCGCCCACCGACATCCGTTTTCTTTTCGATACCGCCAAGGCCTTCGCCCCGATCGTCGCCAAAGATGAAACTCTTCCGCTCCTGAAGGGCCTGACGGTCGTGCATCTTTTCTTCGAAGCCTCGACGCGCACGTTGGTTTCCTTCGACCTGGCCGCGCGCAAACTAGGTGCAACGACCGTGAATTTTTCCAGCGCCAGCTCGAGCGTAAAGAAGGGCGAAACCCTGCTCGACACCGCGAAGAACATCCAAGCGATGCGCCCGCACTGCATCGTCGTCCGCCACGAATGCGCGGGCAGCCCGCACATCTTGGCCAAGCACCTGAAGCTCCCCATCATCAACGCGGGTGACGGCTTCCACGAACACCCCACGCAAGGGCTGCTGGACGCTTTCACAATCGAGGAAAAAGTCGGCTCGGTCGCGGGAAAGACCATCGTCATTATCGGCGACATCGCGCATAGCCGGGTCGCTCGCTCCAACATCCACGTCTTGAAAAAGCTCGGCGCGAAGGTCACCGTCTGCTCACCCCCCTCGCTCATGCCGCCCGCGCCCGAAGCCCTGGGCGTGCAAACCGCCTTTCGGCTGGAAGAGGCGCTTCCCGAGGCCGACGTCGTCATGGCGCTGCGGATTCAGCTCGAACGTCAGAACAAAATGCAAATCCCGACCTTGGGCGAATACTCCCGCTTCTGGGGAATCAACGACGAGCGCGCGAAATTACTCAAGAAAAATTGCATCATCCTGCATCCAGGGCCCATCAATCGCGGTGTGGAGCTGACTCCGGACGTGGCGGACGGCCCGCAATCGGTAATTCTGGATCAGGTCGCCAACGGGATCCTAATCCGCATGGCCGTGCTCGCCACCGTTTGCCGCCCGAAAGAACTGGGTGAATGGCGGAAAGGGGCGACCCCGTGAATACGACGTCGAGCGAACCGACCTCAATTCTCATTCGCGAAGGCCGCATCGTCGATCCGTCTTCGCAAAAAGACGGCGCCGGCGACCTGCTCATCGAAAACGGCAAGGTCACCGCGGTGGATGGCCCAGGAAAAATTCCCGTGGCGCGGGCGCAACACGTCATTGAAGCCAAAGATCTTTGGGTCTTTCCGGGCCTGATCGACGTGCACGTGCACCTGCGCGAGCCCGGCCAAGAATACAAAGAAGATATCCGCAGCGGCACGTTCGCGGCCGTCGCGGGCGGTTTTACCAGCGTCGCGTGCATGGCCAACACCGTGCCCGTGAACGACTCTCCGCAGATCACGGCGTTCATCCGCGAACGCGCGCGCTCGGGCGCCGCCTGCCGCGTGTTTCCGATCGGGGCCCTCTCCAAAGGCTTGAAAGGCGAGGAGCTAGCGGAAATCGGCGGCATGGTCAGTGAAGGCGCGGTCGCCATTAGCGACGACGGCATGCCGGTCATGAATTCCTACCTCATGCGCAAGGCGATGGATTACGCCTGCGCTTTCGGCGTGCGCATCATTAGCCACGCGGAAGACTGCCACCTCGTCGGCCAAGGCGTCATGAATGAAGGCGCGCGCTCGACCACCCTGGGCCTGCGCGGAAACCCGGCAGCGGCGGAAGAAATTCTGGTCGCGCGCGAAATTTCTCTCTCGCGCCTCACGGGCTGCCCCGTTCACATCGCCCATATCTCCACGCGCCTAGGCCTGGAGCACGTACGCCGGGCCAAGGAAGAGGGGCTGCTCGTCACCGCGGAAGTTTCTCCGCACCACCTCACGCTGACCGACGACGCCGTGGCCACCTACGACACTCACTACAAGATGGCCCCACCTCTGCGGACGGCCGAGGACGTCGAAGCCCTTCGCCAAGCTGTGGCTCAGGGCGTTATCGATGTCATCGCTACCGACCACGCTCCTCACGGAACGGTAGATAAGTTGACTGAATTCGATGTCGCCGCCAACGGCATCATCGGTTTGGAGACCGCGGTATCCGTCACCCTGAAACTTGTGCTAGAAGGGAAGCTACCCCTCGGCCGATGGGTGGAATCCTTCACGCGCGCTCCCGCAAAGTTGATAGGCCAGGACCTAGGCACGCTGCGGGTAGGGGCGGAAGCGGACGTGACGATCATCGATCCCAAGGCCAAGTGGGTCCTGAGCGAGAACGAAATTTTTTCGAAGAGCAAAAACTCTCCCTTCCTGGGTTGGGAGTTCACGACGCGAGTCCACACGACGATCGTCGGAGGGAAAGTCCGGTATGAAGTCAAACGAGGGCGTCCTCGTCATTGAGTTGCCAAATGGGGAAACCCGATCGTTCCCCGGAACGCTTTTCGGCGCGTCCGTGTTTGCTACCGCTCCGAACCGGACCGATCGCGGCTACGGCGAAGTGGTCTTCAACACGTCGATGACCGGCTACCAGGAAATCCTCACCGACCCTTCGTATTACGGACAGATGGTTTGCATGACCTATCCGCACATCGGCAACACCGGTATCAACCGTGAAGACGCCGAAAGCGGCAAGCCCTGGTGCGCGGGCTTCATCGTGCACGAGATGTGCGACACGGCGTCGAACTGGCGCGCCGAAGGCGAACTGAACGATTACCTGATAAAGCACCAGATCCCCGGCCTGCAAGGCGTGGACACGCGCGCCCTGACTTTAGTCCTGCGTAAGCTCGGCGTCACTCGTGGCGTGATCCTGCCGAAGGCAGATGAATCGCGGGCGAAGACTTTATTGAAAGAGCTGCCCGCGTTCGAAGGCCGCGACATGATCCGCGAAGTGTCGACGACGAAGCCTTACGCGTGGCCGACGCCCGAAGCAGGGGAAGCGGCTCCCGCAGGCGCCACCGCCGCGAAGTCCCCGGCGAAATACAAAGTCGTGGCCATGGACTTCGGCGTGAAGTGGAATTTGCTGCGCAGCTTGGAAGCTCGCGGTTGCCAGGTCCAGGTCGTACCCGCCACCACCGCCGCGGAATCGATTCTCGCCTATAAACCCGACGGGGTTTTTCTCTCGAACGGCCCCGGCGATCCTTCGGCCGCGCCCTACGCGGTGAAGGCCATCCAGGGATTGATCGGCCAGGTACCCATTTTCGGTGTCTGCATGGGTCACCAGCTGCTTTCGCTTGCCATTGGCGCGAAAACCTACAAATTGAAATTCGGCCATCGCGGCGGAAACCAACCCGTGCAAGATCACACTACCGGCAAGGTGGAAATCAGCTCGCATAACCACGGTTACGCGGTCGACGCGGCGACCGTGCCAGCCTCCGCCGAGATCACGCACCTCAACCTAAACGATAAGACCGTGGAAGGTTTGCGCCTGAAGAACGCGCCCGCCTTCTCCGTGCAGTACCATCCGGAAGCCTGCCCTGGCCCACACGATTCCGAAGGCTTGTTCGATCGATTTATCGACCTCATGGGAGAGTTCCGCCGGTGAGCCACCAAAAATATCTCGACCCCATTATCGAGGAGTTCTCGACCGGGAATTATTACCGCGAAGTTTACCTCGCCAAGGAGGAGTACTTCGATAAGACGGGGATCATTTACGAGGATGACGGCGAGTTCGAGCAGCGCATGTGCATCTTCATGGACTGGTACCTGTTCGACCGTGACCTGCCCGGCGTGGATCTGCCGCCCGTGAAGTATTACTTCCGTAAGCACAAAAACGACTTCGCCACCGAGGAGCTAGGAATCTACAAAGACCTCTGCGGCACGATCCATTCGATCTTCCGCTTGAAGCGCTTTTCCTTTTTCGGCAAGGGTTTGGTCGTGACCGATCTCTTCTCCGGCAAGTCCTACAAGGTGAACGACCCCGAGATGAAGCGCGGGTTTTCCCGGGGGGATCTCTTCGAGGCGCGCCTGATCCCGTTCCAAGGCACGCTCAACTTCTCCAAGGGTTTCTGTTTTCACCCGACCGAGATGGAGTCGTTCATTCTATCCGAGATCAAGAAAGTGCGCTTCCAAGATAAGTCGCGCCAAACCAAGCTCATCATGCAATTGGCCGCGATGAAGCTGAAGCATCAACGCTTTCAGCACATCGACGTTCGGCACATCTACACCTTTTCATCCCGGTTTTAGGCGGACGGCGAGGACATTGGCATGATCCCAAAAAAAATCCTCGCCGTTAAGTTTCGATCCATGGGGGATACCGTGCTGCTCACCGCCTCGCTCAGCGAGCTTCGGCGTGCCTATCCCGACGCCGAGATCCACGTTGCCGTCACGTCCGACTGGGCCGATCTGATCAAGGGCCATCCGGCGGTCGACAAGATCTGGCCCTACGAGCGCCGCAAGGAAAAGACCGCGCGCGCCAAGACCGTCGCGAGCCTGGGTTTGAAGCTGCACCGCGAGCACTATGATTGGGTGGTGAACTTCCACGCCAGTCCCTCAAGCGCGCTACTTGCGTTCGCCACCGGCGCCAAGACCCGCTCCATCCACTTCCACGGCCACAAGGACGCCAACCGCTATTCAACGGTAACCGTGCCAGGCAAAGGTATCGTGAAGCCCAATATCGAGCGCGATCTCGACACCTTGCGCGCGCTCGGCATGGACGTACCCGAAGGCATCTTGCCCAAGATTTGGCTGACGGACGAAGAACTCCAGAAGGGGCGCGATTTCCTCGCCGAGCGCGGGATCACGGGCCCGTTAATGACTGTGTCGCTCGGCGCAAGCCGTCCCACCAAACGGTGGAACACGCCCAACTTCGCCCGCGTCGCGCTGAAGTGGTGCAGCCTGAAGGGCGGATCCGCGCTCGTATTCGCGGGACCCCAGGAAGAGGAACTCACCCGAGAGTTTTTCAAGCAGATCGACACGAGCGTAATCAAGCAGATCCACCTGCTGGAGCCACGCGAGCTACGTGAGTTCGCCGCCATCGTCGCCCAAAGCTCGATCTTCGTCGGCAACGATTCGGGCCCTAAGCATGTCGCGGTCGCCCTGGGCGTGCCCACCGTGACCGTCATCGGCCCCGAGCACCCCTTTGAGTGGCACCCGTATTCACGGGCCGCGCATCCGTATCTCTACGTCGAGAACTTGCCTTGCCGGCGCGACGCGCTCCCCGGCCGCCCGCCCTGGTGCGCGCTCCAGCAATGCACGATCGAAGGCCACCGCTGCATGAAGCTGATCTCGGTCGACGCCGTGTTTAATGAATGCCTGAAGGTGGCCCGCCTGGGATAGGCGCGCGAAACGGCCATGACGGTATCCGGATTTACCCTCGTTAGAAACGGCACCCAGTTCGATTACCCTTACCGGGAATCCATTCGCTCGCTCCTGCCCCTCGTCGATGAACTCGTAATCAACGTCGGCCGAGGCAGCGATGACACCTTGGCGCAGGTCCGCGCGCTAGCGGCAACCGAACCAAAAATCGTGCTCTTTGAATCCGATTGGCAGCTCGAGAACGAAGCCAAGAAACGCGGTGGGTTCATTCTCTCGGAGCAAACCAATCTCGCGCTGGAGCGTTGCACGGGGGACTGGTGCGTTTACCTGCAGGCCGACGAAGTGCTGCATGAGGCGGATTACCCCGCGATCCGCCAGGCGCTGGCGGAGGCCCAAAACCGACCCGATATCGAAGGTCTGCTTTTTAACTATCACCACTTTTACGGGTCATACGACGTGGTTCAGCGCACTCGCAGCGCTTACCGCCGTGAAGTGCGCGTGATTCGCCGGGCGAGCGGGGCCCGCAGCGTAGGCGACGCGCAAAGCTTTCGAAAACCGGCGGGAGAAAAACTGCG
Source organism: Bacteriovoracia bacterium (assembly GCA_050251055.1). Taxonomy (GTDB): domain Bacteria; phylum Bdellovibrionota; class UBA1018; order UBA1018; family JBFWNL01; genus JBFWNL01. The sequence goes on from JBFWNL010000004.1 coordinate 134,234, forward strand.
CGTCGTCCGGGTGAACGCCGCAATTTACCACTACGGGTGGGTGCGCACCCCCGAAGCCATGCGCGAAAAAACTTTTTTCATGGATCAGCTGTATCACGGCACCGCCACCGAAGCCGCGCAGGCCGCAGGCGTGCCCCATACGGGGCAAAACTACCGTTACAAGCGATTCTGGGGCCTCCACCGGTTCCGCGGCTCGCATCCCTCGGCAATGCACGAGCGAATCGCCAAAAAGGGCTGGCATTGGGATTTAAAAGCGTCTCCGCTGATGTGGGAAGCGAAGGACTTGAAAAAAATCGCTTCAGATCTCGTGGAAAATCTGACAGGATGGCGCCCGTTCGAATACCGGAGTTATAAGATCACCAAGTAGAAGTGAAAATGACCGCTCCCGTCGCTTCCCTCATCATCTCGACCTACAACTTACCCAAGCACCTAGAGCTGGTGTGCGCGGCGGTACTGCGCCAGAGCTTCCGCGATTTCGAAGTCGTGATCTGTGACGACGGATCCGGGCGGGACACGCGCGAAGTGATCGATGTCTTCCGGGCCCGCAGCCAGATGCCGGTGTTCCACGTCTGGCAGGAAAACAAGGGCTTCCGCAAATGCAAGATCTTGAACGAGGGGCTACGCAAGACTTCGGGCCAGACCTTGATATTCCTCGACGGTGACTGCGTGCCCCACCGGGACTTCGTGAAGGACCACGTGCAGAACCAGGAACCCGGCCGCTACCTCGCGGGTCGGCGCATGGAACTCGGTAAAAAACTCAGCGAATCGCTTACCCCCGCGGACATCCGCGAGGGATTCTTCGATCGCCCCCGGGGCCGGCTCGTCATGAGCGCGCTCTTTGGCGATACGACCCACTTGCAGCGTAGCCTACGCGTCAGCCTGCCCTGGTTAAGGAAAAAAATGCGGATGCAGCAGGTGGACGATTTAAAGGGCTGTAACTATTCCGTCAATCGCCTCGATCTCATCTCCATCAACGGGTTCGACGAAAAGTATGAAGGCTATGGACGCGAGGACACCGATATCGAGATCCGGCTGCAGAATTACGGATTGAAAATCAAATCGCTAAAAGGCCTGGCGCTGCAGTTTCACGTCTGGCATCCACGCCGAGAATTCACCGTGGTCAACGATCAGCGGCTGGAAGACGTCAAGCGCACCAAGCGCGTCCGCTGCGAAAATGGACTAATTCAGGATCGGCCGATTCCGTAATACTGGAAACCCAGCTTCTTGAGGGCGTCCGCCGCGTAGATATTGCGCCCGTCGAAAATCACCGGCGTCTTCATGCTGGCGTGGATTTTCTTGAAATCAGGATTGCGAAACTCATTCCATTCCGTCACGAGCAGCATGCCGTCCGTGCCCGACACGGTTTCGTAGATCGATTCGCAGTAGGTGACGCCGGACTCCTTGAAGGTCTTTTGAACGTTGGGCATGGCCACGGGATCGAAGGCTTTCACCTTTGCCCCGGCAGCGAGCAAGCCCTGCATGATGATCAACGCCGGCGCCTCGCGGATATCGTCGGTATTCGGCTTGAACGCGAGCCCGACCACGCCGAAGGTGCGGCCGGAAATCTCACCGTTGAAATGCTTCTTCACCAGCTTAACCAGGTGCTCTTTCTGGCGGGCGTTAGCGGCTTCAGCAGCGTCGATAATGCCCATCGGGACCTTTTCCGCGCGCGCGGTCGCCAAGAGCGCCTGCACGTCTTTCGGGAAACAGGAGCCGCCGTAACCCACCCCGGCGTACAGAAAATGCTTACCGATGCGTACGTCGGTCGCCATGCCCTTGCGAATCAGTTCAATGTCGGCGCCCACCTGCTCGGATAAAATGGCGAGCTCGTTCATGAAGCTAATGCGCGTGGCGAGGAAGGAGTTACAAGCGTACTTCGTGACTTCCGCCGAAACCGGGTCCATCCATAAGATGGGATTTCCCTGCCGCACGAAAGGGGCATAGAGCTCGGCCATCTTTTCGTAAACTTCCTTTTTGCGCGTGCCAATCACGACCCGGTCGGGCTTCATGAAGTCCTCGATCGCACTGCCTTCCTTCAAAAACTCGGGGTTGCTCACCACTTCGGCCGGGAATTTCGAGAACTCGGCGATCCACTCGGAAACCTTCACGTGCGAGCCGATCGGCACCGTGGACTTATTCACGATCACCAAGGGACCCTTCATTGCCTTACCCACGTCCTGGGCGGCTTTCTTCAGATAACTCAGATCGGCTTCCCCGGTAGGACCCTGCGGGGTGCTCACGGCCATGAATACGATCTCCACGTCGACGGGCAGGGCCGCGTCGAAAGAGGTCGTGAAGGTCAGCCGCTCTTCTTCCACGCCCCGCCGGACGATTTCTTCCAGTCCGGGTTCATAAATCGGGATCTCGCCCTTCTTTAAAGCATCGATTTTCTTCGCGTCATGATCCAGGCAGATCACCGTGTTTCCGGAATCCGCGAAGCAGGCCCCGGCCACCAGTCCTACGTAACCCGTTCCAATCACCGCTATCTTCATAGGCCCCCTTCTTCCCAAAAACCGTGCATTTATGCTAGCGTCTTCTCTCAATAATGCGCCACCCCATATCCGTGACGATCATCACCTTGAACGAGGAGAAAGACCTCCCGCGCGCGCTGGCGAGCGCCGCCTGGGCCGACGAGATTGTCGTAATCGACAGCGGGAGCACGGATCGAACGGTGGAACTCGCCAAGGCGGCTGGTGCCCGCGTGATTCACAATCCTTGGCCCGGTTACGGCAAACAGAAGAATTTTGCCCAAGCCCAGGCCAAGCACGATTGGGTGCTAAACATCGACGCCGACGAGGAAATCACCCCCGAGCTCAGGCGCGAGATCGAATCCGTTCTGGACGTGGGCAATCGGAACGACGTAGGAACCGGGACCAAACCCAGCCCGCACTCCATCAACGGCTATCTCATCCCCCGTAAAACCTTCTATCTAGGCCGCTGGATCCGCCACGGCGGTTGGTATCCCAACTACCTCGTCCGTCTCGTGAACCGCACTCAGGCTCAGTGGACGGAACCCGAGGTGCACGAAACCCTGATGGTCTATGGACCCACCGGCACTCTGCGCGAACACCTAAATCACTACACTTTTCGGGGTATCGAGGATCAAGTCAGCACGAACGTGCGTTACGCCCGTTACGGGTCGATCGAACTCGCCAAGCGGGGCGTGCGCGGGGGACTCGCGCGCCTGCTCCTGAAGCCCTGGGGAAAGTTCCTGGAGACCTACCTTTGGAAAAAGGGCTGCCTGGACGGATTCCCCGGCCTGATTATTTCCATCAATGCCGCCTATAGCGTCTTCCTAAAATATGCCTTTCTGTGGGAGAAGAGAAGGAACGCATGAAGGTATTGATCATCGACAACAACATCGATCTCGACTGCTGGGGCGCCCATGATCTTTCCCATTATTCGCGTTTCGCTCCTCACGCCACGTTCTACGTGCGCCGCGGGCCGCACGCCGACCTGCCCACCGATCCCACCGAGTTCTCGCGCATTATCGTTTCCGGATCCCGAACCTCCGCATTGAGCCAGGACGCATGGGTCTCGAAATTGGAGGACTTCCTCCGGCGTACGATCGATGCCCAAGTACCGGTGCTCGGAGTATGCTACGGCCACCAGCTTTTGGCGCGCGTGTTGGGCGGCGTCACCGCCGTGCGCCGAGCAAGCGTGTCCGAGTTTGGCTGGATAGAAATCGAAGTCCTCAAAGATTCACCGCTGTTCCGGGGTCTGCCAAAAAAATTCTACACCTTCGCCGCGCACTACGACGAGGTCCCCCAGCCTCCCGCCGGTTTCCTCCATACGGCGCGGTCGCGGGACTGTGTCGTGCAGGCGTACCACCATCCGGAACGGCCGATTTACGGAATCCAGTTCCACCCCGAACGTACGTTGGCCGGCAGCGAGCGGACCATTCGTGAGCAAATCAAAAAAGGTGAAGGCGCCCAGGTGTTCAATCCGAAGCTCGGCGCGAAACTCTACGACCCCGAAGTCGGCAACGCCATTTTTCGAAATTTCTTGGGCGATGGCCCCGAAGGGCGCGCGGGTTGAAAAAGCTAGCACCCTCGTTGAAGCTCGCCTTTAAGTTCGCCCTCGTCTCGGCGTTGCTTTATTTCCTATCGCAGAAAGGGTTTCTCTCGCTTTCCGCCACGAAACGCGCCTTTTCCCGCTGGGAATACGTGGGCCCGGGTATGGGTTGCCTGGTCGTCACGGCGATCCTGGCCATCTACCGCTGGTACGTGCTGCTTTCCGCCCAAGGCATCCGTCTGGGCATCAGCCGGATCCTTCAGCTGACTTTCGTGGGAAGCTTTTTCAATATCGCCCTACCGGGCGCCGTAAGTGGCGACGTAATCAAGGCGATCTATGTGGCGAAGGAAATCCAGGGCCGTCGCGCGCATTCGCTCAGCTCGATCTTATTTGACCGCGTAGCCGGCGTATCGGCGCTAATTCTGGTCTCCGGCGTTGCCTTGCTGATGAGCTTGGCTTCCCCGGCGGGGGAACGCCTACTGCAAACCGTCGGGTTTTTCGTATTGGCCGCCACCGCCTTCGTCGTCGTGTTTTTCGGCTATCTTTTCATCGTGAAGGAAGATCGCGATCCGGTGCTGGCCTTGTGCCGGCGCTTGGAGCAACGAATACCCCGAGTCGGCTCCATCACGCGAATTTACGAGGGCATCCGCACTTACCACCACGAACGCGGCGCGATTGTGGTTTCGTTGGCGGTATCCGTCATTATCCATCTCTTGGTCATCGTTTCGTTCGTGTTTTTCTCCCTCGCGTTGGGGGAGGATCATTTGCAGCCTTTGTCGTTGTGCGTGATCGTCCCGTTGGGTTTGCTGGTCACGGCCATCCCCGTAATGCCCGCCGGCGTCGGAACCGGACACGTCGCCTTCAGTTGGCTTTTCATGCAGATTGGATCCGAACGCGGAGCCGATACTTTCAGCTTGTTCGTGCTCTTTCAGCTGCTCCAGGGAATTTTCGGGGGATTGATTTACCTCCGCTTCAAGAGCCAGGCCACCGCGCTGGGCATCGATCTTGCTGCCAAGCGCTGAGTGCGCGAAGCCTTTCGTCTTCATCCTTTTCAAACGGAAACTCTCGCGGCTTTGCAGGCCCCGGGACACGTCATCTGCGTAGCCCCAACGGGCTCCGGAAAGAGTTTAATCTACGAGCGTTTCTCCCAAATGCGCCCGGCCAGGACTTTACTGATCTCGCCGCTCGTGGCGCTTGGTCGTCAGCAGCAAGCACGGCTAGAAGCACGGGGATTTCAGGTTTGGCTCGGGATGGGACCGGAAGGCCGCACGAACTCCAGCCGAAAGCAGTCCGAGTATTGGATCGTCAGCCCGGAGAAGTTGGAAGAATCACCGAGCACCGTTCATGCTTTGAAGGACTGGCGCCCCGACTGGATGGTGGTCGACGAATGCCACTGCCTTTGGGAATGGGGGCGCGAGTTCCGGCCGGCTTATCGAAAAGTTCCCGCGCTCATCGCGCAGCTTGGCCTACGTCGTTCGCTTTGGCTCACGGCCACGCTCCCTTACGTCGCCCGTCGCGAGCTTCGCGCCGAGATCCCGACGCCGTTACGGGAAATCGGCGAATTTGCTTTTCCGGAAAGCCTCATCATTCACGCCTGGCGGGTAAATCATGTGGACCGCGCGCAAGCGCTGCTGGACACGGTGGCGGCCCGCCCCGGACGCGGCATCGTATTCGTGCAAACACGAGAGGACACCCACCGACTAGCGCGGCTCTTAGGCTCCTTTCGCCCTCTGCCCTACCACGCCGGTCTGGGGTCGGAGGAAAAACGCGCGATTGAGCTTCGACTGAACCAAGGTGAATGCCGCGTACTCATCGCCACTTCCGCATTCGGACTAGGCATGGATATCCGGGAGCTGGACTGGGTCGTACTGTGGGAACCGCCCCGCAGCCTCTTGGCGCTGGCGCAAGCCCTGGGCCGAGTGGGACGAGCCGGCCGGCCCGGAGAAGCTTTCGTCTTTTGGGAACCCGCCGATGCCGCGCGGGGCGGACCCTCGGTCATGAATTGGCTACACGATCTTCGTTGCCGACGCGTCAGCATCGCGCCGTACTTCGCGGGTCCAGACGCTTCCCCCGCCGTTACGGCTTGCGGACGCTGCGATCGATGTCGATCGGCTCGATACTGACCAGATCTGGCTTGGCATCATTAGATCCGAAGTATGCGGTGATTGCGAAGATGTCCTTGCGCGTGGCCGCGAGCTTCCAGCGACCCCGGTCTCCTTTCCAGGAAAGGAAGTGGATGATGCCCCCTAGGTCTTTGCTTGGCGCCTTGCCGTAGCGGACCATGTAGGTGAAGACCGATTCGATCATGGCGTCGTCGTCGGGCTTGAGCTCCCCAAGCTGGGCGATCGTCGCCTTGAAAACGGGATAAGCCCGCATCACTTCCTTCGTGTCGAGGATCCCGTTTTGATCGGCGTCGAAGCGCAAAAAGAGCAGCTCCACGTAATGAGTCACGCCCGAGAGCCCCTTCACGTCATAGTCGCCGATGTCGTACTGAGAATACCCGTAACGGCGCCCACCCTTCTCCATGGCGATGAGGATGTTCTTACGGTCGGCATCGGAGGAGGCTTTGTAAAAATCCGCCAAGTACGGGAAATGCGTCCAAGTATCGCCCAGGATCGCGCCATTTTCCTTGCGGAAGCAATCGACGTTCATCCAGTTGCCTTCCACGCTGCGGCCGACGCCAGCCACGCTGCAGATCGGCTCCACCTTCTCCTCGACCTGCTTGCCGAGCAGGCTGATCGACGTCAACACCGCCGCCAGATGGGTGGCCTCGGAAACCTGGATCAACCCATCGCCGTTCGCGGTGTGGGTAAACAGATCCGCCTCGCGATAACGTTTCTCGAACGTATTCGGCACGTCCTTATCGATGACCTTCAGGTCAATGCCGATCGGCGTGAAATCATCGTAAAACTGGCGGAAATTTGCCTTGGTGCCGCTCGTACCATCCTTCCGATCCGAATAGACCCGGATGAGGTGGCTCGCCAGCATCTCATACCAATGGAACTGGCGAAGGTTTAGCAGCGTATGCGGCAGATTGAAGCGCATCTCCATCTGGTACTCTTCCGTGCCGACGGCATAGATCGGGACATACTCCTTCGCGATCCGGACTAGGCGGTCGACTTCAGCGCGCCGGTTTTCCTTCACTCCTTGCGCGTAGTCCTTAGCTGCCTTCTCGAACTCTTCGAGCGTAAAATCATCCCGATTTAAGCCGTACTTTTCGAATATCGTCTCGAGATGGGTGAGGCCGCGATTCCAGAACGAAACCAGCTCGACGAGATTATCCAGCGCCTTGTGATTTAGCTCGTCCGGCTTGGGGCTTTGCATGATCCGCTGTAGGAGCGGTTTCAGCGTATATTTCAGAGTCATCTTATGGATGGTCATCCACTCGTCCGGGAATGACTCGATGAGCTTAGAAAGATCGGCGATCGTCAGCGCTCCGCCGTGGTAACCCAGCGATTCATCAAGCGAGGCCTGGATCTTTTTCACCACGTCGATGAGAAACTCGCCGTATTCATTCGGTCCCGTGGCTAGCTTCTTATCGACGTTCAGGAGCGCCACCACCGGCCCGCCCAAGTCGGCGGCCTTGCGGATGAAGCGCGGCCACATGATCCCTTCGATCCCGCTGTCCTTGCCGCCAATCAGGGTGGTCTTGATCGCGAGCACCGGCTTCATCAGCTCGTAAGTCAGTTTCCACTTGAAAACTTTTCCGAGCTCGTCGAGGAAAACGCCGAGCGCCCAATTCGGGAATATCGGATTGTCGTTTGTCTTGATCGCGTTGGCGAGATTGATCCCCATCGACTGGATGCCCGTCGAGAGGGCGAGCATTGCCTGCGGAGTCGCGCCGGACTTGAGCTGGACCAGCGCGGGCAAGAGCTTCATGGTTTCGACCTTAGCGACTCGCAGGAATCCGACGAACACCCGCAGCTCGTCTTTTTTCAGAACCTCGTCGCTGCCGCCCAACAAGGAGGCTTTTAGCTTAAACGTAGCCGCCACGAGCTCGTTCGAGACCGGCACGTTGGTCACCAACACCTTGCGCACAAATGAAAGAATATCGCCCTGGGTATAGCCCTGCGCCGAGCCTTCGGAAACGAACTTGATGAACAGCTCGAGGGAGTCGATCGTGCAATCCCAGGTCTCGTCCCACTCTTCGCGGCTCACGTCGCCGCGCATGTAGCGCTCGAAGCGCGGGCCGAGCTCGTTGAGGCAGCCGGTTTTTTTGGCGCCGTAGGTGAGCACTTCATTGAGCGGATCTTTTTCGCCTAGGATCCCGCAGCCGGCGGCCACGGACAGAAAAACCAAGACGCCAGCTAAAGTCGGTTTAAAAGACATAAGCTACCCCCAGCCGCAAGCGGTCGTTTCCCGAATACTGGCCAATAATACCCTGACCAGTCGTAGAAACGAAGAAATCTAAACCTATGCTAGCGCGCCAGGAGTTCTTTGCGTACTGCGCATCCAAGGAAAAAATATGACTACGGTTCTCGATGTCGTACGTGAAGTCAGAAGAGTAGCTGAAAGGGGAGTCGGTAGTGAGTTTAGCCCCCAGCATCAAAGCGTTTGTATAGGTGAACCGCGTCGGGATATCCAAATCGACGATTTCCTCGTCCGCCGCGGGCTTGACCTCGTTCACGTACATAAAAGCCGCCTGTAACGAGAAGTTGCGATCAAGCTTGCCGTCGACGCCGGTCGAGTAAATGATGGCCGGGCCCATCGGCTCGTTAATGAAGTTGGGGTTTCGATTGAGATCCACGGGGGCCTCTCCCGACAACGATCCCCACGCCGACCAATTAGCCGCTCGGTATCCCACCTCGCCGGTGAGGATGTGATGATGATAAACGCGTGGATGCAGGGTCGAGTTGAGGATCAAGGAATCCGTCTGGAGCTGGGCCTCCACGGAGATATCCGGCTGATTGCTGGGCAGGAATCCGTACGAAGTTTTGGCCCAAATGCCCTCTTTTTCCCCATAATCGAGCGAAATCGCGCCGCCGGGATTGAAGATCAGCTGGCCGAGCGGAGGCATCGCGATCGCGTACTTGATATCCGCCTGCTGGGTGAGCACGACGGCGCGTTTAGGCAGCGGGTACAGAAACGGACTCGGGGTATCCAGCCTTCCTTCGCCATCCTTGATCGGAAAACCTCGCTCCGGCACGTTTAGGGGAGACGCGAAAACGCGCACGCCCCAATTCGAAGCCCGATAGGTATAGAAAACGCCCGTCAATCCCACCGGCTGCGGGTGGGTTGGATCCCAAAGGAAGCGCGGCGCCCACAAACCCTGCTTCCAGACGTCGTCCGAAGATCCCCAAGACATGAACTTGCGACCCAAGGTGACCTGGTGACCGTGGTTCGGGTGGGTTTGCACATAAAAGTCGCGGGACTCGGCGGTAAAAAAACTCGGATCGGACAGGAAAGTGTAGCCGGTGACGTTGAGTTTCACCTCGAGCAGCTTGCCCGAGGTTTCGTAATCGATTCCCGCGTAAACGGTGGAATTCTCATTCGATCGATCTTTGGAGGAACGCAGGAAGTTGGAAGACTCCAGCCCGACGATGCCGATGGCGTGGGACTCGGAGGAAAAGCTTCCCCCTAACGCCACCAGCACGGTGGCGAGTCGGAGCGACCACGTCCCCTCCTTGGGATTCTTTTTTGGTACTGACGAAATCACGGCCATCCTTAGCCTTCTCTCCCTTCCAGGATACCGGGTTTGTCTTGAACTTCCAAGTCGGGTAAGGATTTCCGGGCGAGTTTAAGTCGGTCACGTCAAGAATCCACCGAATCGCCAATGAATTGGCGCTCACAATCGGGTTTAAAAACCATGCGACTTCGGGGACACTTAAATCCATGAAAAAACCCCTACCTTCGGTGGCGCTCTGGGCGTGGTCAATTTATTTTGCTCTCCCTTTGTCGGCTTCCGCGCTGGATCTGGGATTCCGTTACCAAAACGGCAAGTGCGTCAACGGCGAAGGGAAGATCGGCCTAAATCCGTTTTACTTTGGGCCGTGCTCGGACATGCGTGATCTGACCTTAAACCGCTTCGAAATGGCGGGAATCGACTTTAGCGGCTCTAAGTTTACAAATGCCGATCTTCAGCTGACGAACTTCCGAACCAGTCGCTTTGTCGACGTCGACTTCACGGGCGCCAAACTAATGGGCGCGAACTTCCTCGATAGCACTTTTGAGAAAGTGAATTTCATGGGTGCGAACCTGCGGCGCGCGAAGTTTAGCGGCGCGACTTTTTTGGAAAGTAGATTTGTGGGCGTCGATTTTCGAGGTTTTGACCTTTCCTATTTTCAATGCGTTCAATGTACGTTCGATAAAGCCGATTTTTCCGAAGCGAATCTCACCGAAGCCGTCATCGACCAAGCTTCATTTTCGGAGGCGATTCTCGCTAACGCCAAGTTGATCGGCGCGATGGTAACCCACTCGACTTTTGCCAACGCCGTCTTGCGGGGTTCTAACTGGAACCAGGCCGACGTGAGCGGATCCAATTTCGCCAAGGCCAAATACAGCATGCGCACCCAGCTTCCTTTCAATGAGGTGGAAGCCAAAAAGCAAAAAATGATACAGGTCAAAGCCACGGATTTCATGGGTGTTGCCACTAATCTTCCATATAAAGATATCGCTGGATGGTCCCCCTGCCACCGCTCATCCTACGATCGGATATCGGATCTAAGCAGCATATTGAAGTCCTGCAAAGCCACTCACGTCATGATGGGTTGTCGAAAAACCGGCGAGCCGGTGTTGGAAGTAGCCGCATTCGGTGCCTACGATCGGGTTTTTCGCGAAATAGGGCGGGAAGACGGCGGGACCTACGAAAACGGCGTGACTTTTTATTTTGGAAAAAACTCTAGCGTGGGATTTGCGCGCCCTGGCGTGATTTCACGCAGCGCCAATGGATGCGACGTGGAAAATACTTCATCCGCATATCGGTTTTGTATCCGCTTACAAAGTGACCAAATCGTCGCTGGGTACCGCTGTGGCGGCGCCGTGGCCCTCAACAACGACAAGTATGAACGCGTTTTTTTTAAAGCTAACTTTTAAGGAATACCCATATGAAGGAGAACCTATGATAATGATTCGCCACGCCTCCTGGATTACGGTACTCAGCCTATCCTTCGCGGGGACGGTGTTCTCCGGGGATCTCGGATTCCGGTACCAAGCCGGGAAATGCTTGAATGCCAAAGGCGAAGCCGGTCTGAACCCCAGTTTCCTTGGGCAATGCGCCGACCTTCGCGGGGTGGTCATCTCCCGGCTGAATCTCGACGGGATCGACTTCAGTGGATCGAAGTTCACGAATACCGATCTCCAGCTCACGACGTTTCGCGGCGGGCGCCTGGTGGACGTCGACTTTGAAAGCGCCAAACTTGCGGGTGCCGACTTCATCGACGCGCACCTGGAACGGGTCAGCTTTCAGCGCTCATCACTAAAAAACGCGAAGTTCAGTGGCGCGACGGTCTTGGAGTCGAGCTTCAAAGGCGTGGACTTAGGCTCCTTCGATCTCTCGCTTAGCAACTTCGCTCGCTGCAATTTCGATGAGGCCAACTTCAATGGAACGAAACTGACCGAGGCGGTCTTGGAATCGAGCTCATTCAAAGGCGCAAACTTCAAAGACGCCCACCTTGCCAAGGCCGACCTACGCCGGGCCAACTTCGACGGCGCCAATCTCCGAGGGTCTAACCTCGAGGGCGCCGAGGTGAAGGGAGCGACGTTCGCGGGCGCAAAATACAATCGCCGCACAAAATTGCCGTTCACCCAGGAAGAGGCGGCCAATCAGAAAATGACGTTCATCCGCGTGACCGAGTTTAGCGGGATTATGAACAACGTCCCGATCGAGGAATTAGACGACTGGGAGATTTGCCATGTCAGCAAGTTCGCCGAATCCCAGCCTTTGGAAAAAGTCCTCAAGGACTGCCAAGCGACCCATGTCATGCTGGCCTGCCGGGTTACCGGCGGAAACACGTTCATTGTTGCGGGGTACGGCGCCTACAACCAAGTCTTCAAGGAAATCGGAACCTCCCAAACTGGCACCTTGGATAACGACGTCCTGTTTTATTACAGCAACACCTACAGTATCGGGTTCGCCGCCAAGGGCGACACCCTCCAAAGAAACAGCTGCGACGTCGGAACCAACCAGCCGGAAAAAAGACTCTGCTTTCATACCCAAAATCAAAACTTAAGCGGCGGTTATCGCTGCGGAGCCACGGTCGGCCTGAATAGCAGCACGGCCTACGAACGGGTGTTCTTGAAAGCAAATCCCTAGCCGCCCTAGTCTTTTAGGTAGGGGGACTGGAAGTTACGGTACTGATCGGCGACCTGTTGGGCGTAATCTTTCACTTTGCCCGCCAGGCGCGTGAGCTTCCAATGCGCCAGGCGCATCTCAAGCTCCGTCTGGCGTAGATCGCCTTCGGCGTAGGTGGCGTCGTCGCCCGCCTGAATCACCGACAACAACGGAACCTTGCCGATCTTGAAGCGATCTTCGTCGAGCTGCACGCGTAGTAACTGGTTATCGAAAGCCTGCTGGAGCTTCCGGGTCGAATCCACCAAACGCCGGGTGTCGTCGCACTGATTGATCCAGCGCACGCGCATGTCGCGTTTTGCCGAGGCGGCGATCGACTCGACACGCTCGCGGTTAACGATCGCGTTCCGTACTTCCGCTTCGGCGGCGTAGTTCATGATCGGAAAATTCAATCCCACCGAAGCGGTCCACGCCAGGTGCTGGGTGGTGAAGCCTTCGGAAAACGACGATCCCAAGGTATTGCTGATCCCGTTGGGAGATACGGCGAGCAGGAGTTGCGCCTCCGGCGCCGCGAGGCTCTTCGCGCGATCCAGCGTCAGCTCGGCGGCCTTGGCTTGAAGATCGAGCTTGCGGGTGGCGGAGTCGAGCGCGAACTCATAGCCCTCTTTTTGGAGCAGCTGGCAGAGCTCGAGCTGCTTAGGGCCAAACTCGTCCACCACGAGCGGAATTTCACTGGCGTCGAGATTCACCCAAGCCGACGGCAGCTTGAGGGATACCACGAGCGAGCGCCAAACTTGGGCGAGCCCCTGGTTGGCCCGTTCGGCCATGACCTCGGTCGCGAGTACCGCGCTTTTGACCTGCAGCACGTCGGGCCGCTCCGCCGTTCCCCGCCGTGCTTTGCTCTCGGTGATCGAGGCCAAGCGTTGACGACGCTTCAAGCTGTCTTGCGCAGTCTTGATACGCGATTGCAACATCCAGGCGTTGTAATAGATGTCCACGATGCCGAGCACCCACTCCTCAAGCGACTCGTCGAAGGCGGCTTGGCTGGCCTCGCGACCGAATTCGCCGGCCTCGAGCCCCCGTCGCGTGCCCGATCCAAATCCGTCTTTCCATAAATTCTGGACCAGCGTGAAAGAGGGTTTCGTTTCGTAGCCCGCGGCCGTGAAGGCCGTGCCCGGGCCACCCAGGCCGGGAAACGTCATATCGGAGTAACCCGTCGCCAAATCGAAGGACAACATCGTGCCCGTGCGAAAGTAAGTGGAAGCGCCCAGCTTGAGCTGCGTGCCCGAAGAGCGGTTCGGCATGAAGCTACTCAGCGCTTCGTTTTCATTAATCTGTCGGCCCAAGCTGAGCGACAAGCGCGTATCGAGCGGGATTTTCGCGGAAAGCAGCGGGACCTCGACGCCGGCGCCTTGCGCGATCACGGCCTTGAAGCTGTCGGAGGACGACATCGCGCGCGCGAGCACGAAATCAAGCGTCACTTTCTTTCCCGGCAGCGAATCCAACAAGCCTTGTGCGTCAGGCGGAAGCGGCGCCGCCAGCGCCGACCCGAGGCCAAGGCCAAACCACGCTAATCCCATCCTTGTGACTACGCGAAGTGGTGTGCTCATAATTTTGCACCCTTAGCGTAACGAACTCATCGAACGGCGTCGAGCGAATCTGTCTGGTAACCAGAAAGTTCGCGCCAAAGTTTTGACGGCCGTAGAATGTGCTCGGATCTCTTCTATTCTACGGCGCCGACCCGCACGGATCCGGCCGGGCGAGGGTTTCCGTAATAGTCGCGAAAAACACCCGGCAAGGGAGCGGCCAGGTCTTGGCCGGAAAACAGGGGCCGCCACTGCGAATCGAAATCTTGCGTCAGGTTAAACGTGCGGTGCCGTTCGTCCGCCGTCTGCGCGTACGCGTCCCACTGTGCGATCGTGCGATACGCCCCGGGATTACCCCAGGCGGGCGCCACGTAATGGATCCCGTAGTTCACGACCGCCGGAATGCTCCATAAGTTGGATTGAAACCGAATGCCCGCGAGCTCGCTTCCGACTTCGGCGAAAACCAACGCGCTCTTGTAGTCACCCGTCACCATCGCGGGTTTGGCGCAGAGATTGTTGGCGATAATGAGGTTGTCCGCCCCTTGCGGATTCGACTTCAGGTAAACGCAATTCGAATACTGCGCGCTGGGGTCCACGATCGTGTTGTGCACCATCTTGAATCCGTTTAGGGTCGGATCCGGAAACGTGACGTCGTATCCAATGATATAGGCCTTGCCCCGATGGATGATGTTATTACGCAAAACGATGTTGTCGCCGGGGTGGATCTTGACCTCGGCGTTCATCAGCAGGTTGCCTTCGAAAACCACGTTATGGGCGCTGCGCGGTCCCCCGTCGTCCACATAACCGATCCAGGCTCCATCGTGACCATCGCCGCGCAAGATGTTTTTGGCGACGTAGGAATAGTTGCTCGTGGCGATGGAAATGGCGTTGTTTCCGGGATTTCCGAGGTCGTTGCCGATGACGTACACGTAGTCGGCATAATAGCGAACGCCATGTTGATTCAGCGAGTCCTGCAGGGTGTTTCCAAAGATGGAGTAATGGGATCCATTTCCCCAGAAGAGGTATCCCCCCAACACTCCCAGCGTGTTTCCTTGTACAAGGATGCCGCGGGCCGTGGATAGCGGCGCTTCAATAAAATAATCGCCGCCGCCGGATTGCCCCGAGTTGTTGCGGATGGTGACACCGTTAGCATTCGTCACGCGGATCGATTGATTTATGGTGCCGCTTGGATAAAAATTCATCTCCTCCAACATCAAACTCGTTCCGTCCGCGGTGACCTGACCGGTGATGCGCGGACGGGCGCCCGTTCCGTAGGCGGAAGCCCGCGCGTTCGTGGATCCATTCATAGTGAAGCCGCCGAACGTATCGCCCCGACGAAAGAATACTTCCGTGTTTGAGGGCACGGAGCTGATCGTGGCCCGGGGATCGCTGGGGCTGGCGCCCGAATTGGCGTTGCTTCCGTTATTGGCGACGTAAATTCGGGCGCGGGTGTTGGCGGACACGTTCACGGTCGCCGTGCGTTGCACCCAACCACCGGCTTCGTTAGTGATGCGAACCGAAACCGTGTAGGTGCCGGGGGCCTCGTAAACATGCGCGCCGCCGTAGGAGGAGATGCGATTAAAAGCGCCCGTCGGGTCGCCAAAGTCCCAGTCATACTGGGCAGTGGTGATATTCCCGGCGTTCAAGTTGCAGTTATGGATGGCGTTCACGTGCACCGTGAAGGGAGCCATACCCGAAAGCCCCCCGACCGCGGCGGCAATGGCGCAACCGGTGGGCGAGGGGCCTCCCCCGCCGGGCGGAGACTGCACCGTCCCGGCGATCGCGAAATGGAACGGATTTTCGTCCGCATCATTATTGGCAATGCTGATCTGGCCACTGTAACCGCCGGGCGCGCCCGTATTCATCTGAACGGTGAAGGTGTCATTAGATCCCGGCGCCAAGCTCGCCGTTAAGCCTTCGATCATAGAAAAACCGGCCGGCACGCTCACGCTTCCCAATGTCAACGGCGCATTGCCGTCATTCCGTACGCGAATTACCACGCTGGGCGCGGGCGCGCCCAGGTTGACGACGCCGAAATCGATCGGAGTGACCTGACCGTTGGGAATACTCACGCCGCTACCCGCAATGGCGACCGTGATTTCGGGAGCGGAGGGTGGCCCTCCGGGCGCAATGAACTGGGCGGCCGGCGCGCTGATCACCCCTAGGGTTTGGTGACTTGGGCTACGAACAATCGCCTGCATGATTCCGCTTCCGGGTGTGACTCCGTTCAAAGCCGTGGCCGGATAGACAAAAGGCGGAGCGGAGTCGGTATGCACGGCTTGGATCGCCTGGGCCGCGTCCGACCAGGTTTGGAAAATCACGTAGGCCCCCGCCGGCGCGGGAGGGGTATTCATGCCAAAACTCAGGGCCACGCCCGATTGCAGAACGTATTGCGCGGGAGGATTGATGAACTGACCCAACGCGCAGCTCTCTCCCCAATGCAGGATCACCGCCATGAGATCGTCGACGTCTACCCAGCCGTCTCCGTTCACGTCGGCTGGGTGTCCCTTGGCGCCCATGTTCAATAACACCAAGGTAAGATCACTCACATCCACGACGCCGCTTTGGTCGATGTCGACCGGTCCGAGCTGGCAAGTGGCGCGGCCCTCATGGGCCGAAGACGCAAGTGGATTGCCCGCCGTCAGCACGAATAAACCTAAACCGAATATTTTCCGTATTTGCATCCAAGCCTCCCTCGCGGTGACTTGGTAGCTAAGACTCGCCCTAAAAACCGAAACCCCAAAGCGTACGATTGCAACTCGCGCGCCGTCGAGCCCGAGAGAATAAATCCGTAATTTTAGGGGGGTCACTTTCGACACGCGACTCAATTCCTGCCTAAGAATTATTCGATGTCGGAAGATTAGGCAAAACCACGACCGCTATTTGAACAGAACCCGAATCATCAGAAGACCGCCAATAATTAGGTAAGCGGCGGAAATCACCGGCATGCCGATGAGCTGGAAGGGCGTCGCAAACTGGAGCGCGACACTGCTGGCAATGAAGAGGCCCGCCACCACGATGCTGAGGCTGGTACGCTTCCCATTGGCTTCCATCTGCTCGCGGATTTCGTCGAGCTGCGGGGACTTGATCTCCAATGCGAAGTCGTTGCGGTTGAACTTCTTGAACATCCACCGAATCTGCCTCGGCAGCACCTGCAAGAGCGCGCCTACATCCTTGGCGATCCACATCGCCTCTTTCGACAACCGCTGGGTAGAAAACTGATTCTTCACCAGATCTTTGATCAAATCATGGCCTTCGGCGATGAAATCAAAATGCGGATCGAGCGACCGGCCCATTCCTTCCATGGTCAAGATGCCCTTGAACACGATCATCCAGTCGGAAGGGACCTTGATATTGTACTTAGCGGCCACCTTCGTTGCCTCGATCAGCACGCGTCCGGAATTCACCTCGGAGATATTGAGCCCTAAGTAAGGCGCGATCGTCGCGCGCACGTCGCGCTCGAAGGCATCGAAGTCGGTGGAGGGATCGGCCGCGCCCAGCTCGGCGTAGGTGATGCACAAGTTTTCGTAATCTTCGGTCAGGATCGCCATCACCATATTGGCCAGCTTGTCCCTGGACTTTTGCGAAAGCCGACCCACGATGCCGAAGTCGATGATGCCGATCTGATTATTCGGCATCGCGAACAGGTTACCGCCGTGCAGATCGCCGTGAAAAAGGCCGTCGATCATGATCGATTTGAAGAACGCGCGCGAGCCCGTGCGGACCAGGAACTTTTTATCGACCCCTTGGCGGTCCAGTTCCTTGAGGTTGTTGACGGGTATGCCCTCGATCTTCTGGAGCGTGAGCACGCGCTCGGTGCTGAGATCGCGGTAAACCCTGGGAATCACGATCTCCGGAAACGTCTTCATGTTCTCGGTGATCTTTAGGATGTTATTGGCTTCAATTTGGAAATCGGTTTCATTCGAAAGCGTGCGGAAAAATTCGTCGACGATGGTGACGGGGCTTATCAGCCTGGTTTCCGGGATATAACGCTCGAGCAGCTTCGCCATGAATGCTAGGAGCGAGATGTCGGTGTCGATGATCTGCTGCAGCTCTGGTCGCTGCACCTTGATGACGACCTTGGTGCCGTCCTTTAGCTCGGCCTCGTGAACCTGCGCGATACTCGCCGAAGCTAAGGGCTCCGCCTGGATAAATCGGAACTCGGTTTCGGTTCGGGCGCCGAGCTCGCGCTCCAGCACGCTCTTAATGACGGCGTAGGGAAGGGGATTCACGTCGTCTTGGAGTTTGGTGAACTCTTCAATAAATGGTTCGGGAATGAGGTCGGGCCGGGTAGAAAGCACCTGGCCCAGCTTCACGAACGTCGGGCCTAACTGCTCGAAGGCTTTGCGCAAACGCATCGGCGTATTTTGCTGAAGGTCCTCGTCTTGGGGTACGAAGCGCGTCGGGAGGTAACGTCCCAGGTCCATGCGCTGAACGATGTCCGAGAAACCGTGGCGCGCGAAGACGGCCACGATGTGGCGAAAACGTTGGACGTTCTTAACCGCCTGTCCCAGCTGGCGGCCCGTGCGAATCCACTTCATTAGTTTAATGATCGATGCGGGGGCTTAAAGCGTCAACGCGGCTTTTTTTGCCGGGCAGGAGTCGCCGATGGCGCTTCTTCTAGTTTTTCCAGGAGTTCGAACTCGATCCGGCGCATCTCCAACGACGCGTTCACGACCTGCACCCGCAAGCGATCGCCCACGCGGAACATGCGCTTCTTCCGGCGGCCATAGAGGAAAAGATGCTCCTCGTTAAAGAGGTAGTCGTCATCCGTCAAAGTTTCGATGGGGATAAACCCTTCCACGTAAGGCGCCGCGAGCTGGACGAAGATCCCCTTTTTATGGGTCCCGTTGATCATGCCTTCGAACTCGTTACCCAGCTCCTTCATCATCAAGCGCACCTGCTTGAGCTTACGCGATTCCATCTCGGTCTCGCCGGAAAGACGTTCGCGATAGCTGCAATGCTCGGCAAGTTTTGCCACTGACTCGTTGGTCTCCCGGGTTTTTCCGTGGGCAAGAATTTCCTTAACGATCCGGTGCGCGATGAGATCGGGATAGCGGCGAATGGGGCTCGTGAAGTGGGTATAGCCTTCGGAAGCCAGCCCGAAGTGAATCGCCAGATCCGCGCTATAAACCGCCTGCTTGAGCGAGCGGAGCAGCATCGTGCTGAGCAACGTCTTGGCGGGATGGTCCGCGAAGGACTGTAAAAGCCGGGAAACCGCCAGCGAATCGATGTTTTCGAGCTCCGGCAGTTCCACCCCCAATCCGTTGGCCAAGCGAACGAAGGCTTCGAGCTTCACGGGATTGGGCTCCTCATGAACGCGGAAGATAAACTGCTGATGACGACTCAACGTCCAATCGGCGATGGCTTCGTTAGCGGAGATCATGAACTCTTCGATGAGGCGGTGTGCGTCTACGCGCGCGACCACATCGATGGAGGTGGGTTCGCCATTGGGAGCGCAGACGACTTCGGATTCCGGGAACTCGAAATCGATCGACCCTCGTTTCTGCCGCATGCGTCGCAAAACTTTATAAAGGTCGAAATAGTTTTTGTATTCCCAGCCCGTCGATTCACCGAGCTTTTCGTACTCGGCCTGGATCTCGGTGTAAGTGGCCCGCCGGCGCGAACGGATCAGGCCATTGTAGACCTCAGTGCGCGTCCGCTTGCCCTGGACGTTGATCGTGGACTTGATCACCATTCCGTAACGAAGCTCGTTGGGTCGCAAGCTACAAAGACCTTCGGAAAGTTCGTGGGGAAGCATGTGAAATGCGCGCTCTGGAAAATAAACACTGGTGGCGCGCATCAACGCCTCCTCGTCGATCTTTCCCCCTTTGCGCACATAATGAGCGACATCGGCGATCGCCACCCAAAGAATGAAACTCTCTCCCGCCCGTTCGACGTGCACTGCATCGTCGAAATCCCGGGCCCGCTCGCCGTCGATCGTGATGAAGGGCACGTGCGTGAAATCCTCGCGGCCAGGATCTCCCACGCGCGGTGGCTCCGCAACCAAGCGCTGGGCTTCTTGGTGAGCGGCTTCGGAATGATGTTCGATCCAGCCAAACTCACCGGCGATCATTTGGATATCCGCGGAGGCAGGCAACGTCGGTCCGTACACTTCCACGAGGGAGGCGGACGCCTTGCCGTTTTCAGAAGTTTTCAGCTTCGCGCGCACCCAATCGCCGTGCTTGGGTTTACTTAAGCCTTCGGCCTGCTCCACGACTGGAATCAGCTCGCTTAAGTTTTTATTTTGATAAAGGATGCCCAAGCTTTGCCCGGACCAGCTGATCTGGGCGCGGCCGACGATTTCCTTGATTCGCCGGTCGATGACCTTGAGCTGGCGAATGTTCCCACGCGCGTCCGACTGCACCTCGACCCGGTCGCCGTGAAAGAGATTTTCGGTCTGGTCGGGCGGGATGAAGAGGTCTTCGTGCTTGATGGTATCGAAGACGACGAAGCCGAAGCCCTTATTGGATTTCTGGAAAGATCCCCGCCCATGAACGGGCTTTCCGTCCCCGGAGGGCCGAGGGCCGCGCGAATCGCGCGGGCCGGAACCCCGAGACTCCGATCGGCCTCCCGGCCGCGGGCGATACTTGTTCAGGAACTCTTCGCGAAATTGAGCGCGATCACGATGCCCCCCCACGGGGCGCGTTCCCCGATCGCCCGCCGGCTCGGGAGCGTTCGCGGATTCGGGCTTGCGGGAAGGACGCCAGGGGCCCCGAGCGTCACGTGACTCGGAAGGCGCGTCGGAATCCTTCCGGGAAGAGTCCCGGGCCTGCCCGCGAGGCTGGCCGGGAGAATATCCCGGCGAGTAAAAGGATGACCGCCGCCGTTCCGAATTGTCGCGAGTTTTTGCGGCTTTAAGGCGGCTCGATTCCCTTTGGGATCGACCCCTGGCCTTCTTTTCGCCTGCCTTACTACCGCGAGATTTCTTCCCCTTACCGCTCACGCCCCGAGCTTATCCCAGGGATAACCCCTCGAAAATAAAAATATTTTTATTTCGAAAAAATCTATGTTACAGATTTTCCCTCGATTCAAAACCTGCTCAAGTGGTGGAATTGGTAGACACGCACGATTCAGGGTCGTGTGCCGAAAGGCGTGAAGGTTCGAGTCCTTTCTTGAGCACCACTTTCTTTCATTTTTAAAAGAAGACCTAGCGCCAGGGGGACGCCCATCCATGGGCTTGACCCTGGCGCTAGGTCTTCTTTTAAAAATGAAAGAAAGTGGTGCTCGAATATAAACGCTGAAACATGCCTGCGGCATGTTTCGCACATTAGAAAGGACGAGAAAGGCGGAAGGTGCCGGGCACCCGCTTGCGGGTGGCGCCTGAGCCCGGCCTGCAGGCCGAGCGCGAAAGCGCGAGGACCGGAAGGCGAGTCCTTGATGTTCTAAAGACACAAAATCATCCTATTTCGCGGCCAACCCAAATAACCCCCGGTGACACAATCCCAAAAAACCGTCCCCCGAACCACTCGAGTGCGTCCAGACTTCACGTTAAACCCCACTCCATAAGGAGAATGGAACTATGAAAAAACTTGGATTGTTGTTGGCATTGGTCGTGGGCGCGCAAACCGCGCAAGCGGCGAACTTAGAAGTGGTCCCGCAGAAGGTGCAACCGAAACGGGAAGTGATTGCAATCGCTAAGCGCACCGCGGATGGACAAACCCGCATGGGTTTGATCATTTCGGGAAAAACCGCGCAGGCCCTTGGCGAAGCCGCCGGGGTGACGGTTCGCGCCGGGAAAGAGATGATCATCGCCACGGGCGATGACGTTTTCCACTTTGTTTCGCGCTTTTTACAGGCGAACCTGGAAGCCGGCAAGACCGTGATCATTGCGTCGAAAGAGCTGACCCGCGAGGCGGGCGTCTTTTTATACGATGGCTTGCGCTTTGGAGTATCGACCCTAAGCAACCACGCCCTGGCCACCGCCGAGATGCTATCGCAATCGGCACGGGATATTTTGCACGACCTCTGGGATGTGATTCGCATGGGATGCGTGTTTATCGAAGAAGGTACCGTACACGTCGTGAGAACAGTCTCGAAAATCTTCCAACATGTGGCCGATGACTTCTGCCACCTGCTAGAAATTTTCCGCATCACCCGTTGCTAAAGTAGATGATATCGGGCGAGCCCACGGGCTCGCCCGAGTTTATTAAGCGGCATCTAATCCCCATACCCAAAGCGGGAGGGGAAGGTAGAGATCGAATCCAGGAATATTGCGCTCCGGACCGAAAAAGAACTTCGGAAGATCCGTGTCTTTCAGATAAGTCGTACGATCGCCGATTTGAATTTCCCAGGTCGCGTCGCCATTGGATGCCGGCCAGCGCGTGGACTCGACCTTCACCGTCGGATGATAAGACATCACCAAGCGCTGCGGATCCAATACCTTCGCTAGGCAAAGATACTGCGAAGCCGCGTCGTCGAAAAGAATCCCGTGACGGCGGAAGAGCTCGCGCGATCCCAGAATCGTCGCCTCCGGATGAACTTTCGCCACCCCCGCCAGCAACTCGCGCAATGCGGAAGGCTCGCCGCCCCACTCGTGGATGATTCCCTGCAAGTCAATTCCACGCCCCAATCCCACGTAGGCCGTAGGGTGGTCCTTCGGGCCGTTCCAAAACCACAGCACATTTTTATGGGCGGTGTACCACCGCTGATCACCGGGCTCGATCACGAGCCCTTCCCGGCGCGCCACCTGCTGGTGAAAGATCGCCGGATTCCAGCCCTGCTCGATCGCGCCCGCCGCCGCTCCGATTCCCGCGATCGGTAGCTGTATCTGCGAACCGCAGAGATCGAACCCCAATCGATGATAGAGATCGAATTCCGAGCCCCAGAGCAAACTCGCCGCCGCGCCGTGCTCCGTCGCCCATTCATTACAAATGGAAACCAGCTTCGAGGCGTAACCCAGTCCGCGCGCATTTGGGTGCGTCGCGACGCCACCTATAATACAAACCGGAAGGACACCCGTGGCGATCCGCAGGTGCGCCACGCGCGCGCAGGCCGAAGCCACTAGTCCTTCGTTCGTAAACACTCCGATACGTAGGGCTCCCGATTCCTCATCCACCGACCAGACCGGAAAGTCCGCCAAGAAATCTTGACCGGGCGCGAGAGAAAAGCAGGTGCGTAACAACTCCGCGAATTGTAATGAAGCTTCGGGGCCGCGGATAAAATCGATGCGGCCGACGGGCGTAGTGGTCGAGAGCGGAGTTCCCGAGGAATCCATCCTATATAGGATACCGAGCCCCCGGCCGTTTAAGAATCGGCAATTTTTTCCGATAGGCAATTATGAGCAAAAAAAGCAAGAAATTCGACCTGACCGCCTTAGTGCATAACGAACAGCTGACCGAGGGTCAAAAACTTGTCTTCGTGAGCGACCCCAGCAAGTGGTGCAAGGTCGCTAAACAGCCCAATCACGAATTTAAAGTGACGGACAGCCAAGGTGTGGTGAAAACCGTGCACCAGTTCGCCATGGAATGCCTGGGCCAGGAACCGCCGGATCACGCCGCGAAATGGCTGCGGACGGAAAGCGGCAAGACTTTGTATGATCTCTGGCACGCCGACGATTACGCCGAAGCTGCGTAATCGCTAGCGTTTTGCCGACAACCTAGCCTCAGCCCCACCTCGGGGCACACGTGTAAAAAAAAATTTTACTTTTTTCTCAAGTCCTCTGGGACACGGCCGATCCGTGTAGTGAGCACAGGAATGGTCCTGATTTCAAGACGAAATCAAAAGGACGCCTGAGCCCCATAATGGCCGAGGATTGGCCGGAATGGACCTTCAAGGAGGAAGGTTATGGGACTGAGAATAAATACGAACGTGCCCGCGCTTTTAGCTCAGCGCAATTTGAGCCAAACGCGCCACTCTCTCGATAAATCCCTCGAAAGGTTAAGCTCTGGATCGCGCATCAACCATGCCGGCGACGACGCCGCGGGTTTGGCGATTTCGGAAAGCCTTCGGGCGCAGATCCGAGGCATCTCCCAAGCCGAGCGCAACGCGCAGGACGGGGTGAGCTTGGTCCAGATCGCCGAAGGCGCGATGGCCGAGGTCGGTAACATCCTCATCCGGCTGCGGGAACTAGGCGTGCAAGCCGCTTCCGATACCGTCGGACCGCAAGAGCGAAAATTCATGGACGTCGAATTCCAACAGATGCTGGAGGAAATCGACCGCATCGCCAACAGCACCAAATTCAACGGAGTCCCGCTGCTGAACGGCGCCGGCTCCACCTTCGAAATTCAGATCGGCACTGGGAACAACCCCCTGATCGACCGGGTCAGCCTGTTCGATCCGTACAAATCCGACATCAACGTCGTGGCTTTGGGTATTAACTTAGCCACGGTGAACGATAAGCAGAGCGCCCAAAACAGCTTGGCCGCCATCGACAACGCGCTGAATTCCGTAACTTCGATTCGCGCCGAGTTCGGGGCCATGCAGAACCGCCTGCAGTCCGTCGTGAACAATATTGGCACCTCGAAGGAAAACCTGTCCGCCGCGAACTCCCGTGTCCGCGACGCCGACATCGCCGTCGAGACCACCGAGTTAACGAAGAACAACATTTTGATGCAGTCTGGAATTTCCGTCCTGGGACAAGCGAACTCGTCCATCCAGGCGGCATTGAAGTTGTTGAGCTAGGAGTGAAGGAGATTAGATGAAAGTTTAAACCCCAAACGTAGGCTGTTGCCTGCTTGTTTCCTGGAACGAAGGTTAAGACCCGTTCCGTCGCCGATGCGCGGAGTCGCGGAAGCGCCGGAGCGGGTCCCGAACCCCCGGGAATGGTTTGGGTCGTGCGGAAAAATGTAAACCACGCTCCGGAGCCCCGCGCTTGCGCGACCGGAATGTGACCGCGCGAAAAAAGGTTTTGCTTGGAAGCATGGGCGGTGCCTTGGCCGGCGCCCCGGTGCGGAGAAGCGAATAAACGGATCCCCGCGGGATGGTCCCGCGGGAATCCCCGTGCGAAATGCACGAACTGAGCAAGGATGCTGACCCACCGGAGGGAACCGGCGGGATTATCACGGAGGATATTGTATGACCAAGGGAGGCTAGTCATGGGTTTACGAATAGCAACGAACGTCACGGCGCTGAACGCGCAGAGACAAATGGCGAACACTCGCCGCATGTTGGACAACACGCTCGAAAAACTAGCGAGCGGCTCGCGCATTAACCACAGCGGCGACGACGCCGCGGGATTGGCGATTTCCGAAAACCTGCGTGCCCATATCCGTGGGATACGACAGGCGAAGCGCAACGGCATGGACGGCATCTCGCTGATCCAGGTATCGGAAGGCGGCCTGAACGAGATTTCGAACATGCTCGTGAGACTTCGCGAACTGGCCATCCAAGGCGCTTCGGACACGATCGGGGATACCGAGCGTCAGTTCGCCGACCGGGAATTCCAGTCGCTCAAGCAGGAAATCGACCGCATCTCCAACGCGACTTCGTTCAACGGCACGCCGCTCTTGAACGGGAAAGCGGGGATCTTCGAGATCCAGGTGGGCATCCACAACAACCCTATCCTCGACCGCATTGTCTACAACGGGGAGAGGGCGGACGCCTCACTGGACGCGCTCAAGATGGGCGGCGAATCCATCGCCACCAAGCAGGGCGCGCAGCTGACGCTTGCCGTGATCGACGACGCGCTCATCCGAGTGAACAGCATCCGCGCCGATTTGGGCGCCATGCAGAACCGGTTGCAGTCGACGATCAACAACCTGGCGATCTACGACGAGAACCTCTCCACGGCGAACTCGCGCATCCGCGACACCGACGTGGCCGAGGAAGTCTCCGAGCTGACGAAGAACAACATCTTGATGCAAGCCGGGATCTCGGTGCTCGGACAGGCGAATAACACGAACTCGAGCGCGATGAAGTTGTTGCAGGCTTAAGTCAGATATCAGTTTGAAGAGTGGGCCCCGGGTAACTCCGGGGCCCCTGTGAATAGGAAAGTGCGGTAGTGAGTTCTCCGGGTTCCTCCCTTACTTTCGCCAAGCTCGGTGGTCGAGCGAGGCGGGTGCGGGAAACTAGCGGTTCCGGCTAGCGCCGTAGACACGAGAAGTGTCCGCGGTGGAATGGGGCAAATTCAGCCTGGATCACGGTGCTGGTACCACCGCGATCGTGGAGTAGGGGCTCGAGCTGGTAACGGGAGTTTTATGGGAAACGCGCGATTAAACGCGCCCGGAAAAGTTATTTGAAGGTTTTCGGGGCAAGCTGCCCGGGCGAAGGATCGCCCGGGGATTTCGGCAAGCCCTGGGAAAAGGCGGGATCTCACCGATTTCCCATGGGTGAGGTTTCGTAACAACTTGGCGGCAAGGAAGCCGGCCGACGCTAGGGATAGCGCCGGTTGACTATGGAGGGTTGCACTTGAAAGGAGGCAACCATGGGATTACGCATAAATACGAACATCACTGCGATGAACGCGCAGAGACAGATCGCAGCGACGCGCTTGGGCTTGGACAAGACGCTGGAAAAGCTCGCGAGCGGCAGCCGCATTAACCATGCGGGTGACGACGCGGCCGGCCTGGCGATTTCCGAAAACCTACGCGCGCAGATCCGCGGGATGCGGCAAGCAAAACGCAACGCTCAAGATGGGATATCGCTCATTCAGGTGTCGGAAGGCGGCCTGAACGAAGTCGGCAACATCCTGATCCGTTTGCGCGAGCTGTCTATCCAGGCGGCTTCGGATACGATCGGCGACACGGAACGGCAGTTCACGGATCGTGAATTCCAGTCCTTGAAGCAGGAAATCGACCGCATCACCAACGCCACGAACTACAACGGTACGCCGTTACTCAACGGCAAGGCCGGGATATTCGAGTTCCAGGTCGGGATCTACAACAACCCGATCTTGGACCGGATCGTATACAATGGCGAACGGGCCGATGCGACGCTCGATGCCCTGAAGATGGGCGGCGAATCCGTCGCGACCAAGCAAGGCGCGCAGCTGAGCTTGAGCGTGATCGACGACGCCCTCGTCCGGGTCAACAGCATTCGCGCCGATTTGGGCGCCATGCAGAACCGCATGCAGTCGACGATCAACAACCTGGCTATCTACGACGAAAACCTCTCGGCCGCGAACTCGCGTATCCGTGATGCGGACGTCGCCGAAGAGACCAGCGAGCTGACCAAGCAAAATATCCTGATGCAATCAGGTATTTCGGTCTTGGGTCAAGCCAACAGCACGAATCAGACCGCGTTGAAACTGTTGTCGTAAACGTAAAGGCAGAAGCTATGGATGCAAGAGCGAGGAGCAGTCATCACCGGAAAGGCTGAACAGCTGTCATGAATTACAGGGTAAGCGTGGCTATAGATCCGCCCGGGCGTCCCGTAAAAGGGTACAGGGATGTCCGGGCCGATAGCCGGCGAGGCCAGGTAAGGGAAATGACGGCTGTTCAGTCCGACGGTAGCGCGGTACAATGTTCGGCAAGTGAAGAACTCGAAATGCGTCCTAATCGTGGGGGGTAGCGGATTCGTCGGCACCCATCTCGCCTTGCGGCTGCGCGAAGAGCATAAGGTATTTTCGACTTATAAGCGGCACCCGTTCACGATCCCGGGCGTGACCGCCATTCCCCTCGACGCCTTGGATCGCGACCGCACCAAGCGGATCATTTATACCGTTCGGCCCGATGTAATTATCTACGCGGCCGGGAGCAACGACGCCGAATGGGTGGAGCGCCACGCGCGTGAAGCCGACCACATCCACGCCGGGGGCTCGGTCAACGTCTCCACCATCGCCGACATCTTCCAACCCAAGTTCATCCTGCTTTCGAATTCGTACGTTTTCGACGGGCAGCGCGGCAACTATCACGAAGATGACATCGTGCTGCCCACGAATAGCCTGGGCAAGTGCAAGCTCAACAGTGAAAACTACGTGAAGGGAAAGTCGCTGAACTACGTGCTCTTGCGCTCCAGCCCCGTCTTTGGCCGGGGAAATGGGCTTCGCCATTCCTTCCTCGACCGGCTACGCATCACCTTGGGCAAGGGTGACCGCATCGAGCTGAGCAAGCAGGAGCTGCAGTCCTTCGCGCCGGTAAGCGGCCTGGTGGAACTCGTGGCGCGTTTGGTAAACAGCAACGTGCGCAACAAGGTCATCCATTACGGTGGCCTCAGCAAAATGAGTTACTACGATTTTGCGGTGGAGTTCGCCAAGCGTTTTAAATTCGACCCGTCCAAGATCGCGCCCACGGTGCTGGCGCCGGGCATGGAAAACTACTTTTTCGATTATTCGCTGAACTCGACCTACGCGGCCACGAACTTAAAGATCAAGCCCCTTCTCGTGCAGGAGAGCTTTGATCTGTTCGAGCAAGAGCTGGTTGCCGGCTTTGGACTTTGAGGTGTCGCGCGTGGAGCGCACGAACTCGGCGAAGTAAAAGCGGGCCAGCTGCGCCGGCTCCACCTTCTCGCCCTGAAAACTCCAAAACACGTTCCGGAACGGGCCCACCTGGGCGATCAAATCGACGGGAACGTTGCCGTCCGCGGTATCGGCTCCCGCCCCGGGAATCGCTCCTCGCTGATGGCGGGCGAACGACAGGCGAATCAACCCGTGCGACGGGTTCGTGATCACGAACTTCACCGTATTGCGGAACAGCATGAAGTCGGCCGAAGTATTCGCCATGCTGTAAATTTTGATCTCTTGGAAACGCGCGCCAGCCTCTGAGTAACCGTTGAAGATCTTGGTGTACTCGGTGAACTGTTCACGTAGCTGGGTCAGGAAGTCGATCGTGCTTTCTTCAACGAGCTGATGGGGGTCATCGCTCTGGGCGAGCTGCAGGAGCTTGTCGGCTTCGGGGTGAATTTCGCCCCGTGCCAATTCATGGATCCAACCCTGTTGCGATGGCAGAATATCTTTATAACTACCCATATCAATCCCCCGGCCCGCAGGCTCCAAGAAACAGTATGGCTAAATGGTCGGGAAGGTCAAGCCGCCGCTCCTGGGGTGCGCCAAAAAAATGGCGCCCCCCTACTTTTTGGGTTTTTCCGCGCGGGGAGCCTCCGAGGCCGAGGGGACGGGAGCCTCGTCGTTTTCGGAGTCGCCTTCCAGAGTCACCGTCCCGTTGTTTTTCTGAACCGCGGACCTCAGATCTTCGGTGGATCTCACCTCGCCGAACGCCTTGAGGTAATCCGAGATCTGAAACTTCATCACCAATCCCGGCTTTGCCGCCAGGTCCTCGGTTACGGTTTTTTCCGGTATCACCAACGGCTTCTCCGGCAGGAAAGCCAACAACTCCAGGGAGGACAGTTGATACGCGTTCGAAGTCGTATTCAGCACCTGGCCTTCGACGCTGATCGAGTATGAAACCGTCTGGCATTGCGGACTCACGATCAAGTCCACCCGGTGATACTCACCGGTGGGTATCGACTGCTGATGAAGGCTGTTCCCTTTCAGCCCATCATAAACGGTATGCTGGGCTTCCTTGAAAGCCACGAAAGCAAATCCTTCCGGCGCATCCCCCAGCACGGCTTGCACCACGTCTTTGGTCGTCGGCACTAACGCGGGATCGCGACTCAACACGGCCCCGACGAAGCAAAACCCGGTAGCGGTTTTGGCGGAAAGGCCCAGCTCGGGATTGGCGACCAAGCGCAACTCAATCGGAATGGGATCGGGACGCAAAGTATCTCCTACCTTGGTCGGTGCGCAAGCCGTGCCCACGATCGCTAGCAGAAGCAAAACCCATCTTCTCATAGCAATGTACCCCCGTTGGATCCCGAATCCGTGTCGTTCCCGGGGTCTTTCCGCTCCGCGAGCGGCACCCCGAAAACGCCGATCTGATAAGTAGCGTCTTTTTCTTGGGCCGAGGAAGCTTGGCCCAGCTCGGCGACCTCTTCGATTGCACGATTTAAGATCGCCTTCACTTTGTCGAAATCTTTCTTTGCGATGTTTAACGTGTAGGCAGAGAGCGTACGCTCCTGCTTGGTCATGGTATCGAGCGACTCGACCGCCAGGCCCATCATCTGCGAATAGAACTGGGACATGGAAAGGCGGTAAACCCCACCTTCGCAATCCAATCGTTTTGGCGGCGCGACGGTGCAGGTCTCTTCGTCAACCTGGATGAAACCGTGCTGGGTCAGGAAACCAATGGCCTTCTTGACCTCGACCAGGGGCACGGCTTTACGCAGATGTTTTTGGATCCAAACCGCATCCAGCCGAAAATCCGGCCATTCGGCCATCTCGCGAATCGCGACGTAGTACCATTTGGTGAGATACTGATGGACTTCAATCTCCTTGGGGTTGAGCTTGCGGTACGAATGGTAGCGCCGAAGTCGCTGATAGGCGCGGCCGCGATCCCCCTGGGTTGGCGCCGTGCCGACTTCCTCCAAGAGGCGGAGGTAACGTTGTTGCTCAATCGTCAGCTGGAGTTGACCGATCGTTTTGTCGAGCGTCGCTTTCGTCAACCGCCGCTTATTGGCCAGAAGCAGGGAAAGAAACGGGGCCGAAATCCCCGTCCGCAGGCAAAACTCTTTGAGCGTGAATGCCTTCTGCTCGCGCGTAAGGTAACGAATCCAGTCGATAAAGAAGGCTTGGTAGTCATGGTAATGAAATACGTTGGGGGGACCCATTTTCCCCCCCGAAGACACGTCGCTGGCTTTAATCCCCTTACCCTGAATCACTCCTTATAACTGTACTAAAAAGATCAGATTTTGTAAAACTTGGATTAGAAAATTGATTATTCATACATGATT
Organism: Bacteriovoracia bacterium; assembly: GCA_050251055.1. Classification (GTDB taxonomy): domain Bacteria; phylum Bdellovibrionota; class UBA1018; order UBA1018; family JBFWNL01; genus JBFWNL01. The sequence continues at coordinate 164,726 of JBFWNL010000004.1, forward strand.
AAAAAAAACATTTAAAATCATATTCTTAAAAATATATAAATTAAATCAGTTAATATAACAATATAGATAAAAATATAATTATTACTAATATCAATAATTTAAAAATTAATATTTTCATTTGAAAATTTTGTATATAAATTTAATAAATTTATTAATTAAAAAAATATATTAGTTTTAATTAGTTATAAAAAATTTTTTTATATAAATTTTCAAATATAAAAAAAATCCTTGAAAAAAGACTCGTCGCGTCATAACCTGAACCCGTACCAAATTTGATTAATTTGATCTGTTTTATGAGTAGGGGTTTTTGGGATGGCATTGAGAAACAAATTTAGCTCCCGGGTACTGCCCGTACCCGCGCAGCCCACGAACTTGCGATCGAGGCCGGCGGCCCCCGCCCTCGATCGCAAGCTCGTCCTGCGCGATCAGCGTGGCTTCAGTATTGTCAGCGCCACGATCTCGAGCGCCATCCTAATCGTAGGTCTGCTAGCGGCAGCCCAGGGCTTCGAGCACAGCATGAAGGCCGGACGCAACGTCAGCGGGTTGCACACCTACAACAGCCTGATGAGCACGACCCAACTCCTCCTCAATGGGCAGAAGTCCTGCGTCGGGGCTTTTCAAAACGATGACGGAAGCCTGGTGCAATACCAACCTCCGCTGATGGGAAGCCCGGCGGTTGCCGATCCAAGCTACTCGGTGACGGTGAATCGCCTTATGCTGGGAACAAGCCCACTTCTTTCCGTGGACTCGAGTTCACCGAACCAGGAAGTGAAAATCACGGACCTTCGGCTGCAATCCCGCGGGCTCGCTCCCGACGAGGTGACCCTCCTCGTTGGCGGCGCCACCAAAATCTACCATCGCCACGTAGTGGATTTGAATATTACGGGCGAAAAGACGGGTTTAATCTTAGGCGCGCGACAACTCACGAAGTCTTTCACTATCGCGATCTTAACGAATCCCACGGAATCGGGCCAAGTCGTGCAATGCTTGCCTCCGAGCGAAGGTGGGTTAGGATCCCCCACTTTGGAAATCGCCGTCGCTAAACGCGTCGGGATTGCGCTCTACAACCGTGACTGCGTCGAACCGGTCGCGAACATCGATCCTTGCGAATATAACGGAGGCGCATGCACGGCCGGAATGTCCGCGCCGCCACCCGCGCCGTACGCGATCCCGCACCCCCTTTGGGATCAGTACCAAAAACCCCCCAGCGACCCGGCTTACTCAAACGTATGGGGAAAATTCTTTTACGATGGCGATCCGGATCTAACGAAGCTGCCGAACGGAATCACGAACATCGGCCCCCAGGGCCGTTGCAAAGTGCTCGCGGTCAATACGCCCGCCGGCGTGAACCCGGCGACAATCTTCAAATCCGTAAATAAGGCGCATCCGAATTTTCCTTCCCAGCCCAACCAGCTTGCCGGGCTCGCGTGCAATGCCGCCGAAGGCTGGCGCCTGGTCAACTGTTCAAGCTCGAATTACGGATCCGGCAGCGACCCCGATGAGCTAATCGGGCAAACCGACGGCCACGACAGCTGCTTCACCGGCAACTACCGGGAGCCTCATCTGCTGGCCGCCGGGGCCGCCGGTCACTTTCGGTCATTAAAGGTCGCGCTATCGGTTACCTGTATGCGCTTCAAACAGAGTCCAGGGTTAATTCAGTCCATATAAACGAATAGGGGATTGCATGGGGAAATACGCACGATTTGTGAGCATCTGGGTACTCGGAATCACGTTGGGAAGCGCGCCCGCGTTCGGGGGAATGTCCGTCGGCGTGAATCTTAGTCAAACCGAATACGGATCGTCTTGGGATTTCATCAACGTCCTCCGCCAAGCGAACACCTTCGTGTCCCAAAACGCTTCGGGCAATGGTGCTTGGAATACGGGGGTGGCTCACTTGATTTCACGCAATGCGGAGGGCTATCCGCTCGTGGCGCCCGCTACCGTCTCGGGCCAAGCCGAGGGACAGGTACTCGCCACGATCATCTACGGAGACTTGGCCGGAAAGTACCCCGGCGGAACGTACGTCGTGAAGTACGACGGCGCGGGTACCCTCCAGTTCGGGGGCGACGCGACGATCACCGTCCAGCAGACGGGACGGTTGGAGCTCTCCGTGACGCCGGGAAACACCGGTATCATCATGCGCATTGTCGCCAGCACGAGCGGCAATCCCGTGCGCAATATCCGAATCTTCCATAAAAGCTTCGAAGGCGCGAATGGAGAGCCAAACGGAATTTTTCATCCTGCCTTGCTCCAAAAACTCGCCCCATTTTCGACGATCCGCATGATGGATTGGCAACGCACCAACAACTCACCGCTGGTGGCGTGGGGCGATCGCCGGCTACCCGAGTACTACACGCAAACCGATGAAAAAGGGGTAGCCCTCGAGCATCAAATCGACCTGGCGAACGCGCTCGGGAAAAACATCTGGTTGAACATCCCGCACAAAGCCGACGACGGTTACGTGCAGAGCATGGCTACGGTGGTGAAGAACCGGCTCAATCCGGCGCTAAAAGCGTATATCGAATACTCCAACGAAGTTTGGAACGGAGGTTTCCAGCAGCATCAATATGCCGAACAGCAAGGGGATTCGATTTACGGGAACCCGACGGCGTATAACTTCTGGAAGTACTACGCGCTTCGATCCGTGCAGGTGCTTCAGATATTCAAGAACGTATTCGGCGGACAGAGCCAGCGCATCGTGCGGGTCATTGGATCACAACACGACTGGGGCGGCGGCGGAATGAGCCAGCAAATCCTGGCTCACGCTTATTCGGTCGCCCAAAACCCGGCGGACTTTGCCGATGCCTTGGCCACCGCGCCTTACTTCGGCTCTAGCTACGGATTGAGCTGCAATCCGGCTAATCTCAATGTGGACACCCTGATGGCCGGACTCCAGAACGACATCGCGACCTTGCAAAAACCGCGATCGCTCGCGAACAAGGGCTTCGCCGACCAGTACGGACTGGACTTCATCGCGTACGAGGCGGGCCAGCATTTGGTACGCGTGGCGAACTGCGGTACGGCCAACGCCGCGATCGACGCTTTCTTCATCGCCGCCAACCGCTCTCCGCTTCTGAAGAACGTCTATCTTTATGATTTGCAAAACCTGGAAGGGATCTACGACCTCGTCATGGAGTACAGCTTCATCGGCAAGTATGGCTCCTGGGGATCCTGGGGGATTCTCGAGAACATGACCCAGACCCGCGCCCAGGCCCCGAAATATGACGCGATCCTGACTTACCTGGAAGGATCCAGCCCTCCCTCAGATACGGTTCCGCCGACTATCACCGTGTCGCCGACCTCCGTCACGATCGCCGTTGGCGCAAGCTACACTCTCGCCAACGCCATGAACGGGGTGAGTGCCATCGACAACGTCGACGGAAATATCACCGCGCAGGTTTCGGTGTCGGGCGCGGCCTTTCCCCTGAATACCGCGTCGCCAGGCACGCTGACCCTGACTTACGCCGTTTCGGACGCAGCGGGAAATGCCGCGGCCCCTAAGAGCCGTACCGTCACGATTCAAGCGGCTACTCCTCCGCCTCCTCCGCCGCCCGGGGGAAATGGCTTAAAGGGTGAATACTTCGAGGGCGCGAACAACTTCGCCCTGCGGGATCGGGTCCTCGTTCGGACCGATGCCGCCGTGAACTTCAACTGGGATTACGGCGCACCGGCCACGTCCGTGAGCGAGGATACCTTCTCGGTGCGTTGGACGGGTTACGTCAAGCCGAAGTATTCCGAAGCTTATACGTTCTGCGTGGAATCCGACGATGGCGCGCTTTTGCGAGTCGACGGCGCGCTTCTCGTCAACGCCCTGACCGATCACGCGGCAACGGAAATCTGCGGTCCCCCGATTTCCTTGCAAGCGAATCAGCTCTATACCATCAAGCTGAAGTATTACGAAAACCTGGGTCAAGCTTCGGTGAAACTCCGCTGGAAGAGCGCGAGCCAGACCAAGGAAATCGTACCTAGCTCCCGGCTCTTCCTTCCTGATTTCACCTGCCAGGGAGATCTGGACGGAAACGGGATGGTGGATTCCATGGACTTGGCGATCTTGATGAGCGCCTGGGGTGTCGCGAGTTCGGGCGCGATGGCCGATTTCGACCAAAGCGGCATGATCGATTCCTGGGACCTAGCTATCCTGCTCATGGCTTGGGGCGCATGCTCGAACTAGATGCCCTGTGGTTTGCCAAAGCCAATCGCCTGTAGGAGAATAAACCGCTATGCCGCCGTCGCACCTACCTCTGCTCTTGTACTTACTGATCTGGGGGGCCGGGTGCTCGGCGGTGTTCCAACGGCCAGTCGAGGAAGTGTTCGATTTAATTGTAAATGCAGGTAATTCGAACGTAGTGGCGGTGAGATTTCGACCAGAGACGGGAACCTTTTCCACCGGCGCGAGCGCCTCGGCCGGAGGCAATCTGTTCTATGCGATCGAATCGAGTTCACGAAACAACCTGATCTTAGTGGCAGGCAACTTGGCAGATCAGTTAGCTGCGATCTACTATAATTCGGTTTCCGGAGGGCTCGAAACCACCCAAACTCTAACCACCCTCAATTCACCCCGATCGATTGCTATTCACCCCGACGGAGGATTCGCCTACGCAGGGTATGTATCTGTTGCTGGCATGTCCATCTACTCAATTGCCACCCAGAGCAATCCACCCGTAGTAGCTAACGTGGCTCACTTCGCGCACGGTGGAATTACATACTACGATCTAAAATTTACCCCCGACGGCCGATACCTATTAGGATCCTTTCCTAATACGAAACAAATCTACGTCTATGAGGCCAATTCCACGACCGGATACGTAACCTATGTCGGGCAGGGGCCGGTTTTGCCGGTCGCGGAGTTTTTGGCGGTCGCACCTAATGGGCGGACTATTTATTCCGTAGGATACTACGTCGATGACAGTGTCTCGGCCCTTCGTTTGGACCCCTCCACCGGCGCCCTATCTCTCATCGCCACTTACAATACCGGCCAAGGAACCATCGGCGGACGGGTGAAGGTGAGCGCTGACGGAAACTGGCTATTCGTTGGAAACCAAGGCCCCACGATCACTCTCTTTCGCATCGATTCAGACGGCGCCCTCACGATGCAAGGAACCCACAGCGTCGGGGAAGACTGCAGTGTCCTAAATGTTTTGCTGGATCCCCGAGGGAACTGGGTTTTCGCGGTCTGCGGCGCCACCAACGAAGGGACGCTCCGGGCATTGCGATTCGATTCATCTAAGGGCAGCTTAAGCCTCGTGAGTAAAAGCGATTATATTTTCACCCAACGAGGGGCGGCTCTGTTGCGCCAGCTCAACCCCAAGCTTCAGTGAGCGGGCGAAATCCCCCGCCAAAGACTCCAAGCAGCGCATTCTTGGGCCGGATCCGAAAATTTCTTCGCGCGGATGTCAATCCATTGACGCAGATCCTTCTGCAACTTTTGGTGGCCGGGATTTAAGATCGGCGCCGAATCCTTGCCCAAATGGAAGGACTGGTAGCGAGCGAGATGATCAAACCGCTGCTGCTTGAAATCAACGCGCAGGTTTTCACCCACCTCCATCGCCTCCACCTCGACGCCGCCCTGTTTTGCCATCGCGGAAATCATCTTCTGGGCGCCGCTTTTCGTGGGCATCGCCATCATTACTACCGTGCGAAGTTTCGCCGTAGGCGCATACTCCGCTAGAAACTCGCGCAGGTGAATGGTGACCGCGATCGCGCTATTTCCCGTCATCGCCGCATCGAGCAGCACGACTTCCTTGCCGGCCAGGGAGGCCGCCGGAGGCAACATTCGGCGAAAATGGGCAAAAAGCAGGGCTTTTTCCGGAGCATCCAAAATCTGTTCTCGAAAGCCACTCAGGGGAAGTTCGTGAACGTACCCGGGATGCCGCGCCTCGAGCATCGCCGCCACGGCGGCGGGACTGCGGCCCAGGGAAACCACCACCGAACTCGCGGGAGGCGCTTTCTCCACAATCGCGCGGCTCGCCGCCTCTATATCCATCCACGTGTAATACCCCAGCTCGCCGTGAGCGAGCGCAGGGGGGGCCCCGGCACAGATAAGCACGCAGGTCGTCCCGAGACTGAGTGCGGATCTAAGGCTAAAACAAAGCTTCACGCTCTCTTTTCGGATTATTGCGATGTGTCGCTTAGAGGAAAAAACCCCCGGAATCGTGCGCTGTCAATTGGAGCCCTAGGTTTCAACGTGGCAGCCGTATGGCGGCTTTAGGCTTCCGAGTCAGGCTCGGCATGCTCACCACCGCGCAGGAACAGCCCCTAGGTAATTGACTGTAGGGTCCAATGTTATATTACGCAGACCCCGGGGTAAGACCAGTATACCCAAAACCAAAATCGAAAACCAACTACGCGAAATTCGCGCCAAGCTAAAATTTATCCCCGGCGGACTTCCCTGGAATTACCTGACTTTACACTACTGCTGAAAGGTGACAGACTTAGCTAAATGGCAGCCAATAAATTGCTGGTGGCCGACGATAGCTTGACTATTCAAAAAGTTATCCGGCTCGCCCTATCCAGTGAAGGATATGAAATCGAAGCGGTTTCCAACGGGAAGGAAGCCTTGGAGCAGATCCCGCTGTTTCGCCCCGACGTGGTGCTGATCGACTCTTCGCTGCCCGACAAGAACGCCTTCGAGATCCGCCGTGAGTTCAAAGACAATCCCGATTTTTCCCATATCCGCTTCATTGTGATGGCGAGCGCGTACGAGCAATTGGATGAAGCGCAGGTCAATGCGTTGCAGTTCCACGGACGCCTCATCAAGCCATTCGATCCCGGTCACCTCCGGAAAATTCTTAGCGATGTATTAAAGAACGCGCCCGCCCCGACGGGGCCAACGGGAAAACCCGCCTCCGTCGAGAAGGAAGTGACGCAGATTCTGAACGCGGGCGCCGTCCCGCCTTCCGCACCCAAACCGCCTCCGCACCCGCCACGCATGCCTCCCGGCCGACCCGGCGCGGGCGCGGCATCCGCAGCTCCTCCTTCTAAACCTAAGTCAAACGACATCTGGGATCAGGACGCGTTCCATGAAGTACCCCAGGATGGCGGCGGCGGCGGCGGCGGCGGCGAAGAAGAAGACATTCGGCAGCTCACCGAGAGCACGATCAAGCTCGCCGGCATGGATAATTTTCAATGGTCGGTGAACGAGCCAGGCAGCCGTCCCTCGGCGTCTCCGTTTGCGGAAGCGGCTCCTCCGGCGGCGCCGCCCGCCGCCCCCGCCGCCGCGGCGAACTCGCCGGACGTCGTGGGCGACAAAACCTACACCGACATGCAGGTGGACGAGCCCTTCCTAAAGCCGTCGAAAAATATCCTGGATACCGAGGAAGTGACCTTCGATTTGGATCAGTCTTCCCTGGAAGAAAAAGGGATTGCCCACGACGGCAAAGCCGAGAAGAGCGGCGGGATCGTGGAAGTGGACTTTTCCGATAGCCCCGCGGCCCCGGCCGGCGCCTCCGACAAGAACCAAGTTTTCTTCGGATATGAGCCGGGTCCCACGGATTCCGATTTCACTCCGCCCGCCCAGCCGCCTCGGCACCCGCCGAACTTTTCTTCCGGCGCGGCCCAGATACAGGTGGAAGAAGAGCAAACCGACACCCTTCGGCTGCATCGCCCCACCCACCAACAGCTGGAAGACGCGGTGGCCAAGCAGCTGCAAGCCACGCTGGAAAAAACCATCGAACGGCTGCTTCCGGAGATCGCCGAAAAAGTCATTCGGCAAGAGATCCATCGGCTGCTGTCCGAACCGCCCCCGAACTAACCCAAGAGATTTTATTTTTTGCGAAGCTTTCGTACGTCTTCCGCGTAAAGCGGCTGCTCCGATCCGTCCGCGCGCCTTACCTTGAGCTCGCCGAACGCGCCCAAACCCACCACCGTCCCCTGATTGCCGTCCTCCGCGCCCCATTCCACCGTCGTGCCGGGAGCAAACACGGATGCGGTCGCGTACTCGGCGGCGATGACAGGCGCACTAGCGGAGAGGTCATCGACGGCGCGCAGGATTTCACGGTGGCACGCCTCGCGCACGGCTTCGAGCGCAGGCGGCGCGGACAACTCGCGCGCGAGACTGGTGGTCGGCTGATCCAACCCTTCCGGCGCGTGCGCGCAATTCAAGCCCAAACCGATTACCAGAAAATTCCCGCCTCGGTTTCCCACGCCCTCACACAAAATTCCGCCGATTTTCTTTTCGTTTACCCACAAATCATTCGGCCACTTAATTCGCAATGGCAACTCGGGCGCCAACGCCAGTAAAGCGCGCTTCACGCCGACGGCCACCGCGAGCGGTATCCAGGTCAATGTGACTTCGCGGGCGGGGCGGGCGACGATCGAGAGAAACAAATTTCCGCGTTCGGAGTCCCACGACCGCCCTTGGCGGCCGCGTCCCGCCGTCTGCCGAAGCGCTGAAATCCAAGTCCCGTGAGGAGCGCCATCGGCGCCCAGCCGTTTGGCGACCTCATTGGTCGAATCGCACTCGTCGACAACTTGATTTGCGACCGGATTAGCGGGGGTATCGGCCATCGGATTCGTCAATCGATCAACATCGAGAGATCAACGCTGGTCACGGAGTGGGTGATACCACCCGCGGAGATAATGTCTACGCCCTCGAGCGCGTACGCGCGGATGTTCGCTTCATTGATCCCGCCGGAGACTTCGATGGGGACTGACACTTGTTCGCGAGCGAGATAAGCGAGCGCGGCCTTGACCTGCGCAGGCGTGAAGTTATCGAGCATGATCACTTCCGCTCCCGCCTCCACGGCCTCCTTCAATTCCTCGTGATTGCGCACCTCCACCTCTACGCGCAATCCATGGGGAGCCTGCCGCGCGCGCAAAACCGCCTTCTTGATCCCGCCGGCGGCGGCGATGTGATTTTCCTTCACCAGCACGCCACTCGAGAGCGCCAGACGATGGATGCCGCCGCCGCCCGAGAGCACGCCATACGCGCAGAGATCGCGGTACCCGGGCAGGGTTTTGCGGGTCATGACCACGCGGGGAGGGCGCTTCAATTTCTGGGAGGCGACTTCTTTCACCAAACGCTGGGTCGCGGTGGCAATGCCACCCACATAGGAAGCGAGATTCAGAAACGGACGCTCGAAGGTGAGCACTTCGACAGCGGGGCCTTTCCATTCCGCGATCAACGCGCCCTTCTTATACGCCGTTCCGCTCGCCAAGGACTTCTTAACCGTGATGGCTCGCCCTCGCGCGGCGGAAAGCTGCATGACCGCTTCGCAAAGCAGGCTCGCCGCCCACACGCCATCGGATTTCGCGACCACCCGGGCCTGCACGGTTTTCTCCGGGTCTTTTAGGGTCGTGAGACTGGTCCAATCCCAAGCGGCGCCGTCTTCCTCTAGGCCTGCCTGCAGATGCTTCTTCCAAACCTCGATCCGTTCGTGATAGCCATTTTGCGTCCACATATAGTGAGGTGAATAATCCATGCGCACGCGTAAACCCAGCCAAATCCGCCCCACCACGATCGAAACCTCGGTCAATCTCTACGCCGAAGGCTCGGCCCTCATTAAAATGGGCAATACCCACGTGCTTTGCACCGCTTCCGCCGAACCCAAGGTGCCGGACTGGCTCGAGGGCAAAGGCAAAGGTTGGGTCACCGCCGAATACTCCATGCTCCCTCGCGCGACCCACACCCGCACCAAACGCGACCGCGAAAAGGTCTCGGGCCGCACCCAGGAAATCCAGCGCCTGATCGCCCGGGCGCTTCGCGCGATGATCAGCCTAAAAGACATCAACGGCTACACCATCACCGTCGACTGCGACGTCCTCCAAGCCGATGGTGGGACCCGCACCGCTTCCATCAACGGAGGCTGCGTCGCACTCACGCTCGCCATTCAAAATCTCGTGAAAGCAGGAAAGCTACCCGCGATGCCTAAGCTCGGCAGCGTAGCCGCCATTAGCGTGGGCTTGAAAGACGGAGAAGTATTGGCCGATCTCGATTACGAGGAAGATTCCAGCTGCGACGTCGACATGAATTTCGTCGTCACCGGCGAAGGGCAGTTCGTGGAAGTGCAAGGCACCGCCGAAGGCGCCGCTTTTTCCAAGGCGCAAATGGACCAAATGACCGCGTCCGCCCTCGAGGCTTGCCGCCAGTTGCGCGAGGCCCAAAACCGCGCGCTCGCGCCTTAATTTTCGATCAGGAAAAAAAATTAGGGAGCCCGTAAAGCCTGGTTGGCCTCAGGGCTCCCTTGAGGAGGTGGTGGGTACAGCACTTGTGGAACACTACGCAGCCTTGCGCTTGGTAAGACTCTCTTTGTAGTGCTGGTAGTGTTCGAACTTTTTGTCGTAATCCGACACGGGCTTGCCGAGCCGGGTGATGAGACCAAACTTAAAATGATCGTAGTGTTCGGAGCAGAAGCTGAACTTCGCTTCCTTGGCTTTGCAGCCTTGCGCGGTACAGAGACCGTTGCCGCCGCTCGGCGCGCCTTGATCGCCGCCTTTGCCTGCCGCCGCTGGGGCGCCCTTTTGTCCTGCCGGTTTTCCTGGTGTCGCGCTCATGCTTTCCTCCAAGCTACACTAGACCTATCGGCGGGAGCCGGATTAACTTTAGTGTTTTAGTCAGATATATACCGGCTGATATCTCATTAAAATCATTAACAAGTCCCACCTGCCCACTTCCGGCTAACCGTCTAAACGGGCGCTTCGCTTCAGGAATTCTCGAAAGCTCCTATACAGTTGTTAAGGAAAAATCACCGTCAGCGGATTGTCTCTCCCTTCATTGCTGTTATTATTTTTCGACTAACAGGGGGGATCTCAATGAAGAGACCATCATATACAGGGATGTGGGTAGCCATCCTTTTGTCCGCTTCCGTGCCATTTGGTTTGGGCGCCCAAACCGAAACTCGTTTCATCCAGGTTAAAGCGAAAGATAAGTTCGAGCGCTCTGCCGTGGCGAACACCGGCATGACCATCGAATTCGTCCGCTCCGACAGCGTGTGGGGTTTCGCCGCTCCGGAAGCGTTGAAGGAACTCCAGCGCCGCGGGCATCAGATCCTCGGTAACTTCTCCGCCGAGGTGGGCCGTTCCGGTCACGAAGGCACCCTCGACTTTCCGAATGCCGACGCCCGCTATCACAACTACGCCGAGCTTGCCGCCGAGATGAAACGCATTCACATGTCGGCAACCGATATCACCCGATTCCAAAGCATCGGCCAGACACCCGAAGGTCGCGAGATGTTCGCCATGAACATCAACACCAATCCGGAAGATCTCGCGTCCGGGAAGAGCTCCAAGCCCGGGATCGTCTACATGGGCGCGCACCACGCGCGCGAGCACCTGAGCGTGGAAATCCCGCTCATGTTCCTGGACTACCTGATCAAGAACCGGGAAGATTCGGCGATCAAGACTTTGCTCGACAACCGCGACATCTGGATCATTCCGATGATCAATCCGGACGGTGCCGAGTACGACATCGCCACCGGCACTTACAAGGTCTGGCGTAAGAATCGCACCAAAAATGGAAATGGCACCTACGGCGTCGACCTCAACCGCAACTACGGCTACGGTTGGGGCACGGGTGGATCAAGCCGCAATCCTAACGACGAGACGTATATGGGCACCGCCCCATTCTCCGAGAAGGAAACGCAAAACGTGAAGGCGTTCGTCGACGCGCGCCCGAACCTGAAGGTGCTGCTTTCGTTCCATACGTTCAGCGAGCTCATTCTCTACCCTTGGGGCGGAACGCACGATCCGATTTCCAACAAGGAAGATCTTGCGGCTTTCCAAAGCATGGCCAAGACCATGGCCGCCTGGAATGGTTACACGCCTGAGCAATCCAGCGACCTGTACATCGCCAGCGGCGACACGACGGATTGGGCGTACGCCACGCACGGGATCTTCGCGTTCACCTTCGAGCTCTCGCCCAAGAGCGCTTTCGGTAGCGCGGGCTTTTACCCGGGCGCGAAGGTCATCGACAAGGTCTTCAACGACAATATCAAACCCTGTATGTACCTGTTGGATATCACCGACAATCCACACAAGACACTGGATCATCGGCCATCGGGATTCCTGAAGTATTTGATCGAACCCGGAATCTCGTATGCGGACTATTTCCAGACTTCCCTCTTTTAGAGGGTTCTAGTGTCCGTTTTACGCGCGCGGCCCGCCGGCCTGAAAATCGGCGGGCCGTTCGTGTTTATAGATCCAAGATCAGGGGCACGACCGTGGGCTTTCGGCCCAGGTTGGCGTTGAAAAAACGGCGCAACTCGATGCGCACGGTTTCTTCCAGTGAATCTTTCACCTCGTCGCGGTCTCGATAGTGGCCGGCAACGACTTTTTTCACGAGCTTCGTGGCCTCTTCGACTAGCCAACCTTCTTCTTCGGGCTTTACCAGCCCGCGCGAGATGATCTCGGGGCCCGCGACGATACGGCCATGCTCGGGGTCACGAGTCATGAGCGCGAACACCACGCCGGTCTCGGCGAGCTTGCGGCGTTCCTTCAGGATATCGCGGGTCATTTCCTGGTAGATCTCGCTTTCGATCAGCGTCCGCGTCTCCGTTAGCTCGCCTTCTTTTTTGAATTCTTCGCGCGTGAGCTTCAATACGTCGCCGTTAGACGCCACGACGACATTCTTCGAGCCGATGCCCACTTCCTCGGCCAGTCGCGCGTGGTGCACCAGGTGACGATATTCGCCATGAAGCGGCAGGAAAAACCGGGGCCGCACGGCTTCCAGCATCTGCTTGAGCTCGGGCCGCGTGGCGTGACCGGAAACGTGGACTTCTTCAATGGATTCATAGATCACGTCCGCGCCTTGCTTGAAGAGATTGTTGATCACGCGCCCGATGGCTTTTTCGTTGCCCGGAATAAAGCTCGAGCTCATCACGACGAGATCGCCCTTTTCCAGCTGCATGTACTTATGTTCGCCGACGGACGCGCGCGTGAGCGCGGAACGGGCCTCGCCCTGGCTGCCGGTGGAAAGGCAGATGATCTCGCTGCGCTTGTAGTCGTCGAACTGATCGGGACCGATCAGGACGGAAGCGGCATCCTTGAGGTAGCCCGCCTCTTGGGCGAGCTCAAGGTTCTGCTCCATGCTCCGGCCGGAGGCCAGCACCTTGCGGCCCATCTTCTTGGCGATCTGCAGCACCTGGCCCACGCGCCCGATATTGGAAGCAAACATCGAAATAACGATCATGCCTTCGGCGGCGGCGACGAGCTGCTCGATTTTTTCGAGCACGGTCTTTTCGCTCGGCAGGTGCGTCTCGCGCTCGACGTTTGTGGAGTCGGACATCAATAACAGCACGCCCTCGTCGCCGGCTTGGCGAAACGCCGACAGATCGAGCGGCTTACCGTAGAACGGGGACGCATCGATGCGGAAATCCCCGGTATGGATAATTTTCCCAAGCGGAGTTTGGATGATCAGCGCCGAAGCTTCGATAATACTGTGATTCACGGGCACGGATTTTACGTGGAACCCACCCACGGTGAAGGAGTCGCCCAAACGGAAAACTTTCAACTCCGTGCGGTCGAGCACGCCGTGTTCACCCAGGCGTTCGGCCACCATCTTAGAGGTGAAAGGAGAGGCGTAGACGGGCGCCCGCACCCCCGCCTTGATCGCGAACGGGACGGCCCCGATGTGGTCTTCGTGTCCGTGCGTGAGCACGATACCGCGGATCTTATCCTTGCGATCGATGAGGTACTGAAATTGGGGCACGATGTATTCGACCCCGAAGTGGTCGAGATCGGAAAAGAGCAAGCCACAGTCAACAATCAGAATATCCTGCGCGGTCTCGATCACCATGCAGTTCATCCCGATCTCGCCCAGGCCACCCAAGACGGTGAGGCGGACCGTATTGTCGTCGACGGACGGTAGACGTGTGCCGTGGGGATCAGAGTTGTCGGAATCCGGGTGCGATGTGCGTGATTTCACTTAGGCCGGTTGTAACACAACCTTACAGGGGTTGTCTGCGATGCTTTGTGGAGGCGGGCATGCGCCGGTAGGTGTCCCAGTAGGCGCGAATCGGGCCCCCGCGGTCCCGGGCCCAGTCGGCGGGAAGCCTGAGCGAGTAGCCCTTGGGAATGCGAAGTTCATCTTTATAAACGGCGTCCGTCAGGGCCGGGTTGTATTCCTTGAAGAGGCGTCGCGGGATGCCTAAAAACTTGATCAAAACGGACGCGGAAACATAGTCTCGCACTTCCACTTCGACGTAATCGATAGGTTTCATGCGTTGAACGCCCAGAAAGTAGCGGTCGGCGTTGGCTTCGATCTCGGCCGCGGCCAAAAATTCCATGAAGTAGTTTTGACTGGCAAAACCGAACATACGAGAGCGGTAGTTCTTCAAGACATCTTTAATGTGGCTCGAATCGACTTTTCGAACTCCGCGCATGATGCCCATGCGGCCGTGGTTATAAGCCACGATCGCCAGTGGCCAATTCCCTAGGGCATCGTAGTTGGCACGAAGGAGCTTGGCGGCGGCGGCGGCCGAAAGAATGGGGTCATTGCGCTCGTCAACCGCGTCGTTGATCGTCAGATAAAGACGGCCGGTGGATTTAATGAACTGCCAGATGCCGCTCGCGCCAACCTTGGACTTTGCGTTCACGTTAAAGCTGCTCTCGACGAACGGGATACGGGTCAAGATCGGCGGTACCCCCGCCTTCCGGAACTCTTCCTCCATCCGGGACAGGTACAAACCCGAAAGTTCGATGGATTCCTTGAACCGTTGGCGAAGCCCCGTCTGCATGCGGATCCGCTTGCGACGAGCGGCCTCGAGGAAACGGTTAGGATCGTCAATCTCGTCGAAAAGACGAAATACCCGGCGTTCTTCCTCCGTCATCTTCTCCAGCACGCCCTCGCGTTCGTGCAGGGTCGTCAACACCCGACGCCATTTCTCACGCATCTTACCGGTGAAGTCCCGGCTACGGCCACGCGGTTGATTTGTAAAATCGATCATCTCGTAAACGATGTTGACATGCTTGGCGTCATGGACCAACGCTTGGGTGGAGTTATAATGGGTGTATACCTTGGTCCAAAAATCGATATGCTTTCGGAACCAAGGGTCGCCAAAGTATTCGGCGACATTGAAGTCAGCCGACGACTGAGCGGTCGGCGGTGGATTGAGCGGCGGCGTATTCGCTCCGGCCGGAAGCAATCCAACGGAGAGGGAAAACACGGCGAGCAGCCACGCTCGTTTGTTGAAGGAAATTTTTCGCGAGAACATGCTTAAGCCCATTCAGCATATCATAATATTTGCCGTCTTCGCGATGGGTTGCGCGAAATCCCCATCGTCCGCCGACCCGAGCGCGATCCGCATGCTCGTCGCGAGCCTGCCCAACACCCTCAATCCCCGCACCGCCCTGGATCAAGCGAGTCAAAAAATTCTCGCCGCCGTCTATCCTTCGGTGATTGAACCCAGCGCTCCCCACACGGTTTCCCCCGACGGTAAGCGATGGCGTTTTAAAGCGGGGCTCGTCGCGCCCGCGGAAAATCTTGCCGAGTGCCTGAAGGAATACCAAACCGGAGAGCCCCCCTCGGCTTTTCGCGACGTCTTCAAAGACGTGGCCGCGATCGAAGCCCAGGGCGGCGAGCTTGCCATCACCCTGAAACGTCCGAACCCTGATTTCGCGGACGAAGCGACGGGCGTGCGTTTTTTCCGGCAACCCGGACGGCTCGCTTGCCAAGACCCCGTGGAAGGCCAGCCGATTACCTCCCCCGGACCTTACCGGATCGGGGACGGCAGGTACGCGAGCGCGATCCCGGAGCGCCGACTAGATCTCGTTCCGAATCCCTTAACCGCGGACGGCTTGAGCCCGCTTTCGATCTATTTCGTAAAAGACGAAAACACGCGCGCGCTGCGCATCTTGCGCGGGGAAATCGACGCAGCCTGGACCGCGATCAGCCTCGCGAAGGAACGATGGATCGAGCGTGAGCTTACGCGCGACTTCACCCACCAAGAAGTTCACGGCTCTAGCGTTTCGTACCTCGCCTTCAACCTAAACGATCCTATTTTGCGCGACGTCCGCGTTCGGCGCGCCATCGCGGCCGCGATCGATAAACGCGCCATCATCGAGCAGAAGCTTTACGGATTCTGCGATCCCGCTAGCTCCTTTCTCCCGCCGGATCACCCGGACTTATTGAAAGCTTCGTTTCCTTATGATCCCGCGCGGGCGCGCGCCTGGCTGGACGAGGCCGGATACCCCGCGCGCGACGGAAAGCCGCGGTTCACGTTGAAATATAAAACCACGCCCGTGCGCGAGGGGATCGAGTTTTCCCAGATGGTGCGCCACTACCTGGAAAAAGTGGGAATCGCACTGGAGATTCAGGTTCTCGAGCCGGCGGTCTTCCTGGCGCATACGCGGCACGGAAATTTCCAGCTTTACTCGTCGCGGTGGTTAGAAACGCGCACCCCGGCGCCACTCCTGAACGCGCTTCGCTCGGGTGATCGGCGTAACCGCGTGGGTTATCGCAACGCTACGCTCGATCGCATCATCGACCAGACCCGCGAAGAGCCCGACCCTAAGCGTCGAGGCCGGCAACTGCGAGAAATCCAAGCCCACCTGCAGCGAGATCTGCCGTACTTTCCACTTTGGTATTGGAAGAACTCCATCGTTCTGAGAAAAGACCTGGAGCGGTCCGAACACTTCGCCCGCGATTTTCAAGGGCGCCTGGAAGAATTCGGAAAGCTGAAACGCCGAAAGTAACTATGCATCGCTTTATCTCCAAACGCCTCCCCACCGAAAACAGCAACGTCGATCTCGATCCCGATGAAGCCAAACACGCCACCCGCGTCTTGCGTTTAACGGAAGGCGCCACCGTCGAAGTACTGGACGGGCAAGGAAAGGCCGTAAGGGCCCGCCTAATTCGCAACGGGCCGAGGTGGTGTTTTGAGTTCGTGGCGGCGGTAGCCGCGCCGACAGGTCCCGCGATGACGCCCCTGATCCTAGAGGTGGCGCTGCTAAAAGGGGAGGCGATGGAATGGGTCGTGGAGAAGGCCGTCGAACTCGGAGTGGCGGAGCTCGTGCCCGTGGATTCGCAAAACTGCACGCTTAAGATCGAAGGCAAAGGCCCCGAGCATTTTCAGAAACGCTGGCAGAAGATCGCCGATCAAGCTTTAAAGCAATGCGGGCGACCGCAGCGGATGCAGGTACATCTACCGGTTCGCCTAGAAGACCTGCTCAAGCGGCCCGCCCGCCGCTACCTCTGCGTGGAACCCATCCACCATACGAACGAACCGCCGCCGTTGCTGCAGCGGGCCCTAGAAGTAGGATCGGTGGACGCAAGCAACGACTCTTCGAGCATTCACGTCCTCGTGGGGCCCGAAGGAGGTTGGAGCTTTCGCGAACTCTCGCAAATGCGCGCCGACGCGCAAATCCGGTCGGTGAGCCTAGGCGCGCTTACGTTGCGCGCTGAAACCGCCTGCCTTTTCGCGATATCCGTCGCACAGAGCGTGCAGCAATCGTTACTTGACAAAAAAATCAAATAACGGGAACTTATGCTCAGGAATGGCGGAGTCTAACCACACAAAAAAATTGGATTTCAAACCCATAACGAATGGGTTGGGTTTTCATCCCTTTTCGGAAGGTCTCCCGTATTCCACTCCGCAAAAAACTGCGGCCCCGAAGATCACCACCCCGGTGCCCCCGATGGGAACGGGCGCCGTGGCCGCTGGACCCGCGCGTCCCGCGCCCCTGCCGTCGCTACCGCCCCTAATCGAACCGCGCCGCGAGCCGGAAAAACGCACGGATGTTCCCACTTCAAGGACCGAAGCGCCTCTGATTGAAGCCCCGGCTTTGGGTTTCGGGTATCTCGCCAAGCGCGTCGCCGGTTTTTTGATCGACACGGGTTTAAACGTTTCTATTTGCCTGGGCACGCTCGCACTCGTGCTGCTTAAGATGAATTTAGATTTCACTTCCTTCTTCGCCTCCGACGCGCTTGCGCTCGCGATGCTCTTCGCGCTCGCTTTCAGCTGGGCGCTGGTTTCGGCGCAGGAAATCGCTTTCAACACCAGCATCGGCAAGCGCATCGCCGGTTTGGGGCTCGAAGGTACGACGGGGCGTATTTTCCTCCGTTCCTTGCTTTTCGCGCTGACGACGGCGGTGTTCGCCATTGGACCGCTTTGGGCGGTGCTCGACCGCAAGCGCCGCACGCTTTACGATCTTCTCACCGGCACCCAACCCGTGGAAATCGTCCGTCTCAACTGATCTTAACCGGATGAAACGAGCCCCCGTCATGCGCGCTCTCCAAAAAAAAATCCTCCCCGTAACCCGTTTGGCCCGCATCACCGCCGCGGCCAAGAAGCGCGGAAAACGCGTCGTCTTCACCAACGGATGTTTCGACATTCTTCATAAAGGCCACGTGCGCTACCTCGAACGGGCCCGCGCGCAAGGAGATCTCTTGGTCGTGGCGCTCAATGCGGACCAATCCGTACGCAAGCTCAAGGGCGCGGGCCGACCGATCAACCCGCTACGCGACCGTCAAGAAGTCATGGCGGCTCTCGAGGCCGTCGATTACGTTACGTCTTTCGCGGAAGCCACTCCGCTGCGGGCGATCCTCACGTTGAAGCCAATGGTCCTCGTCAAAGGGGGGGACTGGAAAGCCAACGACATCGTCGGCGGGAGGGAAGTCTTAGGTTGGGGCGGCCAAGTGAAGTCGCTGAATTTCGTGAAGGGCCGCAGCACCACGCGCATAATAAAAAAAATAGCCGGCTAAACACCCGCGCTAGGCAACGCCCGCCCGGCAAATTTTTCCGACTTTCCCCCGAACGGTTTGATTCCTAAAATGATTCTTAGAGCCATGGGAATCCGAAACTCGTCATTGCGACAAATCGAGATCGAGGAAGAGCGGCATCAGGCCTACCTGAAATCGCGCCGCGAGCAGCAGGCCCGCACGGTCGAGGCGATGGAGTCCGAGAACCAAGAAGTCCTCACGAAACTTTCCGAGCATCACAAGGTGCAACAAGCTGAGGCGGAAAAAGCTTACAAAATCGAAATTTCGCGCGAAGGCGAGAAGCATCAAAAAGAGATGGAAACCCTGCGCTCAGCCTTCGAGGTGGAATTCAAAAAGGAAGAGGCCGATCAGGCCAAGCAGTACGACAAGATGCGGGACCGCGAGCGCGCGCGTGTCGACGCCTACCGCAAGAACCAGGAAGAAGTCATCAGCAAGCTACACGAGGACTACCAAAAAGCCGCGGATCAGATGCGGGAAAATCACAAAGGCTAGTCGTATCCGCTATCGCGAAGAACCGCGGAACATCCGGTCAAACACCGACACGGAAACCAGCGCGAAGCCGTAAGTCATGCAAAAGAAGAAAGTCGAACCGGGTTTCGGTGCCGCCTCGAACACGGGGCGCCACGCTGGGGTGTAAAGATTCGCCCAGAAAATCCAGCTGAACGCGCCCCAGGTGAAACCCATGCCGGCGAGCGGCCAGAACGCGTTAGTCTTGGTGAAGTGGGCGTAAACGACGCCCCAGAACGCAGCCAATGCTTCAAAGAGCACCACGCCCAAAGCCACCGCGCCCACACCGGGTTCGGTCGAGATCGCGGAGGCGCCCGCGAAGGGAAGGGCCATGAACTTCAGCGCGTACATGGGATCGGTACCGCAGGACTTCGCCGCGATGACCGAAACCCCCAGGGCGACCGCGCCCGCGAACAACCCCGCCAATGCGCCCGCGACCCAACGCACGGGATCCTTCTTCAACCACATTTCCACGAGGTTCTGTTCCATTCACGGCTCCTTTTTGGTAGCCTTAACGATAATCGAAATGGGAAAACCTGTCTACAATCCACTACAAAGCCGCGCGTTGACCGAGCTCAACGCCAAGGACCTGTCTGCTTTAGATCGAGAACGGACGGTCTTCATTTTCGGCGTAGGTGGAATCGAAGACTTCGGTCCACACCTCCCCTTGGGGTTAGCCATGGAGAAAGCCCAAGCCTTAGCCGGGCTCGTGGCGGAAAAGATCGAATCCGACCTAAAAGGTTGGACAGCGATTCGCATGCCCCCGGCCCCCCTGGGGATCGACCGCGTTTCCCACGGACTGCACCTCTCGGTACGCCCCTTCGTGCTGAGGGATTACTTGGTGGACTCCTGCCGGAGGCTTGGCAAGGCGGGTTTTCGCCACTTTGTTTGCGTGACCGGCACAGTGACCCCGCGGCAGCTTACCGCAATCGAAGAAGCGGGCAAGATCGTGCACCGGCGCTTTTGGCTGACCCATCGTGGACGGGCACCCCGATTGCTATCGCTGCAGTCCTCCCTCGACAAACCGAAGAACTGGGAGTCTCCGCTTTGGCCCGATCCCATGGAACACGGGGGAGCAATCGACACGTCGATCGCTTTGTGGCTTCGCCCCGAGCGGGTTTCGGAAGCCCACGCCCATCTTCCGGCCGTGGAGCGCGACCCGTCGTTCTGGCAGCGTTTCCTTCAACGCTGGCAACGAAGGTCGCGGAGAGGCGACGAAGTGGGCCGCTACTGGGGAGACCCCGCCGCGGCGACCGCGGAAAAGGGGGAGCAAGTATTACGCGCCCAAGTGAACGCGATCTGGCCAAAGCTTCGCCCGGTGTTGGAAGGCGCGTCTCCGCGTTCGGAGTTTCGCTCCTGGTATTCGATTTTGCCCCCCAACTGGAGCGCCTTCCTGCTCTGGAGCCTCTTTATCATTATGCTTTTCGGAACGACGGGCTTAGCCCTGTATGTAGCCGAATACATAATGAATTTTGACATTTGACCCAACCTCCCATATACCAGGCCCTACTTCTTTCCCGGTTTGTCCGTAGGTTCGGGGTGTAGCGCAGCCTGGTTAGCGCGCTTCGTTCGGGACGAAGAGGTCGGCAGTTCGAATCTGCTCACCCCGACCATTCTTTTAATTTTTAAAAATGTCGGCTTTAACGGAGGATGCTCAACGCCCCCATGCCCGCAGACGCCCCCTTGAAGGCGACATTTCGGGGGGCGCGTGCTAGTCGTCAAAAGTAACTATGACGAAACACACTCTCTCCTTCGTTGCTTGGGTTGGATTATTCGCCGCAAACGCAAGCGCATCCAGCATCCAAGTCCAGGGTTCCGCCCAGCAACAACATTTCGCCGACCAATGGGACATCACGTTCCGGGTCCTCGTGCGCAAACCCTCTAAGGAAGAAGCCACCCGCGCGTACAACCAGACCAAGAGCCAACTCGAAAAGCTCGTACCGTGCGGATCGGGTTGTGAAAAATTGCAATCGAACTTCTCGTCCCAACTCTGGCGCGAGTGGGTGAAGAGCAATTACGTAAATCAAGGCTGGGAGATCCAGCACTTTTACACGTACCGCTACTTCGATCAGGAGAAAGGCACGCAGGACGCCCAGACGCTCTCGACCATCACTTATTTGCAGATCGACGGCGTAAACGCGGGATTGAAGCGGGAAACCTTACTCAAGGCCCGGGACTCCGTACTCGAAGCCGCTTTTAACGACGCCTTGGACAAGGCGAAGGTACTCGCCAAAGCGGCGGGCAAGCGCCTGGCGAAAGACATGGAGATCACCGAAGGCCAAGCGCAGATGGCGCCCATGTACGCCAACGACTTCGCGATGAATCTCAAAGGCGCCGCGGAAAGCTCGCGCGCGGCGTTCAGCCTCGATTCCACGCGTATTCCCGTCTCGCAGTCGGTCACCCTCAAGGCCAACGCGGACTAATCGGCCTTCACTTATCCCGCTCTTCGCTTGGCTTCTTTAAGCATCTCCAGAACCAGGCTCACTCGGCGCGGTAGTTTCTCTCCCGTTCGGCGCGCAACATGAACGGGGCTCGTCACTGGAGATTTTCCCGGAGAAAACTCTTTCATCGATTTTTCTTCCAGCTCTCCCGCCACGCAATGCGTGGGTAAAATCGCGACTCCGGCGCCTTCTTGCGTGGCGTGAATCGCCCCCGCTAACGTACCGATATAAACCGTGGGCGCGGCCACGCGATTCCGAAACTTTTTAAGATATCCATGGGCCGCCAACCAC
Source organism: Bacteriovoracia bacterium (assembly GCA_050251055.1). Lineage (GTDB taxonomy): Bacteria > Bdellovibrionota > UBA1018 > UBA1018 > JBFWNL01 > JBFWNL01. Next base: position 186,617 of record JBFWNL010000004.1, read on the forward strand.
TGCGATGCCACGGCCTCCCAGCCAGGATACCCCACGAGGCGTAATTTTTCGGGCTCGTGGGACCGGAACGGTTCGAAGAACTTCGCGGCCGCGGCGACCGCGGAATAACGTTCATCGGAAAATTTTTCGAACCGCAGATCGGGATGTAGACGCTCCCCCACGATAAAACCGAAATCGATGCGGCCTTCGAGCAAAGCTTGCACGATCTGCTCGTTCGGCTGAATGGTAATCTCGAAGCGCACGTCGGGGAACCGCTGAATTTGACCCATGATGCGCCGGTAGTGCGGGGTCCACTGGCAACTCTCCGGCATGGCGTAGCGAACCAGACCCATGGGAGTTTCGCGCTGGTTTCTCAGGCGCTCGGAAAATTCGTCCGCGCTCTCCAAGGCTCCCTCCGCGAACGTGTACAGCTCCTTGCCGATCGCGGTGAGGAATACGTCGTGCCCCACTCGTTCGAATAGCCGCCCACCCAAACTCGACTCGAGCTTGGCGATCTGCTGGCTCACCGTCGGTTGCGTGATCCCCAAAGACCGCGCGGCGGCGGAAAACGTTTTATCCCTCACGACTTGGCAAAAAATACGCAGTCCGTAGAAGTCGATATCCATAACAAATCCTTATACTCACCATAAAAAACATGTGTTTTACAATGAGCGTTGTACACGCTACAAGCGCCTCATGAAATTCAAATCGATGTGGGTAGTGACTTTAGGATTCATCGTAACGACCGCCGCCCAGGCCGAGCCGGCGACTTTTTTTCGCGTCTGGCAGGGCTTCAAGAAACCGGAGCTCACCCAACCCCAGTTTCGCGAAGCCGTGGGACCTTTTATGCAGTCCACGCTCGACACCTACCTCGGCAAAGGGTTGAATAACTACTTCGTGGCCATGCCGCCGCTGAACAAGCCCGCCTTTGTTCCCGACGAGTTCGCCCTGGTGGGAATGACCACCGAAGCGGCTTATCGCGAAGTCCGCGCCACGCCGGCCGGGCAAGCCTACGGTGAAAAACACTGGGAGCTCTTCGATAAGAACACGTCCAAGAGTGCCCCCTTCCTGGTTTTTGACGCCAAGACCATGCCTACGCTTGCCCATAACACTGCTTACGACATCATTGGCGACGCGATCGATTGGACCGCCGGACACACCACTTTCTTTTTAGGTTTGCGCAAGCCCGACGTAAAGCCGGAAGCGTTCCTGCGTGAACTTGCGTCCCACGTCGCTTTCGTGGCGCGCACGCTAAAGCCGCTCGGGTTAAAAGGCTACATCATCATCGCGCACGAAAATTATGAGATCGCGTACCTCCACTGGGAAAGTAAAGAAAAGGCGGACACCGCGTTCGCCACCCAGCCTGGCCGGGACGTCGCCGCCGACGCGGGTAAGATCTTGGAAAGCCTCATGTTCCAGGCCGCCGAAAAGTACGAGGGCGTCGCGAAAGATCAGAGCTTTTACTCGACCGTGGGCCGGTGAGAGGCCTCCGATAAACCCTTGTCCAGGAGGGGTAAAAGCTGCTAATCCTTCCCTCCATGGAAAATAAAACCGTTTACGATTTCACGGCGAAGGACGGGCGTGGCCAGGAACGCTCCCTCAAGGAGTTCGCGGGCAAGGCTTTGCTCATCGTCAATACCGCCAGCGAATGCGGCTTCACTCCGCAGTACAAGGGGCTTGAGGCCTTGCGCAAAAAATACCACGAAAAAGGGCTCGAGGTACTGGGCTTTCCTTGCAATCAGTTTGGCGGCCAAGAGCCGGGCGACGATCAGCAGATTTCGCAGTTCTGCGAGTTGAATTACGGCGTCAGCTTCCCGATTTTCTCCAAGGTCAACGTGAACGGCAGCGACGCCCATCCGCTCTTTGAGTTCCTCAAGGAATCCCTGCCGGGCATCTTGGGCTCCAAGATGATCAAGTGGAACTTCACCAAGTTTCTGGTTTCACGCGACGGAAAGCCGCTGAAACGTTACGCGCCGAACGACACGCCGGAAAGCATCGAAAAAGAAATTTCGGCCGCGCTATAGCTCGGGTTCGGGCGCGGGTTCGCGTTTCAACCGGGCTTCTTCTAACAGCTGGGCGACGTTGGCGATCACGGACAGCGCGGGTGCGCGGGTAATCGTGCCGTCTTTTTCACGAACCGCTCCGTAAGCGGTCACGACCACGGCGGCCTGACCCCGCTGGTTCGGCAGGTAACTTTGAGTCATCATCACGCCATCGGGAATGTACGTTTTTTTCGTCGGCTTAAAGACGATCGCCGTACCCAGCCAGGTCGACCGGATCGCATCGACGTAAGCGTAGATATCGAAAATATCCGAAACCGGATTTAACGAGGTCAGGGGAACCATGGGATACGCGACGCCCGTGGCTTCGCCGTTCGGCAAATTCATGGTCGGCTCGTAACGGGAGACCTCCGGTTCATCGAAGATCCCGATGTCGAAATAAAAGCCCAGCTCGGCGGGCTTGCCGCCCTTCTCGTTTTTGTGCGCGAACGAATGCCCGTAGTCATATAAGGACAACGTAGCGCTGTCATCCAACACAAAGGCAGGGTTAAATTTCGCCACGACCTGTAGAGCGTCGAGCGCCTCGTTCGGGGTAACCACGACGTCGTCGAGAATTTTTACGTTGGGCTTACACCCGGCGAACACGAGCGCGGCAATCGCGAACAAACGAAACGACATGGCTTTCCCTCCCTGGACATCCCGAAGCCAACTCCACTAATATACCATCCTCGAAGGTAGAAAAGCACAGGCGCGCGGGCGATTCACGCCGTCAAGCCTTTGACGACACGACGGGGACCTCAACGGAGACAACGATGGATAACGTAACCCACACTTTGATCGGCATCACCGCGGCAGAGACCTTCCTGGCGGCCCGAGCGCGTCGCGGGCCCCGCCCGTCCCTGCGCGCGCCCATTTACCTGGCTTCCATCATCGGCAATAACTTACCCGATATCGATTTCGTGATTCCCTGGATGCTTGGCGGAGGAAAGCTGAATTACCTTCTACACCACCGAGGCCACACGCACACCTTCCTAGTGGCCATCGCGATGATGGCGATCACGACGTGGATTCTGGTTCGGTTCTTCAAGACGGCGCGCGCGGACTGGAAGTGGGTGGCGGGAGCCGCGCTCCTGGGTGGTTGCCTGCACATCTTGGCCGACGCCATGAATAACTACGGAGTTCACCCCTTTTTTCCGTTTTATAACGGCTGGATTTACGGCGACGCGGTTTTCATCGTCGAACCGCTGCTGATCTTCACGATGGCGCCGCTCGCCTTTTTCCGGGCCCGTACCCACGTCGCGCGCGCCGTGTGGATTTTGATCGTGGTGCTCGTCTTGGGCTTGGCCTGGTTTGGCCCGTTCACTCCGGCGGTAGTCGCCGGGTTTGCGACGATATTCCTCGCTTTGCAAATCTTCGCGCAGCATCGCACCGATGCGCTAAAAGTCGCGCTCATCACCGTAACCGCCACGCTCGCGAACTTCTTCTTCGCTTCCACGGTCGCCAAACGCAACGTGACGGCTACGCTTTTAAGCCAGGTCTCCGCGGCGGAAATTCTACAACTTTCCGCGACGCCGCTGCCTGCCAATCCACTCTGCTGGTCAATGCTCGTGGCCTCGCGTGAGGGTGCCGACTACGTCACGCGACTCGGCACGCTGAGCCTCGCGCCCACGCTGATGCCCGTCAGCCGCTGCATCAACTGGCGATTCACGGGGGCGCGCACCGCACCGTCCGTGACCCCCGCGCTTCATGCCGACGGCCAGCAATGGTTGGCCGAATACAGCCGGCCGGTCGATGAATTTAGGCGACTATACGAAGAAAACTGCTATTTCGCCGCGGGCAACCGTTACTTCCGCGTGCCTTTTTGGATACCGGATCGCGCGGGTTACCGCGTCGGGGATCTGCGCTACGATCGTGAGGCGGGCGAGGGGTTCACCGAGTTTTCCATTCCCGCCCAACCGGAAAGCTGCCCGCGCGCCGTTCCGCCTTGGAATCCCCCTCTGCAAGAGCTCGTCACTTCGGCGCGCTCAACCGATTGAACTAAGATTCACTTAACCATTCGCCAAGTTGGTCAATTCGGTTAAAAAACAGCTCAGCTCCCGAACGAGTCACGTGGTCCCGATCCACGTGCGGGCACCAAAACGCGGCGCCCGAGATCGCCTTCGCCGCCTTCGCTCCCCGCATATCGGTCGCGCTATCCCCCACCAGCAAAACGCTGTTTGGCGCGGCCGCCTGCCAATCAAATTTCAGGCTACCCGGATGGGGCTTAGAGTGATCTGGCGTCGAATGACTGAAGGTCTGGAAGATATCCTCCAACCGGTGGTGCTTGAGGATTTTCGCCGCCGATTCGCGGTCGCGCGCCGTCCAAAGATGCAAACGAAGCCCACGCGCCGAGAGGCGTGCTAGCATCGATTCGACGCCATCAAATAAATCGTATTCCATCTGTTGCGCGAGTTCGCTCCACAGACGAATCGCTTCCAACTGCTTCGCGGCTTCGGAAACTCCGTAAACGGAGAACAGCTTTGGAAATTCCGGAAAGAATTTTTCGCGCGCTTCCTGCACGGTGACTTCCCGGCCCAACACCTGGCTAAATACGCCGGCATTCACCTCGTGCAGCTTTCCGATGGAGTGAATCAGCGTGCCATCGAAATCAAAAATAACGTCGGTGATACATGCCTGCTCAATTTCAATCACCCGATCTAACGGCAGGTGATGGAATTTCGCCTGACCTGCCGGCGTGTTCAAGCAAAGCTCGGGATTTAGAATCTGCTCACGCGCGGGCTTGAAAGAAAGCTTGGGATAGGCGGCAACAAACGCATCAAAGGCGCGATCAATGACGAATTCCGCATGCTCGAATCCGGTGGGATACGGGGAACCTTTCTTCGGCGCCGGCAATTCTACCAGTGGAATTTCGTAGCTCGCATCGATGTCGGCACCCGTTACCGGAAAGCCGGTAGCTAAGCGATAAGTCGAAATCGGTCGACCATTCACCTCCGACTCCGTGAGCAAGGTCCCGAATGATCCCAAAAAATTTTTATAGTCGGAATACTCACGCAAGGTCGCGACCCGAAAACAAAGATGATCCGCGCGCCATTCGTCGACCGGCAGCCCCATGCCGTGCATGGCTTCGCGCAGACGCGCAAAAAAAACTTCTCCCTCGGCCAGGAAAGATTCGGGCGAAACTGGGTGCATACCCCCACCTTATTGCCACAGAAGTCACGATGAAGGAACCACGGCGCCGACCCTCGGTCCGTTCTCACCAGGCCACCTAAAAGTTAGCTAGGGATACTGAGCGGTTGAGCCCACGGATGGGAGTCCCCCTGCCCGGGCGGTGTCTTTTAAAAGATAAAAAAGGAAAATGAATGAATGGCGGACCGACCGGAACAACGGACGAACCGCTCCAAGTTCTTGTATTCATTTACATTCCAATCTCGACCATACTCCCATAAGCCCGAAAAAATCAAAAAAATGTATCTCGAAGAGAGAATGAGTGCTCGCGAAATCGCGGATGAACTCAACGTCTCACAAACGCATATATTAGATCGTCTCAATCGAATGGGCATAGGTTTGAAAAGTGGCAAAGGTCGCATGACCGATCCCAATAATTACAAATGTCCTAAGCCCCCTTACGGCTGGAAGCTAAGAGACAGAAAGCTTGTTCCCAACAAAGCGGAACTGCAAATTTGTCGGTATGTCGTCAATCGTGTGCGCCAAGGAAAAAATGTGGCTGAAGTGCAACGCGAAATGACACAAAAGAATTTTAAAAACCGCAATGAAAACTCCAATTGGGATCACAAGGCGGTCATGAATATTTACAAAAAATGGAAAGATAAACTGTAAGCGGAAGGAGCAGGAAATGAGCTTGGGTAATTTAATTAATGTATTTTGTATTTTAGCTTTAGCCATCGGTACACCTGTCGCAGGTTACAAAGCCTATAAATTTGTACGCCAAGAGGTCATAAAACAGACTCAGAAGGGATTGCCTTCGTTGGAAAAGTTTTCAAATGCGCTTACTAAGCCCACTAAATAATGTGCGGGAAGTATACTTTACTAAAAATACGGAGTTAACAGCCTCTCAAATGATTGGCGGTTATCCGATGAACTCAACCACCTCAATTTGTTCCTTTGTCGTAACAATGAAGTCTTCTGTCAAGAAGACTAAGTTTTTGAACCGAAGGAGAGCCTTAAAACTCAAAACGCTCTTGTCATGATTTCAAGATTGACTCGATTGGGGTCACAAAAATAAAAATGTTTGAAGCTTTTTCCAAGCTCTTCATGCCTTACGGGTTCGCCTGGACTTGCATCTAAATTCGGAAGCGAGCGAATCTGAATTTTATGGCTCGCGCAGTTAGCCAGGATCTCTCCAAAGAATTCTTCATCGACTTCAAAAGCAATGTGCTGCGGATTTGGAAGTCGCTCCTTTGAAAACGGAACCAGTAACAATTCGGGGCCATCTTCATGGGACAACACGACGCCTGTATTTCCAGTGCCAATATCAACGAAAGGCGAGACTTGCTTGTACCCGAAGAGGGTCGAGTAAAATTTCGCTGTCGATTCGATATCGAGAGTCCCCAATATAATGTGGTTGATTCGTAAAAGGCCCATGTGTCCGCCGAGCATAACTCGTGAGTGAGATTTTGCTGTAGAGATTTTTCCAAAAAGTTTTAAGAATCCAAGAAAACCCCTGTACCGAAGTACACTATCGCCCTGCATTTGAGTTCTCTAAAATTCCACAGATTTCAAGGCGGGCAAAATATGTTCTCTAATTTCTCTCCACGAGGTGACGCTTCCGATAGCCTTCGTTTAAACTATCCAGTAGGAGAACCACGACAAAGATGGCGAGTAGAACCGTACAGAATCGGTCCCACTGATAATATTCCTGATATTGATGAAGAAGAGTACCGAGTCCCCCCGCCCCGACGTATCCGATGATCGAAGCCGATCGGATGTTATACTCTAGCATCCAGAGGGAATGGCTGACAATTAGCGGCCGAACAGACGCAAAGACACCGTATTGAAAAGCCTGAACGGTGTGAGCCCCCGTTGCCCTAAGATGACGAGCCACTCCCAAATCGAGTGAGTTCAGCGCATCCACAAAAAATTTTCCGAGATACCCAAGGCTATAGAAGCTTAAGGCAATTACACCAGCCAGCGGATGCGGGCCTACTAAAGCAACGGCTAATAGAGCCCAAATCAAACTCGGAATCGTTCGTAATCCGTTTAAAGAGAAGCGCGTGATTTTCCGAAGCCATTCATGATGATGGAGCCTTGATCCAAAGAGCGCGATGGGAATCGAAATCACGACCGCAACGACTGTCGACAGAATGGCTATTCTTATCGTCTCTAGCAGACTCTCGAGAAGTGGGCGCCAAACGGAGAAATCAGGAGGAAAAAAACGTTTTAAAAAACGAAGGGCATTGTCAAAGTAGTTTAATTCTCGATCCGGTAAATCAAATGAAAGAAGGGACCAAAGGACCGCTCCGGAAAAAAGAAGAAAGGAGATGTAAAAGGAAAGCGAAGGTCTTTGAGAAATGAACCTTTCTTCTTTCGCCACTAAATAAATCTCCAAGTGCTCTGATCGAGAATTAAAATTTGATCGGCGTAATCTTTGAGAAGTTTTTCATTGTGAAGAACACAAACAACACTCGATCCTTTAGAGGTTTGATTTTTTAGAAGGTCGAGAGCTCTCACCTGGAGTACTTCGGGAAGCATAGAAACGGGCTCATCCGCGAGTAGTAGATCTGCGTTTTGATAGAGGGCTCTCGCGATGGAGATTCTTTGTCGTTCTCCTCCCGAAAGTAGGCCCACTCTGATAGACAATGGGACCTGAAAATCGAGTTGTTCGAGAATGCCGGGGACTTCGCTACCGTTCAAAGACGAGAGACCGAAAAGAGTTTGAAGCCAGGAACGCCTATGTAGACAGCCGAGCAAAATATTCTCTCCGGCCGAAAGGCTGGGCGTTAAAGAACAGTGTTGATCGATCCAGGCGAGAGACGAACGAGGTCGCTGAAATGAACCCTCGGTGAGAATTGAAGTCTGAGCCATCACTTCCAGAAGACTCGTTTTTCCGGCCCCTGATGGACCCCGGATTCCCAAGAAATGGCCCTTCGGAATTTCGAGATTCAGATCTCGAAAGAGCCACTTTTCTCCTTTCTCTAATCCTCCCGCCGTTATCTTTAAAGCGCAGGCGGAATTTTTCACTTCAAAGTTTCGCTCCCGTAAGTTGAAGGGCTTCTTTCGTGCCGGCGAGATGCCGATCCTGCTGAATTTCAGCGAGAGTCGAATTAAAAAGTTTATCTCTGAGAGTTGTATTCTTGGAGACATTCAGTTTTTTTAAAGCAGCTTGAAGACGCTCCTGATTCTTTTTCTCCAAGGAAGTGCGAATCGCGATGACATGGGTCGGGATCGGACCTTGACGATCAATGACCTTCAGTTTGGCCTTTTGATCGAGTGTGAGATATTTGTCGTGATTGATCACGTAGTCACTAATCGCAGCGGCTTCCGCTTGGCCCTGAAGAACTTGCTCAATCGCAGACACATAGCCTGTCCCGTACCAAACATTACCCTTACCAAAAAACTTTTCGGGCGCTTCTTGTTCTTTAAGTAGCCCCTTTTTAATAAGAGTCGCGTGAGGGATGAGATAACCTGAAGTACTGGTTCGACTGGCAAAGGCAATCGGCTTGCCTCGAAGATCTTGGACACCCTTATAGGGTTTATCTTTTAGACTGACCCAATAACTTTCGTAGAATGTCCTTCCGTCAAACTCGACTCCAAGAAGGGCTCGGGCGGATTTTTGCTCGATGGCATTCAACATATCGAGGGAACCCAAGAAGGCCAGATCAATACTTCCGTTAGCAAATCCCTCCAGAATTACCGCCGAGCTCAGCGGCACGATGACTTTGACAGGGAGTTGCAATTCCTTCGAGAGAAACGCTTCTAAAGATTTTCTTTCTTCTTGCATCGCATCCGGATTTTTGTCTGGCTTCAAGGCGAACACTATTTGTTTAATGTTTTCGGTCTCGGCAAAAGCTCCGAAGGTGAAGGTTAGGCCGAACATTAAAGAGAAAACGAAGTGAAGGAATTTAGTGATCATTTCAAGTACTCCTTAATTAGATCTTGAACTTGGGTGAGTGCTTCACTTCGAGCAATTTCGTCATTTTGAATTTTTTCAAACCAGTCATTCTCGAGCGCCCAAAGGCGTGCAAATAACGGTTGTCCTCCGATTTGAGGTACGACCTGAATCAAGCGATGGCCATCGAGCACTTCAGCCCAAGCAATCTGCGAAAGTGTCCAGAAAGTCATTCGGGGAGAAGCCCATTCTTGTGCTTCTTGACAGTGGTTATCCGGCAAGCGGATATAAAAATCTTTTCCAACCTCTTCGGCGAGAGGAGTCTTTTCACCTTCACTCCAGATAATTTTTTGATTTCTTTGTCTTTCGAGCCAACCCCAGGGAAGCGAAAGAACACGAGTTCGACGTTGCATCGAGTTATAATCTTTTCGCTTCATATCTCGATATTCGCGACCCGGAATCGGTGAAAAATTTTCGCATTCCCACTGTGGGTCTCGCCCAGAATAGTTCCAAGCCGCTGAACATTGGTATCTCGGGCCATCTCCAAATTGGTTATTTCTCGAGTCCATTGGCCCTGAGGATTCTCAAGTTGTCGGGGCTCATACCGACCATCCCCGACAAAGTCATAGAGACTTTGATTTTCATAGGTCCAGGTTTCTCCATGGTGCTTCATCTTCACGAGTGTGCCCGAAGCGTCTTGAACGAGAAGAACATGTTGTAGGCGGATTCGAGCGGGTTCATCGCTAAGAACCGTAATATATTCTTTCACCGACTTTCCATCAGTTGCATCGTAGACACGCGAATCGAGTGTATACCCCTCTTTGAGGGCTTTCGTCTCAGCATAGGAGTAATCGACCTGAAAACATCCGGACATATTGAGGATGTTTTTTCGATCATTTTCAAATGTTGAGGCAGACGCTCCCGTGCTCAGCAGGGCAAGAGTCATTGTGAAGGAGGTAAACTTATATCTCATGGGGTAAATCCTTTCGAGTTAAACAGTCTGTAAGACCAAGCAAAAACCCTTGCCAAGCCTTATTGATAATGATTCTCATTATCCTAAGTCTTTAGCTCTGCCGAAGGATAAATGACAAGCCTGAGATCAGTTAATTTTGTGGTCTTGCTTCGGACGATGCTTTGCTTGGGGGTTAAGCGTGACAGGACAGTTTTCTTTTTCCAACGACGATGTTCAAAATTTTTTGGCAGAGTGGTGCCGATGTGGGACGGTTCATGTGACATTAGGAGGATTGTGTTTTAATTTAAAGCCTGAGGACTTTAGGATTTTAGCCCAAAAGATGTCGGGGACTGCCGCTTACTTTGAAAATCATCGAAGACAAACTGAGTGTTCACTAGACAAAGTAAGAATGGCAAAAGTGTTCCAGCTTTTTCGAAGAGATGCTACCGGCGAGATCAAGGACTGAAAATGAGCGCTTTTTACATATTTTTATATAGTTTTAGTTTCAGTCATCTGATTTCTTCGGCCGTTGGGATGTATTTGCTGATTCTCCATTGAAATGTTTCCAGCTTTCTAAAAGAACGCGGAACGAGAAAAAGACAATGAGACCCGCGATCAGAAAGCCCCCAATGATGTCTGGCCACTTTGAATTGAAAAGGTACACACATCCGGCAGCGATCAGCGTGAAAAAGTTATTCAGAATATCATTACGCGTGCACATCCACACTGCTTTCATATTGATATCTTTATGTCGATGAGCCAGGAGAATGGCTCCCGAGGTGAGATTTGCCAGTAGTGCAAGCGAACCAACAATGAGCATGGTCGATGAGATTGGTTGAACGTCACGAAAGATTTTTGAAATCACTTCAATTAGAACTACCAATCCCAGAATGAGTTCAAACCCTGAATTGAAAAGAGCCACTTTTGATTTCGATTTTAAGCTTCGATTGAGAGCTAAAAGGCTAAGAAAATAAACGAAGGCGTCACCCCCCATGTCTACAGCGTCAGCCAATAAACTCGAAGATTGCGCGAGAATTCCAGCGATTCCCTCTCCAAAGAAAAATAAAAGGTTAATGATTAATACGAGAAGGATCGCTCTCTTTTGAGAAGGATCATTAGACACTTCGGGGTTCGTACAACAGCTATCGTTCACTTGTTCCATCTTCGTATTTTTCATCGAATTTCCAATAATCTCGCTGACGGCGAAATGGAAGCAACATCAGCAACCCGACCCGGTTGACTCTTTCTGGATAGGCCGGAACCCCAATCGCGACCTGTTTTGCAGGAACGTTCAAACGCAATGTCCGATGAAGAACATCCCACATTCGAAGGACAACAGAAAAATTTGAATTTGTCTCTTCCTTCACCTGCGAGTGATGAATTGTATGCATTCGAGGAGTTACGATCAAAAGGTTCAGGTAGCGTTCAATTCGAATAGGCAACCTCAAATTGCTGTGATGAAAAAACGTTCCAAGCTGAAAAATCGTTTCATAAATTACGAAAACTGAAAACGTTGGGCCAATTAGCATAATTTGCAAAAATCGAAATCCACTTGAAAGGGCAACTTCGCCGAAGTGGAATCGAAAAGATGTGGAGACATCTAGCTCGGGATCGACGTGATGGACGTTATGAAAACGCCATAGGAATGGAATCGCGTGATTGACTCGATGCCAGTAATAAACACTCAAATCCAGCAAAAGAAAACCCAATACCGCTCCCATCCATTGGGGTAGCGCCAACCAGGACAAAAGGCCAAAATTCCATTTATCCGTTAAATTAAAAGAACTCATGATGGTTGGTCGAACCACAAAAAAAGCGACGATCAGCAGCCCGGCAGTAAAAATTCCATTGACGATGAGATGCCTAAGAGGACGCATTTGAGGCCGCAAAGGAAAAATGCGTTCAAAAATGAATAAAAGAGCAAAGAATGAAAGAACAATAATAATGGTCGAGGACTCACTCATCGAATTTCATTTTATCCTGATGTGGTTCAAAAATCAGTAAATCTATGCGGATCTCAACGAAGCGAATACTTTCTCGTGAGATTAATAAATTTAACCGCCTTTTCAAGATCCGTCGTCGGCAGTTGGCAGACATGATTTTCACAAACATAAATTGTGGGTTTTCCGTTCTGGGCGGTTTTTCCCTTAAGAAGGGGGACCGCGCCTCTCCCCAACCCAATAGCAATCACTTTGTTGGGATTAAAGATTTCAAAAATAGAATTTCGAGCGGAATGAACAGCCAAATCCTCTTGATCCGCAATAACTGCAATTTCTTTGGAGCGGTCCAAATTAAAATCCACGGCCATCAAGAATTGAGAAAAGGCAGTCGGATATTGCTCAACGAAGACAGGCATCGACTGAAAGATTTGTGCAGCTTTCTGTTGATAGCTATCCTTAAAAGTTATCCCAAATAATCGAAGATAGTTTAGTGCCGTCACCGAAACACCCGAAGGCGTCACATTGTCCTCGAAATCTTGAACCCGGTGAAGGAGGGAGGGGTCATGTCCACTCGTCAAAAAGTATGTTCCTGATTTTGAATCAAAAAACATTTCGTCTTGTAATTTTTGTAAGCGCTCAGCCTCCGTAAGCCATTTCGTTTCACTAGTCGCCTGAAAAAGTTCGATCAATGCATCAATTAGGAATGCATAGTCTTCTAGAAAAGACTCTCCTTTCGCTTCGTTTGCAATCCATCGTCTTAAAAGTTTTCCATCTTTGGTGAGGTGCGCCTGAATAAATTCAGCAGCTTTTTCCCCGGCCTCCAGATAGCGGGGTTCTTTAAAAATAGTGGATGCTCTCACAAGAGCGCTGATCATCAAACCATTCCACGCTGTTAAAATTTTTTCATCGCGAGCCGGTCTTATCCGCTTACTTCGGACTTGAGCCATTTTTTCTAAAGCAGATTTTACGATCAGTGGTCGCGTCTCCCGCGATGCAGTGGCCTTAAGAGACAGCACATTCTGCTCATCTTCAAAATTACCTCCGCGTGAAATTAAAAACGTTGATCCAATGGCGGAGAATTCGTCTTTCGTTAAGATTTGGGAAAGCTCTTTGAGTTTCCAAACGTAGAACAGCCCTTCTTTCCCGCTACTGTCAGCATCTTCTGCCGAATAGAAGCCGCCCTTCGGATCGCGTAAGTCTCTCAGAACATAATCGGCGGTTTCTCGTGCAACTAGTTCATGTTCTTTTTTCCGAGTGACCTGAAAACCTTCCGTATAAGCGCTCAAGAGTGCTGCCTGGTCGTAGAGCATTTTTTCAAAATGCGGGATCAGCCATTTTCCATCCGTTGAATAACGATGAAAGCCGCCGCCGACATGATCGTAAATTCCCCCCTTCGCCATTTCATCGAGGGTTTTCGTGACCATTTCGAGTGCACGTGGGTCATCGGTACGTCGATAGATACGAAGGAGGAGCCTGAGATCGTAAGCGGGCGGAAATTTGGGAGCTCCCTTTCTTCCTCCATAAGTTGAATCGAAAGAGCCACTCCAGTTTTTAAAAAATGTTACAAAGATCCGATCGGAGAACGATGAAGAAATTTTATCCCATTTTCTATCTTTCAGAGAGCTAGCGATTCGTTTTCCATCTTCCCTAATTTTTTGAGGATTATTTTTCCAAACTTCTTCGATTTGATTAAGAACCTGGAGAAGTTGTGTTCTCGGAAAAAAGGTGCCGCCAAAGAAGGGTTCTCGATCGGGAGTAAGAAGCACGGTCATCGGCCAACCGCCAGAGCCCGTAAACGCTTGGACCGCCTCCATATAAATCTTATCGACGTCTGGCCGCTCCTCTCTATCCACCTTGATCGCGATAAAAGCTCGATTCAAAACTTCGGCAACTTCGGGACGGGTGAATGAATCTTCCTCCATCACGTGACACCAGTGACAAGTGGAATACCCCACCGAAAGAAAAATGGGCTTGTTCTGTTCTTTGGCTGCTTTAAACGCCTCGTCACCCCAGGGGTACCACCACACGGGATTTTCAGCATGCTGCTGAAGATAAGGACTTTTCTCCGATTTAAGATGGTTGAAGCCTTTCGCGTCTGAACTGTTACCCGCTGATGGCGAGTGATTGTCACGACATCCAATTGCGAGAATAAGAAGCAAAAAAGGAAGTAGTAACTTCTTCAATCGACTCATTTAGAATTAAATTCCATAAATAATTTCCTTCGAGACGAGCCGGTGAAGCACTTTGGACAAAGCTTCAGATGTAATCATATATTTGTCGAGCGCCTTACCGAGAGTCGACCCCGTTTTGAGTGAATTCAGAAACTCGAATAGATGCTTGTCGATAATTTCTACGGTAACAGAGTCATGATCGCGAAAAATGAAAGAATACTCTTTTTTGTTCTCAAGTGGGGAAATCGAATTTCTGCGTTTCCATATTTCAGCAACGTTCCACTCGGATTCAAAAAGGAACAGTGAGTCTTGAAGGAGAAATTGAGTGTCCCCACTAATCTGAGTTAGGGCGTCAGGCCGAAGCATGATTTCTTTTTGATGAGCATGAAACGAATGCCAAATTTTCAGTTCGAAATCGGCGACTGCAAGCCAACGACGATCTACGCCTAATTGATCTAGAAATTCGGGAAAACTTTCACCAATATGATTGAAAGAATAGTTCTTTGACGGACGGAGGCGAACATAAGCTCCGCCCAAACGATGCCACTCTTCTTCACCAATCAATTTGGGTAAGAGTTCAAAAATTTCTTCCATGGCGGACTGCGTTCGAAGCGAATAACCTTCCGCATAGATTCGAAATCGATCGGAAAGACTGCCTCTCTTCGGGGGTTTCAAAAAATCGAGAGCACTTTCGGGGAATTTTTGAATGGCTTCATCAAAAATCTTCAGCTCAGAGTGCATATTTTTTTCGTTCCATGCCCTGAGTGATTTCATATGCTTTTTTGACTTCTTGAACGAGAATTGAAAACTCTGGAATTTTATCATCGCGTTCAATCAAGAAAGGTTTGGCCCCCAAGTGCCGCCAGACGAATTCGAAGAGGTCCCAAACGGGATCGGTGATATCGGCATCGTGTGTATCAAATAGAAAATCTCCCATATCTGTGTGACCGGCCAGATGATACTGGACGACGCGATTGGCGGGAATTCTTAAAATATAGTCATAAGGATCGAACCCATGATTGATCGAGTTCACGTACACATTGTTAATATCGAGAAGAAGATCACAGTCCGCGCGTTCGATAACTAAACGAACAAAATCAGCTTCATCGAGTTCGTCGGATTGGAATCGAACGTAAGTCGAAATATTTTCGAGTGCAATGCGGCGTCCTAAAACATCTTGTACCTTTTGAATACGAGAGACTAATAAGTCGATCGTCACTTCATTCATGGGAAGCGGCAAAAGATCGTGCCAGTTTCTTTGTTCGATCCCGGTCCAACACAGATGATCTGAAACAATAAAAGGATCGATTCTCTCCACGAGAGTTTTAAGATTTTTAAGGTAATTCGGATTCAGGGGGTCCGAACTTCCGATATTGAGAGACACCCCGTGAAGAGCGACAGGAAATATGTCTCTTACTTTGAGTAGCGTTGAGAGCGGTCGGCCACCAGTGTCCATATAATTTTCAGATATGACTTCACACCAATCGACGGACGATGGATTCGAAAGAATGTCCTTATAGTGGGAAGGCCTCAGCCCTAGACCGCGCGTTTTCATAAATATTTGATAGGGGAGCCAAAAAACCTTGAAGTCGTTTTGGCTCCCATATCCTTCCTACATCTTTGCAGGTTCGAATTTAATTTTTGGATTCTTCGCTGCAAGTTTATCGCAGTCTGCCTTCGTAAGTTCCAAAAACCCCTTTCCTTTGCATGAATTTTTTCCAGCACACTCATGGCCTTTACCGCCGCAGGCCCCCTTACCCTTGCATGAATTTGCGCCAACGCAATGTCCTTTTGCTTCAGCATTGTCATCGGCTGCAAAGACCGGAGCCGTAGTGGCAAGACTGACCAGTCCAGCGACTGCGGCCGAGATTAACATTTCTTTCGTTTTTGAATTCATATTCGCTCCTTATTGATTTTTGTTAACTGAGGTCGGGAGATCTTCCCGTTCTCAAATTCTTTTTTACCCAATTCATTTTTTAGCGCTCGTCTCTTCTTGGGGCTCCTCCTTCTCTTTTCCTTCACCATTCACTTCAATTTTAACGTCATCTCCAACAAGTACTCCTCCTGCTTCAATGGCTTTATTCCATTTAAGATCGTAATCTTTTCGATTTACCGTAAGTGTTGCATCGAGTGCGGCTTTCTCATTACCCCATGCGTCTTTGATAGTTCCCCCATAACTGACATCCCAAATGACGGGACGTGTGACTCCACGGATTGTAAGCTTTCCAGGCATTTTTCCGGATTCTCCTTTTTTTATAGTGAAGGGATCGGAAATAAACTTGATTGTTTCATGTCCTTTCGTTGTCGCGTCAAAAAAATCGGGAGATCGAAGATGTTTATCTCGATCAGGTTCGTTCGTATTGATGCTCTTGGCTTGAACGATGGAATGAACTGCGGTAAGTGCCCCAGTTTTATCATCGATTTCAATAGTTCCTTTGAACTGATCGAATCGACCCTGGACGGTGCTAATCATGAGATGCTTAATACGAAACCCAATGGTTGTATGCGCTTCATCCAGTTCGAATGTTTTAGCCCAGAGCGTTGAACTACCTAAAATCCCTAAAATGCAAAAAACGGCCCATCTCATCATTAAAAATTCCTCCTGCTACTACTTTTGAATTCGCTGAGACCCTAGAAAAAGTTACAAATGCCTCTCTTATTAATATGAGAAAGCCATGTCTAAAGTCGTTTAAATCCAATAAAATGAGACCTTGTAACTTTTTGAATCTTGAAAGCGAATACTCAAATGAAGGTTAGTAGCTCAACCGAAAAATCGACTCCAAGAGCTGTGCGAGACGAGCGTTGGTCGAGCCTTATGATTCGAGCGCAAGAGGGTGACAAAGGAGCGTACCAAAATTTATTGAAAGAAGTGGCCGATTTTCTGAATCCCTATTTTCTTCGAAAGATCGGCTCTGCTTTTGATGTCGATGATCTGATTCAGGAGGTTTTGATCGGAATGCATCATGCCCTTCAAACTTATGATCGAACCCGATCCTTTACAAATTGGATACTGGCCATTGCGCGGTACAAAAGCATCGATCATTTTCGACGCCTTCAAAGACGTCTTGAGGTTGCAATCGACACCGATGAACTGGCGCAGCTTGCAGCCCCTGAAGCCGTGAACAATTCGATCGGAGAGCGACTCGGTGAGGTCGTATCCGCGCTTCCCGAAAAGCAGAGAAAAATTATTGAGCTTGTAAAACTTAAAGGTTTTTCGATGAGACAAGCGGCTAATTTTCTTGGAATGACGGAAGGAGCTGCAAAGGTAGCAGCCCACCGAGCTTACCGAACTCTCAGAGAAAGATTACAAGAATCAGAAGAATGAAGACGGAAGAACTTATCAATAAACTTAGCCATTCGTTGAGACCGCAGTCTCGCCGAGATCTCTGGCGCGACTACGTCAAATGGATTGCCGTAACTTTTCTTGTGATCGCGATAGGCGTCTTCTTAATGGGATTAAGGAAGGACCTCAGCGACACTCTTTTTAAAGAGTGGTTTCAATATGAGAGTTTTTTTCTTCTGACTTTTGGTCTGCTTTGCGCATGGGTTGCCCTAAGGGCGGGACGACCCGAACAAAAGTTTGGTCCTCTCGCTTATAGTTTTTTGATCCTGGGAATCGTCGGGTGGATTGCATTTTTAGTGCGAGCTTTTAAGGGAGAGTCTTTCGATTTTGCAGCGGCGGCACCTGGGTGGAGTTGTTTTATGGCGGTCATTCTTTTTTCGATGATCCCGGGAATCATCCTTGTTCGTAAACTACGAAAAATGGCTCCAACTTCTTTAGGTCAAACTGGGCTTTGGGCTGCAACATCAGTTGGAATCTTAAGTGCGCTTGGAGTAAGTCTGATTTGTTCGGATTCTAACGCCGAACATCTTTTGCTCTGGCATTTCGTTCCAGTGTTGGTAATTTCTATACTTGGATTTATTTTAGGGCGGTTTGTACTGAAATGGTAAGGCAAGATTGAAGATCTATGATTCTTTTTTGTTTTCTCTCAGGCGCTTGCCCTCGCTTTTTTTGTAATCGAAATGAGCATCTCGATTTAACCCAAGTCGCTCTTGCTCAGCAGGAGAAGAATTGGGGGGTGCCTTTCCAAATCGCATTCGAAGCTCGCGCCATTTAAGTTTGATATCAGCCCATTTATGAGACGGGGGCTTATATCCAAATGCGCGATATTTTCCCGGCTGAACTTTGCCTTTTTGAGAAACGAACCCTGCAAATACATCGCACCAACTATCGAAGGCTTTTAAGAATTTTTGATCCCTGGCCATATGCTCGGCTTGATTGTCGCTATACTTTCTTCCTTTTCCAAAATCCTCATGGCGCCATAGTTCATCAGGCACTTCAATTCCACTGAAACGACATTGCCAGGCCAAAGGAGCAAAACAATCTCTTAAGTTTCGATAAGGCTCTTTTTTGGGATCAAAATATTCTGGGTGACGAAGATAAATGGGTCGCCCTGTTTCGTCTTTTTCTTCATCAGCATCATCACCGTAGGTAAAAAATCCAGCCGTTCTTCCCTCCAAGTGATTGAGACTTATCTTTTTCCACTCGGATGCATGTTCCAATTTCATCGCGAGTTCTGGGTTTTTGTGTTCGATAAGATCTTCGCGAGGATTTCCACCATTCATGCAAACAAGCCGATCAAACATCAATTTCAAATTGCTTGTGGGAGAATACCAATTGATCGGACTAATAATGGCCCAAGCATCGGCAAGATCGAGCCTCGCATAAAGATCGAGATCCCACATGAGATCGGGTTCTTTTCGATTGTTTTTCTCGTAACAATTGCACGGCCAAACGCAAAGAGCCATTGAGGTCGATACACAGGCATTGCAACTTTGGATTTTGTGTCGCTTGTAGATATTTCCAAGATCTTCTATATCAATCTCCCATTCTTGGGGCAGGCGATCGGACATTCGAAACATCAGCATTCGAGCTTTTGAATCCACCCCCGGGCAGTTGTACTGACGTCGGTTGGACCCTGCGATAATCAAGACTCGAAATGGACGCTTCTCGGTGGGAAGATTGCCATTAGAATCATTCGGTCTCATGGATGAACCTCAAGTTTCATAAAAACTTTTATACTCCGAGTGGACGCCACCTGCTATGTTCATATATAAACTTTTGGCTAGATCGAAAACCCGAGTGTACCCTATGGATTTCAAAGGTGATTTTAAAAGTCGTTTCAGGATCATCTATCTTGCGGCGTTTCTTGTTCCTCTAGATCCATCGGATGCTTGGTTTCAGATTCGATACTCCAAAATTCCAGTCAGCACTTATCAATTTAAAGGCAACTCTCTTTTAGTAGATGTAAAACAATCCGCTGGTCCCCTGATCTATCGTCTTTCTGAACCGAAAATCGTAAAGCGATTATCAATATCGGGACGTTTTTCCGATTTGCCGAAAATCCCCGAGGGATCGGTTCAAGGGGACCGAAAAAGCGACGATTTCATCTTACGAATTGGCGTTATCGATGAAGGCAAAGAGACAGTGAGCGGTTTCTCACGACTTTTTGCACCGAGCTGGCTCGTTGACCTTGTCGATCATCTAACACCTAAAAAAGCTGGATACGGCGGACTTCGACTGTTTCTGATTTCCAATATGCCTGGGCCTTTATGGACAGAGCGAAGCCACCCAAGTCATTCTTCCATACACGAAAACATTATTCGTCGAATCAAGTCCGTCGGTCGTTTTAAAGAGAATATCGAATTAGACGACTTTTCCAAGCGGAGCATCGGAATTTGGATTGGTCCAGATGGCGACGATACCAAATCCAATTTTCAGGTGATCATTGACCGATTAGAAATTACATTTACAGAAGAAGGTAAAGAAAAATGAAAGTGCTTTTTTTGTGTGTCGCCAACTCCGCACGTAGTCAGATGGCCGAAGCTCTGGCGCGCCATTTCTTTCCCAAGATCGAAGTCCAAAGTGCAGGTTCTAGTCCTACATTTCTACACCCGAAGGCCAAACAGGTCCTTGAAGAAGTCGGCATCAATTGTTCGGCGCTTTATTCCAAAAGTATTGATCAAATTCCGCCATCATTTTTGAGCGATCTCGACAACGTGATTACGCTTTGTCAGGGAGAAGTATGCCCGATCGGAATCCGAGCCAAGAGAAAACTTCACTGGCCTTTTCCGGATCCCGCCGTTGCAAACACAGTTGAGTCTTTTCGAATTGTTCGAGACGAGTTAAAGACGCGTATTTCTGAGATGGAAATATAGCGCACACCAATTTCGAGCGTTCCTTCGACAATGTCATTCGAAATGAAACGCGGTCCACCAGTTCAGGCAGCTTTCGCTTTTGTTTCCCTCCCATTATTGTTTATATATAAACATGCAAAATCCACATGCCGAGGCCTCGTCTAACCCATTGTGGGAAAAGCTTTCTTTTCTTCTTTTTGGCATCACTCAAGGCCTTTGTTCCTTTTTGTTGTTTTCAATTCAACCTCTTGCGGCGCGAATGTTGCTGCCACGCTTTGGCGGCTCTCCAACCGTTTGGATTGTTTGTCTCAGCTTTTTTCAAACGATTCTTGTAGTCGGGTATATTTTTGCACACTGGATTCGAGGCCAACCGTTTCGACAGCTCGGTGCCTATTCCTATCCCTTTCTCATTCTTTTAGGTCTTAGTTGGATATGGGTCGTGCCTCTCAGCATTATGGTAGGCGGTGAAGCGCCGTATTCATCGTCCCTGGCCCCCTTTCATTTGCTGGGGATTCTCGCTTTTTGGATTGGGCCGCCTCTGATTATTCTGTCTTCATCTTCGCCGATGCTTCAGGCGCTGCTTGCTTCTTCTCGTCATTCGATGAGGGCGAATCCTTATCCCCTCTATTCCATAAGCAACGGGCTGAGTATTTTGGCATTGCTGAGCTATCCGATCTTGATTGAACCCTTATTGGGACTGAGAGCTCAGTATCGCTTATGGACGATGGGTCTTTCGATAGCGATTCTGCTTTTAGTCTCTTGTTTTATTTGGTCGAGAATTTATCGAGTGCGCTCGAAGAAAGGAGTAAGTTCACGAACTTCCCGTATACAAAATTCGACTCGATCTTATCTGACTTGGATTCTTTGGGCGGCGATCCCGGCGATTTATCTTCCCGCGATCACTCTTTATTTTTCGACCGATCTTTTATCGGTTCCTCTCCTTTGGGTACTTCCTTTGTTCCTTTACTTAGCCTCGTTTGTAGTTGTTTTTTCAAATCGTTTTGAGGCGACGAAAAAAATTCTCGATTTCATTTACCGTGTGTTTGCCTTTGGGGCTCTTTTGATCCTCATCGCGCTTGTCAGTGGCATCGGGCAACCGCTTCTTTTCTTTATTCCTCTTCATTTTTCGGTGTTTTTCGTCGCTTGTCTCTATGTGCATGGAAAAGTGGTTTCCCTGAAGCCCGAGCCTCAATTTCTGACTCACTTTTATGTATCGATCGCGATCGGTGGAATGTTAGGTGGACTTTTTGTGGCTCTTGCTGCCCCCGTTTTATTTTCTGAAATTTCTGAATATCCGTTGGCCATTCTCCTGATCTTCTTCTTGAGTTGGAGTGATTGGCGGCAATTAAAGAATCTCAGCTGGCTCTCGAAACTTAACCCTGTATTGGTCGCAGGGGTGATTTTCGGTGGGATGTACCTTATTTCAATTTCCGGATGGGAACCCGATTCACGCCTCTCTCTTTTTGCTCTCACTATTATTCCCGGTCTTTTGACTTATCGATACGTGAAATCTCCAATCATCTATGGATTAAGTTTAGCTGCATTATTTATTCTCGTTCACTATTCAGTGTCCACATCGAGCACGACGATTCATCGATCCAGAAGTTTCTTCGGTACGGTCAAAATTATCGATGATGGAAAATTCAAAAAAATGATTCATGGCAACACCCTTCATGGTCTTCAGTCGATCGATCCGTCCTTATCTCGTAATCCCGGAAGCTATTATGCTCGATCAGGGCCCATCGGAGATATTATCGCGATGCTGCAAGAAAAACGCGTCCCTTCGAATGTTGGCGTTGTCGGTCTTGGGGTCGGGGCACTTTCTGCCTATGCCGAGAGGGGGGAGAGCTGGACTTTCTTTGAGCTCAATCCAGAAATTTCGAAAATTGCTTATGACACAGCACTTTTTTCTTATCTGAATGAGGCGAACCGCCGTTCCTATATTCAGATTGTGCTCGGAGACGCAAGACTCACTCTCGCCTCAGAAATGGATCATCGTTTTGATCTCCTCGTTCTTGATGCCTTTAGTTCAGATGGAATTCCTTTTCATCTTCTGACCCGCGAAGCCCTCGAACTCTATTGGCAAAAAACCAAAGCGTCTGGACTGATTGTTTTTCATATCTCCAATCGATATTTTGATTTCTCGGGCCCGCTTTCA
Organism: Bacteriovoracia bacterium; assembly: GCA_050251055.1. Classification (GTDB taxonomy): domain Bacteria; phylum Bdellovibrionota; class UBA1018; order UBA1018; family JBFWNL01; genus JBFWNL01. The sequence goes on from JBFWNL010000004.1 coordinate 209,081, forward strand.
AATCTTGCAGATTCATTCGATGCTCAAATTCTTATACGAGATGACAAAGTGGAGAATGATGAAACGAAAAGTGGATTTAAAACAACTTCTGTCTGGGTCGTGATCTCCAAGAATGAAGAGCAGATTAAGTGGCTTCTTCAAAAAGCGGGCTGGGTTAAGTTACATGGAACTGGCGAGTTGCCGTGGTCAGATGATTATATGAATTTATTTGAGATTTTTAAACGGTGATAGAGTGCCCTCGTCCTGCGGCATTCAATCAATTCTCATTTCATAAGAATCGCTAAGAGTAAGGTGAGCCCCATTGATATTGGAAGCGTCACTATCCATGCGAACAGAATTTTTGTGAGCTCGCGCCTTTTTAAAGCGGCCTCACCTGCGCCGGTTCCAGCGATTGCTCCACAGGAAGTATGGGTCGTCGAAACAGGTAGTCCTAGCCCCGAAGCAAAGATAACGAGACCGCTGGTTACCACATTCGTCCAAACAGAGGTGGAACCATTCATCGAAGCGATCTGAAATGAAATTCGATCGGCAATTCTTTTTGAGTGAAGTAGGCCACCCAGAACCATCGCTATAGAAAGGGCTACAAAGGCAGCTAAAGGTAAAGCTGTTGCAGATGTGAGAAGAAGAAGGCCCGCAATTTTCGGCGCATCATTCATGGCTCGCGCAGCGCACACCGACGCTGCACTTCCGATGTGCACGATGTCTCTCGAAGGCAAACTGATTAAACTTTTAAGACCACTCGATCGACAGTCTTCGGTTCTTCCCATCACCAAGGCCGGGAGAGCCACGACTGCCGAAGAAAATGCTGCGGGTGAGTTAACAGCAGGAACCGTCTCCGATACGCAAAGGCAAGATTCGTCGGTCCCCCATTTGCTTTTGAATAAATTTTTAAGCAAAAAAATACCTGCAATGGCTAATGCTGCTGCTATCGCGGGGCTGAGAAGAAGGGGAACAAGGAATTTCTGAAGGAACTGCGAAAATTGAACTCCGTTACCCAGCATAAAACCAGCCGCCGTTAAAGCTCCTAAAAGAGAATGCGTTGTGGAAATCGGCATTCCAAATCGCGTGGCAAGAGCTACGGTGATCGCAGCGCCTGACGCTACAAGAAATGGAAATCGACCATCCGATAAAACCGAGGCTGCAACCAAACCATTGCCACTAAATCGTACAGCCAATTCATGTGAAACAAGAACAGCAAGAGCGCAACCTAAGAGCGTGGCCGCACTCGCAAGGAAAAGTGCTTGTCTATAACTGAGAATCGATGAGCCGTAGAGTGTGGCTACACCTTTAAAATTATCATTAGCCCCGTTGATATAGGCCAAAAAGAAAACAGCAATGAGTGTGAGACTTTCAAACATCGAGATGTCTCCTTAAATTGTCATTTTCTTGAATGAATTCCTCTAGATCAGATTTGATATCGAGATCGCGCGCGACTGGCAGATAGTAAATTTCTGAATTTTGTCCGATATTTTCGACTAACCGCTCGCAGGTATCGGAGCGACTATAAGGAACGGAGTTCCAAAATTGAAGATCAAGGAGGTGTCCAGAACCAAAAAGATAAAAGCCCCCGTCTTTGGCTGGACCAATCAAGGAGCTCGTTGGTTTTTTTTCTAAAAATTTAAGACCAGCTAGGATTTCTGGAATTGGAATCAGGGGCGAATCCGCTCCGACAACCACGGCGATATCGTGCCGCTCTCTGAGATTCTTATATATATTATGAAGACGATCACCGAGCGCACCCTCACCTTGCCAAATTCTTGGAAAGCAAGACCAGCGGCGATCAAGCAGAGCCTCATTCTCAGCCACTGCCCAATAGATCTGGAGCTTTCCGTTGAACTTAGCTGAGACTTTCGCGTATTCTTTCTCAACGCGTGACACACACCATTCATAAGCCCGGAGCGCTTTTTCTTCCCCAATGTCCCGAGCAAGTCTTGTTTTCACAGGGCTTAAGCCAGGTGGTTTAACAAAGATGGCAAGTCCCACTGAAGCGCTCATCTTCTCCCCAAAAAGTTCCTGCTTTGCTGTCAAAACGAGATGCCGCCAAGTGACATGCGCCCAGCCGTCTCGTTGGTATTTTCGGCTGCTTGTCAGGAGAGGAGCTCGGAGAGAGCTAATGAGTATCCTTTTTTTTCGTGCGCTTTGGATAAAGGCATGGTCTTCTCCCGAAAGAAAATGAGTGGGAAACATTCCAAGTTCTAAAAATAAGGCTTTTGTTAAAAGAAAGCTTTGATCCCCAAAAGGCATTTTTAAAAGTCTTGAGCGAAGGTTTCCGAAGCATTCGTTAAGGCGACAAAGCCCGGGACCGTCATCACCAAACTGAAGATCAAAATAATAAATCTCCCTTTGAAGCGGATTTGCCCGTACCACCGAGACAATCGACTCAAAATTCTGAGCATTGGGTGAAGAGTCTGCATGCAGAAACCAAATCCAATGCCCAGCAGCTTCGGAAGCTCCAAAATTTTGTTGATAAGAGCGCCCAGACTTTAGACAATGGAGCCAGCGCACACCCGAAATAGTGGGAGCTTCATTTCGTTTATTTTCGTAACTACAAATCAGAACTTCAAAATCAATCTGTCGAAGCGCGGCCGCTGAAGTAATACTTAGAATAAGATCCTTAAGACCTCGTTCCTCGCTTTGCACTGGAATGACGATAGAGAGCTGTCGCATCCTACTTCCTTAAAATTTCCAAGATCGACTTCCACTCTGCAGAAATGGATTCAGGAGAAGTGAGAAGGGCATTTTTCAGAGCATTTCGGGAGGGACAAGACTCAATCAGGTTGTCCGAATACAATGGAATGAAATTTTCTATGGCCTTTACGACAGCCGAAAGGCTCTCTTTATAGAGAGCGAAGACTTGCGATACATCAACATGTTGTGTGGGATCTTCAAGCCAACTGTCATAGTCGGTCACAATAGCCAAAGTGCAGTACGCAAGTTGAGCCTCGCGGGCTAAGAAAACCTCTGGCACATTCGTCATTCCGACAAGATGCGCCCCTAAATTTTTTAACATATGGCTTTCAGCCTGAGTTCCAAGTCTTGGGCCCTCAACGCATGCATAAGTACCATTCCTATGAAAGCTCCTGCCTAAGTTTTCAACTCGCCCAACAGCAGTATGGAGCAGATCTTGCAGAATCTTTGAGATTGGTTGAGCAGTTGCCACATGGGCGGCAACACCTTTTCCAAAAAATGTAGTTTCTCGTCGTCCTTTGGTTAAATCCAAATACTGATCGGGGAGAACAAAGTCTCCAGGCCTGAATTCTTTACAGAGACTTCCCACCGCTGATACCGAAAGGATCGCGGTGGCGCCTAAGTGTTTCAATCCAAAAATATTGGCTCGATAATTGATTTCATGCGGAAGTAATTTATGGCCCGTTCCATGCCTAGAAAGAAATAGAACTTCTTTTTCGCCTAATCGTCCCCGAATAAAAACTCCTGAAGGATCACCAAATGGAGTTGAAAGAGGGAGTTCTTCATCTATCTGCAGGCCTGGAATTTGATAGAGGCCGGTGCCCCCGATAATTCCAAGCATTAGCAGCACCCTCCTGGAGAAGTATTCTCAGAACTTTTCAGGACTGAACTAGGCAAACAATCAAAAAGACCGAAATGTTTCGATTGATCACCGAGAATAGAAAAATATTCACCGTAGCGACTTTTTGAAAGCATATCCGCCGTATTGCTACAAACGAGCATCGGGCGATTTCGCTCAAAGGTATGATGATCATCCAATATGAAAATTTCTTCGGAATGGGGAATTCCACCTTTATAAATAGCGGCCTGCCCATAATCTTCACATCGATCCTCAAGGTCCAATTTAAAAGCTCTGATCGTATTTGAATAAAATTCGGTGGCTCCTAATTTTGCCTCCGTTGTGGGATCAGATACTTTGATTTTTGATGAAGAAACGATCCGATAATCCCGAATTCCGAGATTTAAGAGTAGCCTTCGAAAATCTTCGAAATAGAGCGCTCCACCCAAACACTCGCCAAGAAGAACCGGATCCTGAGAGAGTGTTTCCGGAAGACGTCTAGAAGCGAAAACATCTGAAAAGTAAAGCTCGCCTCCAGGCTTTAGCACTCGAAAAATTTCGCGAAAGACCGACGCCTTGTCTGGAGAAAGATTAATCACGCAATTGGAAACAATGATATCAATGGAATTGTCCTCGATGCCCACATCGCGAAGATTTTCGATAAAGCCTTTTTTAAATTCGACAGCTTCCTTCGGAAAACGAAAGCGATCGAGATGTGCGGGAAGTGCTCGCTTTGCAACGGCGAGTTGTTCATCAGTCATATCGATGCCGATCAGTCTGCTCTGAGATCCAGCAAGAGCAGATAGAAGAAAAACATCTCGACCCGAGCCGCAACCCAAATCCAATATTATTTTTCCTTTGAGCGCTAGTGGAATGGGCGATCCACATCCGTAGAATTTCTCAAGCACCTCTGCAGGAATCTGAGAGAGAATCTCTCTTTGATAAGCGGGAATAGATTCACTTAAACAACAAGCGTTGGTTTTGAGATCTTGATTTGTTTTCAGAATTTTTCCGTAATATTCTTTGACCTGTTCTGTTGTTGTTTCCATTATCCATTTTCCTTTCCAGTGAGAGATCCGGTGCAAGAGCTGCCGCAACCTGCGGTACATCCGTAGCAGTGATCGTCAACGGCAATCGATGAGTCATTGAGATCCGAGAAGCTTTGAATATCCCAAATCGTTTTCATGTTTGTAACGAGATGCGGAATATCGAGCATCTGGTTAAAATCACAATCGTAAATTCTACCGTCCCAGCTGACTGATACCAGGCTTCGACACATGATATTTTCGAGTGCCTGAGGATTAAAACTATTTCTCAGAAGTTCCAGATATTCGTTGAGTTTTCCTGAACGCCTGAGATCTTCTAAAAAGCGCTTGATGGGCATATTCGTAATCGTAAAAAGATTATCAAACTCGATGTCGAAATCTTCTTTCAATTCCTTTTTGTACTTCGTTTCGAGTTGCATCTGATCGGGAGGAAGAAATGTTCCCAGCGGATTGTAAACGAGACTCAGCTGCAACGAGCCCTTCCCATAACCTAGAGAATTGAGGCGTTTCAAGGCACGAATACTTTTATCAAAAACGCCGTTTCCGCGCTGTCGATCGACATTTTCACGCGAGTAACAAGGAAGCGAAGCAACGACATGCACTTTCAGTTTAGCTAAAAATTCCGCTGTCTCTTCCTGGCCTGGCTCAAAAAGAACAGTAAGATTGCATCGATCAATCACTTCAAGTCCTTGCCCCGAGGCAAACTGAACTAAATCTTTAAAATGGGGATTAAGCTCAGGCGCACCACCCGTCATATCCACCGTCTCTAATTGCGGACTCTCCCTAATGAGCATCTTGATGCGTTCGACAGTTTTCGAATCCATATTTTCTCTGCGCTTGGTGGGTCCTGCTTCGACATGGCAGTGACGACACGCCTGATTACAAAGCTTTCCAAGATTGATTTGAAGAGTCATTACCTGCTCGCGCTTAGGCTCAAAACCAAGGTCCATTAGTCGATCCTGAAAGGAGGATTGAGTTTTAATGGATTGTAAATCGATCATCATGATCCCTCATACTATAGAGCACATAACATGCGGCCAGCATCGGCCAGGCAGCGAAGAAAAGCAGATTTGGATTCTGCCACGGATTTAAATATTGTTTGAATGATGAGACGGTCGAAACAAAATGAATGAGAAAGACCAGTCCGTAGGTGAATCGCTTTTGGAAGCCCACGAGAAAGGCAAGAATCAAAACCAATTCCAGAGCGCCAATGAGCCACATTGCCAGGTCCTCAAAACCGGACAGAAAATAGAAATTCTCAAAAACTGCTTTCGCGTGAGACGGATTCACGAACTTATCGAGCGTCCACATGAACATCACTACGAACACGCCAACTCTTAGCGTGAACAGTCCCAGGGATAGCTTTTTCTTAAGTTCAAAATCGGAATTCATCCTCTCCTCCATTCATGAAATTTTTTCACCCAATTTAAAATTCTTTCGGGTTTGTGCGCCTGTTTCCAAAGTCCGGCAGCGTATTTATTGGCCTCAGGAAACGTCGGATAAATATGAATCGTTCCCAGAATTTTGTTGAGTCCGAGCCCATGCTTCATGGCCAAAATAAACTCGGTGATCATATCACCGGCATGTGTTCCTACGATCGTAGCTCCTAGGATTTTATCAGAACCTTTTTTTGTGATGACTTTCACAAACCCTTCATCTTCGGAATCAGCCATGGCACGATCGAGATCATCGAGACCATAGTGAGTCACTTCAAATTCAATTTTTTGTTCTTCGGCCTCTTGTTCATTAAGACCCACACGAGCGACTTCGGGCTCCGTAAATGTGCACCAGGGAATCACCCGATAGTCGGCTTTAAATTTCTTCAATGGCTGTAGAAGACCGTTGACCGCCGCGTACCAAGCTTGATGAGCAGCGGTATGAGTAAACTGATAGGGACCCGCTACATCACCGCAGACTAAAATATTTGGATATTTTGTTCTTAGGTACGCATCATGCTCAATGGTTCCCTTGGAGCTAAGATCAATACCCAGCTCTTCGAGTCCAAAGCCCTTAGTATTAGGAGATCGACCCAAAGCTAAAATCACTTGATCAAAATCAAGCTCAGTAGGCCCGTTTGGCCCTTCACATTTCAATGTCCTTTTTTCATCGGGCGCTTTCAAAAATTCAAGAGCTTTATGACGGACTAAAACGTGCATTCCCTCAGACCGAAAGACTTTTTCGATATTTTCTGACACATCAATATCTTCTCGAATCAAAAGGCGAGGCGCCATTTCAACCAACGTCACTTGAGAGCCGAGTCTTTGAAAGGCTTGAGCGAGTTCGCATCCAATGGGCCCACCTCCCAATACAAGCAAACGCTCGGGCAACTTTCGAAGCGACCAAACTGTATCGCTGGTCAAATAGGAAATACGATCAAGTCCCAGAATTTTAGGAACTAGAGGGCGCGCCCCCGTGGCAATCACAATTGTCTTTGTCGTGAGCACACGATCACCGACTTGAACTTCAAAAGGACTTTTGATTTTGGCCTCACCCTGGATACATTCGACACCGAGTTTCGAATAGCGCTCGACAGAATCGTGAGGTTCCACCTTTTGAATAATCTTATGAACGCGATCCATAACTTCTTCAAAATGAACTCCCTTTGATTCCGCCTCAATTCCATAATGGCGAGCTTTTGAAAGAAGATGCTGAACCTTAGCACTTTTAATGAGCGACTTACTGGGAACGCATCCCGTGTTCAGACAATCTCCGCCCATGCGATGTTTCTCAATGAGCGCTACTTTTGCCTTAAGTGCGGCTCCAATATAGGCCGTCACAAGACCCGCAGATCCCGCACCTATGACAATGAGATTGTAATCAAATTTCTTGGGTCGCTTTGTCTTTCCATAGATACGTCTCGATTTAAAAAATTCTAAAAGCCTCTTTGAAATCAACGGCAAAATTCCAAGAATCGCAAAGGCGATAAGAACCGAGGGGCTTAGGATCCCTGAAAGAGACTCGATTTCAGAGAGTTCCGTTCCCGCATTTATATAGGCAATAGTGCCAGGAAGCATGCCGAGCTGACTTACCCAATAGAAGTTCCACGCACGGATAGGCGTCAGCCCCATGAGAAGATTCACAAGAAAAAAAGGGAAAAGAGGAACCAATCGAAGAGAAAATAAATAAAAGGTTCCTTCTTTTTTAAAACCCTCCTCAAGGGTCTTTAATCTTTCTTTGAATTTACTTTGAATCCAATCTCTTAAAAAAAATCTGGAAAGAAGAAAAGCAAGAGTCGCGCCGATGGTACTTGCAAAAGATACAAGAATCACTCCTTCCACGAGACCAAAGATAAATCCTGCGGCCAGAGTCAGGACGGCTGCCCCGGGCAGAGAAAATGCTGTTGTCAAAACATAAATGAAAAAAAAGACCGTCCGAAAAACAAAGGGGCTTTGATCCATTTGGGTCTTAAGCCAGGACTGATTTGATTTTAAAGATTCGAGATTGAGCCGAGAGAGCCAGCCCTGCTGATAAGCAATTCCAACGGCAGCAACCAAAAAAATAAAAATACCAATTTTAATGAGCCGATTACGATTTCCTTTACGATTATTTGCTATCATTCAAGTTCCAATCGTATTTAAGAAATTGAATCGAAGCATGCTTTGCTTTTTCGATTTCGACGGTTTTCAATGTCATACGAGGAATAACAAAGTCACGGATAGCCTGTTCATCGGGCCCAAAATCTTTTCCGTACCATTTGAAGAGGCTCGAAAGATAAAGCACGGGGGATGCGCCCCCTTCATAACGATTTCGGGATCTGTCGTTGAGAAAAGCTTTAGCTGCATTCTCTAATTGAGCGTTCAGTCGAGCGGCCACATAGGGCTCCGAAGCGAGGTTTGGGCAACCGATTGAAGCGCAAACAAGTGCGAAATGAATACGCGGTTCCTTGTATTTCGGTCGAATCAGATCGTGTTCGATATGGTCGAGATGAGTTTCAGCTCCAAAAAGCAAAAAGAATTTTTTCTTCCATGGCGAGGAAAATAATCCACCAATGTCTTTGATAGATTTCACGGGATAATTATCCGTCACGAGCTTTAGTGTGAACGCATTGTAAGCATTAATCAGAAAAGCAAGTTGTTCGTTTTTTGACCATTTATCAAATTCGGATTCTTTTACCGAAGAGAGTGCGCCAAGGTAATTCAGGAGCTTTTCTGGATTTCTCTTGAGGTGACTATAATTCACGACTGAAGATGCGTTTCGCCCGCTCACATGCTCTTTGAGAATTTCATGGAAGAGCTCGTGAGAGTGATCAAAGGCGAAGGCTTCAGCGGAAAGTACAAAGATCATCAGAAATAGGCCCACAAGACAGCATCTCATAATGTTTATATATAAACATATGCGGCGGACTCTTTCAAGAATCCGCCGGCTAACGCCTCGCTTTTTATAATTTATTCAGAGGATGTCCGTCCGCGAGATGAAGGAGCGATTTCAGCACAGCAGCGGGCATTTTTGGCACAAGTTTACGCACACGTTCAATATGCCGAGGAAAGACAGCCTCAAAGGTTTTTTCGGCGCGAGGCGTAAGTCGATAAAGAGGACGTTGCATGCTGGGACTCGTTGGACACATCATAATCTGACCATCTTTTTCAAGGCGCCGAAGGAACATCGAAATGTTGCCTCGCGTCACAAGAAGATGTCTAGCGAGTTCAGCCGCTGACATCGCGCCTTGAAAATACAAATAGAAAAAAATTTGAAATCGAGAAACATGAAATCCTTCGCTCATGAGCCCCTTTTCAAGCGTAGAAAAGACACCTTGAAAGGCCGTCATAATCGCTCGCCATGATCGCACACTCGGATCATCGAGTAGTTTTTTCATGGCTCGATACTGACGCGGTTTTTTCTCTGTTTTCACTTAAGTGACACTATACCAAACTCTCCTAAGGAGATGGAATAGTGCACTTGGAAAATTAAAAAATGCACGAACTTCAAGTATGTTTACATATAAACCAGCGTCGAGTCCTGGGCCCAGATCTAAGACGCACTCAGGATTTTCCCACACCGGCTGCACGAAGGGCCTGCTCCGTCACCGATCCAGCTCGACAACAGTCCAACAATTTTCCGTCAACCACAACGGCGGGAACGCGGGTGACCCCATACTGTTTCGCCAGGTCTCGACATTCGTTGGTTGTACAGTCAGCATTCAAATCGTAGATAACCACATCACAAGAGGGGCATGCTGTCTTTTTCACGAGGTCAATGATAGGTTCACAAACAGGGCATCCAGAGGTGAAGACTTCAATTTTTCTTTTTGTCATAATTGGGTCCTTTCTAATCTTATCCTTCAGTCTATACCTAGGTATAAGGTCAAGGCGGGTTTAAATTTCAGCACTTTAGCGCTCAATCTTGACTCTATACCTAGGTATAGGGTGTATGATGTTTTAAGTATGGGTTCGCCGAAAAAGTCTGAGTATTCGATTGGGCAGCTTGCCAAGATGGCACACGTTAATGTTCAAACAATTCGCTTCTATGAACGTCGAGGTATTCTCAGGCCAACGACAAGGCAGGATTCGGGTTACCGAGTCTACGATACCGAAAGCCTCAAACGACTTCACTTTATTCGGCAAGCGAAAGACCTGGGATTCAGCCTGAAAGAAATTCAAAGTCTCCTGAATTTAAGGGTCCGTTCCGTTGGACGTTGCGATCAGGTCAGAGCCAAAGCCGAACACAAGCTGAAAGACATTCAACAGAAGATCGCTCATTTGAAAACGTTGGAGCGCACGCTGAAGCGTCTTATTTCTGATTGCGAAAATCGCGTCGTTTCGGACTGCTGTCCGATCGTAACTCGAATGGAGGTAGGAAATGTCTAAACTTAAACTGCTTTATTTTGAGGGCTGTCCCAACGCGGAAGGAATACGAAAGATTTTAGTGAATTCGGGGCATGAATTCGAGGAGATCAGGCAAGATGACCTCAGCTCTCAGGACCCGCTGAAGCAGTATTCTTCCCCGACTCTTCTTAAGGGGAATGATCTAATTTTCGGAACGCCAACCGGGGCCGCAGGGGGCTGTTCATTACAGATCCCCTTAGCTAAAGAACTTTTAGCCAAAATCGAGAAATCGCGATTGGACTCGCCCACAAAAGGAACCAATCTCGTTACGTCTTCCGGTTCGCTGGGCTCGATCCTAACGGTGATCTTGTGTCCGGTCTGTAAACCAGCGATAGCTCTTTTATTAAGCTCTCTTGGGTTGGGTTTCGTCATTCAAGAGGCCGCCTTACAAAAAATACTCATTGTCTTTCTCTCGCTCATGATACTTGGCTTGCTGTGGTCTTACTGGAAGATCCACAAAAACTTTGCGCCGGTTCTTGTTGGATTTCTCATGGCTGTTGGACTTTATATAAGTCGTTATATGTATTTTGGAGATGCGATTAATACTGTCCTTATGTACGGAAGTATCGGGGGTCTTGTTGCAGTGAGTATTTGGAATTTATTTCTCAAACGACCGGTCTCCTGCGAGACTTGTGTCGTCGCCAATCGGGAAAGGAGATCAAAGCTGTGAGATGCATTCTTGCTTCACTTTTACTCATTTTTAGTCTTTCGGTTCCGGCCGCATTCGCTGGACCGACCACAACCATAATCGTAGACGGAATGACCTGTGCCTCCTGTGCGCGATCTATCGAGCGCCAGTTTAAAAAATTTCCTGAAGTGGAATCTGTCGATATCTCTATCAGATCCGGCGAGGTGACCCTCAAATATACTGATAGCAAAGTGCTCACTCCCGAACAGATCAAACGAGCGGTTCAAGATGCCGGCTATTCGGTCAAAGCGATAGAAAGTCACTGATGATAGTCAGTAAAAAGCTAGTTCGGCCGCTCTTGTTTCATCGATTCTCTTCTTAGTCTTTGGCTTCTTCTAGAAAATTAACGACCTCAACGTTTTGCAAAGACGAAGGAGGTCGCCGCTCGAACTGTGATGACTCCGATCAGAATTCCGAAAATACTTCCTAAAATCCAAAAAGGAACAAAAGCTCTTAAATTCATATCGAGAATTTGTAACGTCATAATTGGAATATGACTAAGAAGAGCAAGAGCTCCAGCTCTCAAAAGATCCCGCGATGCACTTTTCGAGATGATTTTCGTTATAAATGAAAACGTGAGGGTCGCCCCGAGCCCCGCAAACAAAAATCCGCATCCAAACATACAAACCCGCATCCCTCCCCACTGCATAAAGAGATCCGTCAGAGGGGCGAAGGCATTCCAGGCAAGTGCGTCCGAATGAAGAAAGACAAATGACGGACAAACGAGAATCTCAAGACAGGTCAGAAATGTCATGGCGATTAAAACTTTCGCAAAAACCCATTTGCTCCAAAAACCTGCAACAGCGAGGCGCGGTTGAGGATAAAAATAAAGAAAAAACCCCAGAATAAAGCAGAGCCACCAGAGGATGCTCGCTATAACCAGATCCCGATTCAGTTCATTTCTGGTCATTATCAAAAGAGGAATCAAAAATACGATAGTAAGAGTCGTGCTGAGTAAAAGAATTTTTAGCCACCTTCGTGAGGCAGGAATCTTTTCTTCCCGAAGCGCTCCTTGAATGGCATGAAGGACTCGTTCACTCACTTCTTTGGGAACAGCTTCATTTCCTGTCATGAATTTTCTCCACCAAAATGAGTACGTAATTTTGATTTCGCGCGATGGATGAGTTGGCGCACACTTTCCTCCGAAACTTTCAAAATTTCTGAGATTTCCTTTCCGGTCATTCCTTCCCACTCACTCAGCACTAAGGCCTCTCTTTGATTGAGAGGGAGTAATTCAAGCGCCTTCTCAACGCGCTTTAAATCAAGATGAAGATGGACTTTCGATTCGTCTCCCTGCTGATGACCGAAGATTTGCGAATCATCGAATGGGTGGCTCTCGTTATCTTGATAAGCCAAGTCGAGTTGGTCTCTCAAAGCATTAAGAGCAATCGTATAGAACCAAACCGAGAACTTTTTTGTGGGATCGAATCGAGCACGGGAGGAGTGAATTTTTAGCCACGTCTTTTGAAAAAGATCCGTTTTTAAATCCTTTTTGGATGGCGGGAGCCTTCTTTGAAAAAAAGCATACAGGCACGATTCATATCTTTTATAAAGACAAAGAAAAGCCTCAGCATTCCCCTGGCTATAAGCCCTCATGAGTGCCTCGTCTGGCGCATGCTGCAAGTCGTCGATTTCCATAATGAATTCTTCACATCTATTATATACGACGCCTTAAGAAAAACGTGACGAGATCCTGTCACAAAATAAAAATAGCCCCGTATTACATCCATAGGGAACAAAATTGATCATGAATAAACTTGGCATTTTAGTCGGTCTAATGGTCTCGGGTTTGTACTCGCTCCCGTCTTTGGCGGATTCCCATAATGAGTCGCGCCCTATGAATTCTAAAGACGAATCCATTTCGTTAGAGCAAGTTTTGCAGCTTGCCACTCACCAAAATCCTCAAAGGAAAGAAGCCGATGCCGGTGTGAAAGCGGCGGCCGAAGCCATCACTGCCCGCGAACCTCTTTTACCTCCTCCCACTTTTACTGTGGGGTCGATGGGAAGCAGTGGCCCGTTCTCGTCTTCGGGGCATATGGAAACTTCCTTTGCCATCAGTCAGACGATTCCATTTCCGACAAAAACTTTTTCGAATCGAAGTGCGTTAAGAAGTTCCTTGAAAGCGACTCAAGCCTCGGAGCAAGCGTTCACCCTTGAATTAAAAAACAGAGTCAAAAAAGCCTATTACGCTTATTTGGAAGCAAGCCAGAAACTAAGTCTCCTTCAAGAACTTCGTGGTGTTTATCGTCACCATTTGAAACGCCTTCGCTCGGGTCCGGTACAGGATCAACTTATGAAAGCTCACCTCATGAGTGCTCAAACAGAAATTGATTTGATTCAAAACGAAATGATTGAAGCCACTGAACGTTTAGAGATTCATCGAGGCGAGCTTAATGTGCTCATCGGAAAGGATGCCTATGCGCCATTGGGTAACCCCGAAAGTCGACCTCTTTCGCCTCTTCCAGAAAAACTGGATCAAAAAAAATTCCAAGAACTCTCAGCTCGGCATCCTGAACTCCTAGCAGTGGATGCAGGACTTCAAGCGGTTACAGCCGAAAGAGCGGCGGCTCGCTCAGCTTGGTTACCCGATTTCATGCTGAGTTACCGCGTGAATCGACGCTACGATACTGTCCCGAATAATTCAGAAGTAATGGTTGGTGTTTCACTGCCGTTTGTGACGTTTTGGCAGCCTCGCTCTCAGAACGCTGAAATGAATGCGCGCCTTGATATGGCCCACGCTCAGCAACTCCAAAAGCAGAACGAATTTTCACTCCGTTCTCTTAGAACTCAAGCCATGCTTTCCAGCCTTCATCAGCAACTCATCAACCTAGAAAACCGTCTCGTTCCTCAAGCCAAACGTCGAGTCGATTTAGTAACAAGTTCTTCCCCGACCGACATGAATTATCTCGATGAGCATCGAGCCGCACTCGAACAATATGTGAAACTTAAACTCCAAGCCGTTGAAAAGAAAACGCAATACGAAATGGCCATTTCTGAGCTTGAGAGTCTTACAAATTTAAGTGCGTCAGACGTAAGCGGAGCCAAGGAGTAATGGTATGAAACTTTTTACAAAGGTCATGATCCCGATGAGCGTCTTGTCGCTTGGTATTTTAAGCAGCTGCCAAAATTCTCAAAATACAGATTCGAAGGCCGAACATCAGCATGCGCCTCAGACTTCAGCCATGGCAGAGCATTACACCTGCCCCATGCATCCCCATGTAAAAATGGATAAGCCAGGCTCGTGCCCGATCTGCCATATGCCTCTTGTGAAAGTGACTGGCTCGAATTCTGAGAACTCTGTATCTAAAGAAAATTCAAAACCTCGAATTAAATTCTACCGGCATCCTATGAATCCAAGCATCACCTCCCCCGTACCCGCAAAAGACGATATGGGCATGGATTATATTCCGGTGTTCGAAAGCAGTGACGATAGCACCAGGCAAGATGGATCGATTGAAGGTCGATCTTCGGTGACATTAAATTCCAATCAATGGAAGGCCACAGGAACTCAGCTCATTGCTGTTCAAGCGAAAGATATCGACTACGAGATCGAAGCTCCCGGACGGGCTCTTTCTTCCAGCCAAATTTCGATTCAAATCTTTGAACAAGATTTATCGTTGATAAAAAGAGGACTCAAAGTGAAGGCTAGAAGTCCGCTTTTGCCGGACCAAGAACTGGAAGGTCAGGTGACATCGATAGATTCGTTTCTTGATCCGATGACTCGAACCGCACGCGTCAATGCAGTGTTGAAAAATTCTTCTCCTCTTCAATCCGAAAGTTCGCTTATTGCTCGGATCATCATCTCCCTTCCCAACCGACTCGTCATTCCAGAATCGGCCGTTCTTCATACTGGAAAACAAGATCTCGTCTTTGTTCAGGTAAGCGAAAACACGCTGAAGCCACGAGCGATCATTCTTGGCGTGAAATCAAAGGGCGAATACGAAGTTTTAGCAGGCTTAAGTAAAGAAGAAAAAATCGCCACTGGGCCTAATTTTCTTCTCGATTCCGAAGCGCAAATTCGGGGTCTCGCCGAAGGCGAGCGAAAGTGATCAGCCATGATTCAAAAAATCATTAGGTTCTCTGCAGAAAATCGGCTCCTCGTAATTATTTTTACCGCGATTGCCTGCATCGGTGGCGTGCTTGCATTAAAGCATATTCCTATTGATGCGATTCCGGATCTTTCAGATACACAGGTCATTATCTATTCGAAATGGGACCGCTCACCGGATCTCGTTGAGAATCAGCTTACGTATCCCATTGTTTCAGGGCTTTTAGGAGCTCCCAAGATCAAAGCTATTCGCGGATTTTCTGATTTTGGATTCTCCTACGTCTATGTGATTTTTGAGGATGGAACAGATCTCTATTGGGCCCGATCCCGAGTTTTAGAGTACCTCAATCAAATTATTCCGAAACTTCCAGAAGGAGCGGTCACCGAACTCGGGCCCGACGCCACGAGTGTCGGTTGGGTTTATCAATATGCCCTGATCGACAAATCCAGAAAAAGAGATGCTTCCGATTTAAGAACTCTGCAGGACTGGTCGCTTAAATTTCAACTCCAATCCGTGCCAGGTGTAGCCGAAGTGGCATCGGTCGGAGGGTTTCAAAAACAATACCAAGTTCAGGTGAATCCAACCAAACTGCGCACCTTCCATGTGACCTTTGATCAAGTGATGAAAGCGGTCCGCGACTCCAATCAGGAAAGCGGAGGTCGCGTGATCGAATTTTCCGGCACGGAAGCAATGGTCCGAAGTCGGGGACTCATTTCCACGGTGGAAGATATTGAAAACACCGTTGTCGCTTACAATCCTCAAACGCGCGCTTCTGTTCTCGTCAAACAGGTCGCGCATGTTGCTCTTGGTCCTGAGATGCGACGAGGTGTAACCGATCTTAACGGCGAGGGTGACGCGGTGGGTGGTATCATTGTCATGCGCCACGGCGAAGACACGGTTTCGGTGATCGACCGCGTGAAACAAAAAATAGAAGAATTGAAACCGGGGTTACCCCACGGGGTGGAGGTCGTAACGGTGTATGATCGCTCGGATCTCATTCATCGTGCGATTAATACTCTCAAACATAGCCTCATTGAAGAACTGATTATTGTGAGCTTAGTCATTCTCTTTTTCCTCTGGCATTTTCCTTCGGCTTCCATTCCCATCATCACGATTCCGGTTTCCATTTTGCTCGCCTTCATTCCACTTTATTTCATGGGTATGACGGCCAACATCATGTCGTTAGCGGGTATTGCGATTTCGATTGGAGTGCTTGTCGATGGAGCAATTGTAGAAGTCGAAAATGCCTACAAGAAAATTCAGCACTGGGATCAAACGGGGAGAAAAGAAAGTTTTCATAAAGTCCGACTCGAAGCTTTATTGGAAGTCGGTCCTTCGGTTTTCTTTTCCCTGCTCGTCATCGCGGTGGCATTCCTCCCAATTTTTACCCTCGTCGATCAAGAGGGAAGGCTTTTTCGACCTCTCGCGTGGTCAAAGAATCTTACGATGGCCGTAGCCGCAATTCTTGCTATTACCTTAGATCCCGCACTTCGTATGCTCTTTGCGCGCTTCGAACCTTTTCAGACGCGCTTTCGCTGGCTGAACCCTTTCCTGAACACCACACTCATTGGAAAATATTATGCCGAAGAAAAGCATCCGATCAGTCGAAGGCTGCATCGCCTCTATGAACCCGTTGTGCATTGGGTGCTTGCACGTCGAGGTTTGACTTTGGGTCTCGCAGCTCTGCTGACGTTAACGACCGTTCCAGTCTATTTTCAATTGGGCCGAGAATTCATGCCGACCCTGCATGAAGGAAGTCTTCTTTATATGCCAACGGCTTTGCCTGGAATGTCGATTCCAGAAGCAGCGCGTGTACTTCAAAAGCAAGATGAAATTTTAAAATCATTTCCTGAAGTGGAAACCGTTTTTGGGAAAGCCGGACGCGCCGACACTTCGACCGATACAGCACCGGTCTCGATGGTCGAAACCACCATCATTCTTAAGCCAAAATCGGAATGGCGAAAAGTTGATCGCTGGTACTCCCGTCTTCCAGATATTCTTGAATTTCCATTCCGCCCCTTTTGGCCGGATCGCCTTGATGAGGAAATGCTCATTTCTGAAATGAATGAAAAACTTCAGTTTCCTGGGATGCCCAATATCTGGACGATGCCTATTAAAAATCGCATCGATATGCTCTCTACCGGCATTCGAAGTGCTTTAGGTATTAAAATTTTTGGTCCTGATCTGAAGATAATTGAAACGATCGGGAAGAATATCGAAGAGGCGTTGAAAAATTCGTCTGGCGCACGGTCCGTGGTGGCTGAACGAGCTGCCAGTGGCTTTTTCTTGGATGTCGATTTCAACAGAACGGCTCTGTCAGCTTATGGTTTAAATCTTAAAGACGCGCAAGACCAGGCGATGGCTGCTATTGGAGGAGAGAATGTCTCGGTTTCACTTTCAGGACGCGAACGTTATCCGATCCAGGTACGCCTGGCGCGGGATTATCGAAATGACATTGAAACGATTAAAGCACTTTTCATTTCAACACCTTCCGGTGGAAGCATTCCCCTTTCAACGATTGCTGACATTCAAGTGAGACAAGGTCCGAGCATGGTACGAAATGAAAATGCCATGCCGGTTGGCTACGTTTTTGTTGATGTGGATCCCGCCAAAACGGACATCGGTAGTTTCGTCAAACGCGCCAAAGAAATTGTTCAAACGAAGGTTGAGCTGCCAGACGGCTACTTTCTTTCTTGGAGTGGACAATATGAAAATATGACACGGGTCAAAGACAGGTTGATGATCATTGTCCCACTCACTCTTTTGGTGATTGCTTTTCTCCTTTTTTTAAACACGCAGTCCTGGATCAAAGTGGGAATTGTGCTCCTGGCTGTTCCCTTTTCTTTGATTGGAGCGGTTTGGCTGCTCTGGCTTCTTGACTACAATCTTTCTATCGCGACGTGGGTCGGCATGATCGCGCTTATGGGTCTTGATGCCGAAACGGGTGTGTTTATGCTCCTCTACTTAGACCTGGCGTTTAATCGCCGAAAACAAGAAGGAAAGATGGCCACAAAACAGGATTTAACCGACTCCATTATTGAGGGAGCGGTCCATCGTCTTCGACCCAAGTTGATGACAGTGGCGGCAGCATTTCTCGGTCTCTTTCCCATCATGTGGTCCACGGGAGCGGGCGCGGATGTGATGAAGCGAATTGCCGCCCCGATGATTGGGGGTCTGTCCACATCATTTCTACTCGAACTTCTGATCTATCCCGTCATTTTTTATATCTGGAAAATAAAACAAGAGCCAAAACTAAAAGTCGTTCGCCAATAAGAAAAAAAAGTATGAAAATATTAATTCAAAATCTGATTGTTCTCTCCACACTCGCCCTTGGTCGCTTAGAGAAAGGCGAAACCCGATTGGATTGCGGCATGAATATGATGCAGGGCGGCCAGATCTTAATGCAATGACGCTAACTGAATTCTCATGGACGTAGCACATCATTTGGAAAAAATGGTCGCCGAGTTCTTCACAACGTATCATGTAGTCTGAAAAGTATGAAGGGGGAGGACCATGGAAGGGAAACCGCTAACGGAGAACTGCAAACGTGTTTACGATTCGAAAGAGCATGTCTGTTTTGGCATCAGTCCCTTTAATAGCTATTTTTCCGAACGGCGTCTTCGCGACCTGGCGCATTGGGGACGCTCCCATTTCCAGTCGATGCATTTTTTTGTGCCAGATGTACCCGCCGCTTACACGCTTGAAGCTTTAGGCTACACGCCTGAGCGTGCCGCCTGGAAAGCTCGCCGCCAGGCAAATTGGCTAAGAAACAAAATTATCCGTTCCCTCATCAGCCTCAGTTTCACTCACCACGAATCAGAAAAAATGGTCTTGGATTGGGAAAAACTAGTCAGCATTTCCCGGTTTCAAGAAATTTATAGGGAGATTCAAGGTCTTTTTCGTAAAGATTCCGCCTTTCGAGGTGCGTGTATCGAAGCTTCGCATTGGATTTTAGAAAAGCGAGTTGCGGATACTTTAGCTCTTACTGATGAAGCTCTTTTACGAGCTGTTGAGTATTTTCTTGCCGAGATCCCCCTCTTCCTTGATGCAGCAAGCATTTTAAATCAAAAAGCATCGGTCTTCGCTTACCACCAGAGTATTCCATTTCTCGAAAATCTTTATCGAAACCAGTTCTTCTGCCAGGTCCCATCCGAGCGACAGGGCTATGTCATTCTTGCGGCAAAAAAAGAAAATGAAATAAGGGACGCAAATTCACTTCACTTGCAGCCGCCTATCTCTGAATCAGGGAATTATGAAGTGTCTCTTCCATCTGAAGATTAGATCTTCGTTATGTTTTTTGGTTTCGATGAGTCCCGACACTTCGGCGAATCAAAAAAACTGTTAATGAGATGAGAGTCGCTATCAAAACAAGACCGATTAAAACCATGACCCACATCATGATTCCACCCTAGAGGCCCTGACACATTGGGCACATTCCAATCATTCCATCCCTACCGATCTCTTGCGCAATATTTAGTAATGGAAAAAGAACGAGATAGCATGGAAACACGTTCTATCAAGCGGCGCGCCGCGTTTCCATCCGGCGGCAAGACTCTGCACATTTGCGACAGATATCGGCACAGCGCTGCATTTCTTTGTCATCGGTGAATTTTGCGCAATCTTCAGCGCATGCATCACATAAACGCGTGCAAGTCCGGCAGGCATCCGCATAGAAATTTGAGTTGCGAAGCATAAAGTTCGCACTTGTTTGGCAAATCTCGGCACAATCCAATAAAAGACTAATGTGTTTCGTTTCAGCGTGACGTCCACCCTTATCGAGACAGTGCGGCAAAATTTCGTTACAAACCGCGTGGCAGCCAAGACAATTATCGATACATTCTTGAAAATCTTTTTGTGACATATGAGGCATGGTTGATTCTCCTTTGATGGTTTCAAATAAATTTCAATTTTTTAGTGGGCCACGTATGGACCAGATCTCGCTGAGTGCTGCAAT
The DNA here is from genome assembly GCA_050251055.1 of Bacteriovoracia bacterium. GTDB lineage: Bacteria > Bdellovibrionota > UBA1018 > UBA1018 > JBFWNL01 > JBFWNL01. Next base: position 229,166 of record JBFWNL010000004.1, read on the forward strand.
TTCAATACCAATGTACTTCGTTGCCAACCAAATTTAATATTTTAAACTGACAATAAGAGCTAGATACCGACTTTGGTTAGTAAAGTTAGAGAAAATTAACCCAAAGCTTTTCTGAACGAAAACCTCAAATCAAACAGCTCGGTGATGAGGACCCCACTCAAAAGTCCTTCTCCGATCCCATATTTTCAAAGTAAAGCGACTTTCTGTTTTTGCGCTTGTTCAACACTTCCTTGCGATTCGAAGCATGCGATCACTTGATTGAGATCCTTCCGAACAATTCTTTCGATCCAGTACATTCCTTCGGGATACTGTTCTTTAAAATGCTGTTTTTCATATCCCGTGTTTAAAACGATTCGTTTGAATCCATAATTGTCGTAAAGATCGCGCGCATGCTCTTCGCCCTTCTCACCAAACCGTAGACGAGAATCAACTACGATGACTTTATTTTTATCGAGTAGATGAAGATGTTCTCGCATTTCAGCAAAACTTCGATAGAAAAGAAGATTCTTTTTCTTTTCGCGGGCTAATTTTCTGAGATGGATTACATGAAGGTCGTCGTCGTCAATTACAACTCCATCAAAAGGTTGCGAAACCTCTAAGCGATTCACCGAGAAATCTATTTTTTCAAGCAGGATTTTCGGCAAAAGCTTGATTCCTTTTCGATCACATTCATCCAAGAGACGTGAATTACCATAATTATGAGTCAGAAGAATTGATCGCTTTTCTAAACCGAAGCGTTCAATCGTATCTGTTCCTGTAATTTTTGCATCGCCGAGATCATAGTCCATGAAGACAAAATCCGATTGAGGAAAATTTGTCTCTTTAGCCCATGATTGAAAGCCCTCAAGGTCATGGAAAACAGTAGTTTCTATTTTGGGCGCCTGTCTTTTAATAAGATCATCGACCTTCTTTGCGAACTCTCTATCGTTTTCGACAATAATTACCCGATGAAATCCATTCAAGCTCGTCGTTCCAACAAAAGAGCGTCGTGGCGCGTATTCCAAAAAAGCCAGGCGAATGGTTGTTCCTAGCCCTTCTTTAGATTCAATAGAAAGCTCGCCATCATCTTTTCGGACAATTTCAATCGCTTTGCTAAGACCTTTGCCTCGTCCTGCTCCACCTTTCGTTGAAAATCCGTACTGCTTTACGTCCTCTAAGAGTCCTTCGGGAATTCCGCAACCGGTATCTTCAATGAATATAGCGGCCAAATCGTTCGTTCTTTTCGTTGAGAGAGTGACACTTCCAGTTTCTTGGATGGATTCAACTGCATTATTCACAAGATTGGAAATAGCGGTTCCAAGTTCAACGGGATCTACCTTCACAAAAAGCCCAAGATCGCTGGCTAAAAAATCAAAATGAATTTGCAGCCGATCCTGATGGCTGTACTCAATAGCTTTCAGTTCAACAAGATGGGCGATAAAAGCATCGAGTTGCAAAACGAAACTGCGTTCGACTTCATCAAGGCTCTCGGCTCCTACTTTCTGGAGCTGCTGCATTTTGACAGAAATATCGCTCGCCGCTTTCTGAAGGATGAGAAGATCATCTTCACCGATTTTTGAGCGAAGATTTTGGATCGAATGGAGCAAAATGCTCGTGTAAGATTTCAAATCATGAGCCAGTTGAGCCGCAAGCTTTCCGCGTTCCTCTTCGACCGACTGATTTAAAAGAGCTGATTGCTGCCGTTCAATACGATCCTGAAGTAAATCGAATTTATCTTTAATACTTTTTGTTTCGACGAGCCTTTCTGATTCATAAGCGATCTTACTGTTCGAGTCGTTTCGGTCGAAATGCTCAATATAGTCACGCAGGTTTTCCAGAGGTTGGCTGATTCTTCTAAGTACAGCTTTCAAACGAAGGAGGAGAATCAAAAATAGGGCGATTGAGATAATGAGAGTCGTAAAAAACGTGTACCTAATGACTTGTTCCCGGATTGAATTTGGAAAAGCCACTTTCACCGTAAAGTTTTCGGGACGATCTGGATACACAGAGAAAACTGACTGTTGAACGACGTAAGGAGATAAAAGAACATCGAGATAACCCGTTTCCTTTAAATCTCGAATATCTCCACTTGCAAGTTCGGAAACAACCAACGGTCGAATCGCGTCGCCCGTGATGGCAATAGAGAGAACATCAGAGGTTTCGAGCGTTTTCGAAAGAATACCTCGAATCTCAATTTCATCGCCGATTTGAATTTTGGGCTTAATGATGGCTACCAATTGTTGCGTAAGAAGCCTGATTTTACTGTGCTCACTATTTGAAAAGGCAACCGTAAGCACGCATGCGATCAAAGGCACTACTAGAAGAATCGAATAAACGAGAATGCCAAAAGAGGAAGAGCGAAATAAAAGTTGAAGAGTTTGGTGTTTATCTTTTCTCATTTTATTTCCTTTGCCATAGCCAAAGGACGTTCCAGCGAAATCGTTACGAATGAAAACAGAAGGGACAGTATAACAACGGATACAAATGCTTCTTTTATAGATGGAGCTCCGTTTCTAAGCGTACTGATATAAAGACTGTATAATCCGACCCAGAGATAACCGGGAATATTTTGAAAACTTAAGGCAGTCGCATAGTCTTGTCGTTTTACTTCTCCCATCAATTGATTCATCGACATATTTTGAATTGCGGACGTAGCAGTATGAAACAATGCGCCAAAAACAAAAATATAAGTGATCTGCACAAATACCGGAGTGTTCCCATAAAGGGCCAAGTACCCAAGGCTCATAACAAGAGTGAGCCCATAAAAAATGAGAAGATACTGTCTTGGAGTTACACACCGAATGAGCACTGGCAATAAATGTCCTTTTAAAATCCATCCGAACGCCGAGTAGCCGAGCATAAATGCCGCCATGAACGACCACTGAATGAGTTCAGCGCTTTGGTTATGCTCTCGACCTAACGATAGGGGGAGATAGCCAGCAATTATGACAGTCATCATCCAGAACGAAAGATTGTAGATCGTCGCAATTTTTGCGCGAGGTGCTAAAAAGGTCACTTTAAAAATGTCTTTAAGAGGCGACACATGGAGCTGTTTGTCGCGATCTCCGAGTTGAAGATAATCCCGCCACAACGTCACAATACACGAAGCGTAGAGAGCGATGCCTATGAGAAATGTATGAGGAAGCCACTGCTTCTGTTCGAACACCCATGCCAAAGCGAAAGCCGCGATAACAGCAATCGTCGTAAAATATTTTCCGTAGTTTTGACTCGTAGTCAAACTCGTTGCAGCTACCTTCTCGTGATCATCATTCAAGCAACGCACCTTTATCGCATCCTGGTAAAAGGCTTCAATGGAACCAGAGCTAAGGGGCTTTGCTATTCCAATGAGAATTCCATGAGCAATGAAAAGAATTCGCGCCATCGCACCATCGAAAACAAGCGCTACATACACACAGGCGAGCCCACTCATCACGAGTAACAAACTCAAAATGATAGAAGGAATTCGTCCAATGCGATCAGATATATAACCGCAAGGAACCTCTAGTAAGCCATTCAGTGTGAATTCAATAAGAGTAACGAGAGCTACGGTGTCTGCGGGAACCCCAAAGGAAAGCGCGAGGACACCAACAATTACTCGAAACAAAACGGAGTTGAATTGTACCGCCGCTGCATAGAGCGCGCGAAAGACTCCGAGGCGAATCAAAATGTCATGCACTGACATTTCTTGTTTCATCGTGCGCTCACCCTCGACGAAGGAGATTTCGAGTCTAACAACTCGTCTCGAATGATATGAATAATGTCTGTGATATGCTCATCAAACCTGAGAAGGCCGCGCCCGCAAATAGTTTCGTAATCTTTTTGGAAAGTCGACGTGAATCTTTCAAGAATTCGATAAGCGCCTTGGTCATACTTTCGATCAATCTTCTTACTTCTTAAAATTCGAAGAGCTAAGCCAAGCATACACGCTTGAGCAAAGGCACCATGATAAATGCCAATCAGGGGTCGATCAATATCCCGAATCGCAGAGTATCTTGTTTCATCCCAAGGCTGGTCAAAGATTTCTTGCTCGTCGTGCGTGGTAATTACGATGTTTAAATAATGATGTCCAAGCTCATGGACTAAAATTTCAGCCCACTTTACGGGGCAATCACTATCCATCCGATAGAGAATTTGGCCAAACGTTTGTGGATCTGAAGCAGATTCGAAGGGATCATCTATTGTGGTCTGCGCCAAACGAGGCTGAATGGCTTTAACAATTTTAAAGTATTCAGGCCACGTAGACGCGATCAGACTGATTGCTTCCTGATAGATTTTTTCTTTTTCCGAGTAGATTTCACTTTCATGAGATCGGAAAATATCATTTCCAGTGACTAGCTTCCTGCGCTTTTGATCACGCAAGAATAGCTCACCCCACTGTTTAGATCTATTGAGATCTTCAGCCGAAAAATAACACGAGGACACAATCGGTAGACTTAATTTCGAAAGGTCTATTTTTGAAATTTCTGGCCGGGAAGAGAGAATCGCACGAACTCCCTCTTCCCGCAGAAACTCGACATAGGAACTGATCATTCCCAAGTCAAACATCTTCGAAACTCTTAGTAACTTGCGCGAGCTTCGCCGATTAGTTTGTTCCTGAGAATCGCGAGATTGAACGAGCGCTTTCTGTTTTTCATGGCTTTTGCCTCCTTTCATTTGATTGACGTTTTTCATTTACGCACCAGATTCGCAATTTGAACGTCCTGGTACGAAAAGTCCCAAAACTTCACACTCATATTTTCCGAGTTCTTCACGGATAGCCCTCGGCGGTACCAGGTGGTGAACACGGGATAGAACAAAGGAATCGCAGGAATATCTGCAAAGAAAGTATCTTCCATTTGGTGTAGCACTCTGAGCTGGTGATCTTTCGCCGTTTGGTTCTCATAATCAATGAGCAAACGATTGAGCGTAGGACTGTAATAGCCAGAAAACTTTTCAATTATTCTTCCGAGGTAGCCATCAAAGGTCGTAGATGGGTCAAAATTAATCGGAGAATCACCTTTCAGGATCATATGGAGATGACCCTCGCGAAATCCGCGAAGTACATCGTTAAATGGTAGAAACTGAACCTGGAGGTTTAGGCCGATGTCTTTGAACCGACCAACAAGGTATTTTTCAACCGCCATGTTCCCTTTAAATTTTTCTCGCGCGCCTAAAACGACATTGCGTTCTTGAAGCGTCGTATTTTTTTCGATTAAAGCTCTCGCCATTTCAAGATCGATAAGATGACGTTTCTCGCGATGGCCCACATATCCACGCGGAATCATGCCGCCAGCGGGAATATCTTCTCCTCCTGCATATTCATGGAAAGCAATCGGATCGATGACGCTTGCGACAGCAAGCCGATTTTCCTTTTTCCGAAATATGCCGTGTTTGAAAGAAAAGACTAGAGCGTAAGTTCCAGCAATTTTCTGACTGTAAGAAAGTCCTTTCGGTAAAACCGATCGATTAACCTGTGATTCAACGTCCGTAATCGTATCGAGCTCTTCCTTCAAGAACTTATTGATGGCTGTTTCAGAGTCTAATTTTTGGTAAATGATCTTTTGGAACTTCGCTCGCGCATCAAATCGTTCAGCGATGATTTGATCATCTCCAATTCGCACGATCTTGTAAGGACCGGTTCCCAAATAGTTCCCGTCCATCTTTTTAACGATGCAGCCCTTAGCGCTTGCCAATTTTTTCATTAGCAAAGGATAGTTCTTATTTTGAATCCGAATAACAAATCGAGAGTCATCGAGTGTTTGAAATCCATCACATGATGTGCGTTGTATGCAGCCCCCAAGAGCCTTGAATTGTGAAAGGATTTCGTTTTTGTTTTTGAAAGCTTCAAGAATTGAATTTAGGACGTCTTGCGATCGAACTGGAGAACCGTCATGAAACCGCTTGTTTCTATCAATCTCGAATTCAATCTCATTCGTCTCACGGCGAATTGTCCAACGAGAAGCAACCTCGGGGATGGGCGAAAGACTTTCATCCACGCCAACCAGGTGCTCAAATACATTATCAATCACCTTATTCGCATTGATTTCGTTCCCGCGCTTAAGCTCAAGATCGGGAATCGCCGTAATCGGCACTCTAAGTACCGTGTTCGATGACACGGAATCGTTTTCCTGCGTACAGGCAGAAAATATTCCTATTGCTAAAGAAAAAAACAGAAGTAAGCGCATAAGTTATTCGCCCACCTCTTTGAAATTACATTTGAGTTGACCCCACTTTTCCAAAAGCTGATCGCCTCGACGGCAGGCGAGATTGAGTACAGTTTCACAATACTCAGGATCGTTGGTTAAGTTGGCACGAACCTGCTCAATCGTTGAAATAATGGAATGAAGATCAGCTTGAAAATCATGAATCATGTCTTCTGCTGAGAGTTTATTTTTCGCCATCATCACAACTCGGCCTCCTTCAATTCATCGAGAAGACTGGTAACCTTCTTTTGTGAATAACCTAAGTGCCGCATGAGAGGACGAATGGGACGATCCTTCCCAAGCTTTCTCCGGAAATGATCTGCAACTTCTTTCTCCAGTTCAGCGAGAAACGCTTTAAGACCAACCTCTTCGACGTACTTGATCTGTCGTTCGGTCAGGAGATTGTAAGCATGCTTGCCCGGATATGAGTTTGTTGCAATTTTATGAGGAAGATCTTCAACAGAAAATACAGGCTTTTTTGTTTTCGCTTTGGACTTCCAAAATTCAAAAAATTCTCTCTCGTTACCCGGCCAATCGTATTCGAGCAGCGCTTTCTTAGCACTTGGTCGGATCGCCATTCCACGGCCTTCTCCAAAATTCTTCTGCACATGATTAAGGAGAAGTTCAATATCCTGGCGACGTTCTTTGAGCGGTTTGAACTTTACCGTGACCCCCGAGATGCGATTAAAGAAATCTTCACGAAATTGTTTAGCAGAAATTTTTTCGTGTAATTCTTCGCATGTCGCCGTGATGAGCTTGAAATCAGAATAAAGTCGCTCGTTTGATCCAACAGGTGAGAAATGTCCGTTTGCCAATGGAACAAGAAGAGTGTGTTGCATACGAGTGCCAATCGTTCCGATTTCGTCAATAAAGAGCGTTCCTTGATCAGCCTGCGCAATTTTTCCGATTCGCTTTTTATGTGCTCCCGTGAAAGCGCCGTCGACATGCCCAAGCAATTCGGATTGCAGCAATGTATCGGACAAACTATTCGCGTTGATTTCGACAAAGCGATCCTTATGACCGTGCCATCCTTCATGCAATATTTCGGCTAAAACGCTTTTGCCTACGCCGGAAGGACCCGTGATGAGAATAGGTAACTTTTTAATTCCCATGCTCTCGACAAGAATATCAAACTGCTGAAGATGATCGGGGTCTTGGGTAATCATCTTTTGAGCAATGAGTTTACGAAGTCTCGTCTTCTGTGATGAACCACGATAGTTCAAAAGAATTTCATCAACGGCTGTGGCCTTAAAAGGTTTCGTTAAATAGTCATCGCATTCTTTTCCGTATCCTTCTTCCACATAAGCTTCTTCGCGATGGCCCGAAAGAATAACGCTGTAAACGCCCTTCTTCTTGAGAAGCGGAATCAGATCGAAACCGGCTCTTCGTTCATCGAGATCAAGATCAACGAACGAAAGATCGAACTGTCCGTTTGAAATTTTGTCGAGAGCCTGAGCCTTGGAGGCAGCCTGTTGAATTTCGTGACCTTGATTAGAAAGCTGCTTCGCAAGATTGTGTCGATGCAGATCATCATCTTCGACAACTAAAATTTTTAACGACGATTGTTTCACTACTCAGACACTCCAAACTTTCGATTACGCGTAGCACAAAATTTTTAGTCTCCAAAATAAATTCGTATCACTACACGTATTACTAGTGATACGAAATCGAGCATCCGCAAACCCGCATTCTATCTGACTCAGAGAAGACAAGATCATGAATCTACAGACTTTTTAAGAAGTTGTGGCTTCGACCAGCATCACTTTTCTTGCTCGGCATAAAAAATGCGATTGACTCCCTTTGTGTCGAAAAAAATCAAAAGGAGTAAGAGCAATGGAACTTCAATACGGACAAACCAAAAATCAGAACCAGATCAAGAAACCCTCGGACATTTTCAAACACTGTCCTCACTGCAAAAGTCGCGACCAATTTCGATTTGATGGCGAAGTCTTTTGCAATTCGTGCGGATGGAACAGTGTCCTTGTGAGTGCGGAGTGTTCCTACGGTGTCGCTTCTCGAATGAGAAAGCCACTTCCATCATAAGCCGCACGCACTTCACCTTTCACTAAATAGGGAAAACAACAGTCAGTACAGACAGTGGTCATCAGACCTAAGGAGCTAATGCGTGAAAAATAATGATCAATTTCATAACTCGAAAATAAACCAAACAGACATTCCATGGAAAGACGCGAACGGAAATCTAAAACCAGATAAAGAAATTAAAAAAATGGCAGCCCAGTGGAAAGCGTCTACTTGGGAGGCTTTTTTGGCAGACACTGGAATGTCAGAAAACATTGGAAGTGATACTGAAAACGAAGTTTTGATAGCAGATACTGCGGGCTACGAAAGATTTTCTGCGGATGAATCCCTTAGCAGTCTTTTATCCGACATCGAATCTTTCCCAAGAGTCGCGAAAAGCTTAAAGAAAGCAATCTCGAAACTTTCTCCTCGGCAAAAGGAACTCGTCGGGCTGTATTATTGGGAAGGTCTCTCACAGATGCAAATTGCTGCCACTCTTGGGATCACCCAGCAGACAGTAAGCATCCAACTCGTCCGAGCCATTCAGAGACTGCGCATCGAGATATTTCTCGGAATCAAATCTGACTCGCCGGCGCCTGAAAAATCTCAATCCGAGCATTCTGTCTGTATGCAAATTGGATAAGAGAAATAATTCCAACGAGTTGGGTGGTGGGCCTGTCTGTACAGACTGTGCATTCCCCCTATTAGTAGAGGCCCATCACTTCAACTTCAAATCAGAGGAGACTCAATGTCACCAAAACAAAAATTGAAGGCGCAAATTCAAGCGTGGATGAGAAAGCTTAAACGCAGTCTTGCAAATGAACAAAAAGCTCATATCTATGCTCACGTACAAGACTTTCGAACTTACAAGGATGAGTTAATCAGCAAATACTACCACCTTCTTCCGAGAAATTTTTAAGTGCGGATGTCTTTACCCTGGGCGGAGGAGATCGCAACAGACCCCAGAAAAATCCAAGAGCTGATCGAAAATAAAGCTTTGGAAGATTGGTATTCAGAACATTCAGGAGAGTCAAAAGTGCGGAAAGTCGACGATTCTACATTCAGTTTCCTTTCGAATGAAAAACGCAGAATTCGAAAATTCATTTCCAAGCTTTCGGATGTGGAGCAAGTCATCGTGTATTTACGCTATTGGGAAAATCTCATGACGATCGAAATCGCATCCGTTGTAGGACTTTCTGAAAATAAAATTCATGACCTTTTAGAGCGTGCCATAAAGAAACTTAGAATTTTTTACATTCAGGAATTGAGCAGAGTGCAAGCCACAGCGCTTGCCTGCGTATGAAGGACACTTACATTTTTATTCATCAACAGAATTTTAATTCAAAGGATTTTAATTAATGGAAAATACCGAACAACGAAATGATCGTGGACATGAACTTTTTTGGATGAACCCCGTGACGGGAAAACGCCTTCATGCAGGCAAAGCTTTTTATGATGAGAAGTTTTGCGAATATCGACTCAAAATCGATGAAGCCTCTGAAGAGAAACAATATTATTTGAAACCCATCGGCCTCATCAACGACGAGCTTCGCTATCGCTTAGAACAGGTCATCAAAAAGGGCGGAAAGTTTCATCACCGCGAAGAAAAGGGAGATGGGAAAAGTAGCGATGCCACCGGAGGCGAAGTCTATATCGATTTTGGCTCCAGCATGAAAGTGCTCGTGCTCAGTTTCAATCCCCATTCCAAGAGAAAGGACGTTGCTTAAAAAACATGACCAAGTCCACATACGGTTGGGTTTTTATGATCGGATTTATCGGAATGCTTTCACTGATGCTCTTAAGTGAGCCTGCGATGGCGTTTGGCTTTGAAAGTAAAATGCAAAATCTCACAGGCCAGCTCATCAATACGGTGCTGCCTTTAATGTCGATTCTAGGTCTTGTGTACGCAGCGATTCTCGCGCTTTCGGGCGATGCCGCTGCCAAAGCAAAAATCATTACGGTGATCGCTGTCTCTGTGGTCGGGTTTCTCGCTCCCGCCATCATTCAGTGGTTACAACGCGCGACGGGTAACTAAATGGAAGAACTTCGTAGTTCGACAATTCATCGAAATCTCGATTCCAAAATCAAGATCGTGGGCATGGAGGTCCACGATCTCCTTTTGGTTTTGATTTTAGCAGCGACCATGAATCTTCTTTTTGGAAGAACGAGTTTCGCTTTTATTTTTGTGATCGTTCTTCCAGGAATTTTGGGACTCACACTTTATTTTGTGAAACGAAATAAGCCCGAAGGCTTTTTATCAGACTACGTTCGCTATCATCTTTCGCCCGGTTGGTTTTCGGCAGGAATGAATGTCAAAGATTTCGAAACTAGACCAAGGAAAATTTATTCATGAACGAAATGATTCCAACGAAATTTAAGTTCGATGGTTTGAAAACAAAGTGCTTCGAGATCCTTTCCTTTGTGCCCATCGTGCTTTGTTTTCTAGGTTGGCTCGCTCTCGTCATCGGCTTCTTTATGGAGGCCTCGAAATTCGTAGAACTTCAGCAGGGACTTCCGCGATGAATTTTACATCACGCGCCTTAGCGGACCGGATTCCGCTTTGGCATTTTGAAGGGAATTCCGCTGTATTTTCGGACGGCTCACTCGGAGCAGGCTTCAAACTCAAAGGTTTTGATGCCAGTGTTTCCGGCGTTGAAAGTTTTAATCAATTTGCTTTTGCGCTTGAAAACCTCATTCATACGGCTAGGGAAGGTTTGACGTTACAGCTTTATTACAAGGTGGGTCATGATGTCTCACTTCTTCTCCATAAACACGAGGAGCTAACAGGATCAAAAGAAGGGGCCTATCAAGAAGTGGCGTACGCTCGTTTTGAAGATCTTCAAGCGAGAGCCAAGCAAGGAAAATTCTTTCAGGCGGATATTTATCTTTTTATTCGCAGTGAGGGCCAAAAATATCAGAAGAAGAAATTTTGGGAGGCTGAAAAGAAGTTTATTGCGCTGACTCAAAAGCAATTTTTAGAACAAAAAGAAAAATTTGAGCGCGATCTAAAACAAATGGAATCGTCTCTGACTCAGGCTGGCTTAGAACCGATCGCTCTGAATGCGCGAACATGGGTCCGTCTTTTGTTTGATTCGCTGAATCCGGGCCGCGCGGATAAAATTGGATATCCTCAGTTCAACTTCGAGGATGAAGTTTTTCCTCAACCCATTTCGCAGCAAATTCTTTTGTCGGATGTGATCGTCAACGAAGAAAGCGTTCAGATTAACGAAGAGCATTTAAAGTGCTTGAGTCTCAAAACTCTTCCCGAGGCGAAGTCTACGATTGGCATGGTGCTTCCACTTCTGGAATTGCCCTTTGCGTATGAAATCTCCCAAACCATCAAAATTTGCGATCAGAAGAGAGAAATCGATAAACTCCACGTTCAAAGGCGTGTCACGCATTCCTTTGCGAGTGGTTCCGGAAAAATGAGTGATTTGGAGTCCGAATCAAAACTCGGACACATCGAGGAACTTATTCGTGAGCTGTTAGAAGGCTCCGAAAAAATTGTGGCTTCGAGTGTCAATGTTCTCATCAAAACCAAAGATCGAAATGAGCTTCAGGAGCGATCCGATGAAGTCTTGAAAGCCTTTCGGTCTGTGAATCAAAGCGAAGGAATCGCAGAAACCCTTGGAACCTTCGATGGTGTTTTAGCATCGCTTCCAGGCTTGGGGCTCACATTCAGAGATAAGAAAATGAAATCAAGTAACGCGACACACTTGATGTCGCTCTACACCTCATGGGGCGGCAATGCGCGTCCCATCTGCCTGCTTCCAAATCGCGACGGCGAACTGGTGCGCATCGACCCCTTTGCTTCGAGTCTCCCGAACTGGAATGGCCTTATCTTTGGAGGAAGTGGTGCGGGAAAAAGTTTTACGATTCTGCATCTCATGCTCATGTTCTATGGGCAAAGGCCAACGCCAAAAATTGTTTGGATTGATAATGGAGCGTCTTCTCAAAAGCTTCTCGAAGTTTTGGACGGAGAATTCGTTGATCTCAATATTAAATCATCCATCCGAATTAACCCATTTGATTTGGAGCCAGGGCTCGATGCACCAACTCCTTCTAAAATCAAACTGATCTTAGCAGTCCTCGAAAGTATTCTGAAAGAAGGTCCGAATACGGGACTTCCCAAGCGGAACAAAGCGCTTTTAGAAGAAGCTATTTTTCAAATCTATGAAATGAAAAGAGGAGACGTACCGACACTTTCAGATTTGAAAGTCTTTCTGAAGGCTCATTCCAATCTTGAAATGAAAGCCTATGCGGATACCCTCTTTTCTTGGACGGGAGAAACCGCCTACGGACAAATGCTCGATGGAAAAACGAATATTGCTCTTCAAAAGGATCTGATCACAGTTGAAACGAAAGGGCTCGATGATTATCCCGATTTGCAAAATGTTTTTCTTTTGCTTTTTACGGATTATATCAAATCAGAAGCATCCCGAGATAAAAGTAGGCCCTATCTTCTCATTCTCGATGAGGCCTGGAAAATGTTTCAAACGCCAAGTGGACTTCAATTTACGATTGAAGCTTACCGGACGTTTCGAAAATTCTTTGGAGGAATTTGGTGCATTAGCCAAAATTACAAAGACTTTCTTTTCAATCAGGAAATTAGAAATGCCATTTTTCCGAATACGACGAGCACCTTTGTTTTAAAACAGAGAGCGATTGACTGGAAAGATTTTGCGGAAACGCTTCAACTCAATGAAGCAGAGATTGAGGCGATTAAAAGTATCCAGGTAAAAAAAGGGGAATATTCGGAAATCTTCTTTATGCAAGATACCGGACGATCGATTCTCAGAATCGTTCCTGATCCCTTGGGCTACTATATTTGCACGAGTGATCCCGTCGATAAGAGTCTTATCGAAGAGCAAAGACAGAAAAATCCAGAGCTTTCACAGCTTGAAGTCTTAAAGCTTCTTGCCAACAAACGAAGGGAACATCTTTATCAATAAAAAATTTATGGTGGGAGTGGTGACGGTACTTTCTTTAAGTATTGTCAGCCGCCCTGTTCGCGCCGATCTCTTTGGTGGCGACGTGGCGGTGCTGACACAAATCTTGGCGCAGAATATTAAACATTATTACCAGTTTCAGCAGATGATTTCGGAAGCACGCGGACAGCGCGACTTTTGGAGGTTACTGAATGCCGGGATCGATAATCTCTCAGGCTTAATGATGGTCATGCCCATTAAGGATCAAAAACTTCTCGAAGAACTCACGACGTTTAAGTCCGCCATGAAAAGAGTGGAAGTGCTCTATGGAACCATTCCTGTGAGCGCGGAAGCGCCTCTTCAACTTCTTCATGATCAAACAGTTGCGGAAAGCATCAAACTTACAAATGATTCGAAGGACTATGCGGATAAGCAAGAACAAAATGCGGTGCGCATTATTGCAGAAACGCGAGGGGCGAGCCCCAAAGGGGCTGCTCGAATTTCGGCCCAAGCGAATGCGGAGATTTTACATACACTCAATCAACTTTTGAAACTGAATGGTCAAATGCTGAAGCTCCAAAGTGAGCAGCTCGCGGTCAGAAACAAAGAAGAGAAGGATTCGGTTCGCCACTTTAAACGTGTGCAAGCCGATGTCGGCCATTCTGCATCCACCTACCGAGCGGATCTTGGTTTTCCTAAGTTTTAAATATGTACGACTGGTTACCCCAGGTCTGTCGCGAGATTCGCGCGGAAATGATTCAAATTTATTGGATTCTCATTATCCCTTTCATGATTGTCTGCGCTCTTTTTATTTTAGCCAAAGGGGGCGAAGAGGCGGGTGCTGGAGCGAAGCTTCTGAAAAGGACTTTTCTCTCGATCCTTCTTCTTTTGGTCTTTGATGATTGTATGAACTTGATTGCGCAAGTCGCCGATGGAGTGTCTGAAAAAATTAATGGATTGGCGCAACTCAAAGCCGTTTTGGAAGAGACGGGAAAGGTCATTGAAAATCAAAAGACCGGTTGGCTTGAGTTTCGGCAGTGGATGATTTTTTTCATCAATTTCTTTGCGTATTGCGTAGCGTATTTAGGATTTTTCTTGGCGGAAGCCATTATTCATTTTGTGTGGGCGATCCTATATATCGCCTCTCCCTTAATGATTTTGATGTACGTCTCGGAAAAAACGGCTTTCGTCACAGGAAATTTATTTAAGGGACTTATCAATGTGGCGACTTGGAAAGTGCTCTGGTCGATTTTGGCCGTCTTGTTACTGAAACTGATGACAACACCTCAGGTGGGTGGTGCCGATAATTTCCTATCGTCCGCCATTATGAATCTTTGTGTGGGTATCAGTATGCTTTTTGTGCCTTTCGCCGCGAAATCTCTTATTGGAGACGGAATGTCCGGCATGGCGAATCTTGCCGGGGGGTTCTCTGCCGGTCTGATTGCGAAACTTACGTATGGCAAAGTGATGGAACTTGGAAAGAAAGGAATTAAGGCGCCGCTTAATTTGCTCACTCCTAAAAAGGGGGGTCGAGCGAATTACACGAAACCAAAAGGAAATCCTCGATAACTTATTATTAGGAGAAATTTTGATCACAAATCCTCTGAAAACGGAAAATCAATGGAAGGAACTCAATCGAACCTTAAACTTTTATAAACTACTCGCCCTTATTTCAGGAAGTGCGGCTCTTCTTTGTCTCATCATGACCATAGGCGGCGCATTTTCAAACCCCATCGTCGTGATGAAGAATGAAACAGAGCATTGTTTCGTAAAAGCCAACAAGGAGGCGATTGATATTACGGACAATGATGTCACGGAGTTTGTACGCGACTGGGTCGTCACTCGCTATGAATGGGAAACACTTAATGAAGAAAAACTCATTCGAAGTTTGTCTCCCTTTACGAGTGAGGGTCTTCTTCAGAAAATTCGCGAGCAATTTAGGAGTGGCGCTGAGAAAGAGTTTAAAGAAAAACAAGTTTCTCAATATGTTTCTAAAAGCATCCGCGTGAAACTTGCGGACAAACAGGTGCTCGTGAACTTCGATCGAATTTTACGAGTGAATAATATTCCTCTGATTGATCCCGCCCAAATGAGTTTTACTTTAGTGCGCGGAACGAAATCTAAAGTGAATCCTCAAGGGATTTATGTGAATGGAATCACCGAACATAAATCAAACTGATGAAATATCTTATTGTGGTGTGGATAGCGGTATTTTTTCTTTTTGCTTCTCAAGCAAGAGCTGCTGTGCGAACAGTGGATGCAAGCGAGCGGTCGATGACGCCCATTTTTTTAAGTCTTGGGCGCTCGACCGTGTTGAGGTTTCCCGAGAAGCCTCGAAAAGTCGTTCTTGGAAATAAAAACTATTTCAATATTGAATTTATTGAAAACGATGTGGCGATCCAACCGCTTGGTGTGGTGACGACAAACCTCTTTGTGTACGGCGAAGCGCATAGCTTTGGCTTTATACTTCATTCGGGCGGAGGCGCCGACGATTTGGTCCATGTGCGATGGGCTTTGCCAACTGAACTTAAGACCCATCTTCAATCTCAAGTCGTTCAAATCAGAAAAATCGGAAAGCAGTTCTCCATTGGAAAAAAACTTCAGCTTCGCTTAGAGCGACTCGCTCAACTGCGATCGAAAAATCTTTTTTGGGTAGAAGCTTTGCTTCTTTCGCATGAGGAAAAAACAATCTCCGTGAAAGAAGTTTCGGTGAATCTTTTTGAGGGGAGCCGAGAAGTGAAAGCCAAATGGGTTTGCCAGAAGGATGCCTTGGAACCTCTTCAGGGAAATCCTTGTCGTTTGTTCTTACCGAATTCCAAAACAGGGGGCTATACACTCAAAGTCAAATATCACGGCACGAATGTGCAAGTGAGTTTTTAATTTATGAAATCTTTAAAATGGAAAGTGTCAGATCTGACGGATGGGGTGAGAGCGAAATTAAAAAAACTGAAAGAGAACCTTTACATTCAAGACGGACAAAAACGCCGCCTGAATGGTTGGTTCATTGCTCTTATGGGCATTCCTCTATTGATCACGGGCGCACTCGTGAATACCTTTTGGGAACGCAAGGATACAAGCTACCTCGCTCAAAGTTCGGACGTTCCTAAAATATCGGAGACGGAGCCAGAAAAAACTATTGGCCCCGGGAATCAGAACTCCCATTCGTCCGTAGTTCTACGGGAAGAAAGCGCCATGTCGTCACGCACAGTCTCTACAGGAATGAAGCTTCGGTATTCAGCGAAACAAGTGATTGATCGTTTTTCTGGAATGCCTGCTGGAACAAATTTTATCGGGAAACTCATTACAGGCATCGACACGCGAGACCCAAGTCAGATGGTCAAAGTCGCGCTGCCCTATGGAGTGGTCTACCAAGGCTCGAGAAATATCGAACGCGGTGCAGCGCTTATGGGCTCAGCTCAATATACAGGCAACGGCGACAAGGTGTTTATTAGATTCAATCGTCTGATCAACACCGATGGCACCGAATATCCTGTTCAAGCCCAGGCCCTTAACAGTCGCGATTTCACTGCCGGGATCAGCGGGGATCTCAACACCAATATGGATTCTCGCATGATGGCTGCGATGGGGCTTAAAATGATCGCCGCAGGTTCGGATGTGCTTGTTGAAAAAGAATCATTAGGCAACAGCTTTCAACCAACTCCAAAGTCCTCTCTTAAAAATGCAGCGATCGCAGGCGTTTCAGAGGCAACTGAGATGGAAGCGGAACGAAGGCTCTCTCAAGCAGGCTCCCAAGAGGACTACGTGATCGTGGAACCTGGTGTCGAAATGATCATCAGTCTCATGGAACCCTTTCGTGGAGAAGCTCGACCTTGAAGGAAGCTCCTTTAAGGAAGGGACTTTTTCAGCTCAGAAAGATTATTAGCGCTGGACTGTCTCAGAATGGAAAAGGCTATCGATTCTATTTAATAGCGGTAGCCTTTGCTGCCGGTGCTCTTATCTTTGCTCAGCGCCACGGGATGGAAGTGAAGTGGCTTTATTGCCATTCACATTACACAGGTCTTGTAAAAAATCTGTGTCAGACTCAAGGATGGCTTTTTCCACTCCTCCTAGGAAGTGTTGTCACCATTATGGCTTTGATTCTTTCGTCGTTTAGTGCCGGTCTCTTTCATCTGAAAAAGATCTGGAAACTTATTCGTTATCAAAAGGCATTTGAGACGATTGGACTTAAAAATGCCCAAGGAGAATACCCATTAGCAATTGATCTTCATGAAAAGAAAGATCGCACCGAGTGTCTAACGGTAAAGTCCAAAGGAATTGGGATTGATCGCTATAAAGAAAAGATTCGAGATCTTGAAGCAGCGCTTGGATTGGGAATCGACACTTTTGAAACTGGGATGAACCCAAGTATCGTGCGAATCTCTCTTTTTGGATCTGTTCTGCCCCGCCTCTGTGATTTCGAAAAACTGAAAGACGAACTTAGCGTTTCGTACAGTTTTTTGGTGGGAAGGAGTTCACGGGAAACCCTTGTTCAGAGCATTCTTTCTCTTCCACATATGATCATTGCGGGAATGACGGGTGGAGGGAAATCGGTCTTCTTTAAACAAGTATTACTCGGCCTTCTTTTCTCATCGCCACGCATTCAAATGTACCTGTTCGATTTGAAAGGAGGTGTGGAGATGAATGTCTTTTCACTCCTTCCGAATATACGGGTTTATAAGAGTGCGGATGAAGCGGTTCTCGCTCTTCAAAAAATCAATAAGGAAATGGATCGACGGCTCAAATATCTCGCCGAAAAAGGGTTTTCCAAAGTCGATTTCGACCGAGATAAATTCGATATCATCATCGTCGGAGTGGACGAAGCCTCTGAACTCTACGGGAAAAGCTCAAATAAATCCGAGCAAGAAACAGTTGAAAAAGCGCGGGAGCTCACGGATCGAATCACAAAATTGGCTCGCGCTACTGGCATTCATGTGATTCTCGCAACTCAAAAAGTGTTAAAGGAAACGATTGATACAAAAATTCAAGAAAATATTGGAGGTCGAATGGTCTTTCGAATGAATACACTTCAAGGCTCCTTGAGTGTGCTTGGAAATAAAATGGCTCTCGATCTTCCAGACACTGCCGGTCGAGCTATCTGGACATCCGGCAGTCGATTTACTGAAGTGCAAGCTCCTTATTTATCGGAGGAAAACTTGAAAAAATATTTAAAGCAAATGGCATCAGATTTTGAGGAAGGCGAAAGGAAGAACTACGGAACGATGCTGGAAGTGATGACCACTCCCAACTCGATTTATGAAACTCCAACAAACCTCGAAGACATTAGTAAACGATGAATATTCGGGTTCCAAATGTTGTTCATACGGAGCGCGATCAGTCCCTTCTGCATTATTTATTTTTAAATAAGGTAGCGACCTTTCAGCAGATCCATCGCGATCTTTTTAAAGCGGTGAGAAGTTCTGTGCCATCTAGACATATTGCCAAGCTTCTAAGGCGAGAACTCATCACGAAAGTGCTCGTCAAAATCAATGGGCGATACAGAATCGTTTATGGGCTGGATGATGAAGCCAAAGAGTTCATTTCATATTTTGATTCTGAACTCCTGGCTGTAAATCAATTGAAAAGTGGAACGATTGGACATGATGTGCAACTTGTCGATGTAAGAGAACGATTGCAAAGATTTCCAATGGTGAGATCTATCTATCCGGAAAATGCCCTGCAGTGCCTTCCAGACTTGAGGCAAGATCCGATTTTTATACCTTTCGTGAAACTGAGATCGGATTCGGTGCTCGAATTGAGTACGGGCGGTAATCCGGTCTTTGTGGCTCTTGAGCTCGAACTCTCGAAAAAGACTCCGAAGCGTTATGAACAAAAAATTTCGGATTACTACAAATGGAAAGCAATTTCGGGTGTTCTGTTCGTGTCCGGCAACCGCGAAATTCAAAGATCTGTTCAGCAGATTGAACAATCCGAAAATAGCAATGAGAAGCTAAAGATATTCTATGCCCTTCTTGAAGATGTGCTGAAAGATGGAAATGAAATTACATTTTCAAACTCTTTGGATGGCCAATTTGTTCTCGGATAACTGTTATCAGCTTGAATTTCGAGCTGTGTAGGAAGTGTGTAGTTAAGCTGTAGGTAGCCTGTAGAGCTGCCTACAGACTTTCTACAGATTCATTTTTTTAACATATTGAAATCAGGTCAGATTTTTAGATGGATTTTTTATAAAATCAGACCCGGTCACGGGTTTTGAGATTTTTTCAATTTTTTAGGAGGTATTCATGAAAATACGAAAAGTCGTAGCGGGTGTTTTGGTCGGAACAAATCTTTGTGGCTGTGCCACGATGAGTAAATCATTGCTCGTTGGAGCAGGTACTGGGGCTGCTGTGGGAACGGCTGCGGGTGTAGGATTTTCTTCGCATGACCGAAGCGGTGGCGCTTGGAAAGGAGCACTGATAGGTGGAGCGGTCGGTCTTGTCAGTTCTTATTTTATTCATAATGGAATGGAAGAGCGCGATGCCGATGTCCGACGTGAAACCCTATTAAACCTAGAGCGCTTTGGAGTTGAAGGAATTCCTTCTTCGTCTCAGATGTATCCTGAGTTTTATGGGTTCAGCGGAACCGATACATCGCCAACGACCAATAAGAAAAAGGTTCGTCAGTGAGGGGAACTTTTAAGGGTCGGCTCAATCTTTCGACAAAAGCGTCTGAAGCATTGACCTTCATGGTGCAACAATTGAAAGAAGAGAATCCTCATGTTCAGATTAATCCCTCGAAACTCTGTTCGTGGATTATGGAGAATTACGTCCGCGATCATTTTTTAAAAGAAAGCTCTAGGATCGCGCAGGAGCACTTCAATCCAAAGCGCTACCTACTCGATCAACTTAAGGAGGCTCAAACGGGTGAGGACATTAAAAGTCTGTTTCAGATAGCCCTTAATAAGATGGATAGCGGTCCGTTAAGTCCTGGGACTAGGAAAAAGGCAATTAAACCCAAAGTAATAACTAAGAAAGAAGAGCCCACATCTCCAAACCCCCTGCCGAGCTCGAATCAACCCTCTTGACATTGTATCTAAATGGATATATCTATAATGGATAATTATAGTGGAGTTATGGCCAAGCGAATTGATTTAGAAAATATCGAAGATATTAAAGAGCTTTTGAGGAAAGAGATCGTGGTTTTTATGAAAGCACACAGTATGAGTCAGTATGGGGTCAGCAAGGACTTGGGTTTGCCTGCGGCCTATATTAATCAAGTCTTGGGCGGCAAACAAAAGGCCGTCAGCTTTGCCAAGCTCTGCGAGATCGCGAATAAGATTGGGATGAAGCTCACCCTCATCATTGGAAAGAAATAGGAGATCCTTTTGAGATTTTTAATGGAGCTATTCAATCGAAAAAATTCAAGTGGGAACGGTCCGAGTTGGACAACGAGAGATTCCCGTCTATGTAGGCGTTTTCAAATTATCGGAGAAGGAAAATGACGAACGACTTACGAGACTCGCAAAAAAAATCATCCGCCTCATGGAGGAACCAAGAGGTGGGACGCGACGGTCTGGAGCAACGGGTGAAGAGGGAGGGTTCAACTTCGAAGAAGAACTCAACCTCTCAGGCAAAATATAAATTAGCGGCCTATGTCCGCCTGTCGCCATCGAGTGAAGTTCGGGAAGAAGGATCTTTGGTATCTCACCCCCAGCGTATCGAGCAGTATGTCGAGATGCGCAATACTCAAATGGGTGGGAACTGGGGTGAGATCGTCGAATGGTATGTAGATAAAGAACTTTCGGGTGGAACTCTGAATCGGCCATCCTTCCAACGGATGTGCCGAGATCTAAAGGAAGGAAAAATCAATGCAGTCATTTGCACAGAGATTTCGCGCCTCAGTAGAAGTGTAAAAGATTTCAGTAATTTTTGGGCTTTTGTCGAATCGTGCAATGGCACGTTCTTTAGCTTAAGAGAAAATTTTGACACGACGACTCCAGCGGGAAGAGCGATGGTCTATACCTGCATGAGTTTCGCTCAGTTTGAGCGTGAAAATACAGTGGAGCGTATTCGACTTGGAGCTAAAGCCCGAGCTGAGCGGGGGTTGTCGAATGGCAATCAAAGAATCATTGGTTATGACCCTGATCCCATCAAGCGCTGCCACCTCGTCGTGAATGAACCTGAGAGACCAATAGCCCAACTCATCTTTTCCAAATTTCTTGAACTTGGAAATCTGAGAAAATTAGGCACTTATCTCAATGCTGAAGGCTATAAAACCAAGGAGTACATAACAAAGGACGGAAAGAAGCGAGGAGGGCATCGTTGGACGCTTTCAAGTCTGTTCCGAGCATTGACGAATCGTGTGTATATCGGTCAGAGGGAATTCAATAAGGAAAATCGCGGTAAAGATCAGACAAAGTTAAAAGAAATGGACCGCTATTTCTTCGTCAAAGCTCAGTGGCCCGCCATCATTGAGGAATCTCTTTTCAACGCTGTGCAGGATCGTCTTGAGATCAACAGAAAACGTCGTCATCTCCATACGCATACGTTTCGGTTGACGGGTTTGTTGAGTTGCGGGCATTGCGGTGAGGCTTTGGTTGGAAAGTCGGGCACCAGTCATAACTCTTCGAAATATTATTACTATGGGCACAAAAGAAAAATGCTCATCGAAGGTAATCGACACCTTGAGCGATGTGTCCAAGAAAGCATTCCAGCTTTAGGATTGGAAGAAGTGGTTATTTCGCAGCTTCGAACATTGGCGCATGACAAATCTTTTTTAAAGAAGATCATTGAAAACTCTTCCATCACTCGAAAGCAAGCATCGGGAGATTTAAAATCTCTTTTTGCATCGCGAGAGAATTATAGAAGAGAAGTTCACTCAAAAATTCATGCGCTTACGGAAGCACTCGCGGAAGCCGCGCAATCGGGAGCAAGGAAAATCGTTCTTGATAAAATCGAGGAATTGAAGGTGCTCGAAGAAAAAGTGGGATTGGAAGTCGAAGATCTGAAAAATGAGCTTTCTACACAGAAAGCGGAGATCATCGATATTGGCGAGGCTGTGAGATTTTTATCCACTTTTAAGGAGAGGTTTGAAACCTATTCGGTCCATAAACAGGCCGAAATTTTACAGGAATTCATCTCAAAAATTACCGTCTTTTCGGATCGCGTAGATATGGAAGTCTACGGGTCCGAAAGACGGATCTACTTTGCTGATATTGAATCGGAGAAAATTAGGAATGCCCTTGGACGAACCTGCCCGCCAGTTCGTCCGTTGTTTCAAGTGGCGGAGAGAGAGAGATTCGAACTCTCGAGACTCTTTTGGAGTCTGCTCCCTTAGCAAGGGAGTGCCTTCGACCACTCGGCCATCTCTCCACCAATAGGAAGACTTATCTATAACAGCCCGGATGGGCCTCAGCAATCAAGGATTAACGGACTAAATGGCTCACTTAGTCAGGTCAGGTAGGCCATCTGGGTTGGTTTCCCCCGCGGGTGGGTTGATCCAAATCCAGTTCAGCGCGTCGCTCATTTCCTGGGGCCGGCTCACGCCGTTTAACCGCAGTTCCACGCGACGATTCTTCAAATGATCCTGCTCGGTATCGCCGCCGGCGACCGGCAGCTGGGAGCCAAAGCCTTTGGCCACCACGCGCTCGGAGGGCAGGCCCTGATTCACGAGGGTACGGCCTACGGCCGTGGCACGGTCAAAAGATAGCTTCACGTTGGTCTCGGCTTTGCCGCGCTTGTCGGTGTGGCCGCGCACTTCCACGCTTTGCCACGAACCGGGGTGGGTCTTCAGATACTCGGACAGGCGGTGCAACACACCCTCGGAACCTTTTTCGAGTTCGTCGCTCGCGGTTTTAAAGTGAAAGAAGCGGTCATCCAGGGTGACTTGTACCCCTTGGTCATCCAAAATTTGAATATGCTCGGACTTCAGGCCGGCGCCGCGCTGGGCGTACTCGTCCGGTCCCTTGCGATCGATGAAGCCCAGGGAAAAATCCACCTGCGCCCAGTAGATTTGGCGATTGGCGATCGTGAAATCCGTCATGAACTGGGTGCCCACGCGCATCGGATTCGCGGTTTCGGTCGCGAACTCTTTCTGCAGGCGTAAACCGCCAATCAAAGCCACGCTGTAGGTATTGACGGCGGACTGGGAAAAGCTGACGTCCGACCCCGCAAGCAGGGAAAACGTCGGGCCGAGATGCCATTCGTTTTCAAAACGATAGAGCGGACTCACCTGTACGTACCCAGCGGAAGTTTTCACATCGACCGAAGTTCCGGTTCCGCCCTTTAAGCGGTTGTACATCCAGCCCACGCTGCTATCGAGCACCCAGCGATGCAAGGGGACCGACAGCGTTAACTTCAGGTCCAGCTGGTATCCATTCTTGGATGGCTCGGTGGAAATCGATGACTGGCTCGAGACGTAACCCGCGCCCAAGCCCCCGTACACCGTGAACTTTCGTTCTTCGGCGTGGCTGCTCAACACGCAAATCAAGATACCCAGTACGACCAAGAAAGATGCGAATCGGTTGCTCATGATGTGATCCTTGCTGCTGATTAACGGCTAAAGCAGTAGTGCTTGATCTTTTCGATGTACTGGTCGACTCGACCGCTCGCCACGAGCTCATCGTATTCCAAGCCGTAAGTATCGTCGTCGATCTCGACGTTAGCGGTCAGCTCTTCCAGGAACCACTGCGGGCAGTGATAAGCCCAGCCACGACGGGGCCAGCGGTATCCGCCGGCGGCCCAGTGGGCGGCACCCTTCACACGGACGTTCTTGCCCCCGCTGACGGACGAGTACTTGCCGGCCACGAGGTTGTTGTGACCACCGGTGATCGTGTTGTATGAACCCGTAACCGTGTTATGGGCGCCGGAGGCAATGCCCCCGTATCCCAGGTAGTCGTTCCAGCTTCCGGTCACGACATAGTGGGAACCCGTGCGGTGACGGGCGGCGGTATCGGCTGCGTGGTCTTCGCGCATTTCGTTGTAGCCCACGATGAGGTTACCTACGCCGTTTTCCGTCCAAGTCTTGCCCATGCCGTTACGCACGACCAGGTTAACTTTGTCGAAAACCACGGCGGGTTTTCCTTCGATCGTATCGACCGTCTGGAATTGCGTGCGCTTTTCGAGATCGCCGATGCGGGCGTCAAACTTCTCTAAGCTCCAGTTGAGGAAATATTTTTCGTGCTTTTCCACGAGGTGGGTGAGCTTCTCCAGCCAGTGATCATGCTTGGCGATCAGGTTTTTATGCTGCTCTAAGATACCGTCGTGCTGGGCGGACTTTTCCGCCAAATAGGCTATCTTCGCGTCCTGATGCTGAACGGTGGCGGCCAGACCATCAAGGTTACCCCGGAGTTCGGCGATCAACGCCTTGAACTCCTCGTCGCGGGCATTGAGGCGATCGAGCATTTCTTTATGCTGCGTGAGGATGGCGCCGTATTCGTCGGCCACCTTCACGAGTTTCTCAATGCGCGTATTCTGGTTAGTGATCGTCGTTTCGAGCACGGTCAAACGATCCAGGACCGATTGGGGAATCTCTGTGGGCGATTGCGCCTGGAATTGCGTGCCGCCGTCCTCGTCGGTGAATTCCACCGCCTTGCTACAACCCGTGATGATGATGAAAATAGATGCTAATGCCGAAAGCTTGTTGCCCATGCCATACTCCTCTTGCCGAATCTCTTCTCTTGTCGACAATAAGAGCAGGGTCCGTGCCAAGGCGGAAAACGGGCGAGTTCCGGATAAAAGCCGGAATTACCGGGATTTAAGCCGTCGGAAGTGTCTAAACTTTAGACGGGTATCTAAAGTATTTGGTCAGTACCAATAGCCGAATTCATCCGAATCGAACCCCGGCGGGTTGCGCGGCGGGATCCACATCTGCGCCCACATGAACTCCATGTGTTTCTCGAGCGACCGGTACATGAGCGGTTCGATGTGGTAGGCATCCATATAACTTGTCCGGAGCTGCTCGAGCGACGCCGGCTTGGAAAAGTCCCCATGATCAGTGTCGGCGGCATAGTGGGAGAGCTCATGAAAGATCGTCGATGCCTGTGAAGTAGGGGAGTTATTAAAGAAGAGCGGGCAGACGTAGATGCGAGGCAGCCGATGACCCGCGATGTAATACACGTAAGCCATCGTATCGCCATCGGAGCATTGCCGATCGGAATTGGTCACGCATCTCAACTCGTAACCCGCTTCCGCGTCGCGATTCATCGCCGAGAGCACGCGCTGCATGCCCGCCAGGTAATCGGTGTAGGCGCGTTCCGTACGAGATGGATCGCCGGCAAACCAACGCGGCACCCGGCCCTTGGCCTCGATGTAATTTTTCTGCACGTACTCCATCGAGTATTTCGAGATATCCGCCGCGGGCGGTACCAGCGTGCGCGACTTCTCCAAAACGGTTTTGGCCGCTACGCGCAGCTGCCCCGCTTGCGTGGTCGAGCACTGGACGATCCGAGTCTCCCCAGCCGCCGCCGAAACCGTGAAAAATAAAAATAAGAAAGTGAATCCCCGCATAATCCCCCCGGAAAGCGTCGTTCAAACCCAGGAGCGGTATAGACGATTCTTGGCTAAATGCAAAATTTTATTATGCTTCGCTTCACACCCAGAAAGTCTTGAAACTACTCTGAATTATTTGTTGACTGTTTTTATTCTACTTCCCCATAAAGCAAGCCAGAACGGCCTTTTGGAGCTCCGTATAGTAGGGCTGCTCAAAATAATGGAGGCAAATCGGGTTTTCCACCCTCAGCTTCGGGTTCAGTACCCGCAACCCCCGTTCACCTTCCACCAGGTGGGCGGGCACAACCGCCCGCCCCAACCCCAAACGAACCCCGTCGATCAGTCCGTAAACGTCGTCGACATAACGGCGACGATACCCGCGATAGCGTTCCGACTGCCGTGTCGTCCGAAGAAAATCGCTCGTGGCGCGGTCTTCCACGTCGTGGTCGAGGATAATATTCGCGCCCGCGTAACCGCGCTTTTCGATGAGCACGCTTTGCTCATGACCTACGCGTTCCGATCTCACGCCCTCCCGCTGCCAGACGTAATCAAGCACCAGGTAATCAACGGCCCCATTGAGGAGGAGCGTCGGAAGCTCGCGTAACTCGCGCGTTTGAATTTCCAGCTGCAGCTCGGGGTGCTTTGCCACGAGTTCGCTGATCGCCGGTAAGATCCGAGAACGCATGACGGAAGAGTAACCGCCAATACGGATCACCCCCGTGAGCGCGGCGACATCTTTTCCTCCGCCGCGATACTCATCCTCCAATGCCTGTTTCTGCCGGCAATAGACCAGGAGCCGCTGTCCGGCTTCCGTGAGCTGCGCCCCCGTGCGATCACGCACGAAAAGGGAGGTTTCCAACTCTTCTTCCAGATTTTTGACCCGTTGGGAAAGGGCCGACTGGGTCAGACCGAGCTGCTTGGCGGTCCGCGTGAAGTTTCCTTCGCGCGCCAGCGCGTAAAAAGCATCTAAACCGAGGGAATTCAGGCTACTCATTTGTCATTAGTTAAATCGATTATTGCATTAAAACAATCTGTTTTTCTAATTCATTAATCCGCCGTACTAACGACCGGAGAAAGAGGAGAAAGACTTATGAAAGTAGCGATTTTGACGGTTTTAGCGATGTTGGGAACGGTGACTTCGGCGCAAGCCGCCGTGGTGAACTGCGTGGAGACGGAAAACAAGTACATCCCGACGCAGATCAAGTTCAACTTGTTCTCCGACGAGGAGCCAGAAGTTCACGTCTTTACGCGGACAGATCCAGACGGGCTGGTGCTTCACTATACCCAGATCAACAAGGTCGTAGGGTCCGACGGTGGGTTTACCGACCAGGTCATCTACGACTTTAAGCTCAGCCATCCCGACTATAAGCTCCAATTCACGAAGACCACGGTTTTCAACCGCGCTGGAACCACGAAGAAGTACGCAGCCAAACTCGACCACGGCGACGACACCGTCTACTTTAAATGCCATGTGGAAGAAAAATAAACTCGTCCTAAGCTCGATCCTCCTGGGACTCCTGGTCTCGGGAGGATTTTTTTTGCTCGCGGCCGATCCCACCTCCGTATCTTTTCGTTCCTGGGAGTCCCAAACGACCGGTGGGCATCCGGTCTACAACGAGATCCGCTATTTTTTGGGATCCCGCCAAGATGTTTGGATGATGCGGCAAAGCCGCGCGGGCCTGAACCCACCCAAGTCCAGGTGGGACCGCCTGGCCATCGTCGTCGATAAAACCACCCAACCCCCTACCGCGGAGTTTCGCCAGCTCCCTCCAGGGGAGTTAGCTTGGGATCCTTCCGTGAAAGCGATCACGCCCCGGGTGAGCTGCCTCGTCTGCCATGTGAATGGTCCGCGGGCGATACGTCCCGACGCAAACGAGCTCCCGCTTTCCGTTTGGGATCAGGGGCGGGTCCTGATCTGGAATCTACGAATCAAGGCGTACGGTCGGGTGCGGACCAAGACGGACGTCGCTCTCGACGCGCCCCTCGCCGGTCTCTCCACGCGGAAGCTCGGCGTGAAAACCTGCAGGTACTGTCACCGGGAATCGCCCTGGGGAAGGGGAGAACTCACCGCGCGAAACCGGGGTACGATTGAGTTCATGGTGAAAAATGGCCAAATGCCACCCTTGGGATTCTGGCTGGGGAGGGCGGACCAGCGGGAGCTAGACAAATTTCTCGCCGGCTTTTAGAACCGGCGTGTGGCCTTGCCCTGAGCGACCCGTGGTTTCCTTGCCGCCCTAAAAAACGGGTAGTAAAGATCACTTTCGAGTGGAATCGTGAGTTCGGTACGAAAAAGTGGATCATCCTCCCTTAAAAAGACAAGATCCTCCATTTCAATACAAGCTAGGGGTCGGCTCTCGTTGGATTCGCCCATTCGGAGCGTGGCCGCCGCCGCCAAGGCATCGGCAACATTCACCGTGGTCATCTCCATCTTTCGCCCGAATAGATCAGGCTGACCTATGAAATCCCGCAGGCCCCGGAACCCCCAGTGCGCGAGGGAAACTCCGGTGACGCCTCGGCGCAAGGGCGTGGTGTGAGAGTCCGTGACCAAGATGCCAAGCTTCTCAAGACCCCACGCCCGCCTCAACCCTTTGCCCAATCTTTCCGCGCTGCGGAAAGGGTCTCGCGGATAGAGTATATAGTGACCGTGTTCGGAATTAGATTCATCGATGCCCGCCGTGGGAATAAAGAGACCGTGCTTGATCGTGAGGTAGCATCCATATCCCACCTCCCCGAAGTTATGATCCGCCTCTTGGTCCACCAGATCAGCTTTGTCGATGGAGGCCTTCGCGACCAAACGATTCTCCGCCAAGCTCATGATTTTTGAAGTCACGGCTAGCACCATTCCTTCGCGAATGAGTGGCTTGGGGACCTCGTCCAGAACGAACCGCGTGAGATCTTCCCCGGCCCGAAACACGCGCGTCTGAATCGGTTGAACATTCATAACCATTCTCCTTGATAGCGACGAAAGTCGTGCACTCGTATGATGTCTACGCCGGTTCGGGCAAGCCGCCGAGACCAGCGGAAAGTCGCTTCATCTAGCGCAGGAATCGACATAACCTCGCCCTCGCGTAGGCACGACTTACGGGAATGCCCGACAAGTAGCCGAATTGGTAAATCGGATAGTTCTTCGAATCTTTGCAGGATCTCGAGCGACTGCGCCTGGGTTTTTCCAAATCCGATTCCGGGATCAAAAATCACCCGATCCGCATCTATCCCGGCAGTCACTAAAAGCTCCATCTTCCGAAAAAACCATGACTTCAGCTCCGCGATGGGATCGACCTGACTTTGCCAGGTCAATTTTGGATCGGCCGGGACCGTAAGACTGTGCATGAGGATATACTGGGCGTGACACCCGGCCAGCACTTCGATCATGCGCGGGTCGGAAAGGCCCCCCACATCGTTGACGATGTCCGCGCCCATAGCCAAGGCCCGGTCAGCCGTGGATGCGTGGCGGGTATCCACGCTAATCCATGGGCGAATCGTTTGGCTTCGATAGAATTCCCGTAAATACGTGAGTACGGGTTCTAGCCGCGCCCACTCTTCTTCTATTTCAACTCGGAAAGCTCCCGGCCGGGTCGATTCCGCGCCCAGATCTAAGATCTGCACTCCCGCCGCATCTGCGGCCTGGACTCGCGCGACCCATTCGGCTTTCGTCGATAGCGCGCCACCATCCGAAAAAGAATCTGGTGTTAAATTGAATATCGCCATCGTCAAAGGTCGATGGCCGGGTAAGGCCCTCGCGTGATTCACCACGGGCCAAGCGCAACCCGGGACGGTTAACCCGGGCGCGAGGTCTTTTAGGGGATCCAATACAAATGACCGCTCATGGATTCGGGCGTGCGGCACCTGTAATGTTTCGTCATGTATACGCTCCTGACCCAAGAGTAAGAGATCAAGATCGATTTTTCGCGGAGACCAGCGCTCGGTTGAATCACGACCTAGCTCGCATTCGATGTGCTTTAAGCGATGCAGTAACAATTCCGCGGTCCCACTCCAATCCAACTCGCATACTGCGTTCAAATAAGGCCGGTTCCAGTCGAATGGGGCCCCCGGCGGCAAGAGAGCAGGCGTTTCATAAACCGGAGACATCCGGATCGTTCCCGAAGAGATTTCGTGGAGTTTACGGACCGCAAGATCTAGATGCGCCCGACGATCCCCGAGGTTCGATCCCAAAGCGATGAAACACTTCACGGAAAATCTCCGGCCCGGTAAACCACCCCGCCTAGTAAGCCCGGCACTGGAGGATGAACCTTGTGAATCTCCACCACGACCTCGGCTCGTTCTTCGACGAATCTTCGAGTGGCGGCGAGAATATCCGTGCCTAGCCTTTCCACCAGCTGGTACTCCCGTTCCTGCGCCACCTGAGTGACGAGCTCACTTAATCGCGCGTAGCAAAGCGTATCCGAGAGCCGATCGGTAACCGAACCCCGAGGAGCCCGCGGAAACCGAATTTCGATGCTCACCCGCACGGATTGGGGATGGGCGCGCTCTTCGGCCTGGCAACCCAGGCGCACGGCAACCTCGAGTTCGCTTAAACGAAGCGAAGTGAAATCCGCCTCCACTATGCGGACCTTTGCCCCGGTGGTTCGTGGGCATCGGTCAAGAAGTCCCAAAGCGCTTGGCCCGCTTCATCGGCCGCTTCCTGCGCCTCACGGCGCTCATCCGCCGAGAAACCCTCGAGAATTTCCCCGAGCGCCTGCCGATGGGCTACATCCGCGTGGCGGTGTACTTCAAAAAATGAAAGGGAACGTTCGTCGAGCAAACGAAAATGCCGCCGTAGCCCTTCGATCTTGGATGCCGCGACCTCGGGCACCTGCGCCTCATATGCATAAATTGCCCCCAGGGCTTTAGGCAGCGACCCCTGCGTCAGCCGATAAAACGTCGAAACGACGTTTTGAATCGCATTGCGTTTACGGGCGCACATTACGACCTCCCGCGAACATCCCAAGCCTTCGGCGAAGCGCAACCAAAGCTCAGGATGCGCCACCCCATAGGTCGTACCGTTTTCTTCGGCTAAGTTCTCCTCCAATATCGCCCGTGTGTGGACATGCGGGCAGAGTTGAATGGCGCTTTTCAGGTACGACGGGAACGCTTCCACGTGGGCATAATACTGCTCGGCGTAATTTCGCAGCGTCTCCCACTTAAGCTTTCCTTCCATCCAATCTCGGTAAAACGGGTGCTGCAGCAACGGCTTTTCGATTCGTAGCATCAGGAATCCTCCTGACGCCGACTTTCCCGGATTTGCATTGATAAGAAAATCTCAATTCGCTAATCAGTTGGTTAAGTGAATCTAAACAACCTGGATTTCAATAAACTTGCCGTGTTCGCTCAAGTCGTGGAAGCAGGGAATTACCAACGGGCTTCCGAAACCTTGCATGTGACGCCATCCGCGATTAGCCAAACGATCACCGCGCTCGAGCACTCTCTAGGAATCCCCCTTTTTTACCGCCTCGGGAAACGCCTGGTTCCCACCGAGCTCGGGCTTAAAATCCAGCGCGAATTTCAATCTCATCACACGGCCTTCACCCAGACCCTGACGCAAATCGCGGGCAAACAACTACGAGTGACGGGCAGAATCCAAGTCGGCGCCTATTTGGAATTCGCCAAGTTTCAACTCGCGCCGCTGCTGACGGATTTTCAGGGTAAACACTCCGACGTACAGATAAAGCTCACCTTCGATACGCCCAGCCGGCTGCATCGTTTGCTTGCTGCCGGGAAGCTCGACGTTTGCTTTTCGATTTACCCGGAACGCGACAGCCCCCTGATCCAATCTCAGGCGGTCTGCCACGAAGAGCTAGTGCTGGTGGCGCCGACGGGGATGCTAAAAGAAAAACCCACGTTTGATGCGGTGATGGCAGCCCCCATGATTGAGTACTACTTGAATCACCAGCCGATCCGTCGTTGGATCGCGCTTCATTACCGGAAGAAACCGCGGCACCTGCCGATCCGAACCTTCGCCGCCACGGCGGAAATGGTGCTAAGCCTAGTTCGCTCGGGAATGGGGATCGGAATCGTACCCGGATACCTTCTTACCGAAACGGCCGGCGTTTCCGTCATTCGGCCCAGCCATCGCAGATTAATGGATCACATTTGGATGCTTCAGCTGAAATCCCAGCCCCGCTCCCTGGCGGTCGACCTGTTTACAAGGGAAGCCCACCGGAGACTGAATGGAAATTAGAGTGATGTCCACCTCCTCCGAGCTGGATCAAGCCTATGGGCTTCTGAAGGATCTCCGACCGCAGCTGACCTTAGAAAATTTTCATTCGCTTTATCGGTCGGCAAAATCCAAGGATGACTACACGCTGGTGGGAGCATATCTCGAAGGCCAGTGGGCGGCGGTCATGGGATACCGAATCTTGTTCGACTTCGCGCATGGCAAGCATGTTTATGTAGATGATCTCATCGTTGGCCCTGCTTTTCGCTCCCGGGGTGTCGGCGCTCGGCTACTCAAGTACGCGGAAAAGGTAGCGGGTGATTTCGGATGCCAAGGGCTTAGGCTCTGCGCCGGGGTCGAGAACACGGCCGGGCAGCGGTTTTATGCGCGTGAAGGCTGGAAAGGTCGGGCGATCGCTTTTAAGAAGACGTGTCAGCCCTGACACACCCAAAACCACCTTCCAGCACACGCCAGCACACATGAACACCGCCCTTTTTTCGATCCAAATGTAACCCCGACGAACGTTCGTGTAACTTCGTTCTTGTAGCAGGGGATTTTCAACTCAAACAAACCAAAAGAGGGCATAACATGAAGACCGTATCTAAATTTGTATTCGCCGTTGCCGTGATCCTGGCCGCTAACACCAACTTCGCCAATGCCGCAAATAGCGGCGTAAGCACCACGCAAGCACTGGAATGCCTCAACCGTCTCATCGGTCGCCTCCAAGTCTGCGCCAACATTCCGCCCCAGGTGGATTACTTTAAAGAGTGCCCTCGCAACGCACAGGCTGATTACGATCGCTGCATGAAAGGCGAAGATAAGCTACCTGTCTTTTCTCAAGACGCGATCTTCGTCGACTAAATCGAAATTCAAGTCAGTGAAAGGGCCTCACTTCGTGGGGCCCTTTTTTTTAACAAACCACAGGGGCAAAAATGAAAAAACTATACCAATCGGTAATCGTAGGGGTGTTTCTTGCGTCGGCGACACTGCCGACGGCCAGCGCGAAAACCAATTCCGAACTCATCAACCTGATCAACCGCCAGGTTGTGGAGTTAGTGACTTCGAATCCGGAAAACTTCGCGGCTTATGCGCAACTGTCTCCCGAGCATCGGTTTGCGCTAGGTGCCGCCATCGGCAAGCGCCTGGCGAAATGCTATTCCGTTCGTCATCGCCTTTGCACGATCCAAGAGGCCGTGCAGATTCCAGAAATTACTTCGGACATGAAGCCATTCTTAAAAGAATTCGAGCGACTCACCCGTAAGGTCGTGGGTAACTAAGGAGAAGACTATGAAGACGACTTTAAAGAAACTAACGCGTTTCGCATTGATCATCACGTTGCCACTTTATCTGGCCCAAACTCCGACCAGTCAGGCGGTTACCTCGATTCCTGGGCTGGCCGGAGCGATCGGCATTCGATTCGGAATCAATACCGTCGGCTTGAGTGAAGCCCAGTATCTGATGTGGCTCATGGCGGGGTCTCCCGGTCTCTATGTCACGCTTCACGGCGTCGCGGTCACCGAAATCGCGGCGCTCGGTGGAGGTGCGGTAGCTATCGCGGCGGCCGAAATTGCCGCGGCAGCGGCCATCGGATTCGCGGCCGGAGCCGGGATCTACATGCTCGCCACCGGCGACGATCTGGACACCACGCTTCACAATATGGCGGAAGGCCTGGACGTGATCGGCGACAGCATCGTCTCGGCGGCACAAACGGTGGGCGGATGGATCAGTGGGCTTTTTGGGTACTGGCGTCCCGCGCGTCCAGGACTTGCCCAACTACTTGCCGGCGAAGTGAACTATCGCTTTCCGGTTGTGACTTAAGGGGATTCGAAAATGAAAACTCTAAAGCCACTTTTATTTATTGCGGCTTTGCTGACGGTCGTCGCGCCCCAGGGCTTCACCTGGGCCGCGACGGCCCAAGGCGATGGTTGTAGCAAAACCGACAAGGAGCTCTGGGATCAGTTTTTGACTGATTTTGACGGGACCAACTCGGTGGGATTCGATAACTTCACCGATCACGGTGTGTGCTGGGGGATGGCGAAGTTCCAACTTTTAGCGAGTACCTTGGCTCGTTTCGACCCGAACTCACCCGTTCCGACGGACCCGAAGGAAGTGAAAAAACTGGTTCACGATATGACGTTGGGCCAGTACGTCTACAATGGCTATATCTCGAGCCAAGTCACCACGTTTCCCGGCGTTTCCAACGTGGAGGAACTGACCAATAGCCCAGTCTACGGGCCAGTGATCCACGATGTTATTGAAGCGATGTGGCAAGGCGCATTCATCAATCCACGCAATCTAGGCCAGGTCGGCGTAAATAGCCCCTCCGGGAATTTGTCGGTCATAGAAGAGATGGAAGGCTATCTCTCCCAGGGAATCAAACCCTTGCTTCAACTGCAGTTCAGCGTGGGGAATCAACACATCGTTATCGCCACCGAAGTGAAGCGAAACCCGGACGGAAGCATTATCGTCGTAACCAAGGACAACAACTACAACACCTCCGGTAATCCGCCGAACTCCACGAAATCGGAATTCAAGTACGATTCGACCGGAAAACCGATCTACGATGGCGACCCGTCGGATCCAAATAATATCAACGGCAACAGCAGCTATTGTTCGAGTAAAAGTAAGTGCGGTCTGCGTAACCCATCCTTGAGTGACACCTTCTACCGTACGATCACGAAGGCGTTGCGCAAAGAATGCGCGGAAAAAGAACGCGAAGCCAAGGAACAAAAGAAAAACGCGGCCCCCGCCACGGCTCAAAACTAAAAAAGGGAACGAACCATGAAAAAACGACTATTCAGCTTCGCAGTCTTAGCCGCGATGGCGACTACGGCCATGGCCACCGCTCAAGCAAAAGAAGAAGGCATGTTCGAAGGAAACCCGTATGCTCCGGCCCTCCGGCATGTGGTCGACGAAGACTATCCTGCCGCCCTCAGCGTATTGGATCAAATTCAACAGGCGTCACCCGACATCGCGGGCGCTGACCTTCTCCGGGGGATGATCCTCGCGCGCATGGGGAAAGAGCAAGCCGAACCCGCGCTGGAAGCCCTCCGCAATGTACCCTCGAAGCAAGTGACTCCAGTCGTGATTGCCGCGCGCGCGCGTCAAGGCCGGGAGCTGGAGCGGATGCAGCCCGACCCAGTACTAAGGCAAGAAATCACGTCCGACTACCTTTCCCTCACCAAACAGTCGGAAGCACCTTCCAGGGATTTGCTCACCAGCAGCGTGGAATGGGCAAACCGGGTTTCCGAACCTACGCTTAGACAAAGTGCCTGCGCCCGGGCAGCGAAGCTGCGGTACGTGATTTCAGGTTGTGGTCGTTAAGAAGTAAAAGCGGTCCTGGCAAAAAGCCGGGGCCGCTTTTGCGGGCCTAGCTCAAGATCATATCCCCGATCAAGATTCCGACTCCAAACAAGATAAACAACGCACTCGCTATCCTGCGAACCATCTTCATCGACACCTTCTCGGTGAATTTACTTCCGAATAGAACCGCTAGCCCATCGGCGGCAAGCATTCCCAAGGTGGTACCCGCCGTAACGGCGAGCGGTGAAGTGTATTTCGCCCCGAGCGCCACGGTGGCCAGCTGGGTTTTGTCGCCCATTTCCGCAAAGAAAAACACGACGGCGGTCGTTACGAAAGGACCCCATGCATAGTGCTTTTCACCTTCGGCCGGCGCGTCCGGGACGAGGATCCAAACGCCAAAACCGATGAAAATCGCCGCAAGCGCCCACCGCAAAACATCCGGGGCCACATAGTCAGTGACAAAGGCGCCGGCATAACTAGCCAGGCCGTGGTTGAACACGGTCGCGACCAAGATGCCGGCTAAGACGGGAAGGGGTCGCTTAAAGCGGGCGGCAAGCACGAGCGCGAGGAGCTGGGTTTTATCCCCCATCTCACTCGCGAAGACCAGTAGTGCCGAATTCCAAAACACACCCAAGCCCCGTTAATCACTACAGCGGTTCAGAGATTTTTCCCGTCATAACTCTGGATAGTAAGCGCCGACAAATCCACTCCGTCCAAGCAGCGAACGTTAA
Source organism: Bacteriovoracia bacterium (assembly GCA_050251055.1). Classification (GTDB taxonomy): domain Bacteria; phylum Bdellovibrionota; class UBA1018; order UBA1018; family JBFWNL01; genus JBFWNL01. The sequence continues at coordinate 264,887 of JBFWNL010000004.1, forward strand.
TCGCGGCCATTTTGGTCCCGTCCGGCATCGCCCCCCGGCTGAAGGAGGTTACGCCGCAGCTCTTGCAGAACAAGTGGTGAACGACGTGCTTATTGAATTGATAGTCTTGTAGATTATCCTCTCCCGAAAGCAATCTAAAGTTCGACGCCGGAACGAAATCCAACAGCGTCCCTTTCTTCATGCACATCGAGCAATTGCAGCTGATCGCTTTCTGCACGTTCATATCAACTTCGTACTTTACCTTGCCGCAGTGGCAACCACCGGTGTGTTTCATCTGGATATCCTACTATTCAATAAATCTGGTTTCAGCTTGAATCCCATTCGTGAGACATTCAAAGAGAGACAAGACGCCTACCCACTTCAAAATCAATTAACCCAAACACAACCCAGTTTGCCCCAGGGTTCTTCTTCGCACAATACTACTCGCGCGCGGTCGTTCGATTTTGCTCCGGGCTTCCAGCCCTCCGCAACATCTCTAGGGAAGTCGCGCCGCCATGTATTCTTTTTTCGCGTCTTTTAAAAACAAAAAGCTAAGAGGGGGCGTGTACCCGGGCCAGGATGGCGCTGAGGGGACGAGCCCATGGATGGGCGTCCCCCTCTTGGCTTTTTGTTTTTAAAAGACGCGAAAAAAGAATACATGGCGGAGAGAGTGAGATTCGAACTCACGGAGGGGTTTCCCCCTCTCCGGTTTTCAAGACCGGTGCTTTAAACCACTCAGCCATCTCTCCGTCTAGCAGGAACAATCCAAAGGTCGCCCTCGCGCAATTCAAACCCTGGGGAACCTTCCAAATACGGGCGCAGCGCCTTCGGAACACGGACGTTGCCGGCAGCGTCCTGATAGTTCTCCAGAATCGCGATAAAGGTGCGGCCAACGGCCAACCCTGATCCGTTCAAAGTATGCGCCAGCTGCGGCTTTCCAGCCGCATCCTTGCGATACCGGATCTTCGCGCGCCGGGCCTGGAAGTCGTCGCAATTTGAGCAGGACGAGATCTCCCGGTAGGCGTTCTGGGCGGGGAGCCAGACCTCGATGTCATAGGTCTTGGCCGCGCCGAAGCCCATGTCGCCCGTGCAAAGCGCCATCGTGCGATAGGGGAGCTCGAGCAACTCCAACACTTTTTCCGCGTTGCGGGTCATCTTCTCGAGCTCGTCGTAAGAAGTCTCCGCATCGGTGATCTTCACCATTTCCACTTTCTGGAACTGGTGCTGGCGGATCAGGCCGCGTGTATCCTTGCCATAAGAGCCCGCCTCGCTGCGGAAGCAGGGACTATAGGCCGTGAGATATACGGGCAGCTGATCAGCGCTCAAAATTTCGTCGGCATAAATGTTGGTCAGCGGCACTTCCGAGGTCGGGATCAAAAACAGCTCCCGATCTTCGGCGGTGGTTTTAAAAAGATCGGCTTCGAATTTGGGAAGCTGGCCGGTGCCCGTCATCGTTTGGCGCGATACTAAAAACGGCGGAATCACTTCGCGATAGCCGTGCTCGCGGGTGTGCAGATCCAGCATGAATTGAATCAACGCGCGTTCCAACCGCGCGCCCGCGCCGAAATACAAGGCGAAACGCGCACCCGAAAGCTTAGCGGCCCGCTCGAAATCCAAAATTCCCAGCTTCTCGCCCAGCTCCGTATGATCGCGCGGCTTGAAGTCGAGCCGTTTCGGCTCGCCCCAACGCTTTACTTCTTTATTGTCTTCCGGCTCCGCGCCCACCGGAACGCTTGCGTGGGGAACGTTCGGAATACTCAACGCCAAGTCGTTTAACTGATTCTGGATGCCATCCAGCTCTTGATCGAGCACCTTGATCTGCTCGCCCACCTCTTTGGTGGTAGCCATCATCTTATCGGCCTGCGCGGCGGCGGATGGGTCGGTCTTGGCTTTCGCTTTGAGATTGCCGATCTCCTTGCTCGCGGTGTTTCTCTGCGCCTTCAGGGTTTCACCCCTGGCGATCAACTCTTTACGCCGCACGGATAATGCTTCCAGCCTGCCTGCGATGGACGTGTCAGCCCGCCGGTTTTTCAGCGCCGTCTTCAGTTTTTCTATGTCTTCAGCAAAGTATTTTGGGTCTAACATGCAGTGAGGCTACCCTTATCATTGATACTGTTCAAAGTCAGCGCGATCCTCCGCGTCAGGCGCTAATTCCAGATACTTTCGGAAATTTTCGGCCGCGTTCAGCGGGTCGCCCACCGAACGGAAGGCCAGCCCCAGGCGCTTATAAATAACCGGGTTTCCCGGGTCAATGCGAATGGCCGCGGTATAGAGCGCGATCGCGCCCCGGGGGTTGTTGAGCAGGAAGTTCGCGAAGCCGGCCTGGTGCTTGGCTTCGGCGTTTCGGGGATCCACCGCCATGGCTTTGGTGAAATACTCCAACCCTTTACGGTAGTCCCCCAGATTCACCATTTCCTTGCCCATGGCGATGAGACCCACGGTGTTATTAGGATGGTTCGCGAGCTCGCGCTTGAACTCTTCCACGGCCAGATCCGGGCGCTTGGCCAACGAATAGAGGTTGCCCTTGTAGTAGTGCAGATTGGGGTACCTCGGATACAGTCCATAAATCTTGTCGAGCTCCTCCAAAGCCTCCTTGAACTTCTTCTGCTTGATGAAGATCTCGTGCCGTTTCAAGTACCCGGAGGGATCGGAAGGATTGCGGTCGGAATAGGATTTGTAAGCCTGCGCCGCTTCTTCCAGTGCCTGTTTATTGCGTTCTTCCTGGGAAAGGAAAATCTCCGCCTGCACCTTCCAAGGTAGCGCGTAATCCGGGCTCAAGGCCATGGCCTGCTTCACGTTGTTCTGGGCCTCGTCGTATTGCCCTTTCTTTACTTGGAACTCAGCGATCGCGGTTAGCAACTCGGGCTTCAGGCCTTCCGACCGATCGACCTCTTCCTGCAACATGATGATCGCCTGCTCGATGGACTCTTTCTCGGCGATACAGGTGGCGGTGCCCAGGATGGCCTCGACGTTCAAGGGATCAAAGCGGCGGGCGAGGGCGAAGAAGAAGGGCGCGTCGTCATACGCCTTGCCCGTCATCAACGCCCGGGCGTAGGAAACGTAGACGTCCGAATCGATGCTGTCGCGATCCATCGCTCGTTTATAGAAGGTAAGCGCCTGCACCAGCTGGCCTTGATGAAAGAAAACGTCGCCCCTTAGCTTGTCGACCGAGCTTTTCGCATGGGGGTATTTCTTCAGCCGGTTGATTTGTTTTTCCGCGTTTTCCCACTCGTAGCTCAAAATCAGGGACTTGATGTACTTCGCGAGGACGCGGGTATCATCCGCGGAAATCTTCGCGGCCTTGCCGTAGTTGATTTTTGCGTTCGGGATGTCGTTGAGCTTCATGAACGTGTCGCCGATTTTGGAGTAGGGCAGGGCCGAGTCCCGGTAGGCGTGGGATGCGTCCATAAAGGCGATCAGCGCGTCCTGGTGCTTGCCTTCCTGGTAAAGCTTTTCGCCTTCACCCAGGAAGTAATACATGCGCGCTTTCTTTCGAATGGAATCCACCTTGTCCCCGGCGCGATAACGCAAGGTGAATAGCTCCAACATGTAATCGTGATTGTTCGGGTCGAGTTTCACCGCTACTTCGATATCTCCCAAGGCCTGCTGCACGTTTTTCTTCAGGTCGTTCACCAGGCTGCTGAGGTAATAGGAGCGGGCCAGATCTTCCGGCGAGAGCAGATGCGGATTCGTTTTTAGGAAGTTGAGATGGGATTCCGCCTTCAACAGTTCCGACTGTCGACGGTAGATATCCGCCAAGGTCAAGCGGCTTTTCGCGTGGTTTCGATACACCTTGAGCGCCTTCAGGTACTGCTGGCGGGCCTCTTCCAAGGTGCCGAGTTTTTCCGCGATCTGCCCCCGTAGGTAGTAGATGCGGGGGATCTGGATTTTTTCCTCGGGAATTTGGGCCACGAACTTGGCCGCGTCGCGGTAGTTGCCGCGCTTATAGAACACGTAGGCGAGGTAGTAGAACATCTCTACGCCGTAGGTGGTGTGGGTGCTCGTGAAGTCCACGATACGCTTTTGGGCGGCGGCCCCGCGGCCCACCGTCAGATAAAACTCCACGTCGGCGATCACGGTTTCCTGCAAATCAATGGACTTCGCCCGGGAGCGCTCGATCACGCTCGAGATCACCTGGAAATACTTGTCGTCTTTATTGGAAGAATCGATCAAATTCAAATAGCACGAGGCCAGCAGCGCCATGGCCTTCACGTTGTTGTTGTCGAGGCTTGCCGCCCGCAAAAGGTTTTTTGCCGCATTTTTGTAGCCCGACACCGTGTCCTGAACGTAATACTTCAGGGAGGCCTTAAACAAGAGCTCGCTCTGCGCGGCATCGACGGACTCGGAAGAGAACGCCGGCAGGGCCGGCTTGAACGGCGGCACCCGCCAGGTGATCTCTTCCTCTTTTTCTGGAATCAGCACCTCCAAGGCCAACGCGATGAAGATGGCGATAATCGCGCCCCGCTTGAGTTTACTGGATTTGCGGGGAACCAGGTCATTGAGACTCGGGGCGCGACCCCGGCCTTGGAAAATCACGGTTTCCTCGTTCGTTACGTCCCGCATGGGCGCATGCGTGGATAGCTGCGCGGAAGACGTGAGCCCGTGCTGGGTGGGATCCTCGAAGTCCATTTTCCCCTGGGTGGCGAGCTTAAATGAAGGATTCGATGCCAAAACCGTCTTCTCGCCGTCGTCATCGAGATCGCCCTCGCCTTTTGACGCATCGTCGTCGTCAACCAGCTTCACGTGGGCGGGTTTCAGCTCGGCCTTGGCGTCGGCCTGCAGATCTTCGTCTTCCGGCAAGTCCTTGGCCTTACGTTCGTCCAGGATCGCCTTTTCCTGTTCCGTGAGAAATCCGCTATCGAGGGATACGTCGGACAGCTCGGAGATGGCCTGACCCGAAGTAACGGCTTCCATGCCGGGCAAGGGCTTTCCGGTTTCGTCGAGTTTCACGGTGACGCCGCCCGGGTCCACCGCCGTCTTCGTGGCATCGCCACGGATCAAAGTCGATTTTGATTTTCCTTCGAGCTTGGCGATGATCAGATCCGCCAGGTCGGTATACTGATTGATATCTTTCCACTCGCCACGCGGGTGCTCGCGCGCTTCTTCAGTGCCCAGGATCTGGTCTCGTTTAATGAGGAGGGCGATTCGATCCAGGTCCAGGGGACCCACGATGCGGCCGGAAGCGAGCTTGATCTTGTATTTTTTCGCCAATACTAGAGGCTCCCCACCACCTTCTTGGCCAGATCAACCAAAGCGGAAGGCAGTATCCCTACCTGGAGGGTCACGAGGGCCATGACCGCGACCGTGGCCGCGGAAAAGAAGGAAATGCGGGGATGCGCGTTCTCCGTGGCGGGCTTCATATACATAAACACCAGCACGCGCAGGTAGTAGTAAGCCGAGATCGCGCTGCAAAGCACGCTAAGCACGACCAGCCATATTTCGCCGGCTTGTACCGCCGAATAAAAGAGCAGGTACTTCGTAACGAAACCCGCCGTGGGGGGGACACCCGCCATGGAAAAGAGAAACACCGCCATCGCGAAAGCGAGCCACGGATGACGCTTGGCCAGGCCCGACATATCTTGGAGCTGCAAGCCCTCGTCGCCCTTGCCCGAGATAATGCTCAGAATCGCGAAGGCGCCCATGTTCATGACCGCGTACGAAACCAGGTAGAGCACCAACGCGGAATATCCAATTTCGCTGCTCGAGCCCGAAAGCAGACCCACCATCAGATAGCCCGTATGGGCGATCGACGAATAGGCGAGCATGCGTTTCAAATTCGTCTGCTGGAGCGCGATCACGTTGCCGAAAAGCATCGTCAACACGGCCGAGATCCAAATCAGGTCGTGTAGATGCATCTGCACGCCCGCGACCAGGCTCTTGCCGTAGCCAAAAGAAATAAACACGCGCAGAAACACGGCGAAGGAAGCCGCCTTGATTCCCGTGGTCATCAGTCCGGTCACCGGGGTCGGCGCGCCTTCGTAAACATCCGGCATCCACATATGGAACGGGACCGAGGCGACCTTGAACAAGAACCCGACCAGGACTAGCCACGCTCCGACCGAGAAGAGCACCGGAAGCGCGCCGGCATTTTGGCCGACGTAGGCGAGGATGTCGCGAATGTTGGTCGAACCCGAAAGTCCGTAAAGCAGCGCCGTACCGTAAAGCAGGATCGCGGAGGCCGCTCCGCCCAAGATGAAATACTTCATGGAAGCTTCGTTCGCGCGGCGGTCCGCCCGGCGGAATCCCACGAGCGAGTAGGCCGTGAGCGACATGAGCTCAAGCGCGATAAAGATCACGATCATGTCCAGGCTGCACGCCAGAAACATCATGCCGAGCGCGCAAAACAACACCAGGATGTTGTACTCGGGGAACTGGAGCGACTCCTTGTCGAGATACCGGAAGGAGCTCAAAACCGTGAATAGCGCCGAACCGAGGAAAATCAGATTGAAGAAGTTGGAATAGTCGTCGCCCACCATCATGTTATTGAAGAGGGTAACCGAAGGCGTGCCAATACCCGTGAAGCTAGCCCAGAGGCCAGCCGCGACGGTCAGCACCGATACCACGAACACGGACCACTTCGGATTGAGGGACTTCACGACCGAAAGCAGGATGGCAAGCGTCGCGCCGCCCATCACGATCAGATAAGGCATTAGCGCGGAGATCTGCTCCGCGGTAACTTCGAGATGCTTGGGATCGATAATCAGATTCATTTACGCACCTCTTTCGCAATCACGGCCGCACCTGACGACGCACGCGCGGTAGCGGGCGTCGTAACCGCCGCCTGGCTCGAGCGAGCCAGGAAGTTTTCCACTGATTTCTCCATCTTCGCGAAGAAGAAGTTGGGCGCCACGCCCATCACGAACACCGCGATCACCAAGGGGGCTAGGACGACGCCTTCGCGCAGGTTCAAATCGCTCAGTTCTTTATTTTCTGGGTTTTCGAGCTTACCGAACATCACGCGCTGGAACATCCAAAGCATATAGACGGCGCCGAAGATGACGCCCAAGCCCGCCACGCCAGCCACCCAAGGATTCGTCTTGAAGGTGCCGAGCAGGATCAGGAATTCACCGATGAAGCCGTTTGTACCCGGCAGGGCGACCGACGACAGGGTGATGATCAAAAACACGATCGTGAAAAGGGGCATTACCTTGGCGATACCGCCGAAATCCTTGATTTCCCGGGTGTGACGACGCTCGTAGATCATGCCGACGAGCAGGAACAGCGCGCCCGTGGAGATCCCGTGATTGAGCATCTGATAGACCGAACCCATGGCGCCCAGCGAATTCATGGCAAACAAGCCAATTACCACGTAGCCCATGTGGCTGACCGACGAGTAAGCGACGAGCTTCTTGATGTCCGGCTGGACCATCGCGACCCAGGCGCCGTAGACGATGGCCACGCCCCCCAGGGCGAGGAAAAACCCTTGGTAAGTCGCCACCGCTTCCGGAAACATCGGGAAGGCGAAGCGGATAAAGCCGTAACCGCCCATTTTCAACAGCACGCCGGCCAGGATGACGCTGCCCGCGGTAGGCGCCTGCACGTGCGCGTCCGGCAGCCAGGTGTGAAGCGGAAAGAGCGGAACCTTGATGGCGAACGCAAGCGCGAACGCCAGGAACAATATCTGCTGGGTGCCGAACCAGCCGCCGCCTTCGAGCTTGAGTTTATAAAGGTCGGTGACGAGCGTGGAGTAGGTGCCGAACTGGACCTTATGCTGGTGGGCGAGATAAAAAATGGCGACCAACATCAAGAGCGAGCCCACGAGCGTGAACAGGAAGAATTTCATGGCCGCGTATGTACGATCCTTGCCGCCCCAGATGCCAATCAAGAAGTACATCGGAATGAGCATGGCTTCCCAGAAGACGTAGAACAGGAAAACGTCGAGCGCCACGAAAGCTCCCAACATCCCGGTTTCGAGCGCCAAGAGCAGAAAGTAGTATTCCTTGAGGCGGTCTTCGACCGCCGTGAACGAGCCCAGGATCACGATCGGCGTGAGGAACGTCGTGAGCAAAATCAGCCATAGGCTGATCCCGTCCATCCCGAGCGCGTACTGCACGCCTAGGTAGGGAATCCACGACGCCGTTTCCGTAAGCTGGAATTCGGCGCCGGTGGCCTGGAAGCGTTGATAGAGCAGGAGGGATAGACCGAAGACGACGAGGCTCGCGACCAAGGAAAAGACCTTGATCATCTGTTTTCCGCCATGGGTGTTCCCCGGCATGAAAAGCACGAGGCCCGCCAGGACCAGCGGCGCGAAAACGATCGTCGTTAAGATATGTTCATCAAACCATGCCATAGATCATGTATCCCAGAGATAAGAACAAACCCAAAAGCAATACAAACGCGTAAACCTGGAGCGAGCCCGTTTGAACCACCCGCGACTGCTGGCCGGTCCAGGCCGAGATGCGGCCGAAGCCAAGCACGATGCGGTCGATCACGCCCACATCGAACAAGGTCCAAAGCTTTTTGGAGAACGCGATGAGGGGCTGCACGATGATGGCGTTGTAGATTTCGTCCACGTACCACTTGTTCTCGAGCAGCTTGTGGAGCGAGGCCCACTTCTGCTTCATGCGTTCCACGGCCTTTAGATCCGAATAAAGTTTCAAGCCCAGGAAAATCCCGATACCGGCGCCGGTTAAGCTCAAACCCATGAGCACCCATTCCATCGCGGGCATGGGGCCGTGGGCATGGGCCGGAATTACCTGCGCGAGCCAATGCTCGAGCCAGCTAGCGTGCGGAATACCCATGAAGCCGCCGATCGCGCTCAGGAGCGCCAGCACCATGAGCGGAATCACCATGACGTTCGGGCTTTCGTGCACTTCATGATGGCCATGATCCCCATGATCATGGGCGCCGTGCTTGGCGTGCCCATGTCCATGGTCGCCGTGGTCGTGCGCCCCGCGGTGCTGCCCCAAAAACGTGAGCGAGAACAGGCGAGTCATGTAAAACGCCGTCATGACGGCGGTGAGCGCCCCGATCATCCATAGGAAAATCGAGCCGTGCTCCGAGCTATAGGCAAGCCAGAGAATCTCGTCTTTCGAGAAAAAGCCGGAGAAAGGCACGACCCCGCAGATGGCGAGCCAGCCGATCATGAAGACGAGATAAGTACGCGGCATTTTCGACTTCAGTCCGCCCATCTTCAAGATGTTCTGCTCGTGATGCATGCCGTAGATCACGCTGCCCGCACCCAAGAACAGAAGCGCCTTGAAGAACGCGTGGGTGATCACGTGGAACACGCCCGCGGTATAACCCGCCACGCCGCAGGCCAGGAACATGTAGCCCAGCTGCGATACCGTCGAATATGCCAAAACTTTTTTAATGTCGGTCTGGGCGATCGCCATAGTGGCGGCGAAAAGCGCGGTGAGCGCGCCCACCCAAGCCACGACCATGAGCGCGACGTCGGACATCGAGTAAAGGAAGTTCAAGCGTGCCAGCAGGTAAATCCCCGAGGTCACCATGGTCGCCGCGTGGATGAGCGCGGAAACCGGCGTGGGGCCGGCCATCGCGTCGGGCAGCCAAACATAGAGCGGAATCTGCGCGGACTTACCCGTGCAGCCGATGAACAAAAATAGGCAGATCAAGGTGATCGTCAGCCCCATCCCGTCGGGCAGGCCCGCACTGAACTTGGACGCCACGGCTTGCTGGATTTCGTGGAACTCCAAAGAGCCAAAAGTAGTGAAGATCAGGAACATCCCGAGCAAAAAGCCCAAATCCCCGATACGGTTGACGATGAACGCCTTCTTCCCGGCGCTCGCCTTTTCGTCGTCTTCGTACCAGTAGCCAATCAGGAGGTAGCTGCAAAGGCCCACGCCTTCCCAGCCTAGGAACATCACGGGCAGGGACGAGCCCAGCACCAGGATCAACATCGCGAAGCAAAAGAGATTCAGGTAGCTGAAGTACTTCGCCGGGGTCGCGTCGTCGTGCATGTAGCCGATCGAATAAACATGGATCAGGAAACCCACGCCCGTGATCACGAGGCAGAAGAGGGAAGAGAGTGGGTCCATCACGAGCGAGAAGTTCAAATTAAACGACCCGATCGTCATCCACGGAAAGAGCGTCTGCTCGATCACGCGTTGGCCTTCGGGCATGCCCGAGAGGGTCAAGAACCCGTTTAGCGCGACGAGAAAGGAAACCAGGAGCGCGCCCGAGGCGATGATGCCGGGGACGGTGGCGCCTACCGGCTTCTGGTTCTTTCCGGTCTGGAAGAAAGCGTACCAGCTTCCATTAATAAGGAATCCGATCAGGGGAACTAACGGTATCAGTGCTAACATTCTATTCCCTCAGCAGCCGGATATCGTCGGTATCCACGCTGCGCAAAGTTCTGAACATGGCGATCACCAAACCCAAACCCACGGCGGATTCCGCCGCGGCCACGGTAATGATGAAAAAGGCCGACATCTGGCCGCCCATGTGATCCAAGGTCTTCGAAAAAACGATAAAAGTGAGATTCACAGCGTTGAGCATGAGCTCGATGCACATGAGTACGATCAGGATATTCCGCCGGATCATCAGGCCCACGAGGCCGATGCAGAAGATCGCCGCCGCGAACGAAAGCACGATCCAAGGTTCTACCGTATTCATCATTTCGCTACCCATGGGCCTTCTCCCCACTCCCTTGGCCTTTGCCGTGACTCTTGCGCATGGCGATGGCCACTACCGCGACGATCGCGCCCAGGAGCAGGGCCGAGGTCAGCTCGAACGGCAAGACGTATTCCGAGAACATCAGCTGCGAGATCACCTTCGTGTTGCCGCCGCCGTTTTTCACGACCTCTGCCGTATGCTTTCCTAAAGATTTGAATTCGCCCGAATTCTTAAACGCCCAAACCAGCAGGCAGAAAAACCCGATGCCCGCGGCACCGATCATGGCTTGCAAGCCCTTGTGCGGACGCAGAAAATCGAAAGACGGGACATCCGCGGCGAGCAGCATGATGACGAACACGAAGAGCACCATCACCGCCCCCGCGTAAACCAGGACCTGCAAACCGGCGAGTAGGTGCGCGTCCATCATGGCGTAAATGCCGGCGAAGGCGAAAAAGACGAAGACCAAATTGAACGCGCTCGAAACGGGATTCTTCTTAAAAACCACGAGCAGGGCACAGGCGATCGCCAGGATCGCGAAGGCGTAGAAGAAAATCGGGTGGATGGCCATGCTTGCGTTCCTTACTTGTTCCCGCGCTGTTCCATCAAAAACTCCTTATCGTAGACCACGCGCGATTGGGTCTGCGACATTTCGTAAATATTGCTGAGCTTGATGGCGTCCTTCGGGCAGGCTTCCTCGCACATGCCGCAGAAGCAGCAGCGCAGGACGTCGATCTCGAATTTCACCGGGTACTTCTCCTTGTCGGAACGCTCGCCCGCCTCGATGTGAATGCATTCCGCCGGACAAACGGTCGGGCAAAGCATGCAGGCCGTGCAGTTTTCCACGCCGTTGACGGCCTTGATGTAATGCTGGCCGCGGAACCGGTCGGAGTAGTTGCGACGCTCCTCGGGATACTGGATCGTGACTTTCTTTTCGAAGAGCATGTTCCGCATCGTGATGAGCAATCCCTTCACGATATCCGGGAAGAATATATGGTGGAGGACCCCTAGTTTTTTCTTCTGTTCAAGCATCAATCCTCCTTACCGCAGCCAATAAATGACGACGGCGGTAACAAACACGTTCGCCAACGCCAGCGGCAACATTACTTTCCAACCCAGGTTCATCAGCTGATCGTAGCGGAAACGCGGCAACGTCCAACGCACCCAAACGAAGAGCCACATGAAAAAGGCCACCTTGGTCACGAACGAGGTGACCTCGAGGCCGATGCGCAGCCACTCGAACGCCATGCCCGTCAAGCCGCTGTTCTCCAGGATCCAGGTGAACGGCCAGAAGAGCTGCCACCCCCCGAAAAAGAGCGAGACCAGGAGTCCGGACGCGGTCGTCATATTCATGTATTCGGCCATCATGAAGACGGCGAACTTCATGGGCCCGTACTCCAGGTGATAGCCCGCGACGATCTCGCTTTCCCCTTCGGGCAAGTCAAACGGCAGGCGATTCGTTTCGGCGAAGGCCGCGGTCATGAAGATCAGGAAGGCCAAAGGCTGGGTGAAAACGCCCCAGGCCGGTAGCGGCAGCGCGGTGCCGGCGATCGTCAACGCCTGCCCCTGGGCGCGCACGATTTCATTCAGGTCGATGCTCGAGAACATGAGCACGACCCCGATGATGGAGAGGCCCATGGAAAGCTCGTAGCTGATCATCTGCGAAGAGCTGCGCAGGCTGCCGAAAAGCGCGTACTTGCTGTTCGATGCCCAACCACCCATGATGATGCCGTAAACCCCGAGCGAGGACACGGCCAGGATATAGAGCAGACCGATGTTCAGGTTGGCCACCTGGAAACTGACGACTGTACCGTCTCCCAAGGTGATTTGGCTGGCGAACGGGATCACGGCGAAGGTGATGAAGGCCGGAACGACCGAGATCATCGGCGCCATCATATAAAAGACTTTATTGACGTGGCCGGGAGCGCGCTCTTCCTTCCAGATGAACTTCACGGCGTCGGCCAGGGCCTGGATCAAGCCGAAAGGTCCCACGCGGTTGGGGCCCAGGCGCTTCTGCATCCAGGCCGACCCGCGGCGTTCGACCCACATCATGATCGGCGCCACCTGCAGCAGCGCGATCACGATCAACAGCGACTTACCCACCATCAGGGCGGTTTCTAGCATGCTCATGCGTTCTTCCAAACCATCAGGATTTCCGAGAGCGCCTTGCAGGAACGCGGCGGCAGGATCGCCCGCTTGAGCTTCTGCTCGCGATTCTCGAAGTTAAAGATCGTCCCGTCTTTTTCGGCGAAGGTCGCGCCCGGCAGCACGCTCGCAAACGAGGCCGCCTCATCCTTCATGAACACGCCCACGCCCACGGTCGGGACGTTGCCGAGTTTCGGGAGCTCGGCGCGGCCACCGCGCACCAGGAACACGCCCGTCGTGCCGGCCGGTAACTGCGTGAAGGGCTTAAGGCCCAGTTTTTCGGCGCCATTCAGGTTCGAGGTCTTGCTTTTGCGCTTGAGGATTTTGTCGGCCGGCGCGTCGTCCTGGGTCGTCGCGACGCCCGCGGTGCCGAAGTGGAAAACCTCCGCGCCGCCTAGATTCGACTGCGCGAAAGCCTGCAACATCTGCAGCTCTTCCTGGGTGAGGTCGGATCCAGCCAACACGGCTACTTTCTTGCCCTTAAGCGCCGTCTTGGCCGAAGTCAGCGCCGCGTCCCAATCCGTCATGCTGAGTGCGCCCGAACCCGCCACCGCAGGTTCGATCACGCGATCCTGATCGTGCACGTAGTTGTAGTTGAAGCGGCCTTCGTCGCACATCCAGTACTTGTTCACTTCCATGTTCGTGCGCGGGACGCAGCGATACATGACGTTGGCGTCCTGCTGGATCTCCATATTGCAGCCGCGCGAACAGCCTTCGCAGACCGTCGGCGTCTTCTTGAGCATCCACGCGCGTTTATGGAAGCGGAAGTCTTTCAGGGTGAGCGATCCGGTCGGGCAGATGTCGGAATAATTTCCGGCGTAATCTGTTTCAAGCGGACGGCCATCGAGCGTCGTGATCTCGGTGTTGTTCCCGCGTTGGAGGGCGACCATCTCGCGCACGCCGGCTACCTCATCGCCAAAGCGAATACAACGCGTGCAATGAATGCAGCGATTCATGTTCTTCTTGATCACCGGACCCATGTCGAGGTCAAGGTACGTGCGGCGCTCTTCGGTGTAGCGCATGTACGCGTTACCATGACTGTAGGAGCTGTCTTGCAGGTCACACTCGCCCGATTTGTCGCAGATCGGGCAATCCAGCGGGTGGTTGATGAGCAGGAATTCCATCACCGAGGCGCGGTTCTTCTTCACCTTCTCGCTCTGGGTGTGCACGATCATGCCTTCGGTGGCGGCCGTGGAGCAGGCCGTCTGGAGCTTGGCCATCTTCTCGACTTCCACCGTGCACATGCGGCACTGGGCGACGACCGACAGTCCCGGATGATAACAAAAGATCGGGATCTCTATTCCTACGCGCTTGGCGATATCGACCAGGTTTTCCCCGGGCTTGAACTCCGCTTCTTTGCCGTCAATTAAGCATTTGGGCATTTGCGACCTCGGATGTGGGCTTCAAAATCGGATTTGAACTTCTTCACGAAGCTCGAGACGGGACCGGCGGCCGCGTCGCCGAGCGCGCAGAGGGTCTTACCGTTAATGTTGTCGGCGATATCGAGCAGCATCGGCAGATCGGTATCCCGGCCTTCGCCGTGCTCGATGCGCTCGATGATCTTCTCCATCCACAGGCAACCTTCGCGGCAAGGCGTACACTGCCCGCAGGACTCGTGGGCATAAAACTTGGTGATCCGCGCGAGCAGCTTCACGACGCAGTAATCTTCGCTGACGACCATGATGCCCGCCGAACCCAGCATGGACCCGATTTTCATCAGGGGTTCGATGTCGACCACGACGTCGATCTCGTCCGGCGTGAGCACCGGCGCGGAAGACCCGCCCGGAATGACGGCCTTGAGCTTCTTGTCGTCCAAGATGCCGCCGCAGTAATCATAGATCAGCTCGCGCATGGTCACGCTGCCCGCCGGCAGTTCGTAAAGACCGGGCTTTTTCACATGGCCCGACACGCAGAATAGCCGCGTGCCTCCGGACTTCTCGAGCTTGCCCATTTTTGCGAACCACTCGCCGCCCTTATTCACGATGAACGGAATGGAAGCGAGCGTCTCCACGTTATTGACGATGGTCGGACCCGCGAACGCGCCCTGGATCGCCGGAAACGGCGGCTTCACGCGCGGCTCGCCGCGCTTGCCTTCCAGGGAATTCAGGAGACCGGTCTCTTCGCCGCAGATGTAAGCGCCGGCGCCCCGGTGCACGGTAATGTCGAAGTTATGTCCGCTCCCGTAGATATTCTTACCGAGGTGGCCGGCCTTATAGGCCTCCTCGATCGCTTCGTTCAAAAGCTTCGCTTCGGCGACGTACTCACCGCGGATATAGATGTAGCCAATCTGGGAACCGATGGCGTGGCCCGCGATCACCATGCCTTCGAGCAGCACGTGCGGGGTGTAGCGCATGATATCCCGATCCTTGAAGGTGCCCGGCTCGGATTCGTCGGCGTTACAGACGACGTACTTCGGCTTTTTTGCTTCCTTCGGGATGAAGCTCCACTTCATGCCCGTGGGGAACCCCGCGCCGCCGCGACCACGCAGGTTGGACTTTTTCACCTCGTCGGTGATTTGGTCGGGCTTCATCGCCAGCGCCTTCTTGGCTGCCGTGTAGCCTTCCATTTGCCGCAAGTAATAATTCAAACCCCGCGCTTCTTCGTTGCCGAAGTGCTGAATGAAAAGAGTTTCGTTTTCCATTTCCTCGTTCATGACTGATCTCCGCTCACTTCCCGCTCATCCGATCTAGGATCTGGTCCATCTTTTTTACGTCGAGGTTTTCGTGATAACCCTCGCCGGTCATCATCGCCGGGGCGGTTCCGCAGGCCCCCAGGCATTCTTCCTCGTTCAAGGTGAACTTCATGTCCGGCGTGGTCTCGCCGCAGCGGATCCCCAGGCGCTTCTCGCAATGTTCGACGAGCTTTTCCGCCCCGCGCAGGGCACAGGCGACGTTCGTGCAGATGCGCAGGTGATTTTTCCCCACCGGCTTGAGGTTGTACATGGTGTAAAAGCTCGCCACCTCGCGGACCTGGGCCGGGTGGATACCGATGTACTGGGCAATCTCGTCCATCACTTCGCCGGGGAGCCAGCCATATTCGTCTTGGGCGGCATGCAAAGCCGGCAAGAGGAGCGCCACCTTGGTCGGGTAGCGCGGCTCTAATTTTTTCATTTCGCCGTAGAATTTTTCGGACAGATTTTTCATATTTCCCTGGGCCATACTTGCCGCCTTATTACCGATCCAACTCGCCCGCGATGATGTTGATACTTCCCAAAGACGCCACCAAATCCCCGATGAATTCGCCTTCGCACATGGGATCCAGTCCCTGGAAATGCCAGAACGATGGGCTACGGATGCGCATGCGGTGCGCGCGCGGGGCGTTTTTGCTGACGATATAAAAACCCAGCTCGCCGTTGGCAGCCTCGAACGGCGTGTAAGCCTCGCCGTCCGGGACGTCGAAACCCGTCATGAAGAACTTGAAGTGGTGGATGAGGCCTTCCATGGTGTTGAAGACCACTTCCTTATCCGGAATGCGCACACGCTTGTCTTCCGACCAAATCGGGCCCGGCTTAATTTTGTCCGCGCACTGGATGATGATGTTGAGCGACTGCTGGATTTCTCGCAGGCGCACCAAGAAGCGGTCGTACACGTCGGCGTTCTGGAAAACCGGGACGTCGAAATCGACGTCTTTATAGAACATCGGCGAATAGTCGCGACGGATGTCTTGATCGATGCCCGCCGCGCGCGCGATGGGGCCCGTCCAGCTGTACTGCAGGCACTGCTCCTTGGTGAACGTGCCCACGCCCACCGTGCGCATCAGCCAAATCTTGTTGGTATTAAGCAGGCGATCCATCTCCGCGATCACCTCGCGGGTGCGCATCGCCCATTGCTTCGCGTCCTTCTCCCAGCCTTCCGGCGCGTCGGCCATGAGGCCGCCGATCCGCGTGTAGGACGTGGTGAGGCGCGCGCCGCAGAGCTTTTCAATGAGCGTGTACCCTTCCTCGCGTTGGTGGAAGCCATAAAGAAAGTAGGAAAACGCGCCCATGTCGACGGCGCCGATACCAATGCAGACCAGGTGGTCGATGATGCGGGCAATCTCGCTCGCCATCATCCGGATCCAAACCGCGCGCGGCGGGACCTCGACGCCCATGAGCTTCTCGACGGCCATCGAGTAAGTCACGTTGTTAATGAGCGCCGAGCAATAGTTCAGGCGGTCGGTGTACACAACGAACTGGTGATAGGTGCGGTTCTCGCCGAGCTTTTCCTTCGCGCGGTGGGTGTAGCCGAACTCGCAGTAGGATTTCTCGATGATCTCGCCATTCACCTTCGCCATCATCCGGAGCGCGCCGTGCATCGCCGGGTGCGTCGGGCCGATGTTGACGAGCATCCGCGATTCGTCCCAGAGGTCGTCCGGGTCGTGCTTAGCCGACTGGGTGATGTCGACGCTCATGTTTCGAGGCATCCCGAAACGTTGGATATCTTTGGGGAGCTTCTTATTCGTGGATTCTTCGCGCATCGCTTTATCCGCCTATTTCAACAGTTCTGGATCCAGAGGTTCCGCGGTCGGGAAGATCTGGTAGCCACGCAGCGGGTAATCCTTCCGCAACGGGTGGCCTTCCCAGCGCATGTCCATCAGGATTCGCCGCAGATCTGGGTGGCCCGCGAACTTGATCCCGAACATGTCCCACACTTCGCGCTCGGCCCAGTTCGCGCCTTGCCAAAGTGAAATCAGGGTCGGCACGGTATCGTTCTCGGCCACGGGGGCCTTCACCCGGAGGCGCCAAAATTTTCCGGGCGCCGCGAGGTTATACACGACGTCGAATCGCGGTTCGCGTGGGGACTCATCGGTCGCCGTCAAATCGGCAAGGAAGCCGTACTCGAAGCCCGGCTCGTTCTTCAAAAAGGTCATGATCTCGACGATCGACTGCTTGTCGACGGTGATAATCGGCACGTCCGTGCGGCTTTCCCCCGGCATCTGGACGCCGAGGATTTTCGCGCCGAATTTGGCCTTTAGCTGCGTGACTTGCGTCTTCCACGTTTCGCCAAAGCGCGTGGGCCAGTCGCCGTAAATCGTGGGAACGGGGGTCCGGACGTCCATGTCGGTTTTACTCCTTCACCGTCTTGAAAATTCCGTGCTCTTTGCGCTGCGCCTGGGTCGCGCCCTTCGCGATGAGGTCCTGCAGCCGCATCAGCCCGTGCAATACGCCTTCCGGCGCGGGCGGGCAGCCCGGTACGTAGACGTCCACCGGAATGATGGTGTCGATCCCTTGGGTGACGCTGTACACGTTGAAGATCCCGCCCGAGGAAGCGCACGCGCCGAAGGACATGACCCACTTCGGGTCGGACATCTGGTCGTAAACATTGCGCAACACGGGCGCCATCTTGGCGTTGATGATCCCGGCCACGATCATCAGGTCGCTCTGGCGGGGCGAAAAGCGAATCACTTCCGCGCCGAAGCGGGCCATGTCGTAGTCCGCGCTCAGCGTGGCCATCATTTCGATCCCGCAACAGCTGGTGCCGAAGGGCAGGGGCCAGAGCGAGTTCTTGCGCGCCCAATTGATGACGACGTCGAGTCGCGTAGTGAGATACTCTGAAGAACCGTCTTTACTCATGGCTGACTCCTGGCTTTCCCATCAATCCCATTCCAGCGCACCCTTGCGCAGGATGTAGACGTAACCCACGAGCAGAATCACCGCGAAGGTGCCCATCTCGAGGAGAATGAACGAGTTAATTTCGAGAAACTTTTTGTAAACGATCGCCCACGGAAAAAAGAAGACCGCTTCCACGTCGAACAGCAGGAAGAGGATGGCGACCAGATAGAACCGAACCGACACGCGTTGCTGGGCGTTACCATGCGCTGGCACGCCGCACTCAAATGGGGATTCTTTCTGTGGATTCTTGGATTTAGGACCGAAGAGTTGCGACAGAATAAGCGCGCCGCCGCCAATGACTGCACCAGCCCCCATCATGATCAAAATCGGAATGTAATCCATCACCTATTTATAAACGTCTAAATGGGTGAGGGCTACCCTAAAATCAGCTCGAGAGAGCGGCCCGTCCAATACAAAATCGGTTCGGCGAAGATGCTGAGCAAGCCGACGGGTACAAGCAAAAGAATCAAGAACGCGCGCTGTCGCGGAACAAATGCGAGGGGTGGGTTCGTATTTCCCACGTACTCCCGATACTGTCCCATGAGCTGGAAACAGAGCCGGCCGAAGACCGCGACCGACACCAAACTCGAACCCACCGCGAGCGCCGCGAGACCAAACCACTCCCGTTCGACGATGGCGTCGACGAGCGCGAAGCGACCGATGAATCCCGGCAATGGCGGGAAACCCACAAAGCTCGCCAGAAAGAACACTAAACACAAGCATTCTGGTAAGGATTTGGCGAGCATTCCTCGAAAATCAGAAAGTCGATCAGATCCTAACCGATCGAAAAAGAAGGAAAATACCCCAAAAATTCCAGCCAGAGAAAAAAGATCAACCAAAAGACAGTAGAGCAGTGCGGCAACTCCACTGTGATTCAATACTAAGAGGCCCATCATTAAGAAACCCATGTGCGCCACGAGCAGGGCACTCACCAGGCGCTTCGCGCCTTGTTGCCGAAGCGCCAGTAACGACCCAACCACCATCGTCGTCCCCGACACGAGCGCCACGATCTGCGGCCACTCCGTCAAAAGCTGACCGCCGGATGCCGCCACATCGGCGGCGCCCGGCCCGCCGAACACGACGAGAAAGAAACGAATCGCAACGGCGATCCCCACGGTCGGAATTCCCAAACCCAGATAAATCCCCGAAGGCGTGGGCGCGCCTTCAATCACGTCCGGTACCCAGAGGTACATCGGAAAAACCCCGGCGAAGAAACTCAGCGCGAGAAAAATCAGCACGAAGACCAGCAAGCCCGTCTCGCGCGGGATAGGATTCGCGGCCAGTGCGGCGTGAATCTCGTAAATATTTAACGTATGCGTGAGCGTAAAGAGGATGGCGATGCCGAACAGGAAGAAAACCGAAGCCACGGCGCCGAAGACCAGGAACTTAATGGCCGCCTCCGTCGAGCGCACCTCCTCCTTCGCGTACCCGGCGGCGAAATAGCCGATCACGCACATGAGCTGGCACCCCAGGAAAATCAGGAGCAGATCGACCGAACAAACGACCAGGCACATCGCGAGCGCGGCCGCGACGAGGAACACGAAGTACTCCGTGCGCCGGCTTTGCCGGATTTCGGCGGAAAAATAAACCGTAATGGCCGCGAGCACCGCCAGCACGAGCAAGAAGAGCTTGAAGAAGATGGAAATACCGTCGATGACGATCGAACCGCCGAAAAGTTTCGTCCCCAAGCTTTTATAAGTAAAGAGCACCTGGATAAAAGCGGTACCGAGCCCCAGCAAGGTGGTGCCCACCACGACCCGGGTGCGTTCGCCCCGATAAGCGATTTCGGCGAAGACTAGCCCCGCCAAGGTCAGCAGCAGGTAGGCCTCGGGCATGAAAAGCAGAAATTCCTGCAAGAAACTCCCCTTCTATTTACTTCCGGCCCTTAGGCCGACAACGCCGCCAAAAGCTGGGCGACCGACGGGCGAATCACGTCCAACAACGGTTTGGGATAGACCCCGAATACGATCAACAATCCTACGATCGGCGTGAAGCAAAGTTTTTCCCGCCAGGTCAGGTCAAAGACCCGTTTGGATTCACCCCGCTCGTGCCCCAGGAATATCTTCATGAACACCTGGAACAAGCCGTACACGAGCACCACGAAAGATGCTCCAATCACCAAGACGGAAAACACCGAAACTCCGAAACCGCCGATCAAGATCAGCGACTGTCCGACGAAACCGCCCAGCCCCGGCACGCACAGCAAAGCGCCCAGAATTAAGCTCACGGTTAAGGTGAGCACGGGTGAGTGGCGAACGACGCCCCCGAAATGCGGTTGGCCATCGTCGCCCAGGAAGCTCGTCTTCTCCGTGCGTTCGCGCAGCAAACCAAAGAAAAGACCGAAGCCCGAAAGCGCGAGGCCAAACGCGAACTCGTGGTAGAGCGATCCCACGACGCCGGCGGAGCCGCCCGAAGCGATGCCCACCAGGGAAAGACCGATCTGGTTCATACAAAGATACGCGAAGACCATGCGCAGCTCGCGCTGGGCCACGCATAGGATGGCCGAAAAAATAAATCCCACTTCGCCAATGGCCAAAATCCAAGGCTGGAAATGCGACATTTCCATCGGAAAAATGAGGTATCCCAGCTTTGTAAAAAGATAGAGCGCCACGGGGACGAACACGCCGCCGAATGCGATCGCCACCGAGGCCGGCGCCTGCGTCATCGCGTAGGTGAACCATCCGTGGATCGGCCAGATCGGAATGCGCAGCATGAACGAAAGCGCGAAAAGCAGAAAGGCCAGACGCGAGACCGGCATATCCAGGCCGAGCATCGACACCTCGCCCTTCCAGAACTTGCCCCCGAAAAGCTCCTTGATCGAAAAACTATTGGGATCCACCGAGTAATAGATCAGGATCAGGACCACAAAAAACAGCGCGCTGCCCGCCGAGGCGGTGACGAAAAACCGGAAGCCGGCTTTTTCCCGGGCTTCATCGCCCCAGATGATGAATAGGAAGTAAAACGGCAAGGCGCTGAGCAGCCAGAAGAAGCAAACCAGGAATAGATTTTGGGCGGTCACCACCCCGATCAGCGTCGCTTGCAGCAATAGAAAAAGGGCCTGCATGCCCATGCGCCCGCTCGGCTGCTTCCACTCCGCGCCGATCAGGATCGGGAAGATCACGGCGATCAGAAGCACGAGCGGGGCGTTCAACCCGTCCAGGCCGACCGCGTAAGCAATGGAATACGAGTCCACCCAGGAAAGCGATTCCAACCCCTGAAACAGCGTCGCGCCCTTATTAAACTGGGCCAACAGCGCGAAGGCGCACAGACTGGACAGGATGCTCGACACGAGCCCGATCCACTTGATCCACGGCACGGATTTGGAGTTGGAAAAGAGCGGCGAAAGCCCCAGCCCGAGCACGCCCAACAACGGAAACAAGATAGTGAGACTGCAAAGGTAGTTCAACAAAGCTTATGTCCCCAAATAGAAGTGCCCGAGCAAAGCGACGACAAAAAACAAGACCAGCAACAAATACCATTGCAGATCACCGTTTTGTACCACCTGCACGACTTTGGCTGGCACTATCATACTCTGCTTGAGTACCCAATCAATCGATTTTGCCGAGACCCGGTCTATTTTCGCGAATCCGCGCGCGGTATGCTCCAGGCTTTTCCCGGCGAAATCCGCCATTTTTTTCTGCCACAATCGCCGGGCAAACACGGCATCGAGCGCGATCGAAGCGCGCGCGATCGAGTTCCACGCTTTCCCCACCCCTTCATCGACGAAGAAGCCTTGCGCCACAAAGCGATAAAAGGGGGGACGCTTCTTCTCCCACTTAGCGAAGACGTTACGCATCCAGTAAGCGATCAACAGGCCCGCGAGAACCGCGGCGAGCTGCGTGGGAACGATGCGCTGGACCGAATCCAACGTCAGGTGCCGGGCATCGATCAGCTCCTTCGGATACTCCAGCAAGCTAAACTGAAAGAGACGGTCACTCCCGTCGCGAAGCAGATCGCCCGTCAGGGTGCCCGACCAAGTCAAAGTCAGCACCGAAACCAACGCCAGCCAAACGAAAACATTCAGACTCCAATGCATCAGCGGCGTCGAGAGTCGACGCCACGACGCCAGGAGGATGCGAAAGAACGAAAAGCCCAAGGCAAGGTAGAGAATCACGGCCGTCGCGAGCGCGGGCGGATTCTCCCAAAGCGCGCCCAACAACGGCACGGCGCCCAGGGTACCGACCCAGCCCGGCAGGCCCAAAGCGGCCCCCACGGCAAAAACGGCGGCGACCTTGTTCATCACCGAACCCGATGCCGCTTTCGTTTCCTTCGGCTTGCCGCGCTCGTCACCAAAAAGCAGGGCAAACAGCACGAGAGCGCCCAATGTCGCGGAAACGAAAACCATGAAGCCGGCGCCGGCGCCCACGAATGCGAGCGCCGTGAGCGAGCCGCACTGAGCGGCGTTTAACCAGCAAGCCAGGCCACGCTTGGCGTTCTCTTGAAACCCCGCCACCAAAGCGGAAATCATTCCCGACGCCGCCCCGACGTAACCCAGCACGGGAAGGATACCCACTTCCCGCAGATGCGGCTCGAGTCGATAAAGCAGGCAAAATGCAGACGAAGCCAAGAACACCTGGCAAACCAGCGTTCGCGGCAGCACCAACGCTTCCGGGGTGGCGGCGATCCAGTTCAACCAGGGGAAGCCGCGCAACAAAAGATAAGCCCCTAGTACGAGCAGGGTCGCACCGAACTCCACAGAACCCAGCTGCGGCCAAGCCCCGTATACGTCGTACCGCAAGGAAGCGCCGGCATGCACCAAAACGCCCGCCCCCACCGCTACCACGAAAATACCGAGCACCGGCTCGGAGAGCTGTCGCACGGGGAAGGTTTCGGACTCTTCGCTGGCGGTGGCCACCAGCGCCAGCCCGGCGGCCAACACGCAGCCCGCGACGCCAATCAAGGTCATCCAAGGAGTAGAGGACTGCCAGGCGATGCCACTGCCGATCGCGCCGCACAGCAAAGCCGTCGCAAGTTTACGGGTCGGCTTGGCGGACTCGCCGGAAATAACGAACGTCAACACCGTGAGCAAAATTCCGAGCAGGATCCAGCTTTGCCCCACGACATCGTAGGCGAACCCGACCTGAATACCGACGGGGGAGGACGTAGGGTCGATCCATCCACGCATCCAACTTAACGAGCCGCCTTCCCTTAAATTTTCCCAAAGGAGCAAAAAGGCACGGACGTTCAAACCAAAAGTCAACGCCGCGACGATTCCAAAGCCCCATCGGACAAATGCCAGACGCCCTCCCGGGGTGAGGCGCCCGGCGAAATAAAATGCCCAAGCCACTGCAACCAAGGAGAGGGTGGGCAAAACGGCGGTGACGAGCGAGGTGCTTTCGAATCTCATGGGTTCAGTGCCGCAGCTTTCTGAACGTTTCAATATTCACGTTCTTCTTTAGATAAAAAAGCCGGGTCGCGAGCGAAAACACCACGAGTAGCTGCCCGCAGCCCGCGACGATCACGAAAAACCCGTACACGTGTCCCTGCGACTGCAGGCCCGCCAACACCCCGCCGACCGAAAAACAAGCCGCCGCCGCGTAAAATAACAAGACGATCCCAATGGCCATCCCAATCAGGTTACGCTTCAAAAGGAGGCAAAAAAATCCAATGGCCGCCAGCGCGACGGGAATGGCGATCATTCCGACTTTCCCTCCGATCGCGAAACCACGCCCACCCCCAGCATCACCAGGAACAGCGTGAGCGCGAGTATCTCCAGCGGAAGCAGCTGGGAGCCGAACAACGTCGCGCCGAACTGAACCACCTCATTCGGAGGAAACGCGACTTCGCCGCCCTCAGGCAGGTAACGTACCGCGAGACCCGTCACCGTCGCCAGGCAGGCGGCGGCCAGGAGGGCCGTCGCGCGATAAAAGAAATTCGCCGGGCGTTCCCGCGACCCGAAAAGCACCACGTAGAACAAGAACACCACGGCGCAAACCGACGTAATCACCCACTGCGAGACCGCCAGGAATTCCGATCCTGTCGCGAGGAAGCTCGCGCCCAAGGCCATGCCGCAAACCCAAAGGGAAAACAGCGCGAGCCGATAGTTCGCCGCCATCGCCGCCACCAGCGCCGCCGCGACCGCCAAAATCCCAAAGCTCCAAAAGACCATCAATCCTCCATGTTTTCGCGTTGGCGCGCCTGGATCCACTTTTCCCTCTGCTCGGGCGAAATTCGCCCCCGGCCGAAGGTGGTCACCAGATTCGATACATCATAGACCGCGCCCTCGAATTGCTTGGTGTGCACCAGGGAACCCGGGTGGCAAGCCTCCACGCAAAGGCCGCAAAAAATGCATTGCCCGAAGTCGATGTCGTAGACCGAAACCCACTTTTTCGACGGATCCGGGCCATGCTCGGTCTCCACGGTAATGCACTTCACCGGGCAGATCCGCTCGCATTCCTGGCAACCCGTGCAGCGGTCGATGTCGTTGAACAACAATCCGCGCGTGCGGGGCGGCAGATCGTCCTCGGTGCGCGAAGACACCGGATCGGGGTACTGCTCGGTGATCTCCTTACGAAGCTCGCCCGTGTTAAAAAGATAGTGAAAACCGCTAACGGCGGAAACGAGCACCGACCGCACGCCGGCGCCCACCTGGACTGCGTAAGACATCAGCGTGGAAATCAATGTGTCTTTCATAGGTATCGACATCCGCTCGTGCTCAAAACAAACTCCGTCCTCCGAGCCAGAGGCACTCGATCAGTAGCGCTCCCAACGCGCAGGGTCCCAGGATCCGCCAGCAAAACTCCGTCGTTTGGTCCGAGCGCGGCTTCGGCAAGGACCCCACCACCCAATGCGTCGCAAACATCAACAAAAAGACCTTCATCACAAGATTCACGAGCTGCACGACCTGCAGAAGCAAACCCTCTCCCGTCAGGCTCACCGCCCAGCCCGGCAGCTTCCAACCCCCAAGAAAGGTGACCGTGGTGGCAAGCGCCCAAAAAAAACCGCCGTAGAACCGCAGCAAGCGCGTGATGGAAAGACTGGGCCCGGCCACTCCCTGAAAAAAACCGCCTTGGAGATCCGCCCGGGAAAATCCCGCGTCGAAAGGCGAAACCGAAAACACAACCAGGCCGCCCAGGTAATACGCCAGGAAAACGATGGTAAAGAGAGGCCACGGCTGTTGAAAAACCAGCCACGAGCCTGGCCAGAAACCCTGATGTTCGAGGATGGCCTGCCACCGGTAACCGCCCACGGCCAGTCCCACACAGAGGATGGAAACCATCACCACGAATCCCCCCGATAGGGCCTGGGCGGTGTTGCGGATCATTCCGACCCAGCCTTGGGCGTCGCGCCGGTAAAACCCGTAGAACAAAAAGAAAAAGCTCAAAATAATCCCGAAGATCAGCGGCACGAACGCGCTCATATCGGTGTCGAATAGATTAAAGCGTGAGGAGAGCGGGATCGTGAGCACGGACGCGAGCGCCACGCACAGCAAGGTTCCCAGCCAGAAAAGCTCAGCACGGCGAGGCTTGTGAGCGGGTGACTTCTGGATCAGCTTGAAAAAATCCGCGAGTGGCTGGAAATAGCCGCGCGGCCCGGCCTCCGCAGGGCCCACGCGAGCTTGCAGGTCCGCGAAGAATTTCCGACGGACGTAAACATCCAAATAAGCCATGGGAACGAGCAGAAGCGCAACCACGGCGAGGAAAAAACAAAACAGGAAAAGAATATCCGGCAAGCCGGCGAACATTCCCAAGGTTTGGCGAAGCTCCGGGAGTGCGTTCATCGATCGGCTTCTCCCACCGAGATATCCAGACTAGCAAGGATCAAAGGGAAATCGCCCACCCACTGTCCGACCAGGATCTCGGGCACCGCCTGTAAGAGCGCCTTGCTCCCTCCCCGGACCTGCAAGCGATAAGGGGTATTTCCGCCGTCGGAGACCGCATGGACGGCCAGGACTCCGCGTGCCCCTTCGACGCGCGAATACGCCTCGCCCTCGGGCACCTTGAAATCGAAAAGCTCCTTCACGGCGCGGTATTCGCCCACCGGAATATTCTCGATCGCCTGGCGGATTATGTCGACGCTCTGGACGATCTCACGCAGCCGCACGACCACGCGGTCGTGCACGCCGCCCAGCCGATCGCCCTCTCCTGATCCCACCGGCACCTGAAACTCGAACTCTTCGTATCCACTGTAGGGCGCGGACTTTCGCATGTCCGACACGACCCCGGACGCACGCGCGTCCGGGCCCGTGATGCCGTACCGGCGCACGACCTCCGGGTGCAGGAGCCCCACGCCGGCGGACCGGCGCTGAAAAATATGATTCGACGTGAAAAGGTCCTGATACTCGCGTACCCGCGTGCGAATCAGGTCGCACACTTCCGAGACCCGCTCGATAAATCCGTCGGTGATATCGGTGGCCACCCCGCCGAAGCGGAAATAATTCAGGTTAAAGCGCGAACCGCTGATCAGCTCGAAAAGATCCAGGATTTTTTCGCGGTCGCGCAGGACGTAATGCATCACCGTCTCGAGCTCCACGGTCTTCGCGATCCGTAGTAGCGCGCCCAAATGGGCGCTGATTCGGTTCAGCTCGCAGAGCGTGACGCGGATCCGGTTGGCGCGAGGGGAGACCTGCAGGCCGGCGATTTCCTCCACCGCCAGGCACACCGCCAATTCGGTAAATAGCGCGGTCTCCGAATCGATCCGGTCGGCGTAGGGCATCACGCTGTACCACTGCTGAAGCTCGATGGCCTTTTCCACGCCCCGATGAAAAAAACCTGATTCGCAGTGCACGCCGGTGATCATCTCGCCGTCGAGCTGCAGCTTCAGCGCCATTGGCCCCGGCAGTCCCGGATGGAATGGCCCCAGCTCCCACGCCGTCTGCACGGTGCTAAACAGGTCGGGGCGGTCGTTCTCCATTTCCACCATGGCTAGATTTCCTCGCTTCGCCGCGGACGCGGAATTTCCGGCAGACGGAACTCGCGCCGGAGGGGGTAGCCCGTGATCTGCTCCGGCACCGGCCGGAAGGAGACGTTTTTTTCCGTGGGATGCGTGAAATCGATCCCTAGGAGCGCCTGCAGTTCCGACTCGAACTGCCACGCGGACGGGAAGATCGGCTGAATCGAAGGGATCGCGTAAAGTCCGCCGGAATCGGCTTCCAAGCGCGTCCGGAAGATCACCCGCTGCTGGGTACGCTGGGACACCAGGAAGTATGTCAGCACCATCTTCGACTTCTCTTCGTAGCCGGAGATGCACTCAAGGAAATCCGCCTCGGTTTCGGCGTCCTCACGGCAAGCCCGCACCGCGACTTCCACCGCGTCCGGGCGCAAAGTGAAAAACGGCACCTGGGCCGCCCCGAAGGTCCCCACCGAGACCACGCCTCCCGAACGGCGATCGTTAATAGACGTCTTTAAATTTTTTAGATCCAATGATCTTCTCCTGGAGGGTCAAAAGCCCGTTCATCACCGCTTCGGGTCGCGGTGGACAGCCGGAAACGAAAACATCGACCGGAATCAGTTTCTCCACGCCGGGCACGACGGAATAACTGATGCCCGGGGAAAACGCGCCGCCGGTGCACGCGCATCCACCAACGGCCAAGACGTACTTGGGCGAAGGCATCCGATCGTAAAGTTCCTTCAAAACCGGCGCCAGTCGGTAAGTGATCGCGCCGCTCACGATCAGGAGGTCCGCCTGCAGCGGATCGACCTGCGGCAGGCTGCCGAAACGTTCGAGGTCGTAGCGGCAACCGAAGGCGTTCGTCACCTCATCCGAGCAGCAGCCGGTGCCGACGGAAAAATACCAAAGCGATTTCGCGCGAGACCACTTCAGCAACGAATCCACGGACGTGACCTTGAAGAATGCGCTCACGCCTCGTCTTCCTTTCGGAAGGACTTCAGCCATTCGAGATCGCCCTTGCGGATCGCGTAGAAGAGCCCCAGGCCCAGAAAAGCTCCGATAGAAACGATCGCGGCCAATCCCCGCAATCCGGTTTCGGCGGAGGAGGAATTCAACGATTCGCGGAACGCCGCCACGCAGGGAGCGAGCACCAATACCAAGAGCACGAGCAATGTCGCGATGTTACCGAATAAAGAGATACGGGGGTTCAGCTTCGCATCCCAAACGATCGGCTTTAGCGGCGTCGCAGTTCCACCGAGCGGCCCGCCATCCCGACGAAAGAATCGCCCCATCAGCAGCACGAGGATCGGCACACAGATGCTAAATAGAGCGCATATAATGATAACTACATACGAGCCCAAGCCGTCCCCCGCGAAAGTTACCCCAAAAGTCGAACAAAATTCGAACTTTAGGCTACTGAAGTTGAAAACCAGTGTCAAGGTTGGGTAAGGTCGATTGAATGAATTCGGGTGAACTGCCCCTCATCTTGAAACAGATGGGTACCCTACCGGTTTTCCGGCTGGGCGGCGCATTACCTTCGGCCCAAGCCTACCTTTGCCGCCAACTTCCGCATTCGCTTTCCATCGTCGTCTGCCAGGACGAGGACGCCGCGACGGTCTTCGCGCAGAACTTACAAGCCCTGAGTTTGGAAGATTCGGACGCCCCGCTTGTTTTGTCACTACCCAGCTGGGAGCAATCCCCTTACAGCGCGATCTCGCCGTCAATCCAGGTGCGTCAATCCCGCGCCCGCGCGCTCGCGCACGTCCTCGAAAATCAAGACGGCGGAAGCGGGCGTGGCCTGCTTGACCCGACATCGCGTGGCCTCATCGTCGTCACGACCCTGGTCGCCCTGAGCCAACGTACCTGTCCGCCTTCGCTCTTTCGGGAAGCTCGCATCGTTTTGGAAAAAAACGGGGTGGTTGGTCAACGCGAGCAGCTCACCTCCCGGCTGCGAGACGCGGGCTACCTGCAGGTGGATCCGGTGGAAGATCCGGGCACGTTCGCGGTAAGGGGCGACATCGTCGACGTGTACCCTCCCCAAGCCGAGGCGCCTCTCAGAATTGAGCTCTTCGACGACCAGGTGGAACGCATCCGGGAATTCGATCCCGCCACCCAACGCACAAGGACCGGTGTCGAACACGCGCGCTTCGTGATTTATCCCGCCCGCGAAGTCCTGATCCACCCCTCCAACCGCGAGGCCTTCCGTCAGCGCCTCAAACAGCGCGCCGATGACTTGGGCATCCCTCGCCAAACCCGCGATCCCGTCCTGGAAACCCTCGCTAACGGATTCTATCCCGAGGGCGCGGACTACTGGTCCGCACTGGCGTATGAAGGAAAACACGTTTTTCGTGATTTCCTCGGGAAAAATGCGACTTTTTTCTTCTCCGACGAGTTAGGCTGCCGGCAAGCGTTTGAGGCTTTCCAAGTCCGCCAGCGTGAACTGTCCGAGGAGGCAAAGGGCTCCGGTCGGGTGGTTCTGGATTTTCCGGACATATTTTCGAAGGTCGATGCGGAAGCCGCAGCGTTCGATAGTTACCGGCGGGTTTACTTCGATGCCTTGGAGCTCGCCGACCGCGCGCTCGACGTGCGCGTGGAAACTTCGCCGATCGTGGCGAACTCCCCCGACACCGCCCGTGGCGCCGAACGAATGGCTCAGTTCGCGGCCCGGATTAAATCCCTGGGCGCATCGCCCACGCTGCTGGGTTTCGCATCCACCCAAAGCCAGATCGATCGCATGCAGTACCTTTTCCAAGAGAACGGGTTGCCTCCGGCGCGTTGGCGGATCGGAGCGTGGGGCGAGGGCTTCGCCTGGCCAGCGCAAAACCTCGCGGTATTCTCTCAGGCCGATGTCTTGGGCGAGACCAAGAAACCTTCGACGACTGCACCCAAGCAATGGTCGGGGCTGCAGAACCTCTCGGACCTGAACGTGGACGACACGATCGTTCACGTCGAACACGGGATTGGCGTTTACCGCGGGATATCGCGGCTCCAGATCATGGGGGGCGCTTCCGACTTCCTGCTGATCGAATACGACGAACAAGCGAAGCTTTACTTGCCCGTCTATCGCATCAATCTCATCCAGAAGTACGTGGGTGGCCGCGAGGGAATGAAACTCGCCAAGCTCGGCGCCGGCGCATTCGAAAAGACGAAGGCGAAGGTGCGGGATTCGGTGAAGAAACTCGCCATCAACCTTCTCGAGGTCTATGCGCAGCGAAAAATCCAAAAAGGCCTGCGTTTCCCGGCCCGGGACGCGATTTTTCAAGAATTCGAGGACCGCTTCCCTTTCCAGGAAACCCCGGATCAGACGCAGGCGATCGAGGATTCGTTCCGGGACCTCGAATCGGGACGCATCATGGACCGCTTGATCTGCGGTGACGTAGGGTTCGGCAAGACGGAGGTCGCGATCCGCGCGGCTTTCCAAGCCGTGATCAGCGGCAAACAGGTGGCCGTGCTCGTGCCGACCACCATCCTCTGCATCCAGCACGAACAGACGTTCAAGAACCGCATCCAAAAGTTCCCGATTCGCGTGGAGTCTATCTCGCGCTTCAAAACCCGTCCCGAGCAGCAGAAATTACTGCAGGAGCTCGCGGAGGGAAAAATCGACGTTCTCATCGGAACGCACCGCCTATTATCAAAGGACGTGAACTTCAAAAAGCTCGGGCTCATCATCGTCGACGAAGAGCACCGCTTTGGTGTCGAGCACAAAGAGAAGCTGCGCGCCATGAAGGCCAACACCCACGTAATGACGTTGACGGCGACCCCCATCCCGCGAACCTTACATATGGCGCTCGCAGGGATCCGCGACATCAGCCTCATGACCACGCCGCCCGTGCATCGGTTGCCGATCAAGACTTTCGTCGCGAAGTACGACGAAACCCTCATCAAGCAGGCGATCGAAACCGAGCTGGCGCGCGACGGCCAGGTCTTTTTCCTCCATAACCGGGTGCAGACCATCTTCCGCCAGGCCGAAAAGATCCAAGCTTTGGTGCCCGCGGCGAAGGTGCGGGTCGGCCACGCCCAGATGACGGAAAAAGAACTCGAAGACACAATGCTGGCGTTCTATCGCAAGGAATTCAACGTTTTGGTCTGCACGACCATCATCGAATCGGGGTTGGATATCCCGTCCGCGAACACGATCCTCATCAATCACGCCGATCGCTTCGGGCTCGCCCAGCTCTACCAACTGCGCGGGCGCGTCGGCCGCAGCAACCAACGCGGGTACGCTTACCTACTGCTGTCGAATGACCTCGCCCTTACCGAGGATGCCAAACGAAGGCTGGAGGTCATCCAGCGTTTCGTGGAACTCGGCAGCGGCTTCCAAATCGCCTCGCATGATCTCGAAATCCGTGGTGGAGGGAACGTGCTAGGCCCCGAGCAGTCGGGCAACATCGCCTCCGTGGGCTTCGAGCTCTATACCGAACTTTTGGACGAAGCGATCCGCGAGCTGCAAGGGAAGGGGACTCCGCTCGAGGACCCCGGTAAGGAACCCGAGATCAAAACTCCGTTCCCGGCTTTTTTGGATGACCGCTACATTCCGGACGTACACCAACGCTTATCGGTTTACCGCCGACTTGCCGGCGCCGCCGAAGAAGCCGAACTCGTGGCGATCGAAGAGGAACTCGCGGACCGCTACGGGAAGCTGCCGACCGAGGCCGAAAATCTGCTTTGGGTCATTCGCTTAAAGCAGCTCTTGAAACGCTCCCAGATCGAATCCATGACCGTCGGCGACCGCAAGTACACGCTTAAACCAGGCGCCGGCCACCGGTTCGACCCCCAGAAAATCCTGCAGGCCGTGCGCGCGGAAGCGGGTCGCATCCAAGTCATGCCCGACTCCCGCCTCGTGGTGGCTTTGCCCCCCGAACAAAAAAACTCCATCAAAGATTTGGCGTTCCACCTGGAAAAAACTCTCGCGAATTTCTAATCACAACGCATAGCGATAAGATTGCTAATACATAGGGTGCCTGCTACTCTTTAATTCATGAAGAATATGAAATACTTGATGGCTCTGGGTGTGTGCGTTGCATTCTCGAACGTGGCGACGGCCGCGGTCGTGGCGG
This sequence comes from Bacteriovoracia bacterium, assembly GCA_050251055.1. Classification (GTDB taxonomy): domain Bacteria; phylum Bdellovibrionota; class UBA1018; order UBA1018; family JBFWNL01; genus JBFWNL01. The sequence goes on from JBFWNL010000004.1 coordinate 297,059, forward strand.
AGATCAACAACAAGCAAATCACCCTCGATTACTTCAACGAGAAGTATCAAGAGAGCGTGAAGTTCTACCAATACAACCCGCCCACGAAGGCGAACGTGCTCGACGAAATCATCAAGCGCGAGCTCGGCATCCAAGAAGCCGTGAAGATGGGCCTCGATAAGGATCCGGAAGTGATCGACCGGATGCAGACCGTGCTCTACCGCGCCCTGCTGGATCGGCGCCTCGGCAAGGAGATGGAAAAGATCGAAGTCACCGATGGGGAAGCCAAGAGCTTCTACGATAAGAATCCGGAAATCCGCACCAGCCATATTTTCATCGCGCTCGCGCCGAACGCGACGCCCGCGCAGGAAAAAGAAGCCCGCGCGCGCCTGCAGGATATCAAAACTAAGTTCCTGGACCCGGGCAAGATGAGCTTCGCCGAAGTGGCCCAACGTTACTCGCAAGGCAGCGCGGCCCCGATGGGCGGCGACCTGGATTACCAGACCAAGGACAAGCTCGATCCCAAATACTACGAAACCGCCGTGGCCCTCAGGAATCCGGGCGCCGTCAGCGGAATCGTACGCACTCGCTTTGGTCTGCACATCATCAAGCTCACCGCCGTCCGCAAGTGGAACGACGCCGACAAGGCGAAATTCAAGCGCCTGGTATTCGAAGAACAACGCACCGAGATCTTCGAGAAGTTCATGAAGAGCTTGCGCGGCAAGTCCAAGGTCTCGGTTAACGCCGCGTTAATCAAAGAATAAGCTCGCAAAAGTGCGGGAAATCACGGTAGATTAGCGGCAAATGCGCCGCTTAATCTCGTTTGCCCCGTTGTCGCTCGCAACCCTAATGATCGCCGGTTTTCCTTGCTCGGCGGCACATGCCAAGGGCGTCGTGCTGGACCGGCTCGAAGCCTCGGTCAATAACTCCCTCATCTTCCTCTCCGACGTCACCCAGTTCCGAAAAACGATCGCCTTACGCGGTCAGCTCGATCCCCTGTTCTCCGGATCTTCCTTCGCCAACTCGGCCGCGAGCGCATCCGATCACGACATCGTGCAGTTTCTCGTAGACGAGAAAGTCATCACCAGCCAATTCCCGGTGAAAGATCCCGAGGTCGAGCAGGAAATCAATTCCATCCAGGCGAACAACCGCATCTCGCGCGACAACCTGAAGGCCGCGCTCCGTCAGCAAGGTTTCGCTTTCGAGGATTACTTCGAGCTGATCCGGGCCAGCATCAGCAAACGCGGACTGATCGAACGCGACATCCGCACCAAGGTGTTCATCTCCGACGACGACGTGAAGAATTACTTTTATAACCAGAATCCTTCCACTGGGAAGAACGTGTCGTACCGGATCAAGATCATCACCGTGACCCCGGGCAACTATAAGACCCAAGCCGACGCCCGCAAGGCGATCCAAAAGGCACACGCGGCCGTTCAAGCGGGCGAGCCCTTCGAGGAAGTCGCCAAGCGCATCAGCGACGATCCGTCGTCGGCCACGGGTGGTGAGCTCGGCACGCTTTCCGAGGAAGAGATGTCCGCGCAGATCCGCAAGGAGATCAAGCCGCTGAAAGTCGGCCAAACCAGCGGAATCTTGGGTTCGGACTCCACGTCTTATTTCATCTTGAAGCTCGTCGATATTAAGTCGAGCCAAGACGACAAGCTGAACGCCCTGAAGGAGCAGCTCCGCGGGCAACTGGCCGCGAAGGAATACGCGCACCAAATCGAGCTCTGGATCCAGCGCGAGCGGCAAAAGGCCTTCATCCACATCGCGCATGCCAAGTAATCCACCCCTCCCTCCGGTGGTGTTGATCACCCCCGGCGATCCCAACGGGATCGGGCCGGAGGTCGTGGCCAAGGTTTTCCGAAAATCCAAATTCCCAAAGTCTGTCCGCTTCGTCTGCGTGGGGGCGGAGGCGCCGCTGAAAAAACTAAGGGTGAAATACCGTATCCCTGGCTCGCACGCCGAACTGGGCGGCATCCGCCGCGCGAAACCCGGAACCCTTTGGCTCTTACCCACGCCCAACCCGCCGGCGGGATTTACACGTACCGCGAAAGCGGGTTTTCAGTCCGGGTGGTCTATCAGCGCGAGCGTGAAGCTCCTCCAGGCGGGTTCCGCCGATGCGCTCGTCACCGGTCCCATCAGCAAGGAAAACCTGCAGGCCGGGGGTTTTCCCTATCATGGCCACACCGACTTCTTGGCCGACCTCGCGCGGCCGAGCCCCGAAGCCCACGCGGTCGAGGTCACGATGATGTTGGCCAATTCCCAACTTCGCGTCTCGCTCGTAACCGTCCATCAATCCTTGCGGCAGGTGCCCGATTCCCTCACGCGCGAGGGGATCGTACGCGCGGTAATGCAAACCTGGGAGCACCTCACGGGATTTTGCGGCATCTCGCGGCCCAAGATCGCCGTCACGGCACTCAATCCCCACGCGGGAGAAGCGGGCATCTTAGGTCGGGAAGAAATCGAGATCATCACTCCCGCGCTAGACGAACTCCGCGCGAAACTGGGAAGAAAATGCGAACTCACGGGCCCGCACCCGGCCGACACGCTGTTTGCGATGAACCAGCTCGCGAAACCCAAGGAACGGGTCGACGCGGTGGTTTGCATGTACCACGACCAGGGATTGATTCCGGTGAAGCTCTTGGATTTCCCGAATACGGTAAACCTTACCCTCGGGCTGCCCTTTATTCGCACCTCAGTGGATCACGGGACTGGTTTTGACATCGCCGGACGCGGAATAGCAGACCCTTCCAGTATGGAAAGCGCGATTTGGCTCGCGCTCGACATGATCCAAAAAAGTCGCTAAAAAGAACGGTTCATAAAACGTTTTTTGGAGCCACGCCTATGAAAGTTAATGCTTCCATCTTCCGCGAGTACGACATCCGCGGCATCGCCGCCACCGACCTTTCGGCCGAGTTCGCCGAGAACCTGGGCCTCGCCTACGCGCGCTTCCTACGCGAGCAGCTGCCGCAGCAAAAGCAGTTCAACGTCTCCGTCGGCCGCGACTGCCGCCTCACCGGCGACCTATTGGCCAACGCGTTGATCTTGGGGATGCGCAAAGGCGGGCTCAACGTCGTATCCATCGGCGTATGCCCGACGCCGCTCACTTATTTCAGCCTCTTCGAGCTCAGCCTCGACGGGGGAATCATGGTGACGGGCTCGCACAACGCCTCCGAATACAACGGCTTTAAAATCTGCGTCGGCCGCTCCACCATCCATGGCGAGCAGATCCAAGTCCTCCGGAAGTACATGGAGCAGGGCACGCCACCCGCCGCGGAGATGGGGTCTTTCCGTGAAACCAATCTCATTCCAGAGTACATCGATTACGTCGCCGCGCGTTTCCCAGGTTTGCAAAAAAAGAAAATCGTCCTCGATGCCGGAAACGGTACCGCCAGCACGGTGGCACCGGAGCTCTTTAAGCGCTTGGGCGCGGACGTCGTTCCACTTTACTGCGAGCTCGACGGCCGCTTCCCCAATCATCATCCGGACCCCACGGTCCCCGAAAACCTTCAAGACCTAATTGCCGCCGTGAAGCGGGAGAAAGCCGACTTCGGCGTGGGCTTCGACGGCGACTCGGACCGCATCGGGCTGGTCGACGAAAATGGGCGTATTGTCTACGGCGATGAGCTGATGATTATCTTTTCCCGGGACATCCTTAAATCCATTCCCGGTTCCACGATCATCAGCGAAGTGAAGTGCAGTCACCGCTTGTATGAAGACATTGCTAAGCACGGCGGGAATCCCATCATGTGGAAAACCGGTCACTCCCTCATTAAATCCAAAATGAAGGAAACCAAGGCCGCCCTGGCCGGCGAGATGTCCGGGCATATTTTCTTCGCCGATCGTTATTTCGGCTTTGATGACGCCATTTACGCGGCCGTACGGGTATTCGAGATCTCCTCAAAAACCAACCAGAAGATATCTTCGCTCATCTCCGACCTGCCCCAGGTCGTCGCCACCCCGGAAATCCGGGTGGACTGCGAAGAAGACCGGAAGTTCGCGCTCGTGGCGGAAACCAAGCGCCTATTGAGCCAGTCCTTCAAAACGATTGATATCGATGGCGTCCGGGTAAACTTCACCGGGGGCTGGGGCTTGGTGCGGGCTTCCAACACCTCGCCAGTGCTCGTGCTCCGCTTCGAGGCGCCCGACGAAGCCAAGATGATAGAGTTCAAGACCACCGTTTACACCGCGCTCAACACGGCGGCCAAAACCGTGGGGCACCCCGCGATCTCCCAGGCCTCGGGAGCCCATGGCCACTGAAAATCTCCAAAATGACGAGGCCATCGTCATCAAGGGGGCCAAGGTCCACAACCTAAAGAACGTGGACATCACGATCCCGCGGGGAACTTTCACCGTCATCACCGGTCCTTCGGGTTCCGGGAAATCCTCGCTCGCATTCGACACCATTTACGCCGAAGGCCAGCGCCGCTACGTCGAGAGCCTCTCTGTATACGCCCGGCAATTCTTGGAGCAACTCGGCAAGCCCGATGTCGAATCCGTGTCGGGTTTGAGCCCGACCATCTCCATCGAACAGCGCACGACCAGCCTCAACCCGCGCTCCACCGTGGGCACGGTCACCGAGATCTATGATTATCTGCGCCTGCTGTACGCGCGCATTTCCAAGCCGTTTTGCTATAACTGCGGGAAACCCATTCAATCCCAGTCCCAACAACAGATCGTCGACACGATCCTGGCTTCCGACGAAAACACCAAGCTCGCCATCCTGGCGCCCGTGATCAAGGGCCGTAAAGGCGAGCACCAGAAGGAGATGCTGCAGCTTCGGCAGCGCGGTTTCGTGCGCGTCCGGATCGACGGCGAGATGAAGGATCTTTCGGAGGACTTCGTCGTCGATAAGAATAAAAAGCACGACATCGAGGTCTACGTCGATCGCCTCATCGTTAAAGGTGATCGGAGCCTGCTCTCCTCGCGCGTGAGCGACTCGGTCGAGCTCGCGTTAAACCTCGGCGCCGGCGCATTGATTCTAGAAGCCCACGCAGGGGAAAAGAAGCACGACACCCTGCTCTCGGAGAAATTCGCCTGTACCGACTGCGGAATTAGTTACCCCGAGCCCGAGCCCCGTACCTTTTCGTTCAATAGCCCCATGGGGGCATGCCCCCGTTGCGATGGACTCGGGTTTGACCCCGACTTCTTGTCCGAAGAGGCGGACGCGGACGCGGAGATCCCGGAAATCGTGGTGCCAAAAACACCACCCCCCTGCGTGGAGTGCTTGGGCACGCGCCTACGCAAGGAAAGCCGCTTTTACCGCCTGGGCAAACAAAGCATCGCCGATCTTTGCGATCTAGCGATTTTGGATCTGGGGAAATTTTTCCAGGACCTGAAGCTTAGCCAGCGGGAAACCCTGATTGGCGAGCGCATCGTAAAGGAAATCGCCGAACGCCTGCGGTTTTTGAATCGCGTGGGCGTGGGTTACTTGAGCCTGAACCGCTCCGCCCGTACGCTCTCGGGCGGGGAAGCCCAGCGGATTCGCCTGGCCACGCAAATCGGCAGCTCGCTCGTGGGTGTGATTTACATTTTAGACGAGCCCAGCATCGGCCTCCACCCCCGCGATAACCACATGCTACTGGGCACGTTGACGGATTTAAAAAACCTCGGGAATACCGTGCTCGTCGTCGAACACGACCGCGAAACCATGGAAGCCGCCGACTGGATCGTCGACATGGGTCCTGGCGCCGGCACCAAAGGCGGCGAGGTCATCGCGGAAGGACCCTTGAAAGCCATCACGGGGAACAAGCAAAGCGTGACCGGGAAGTACCTCAAGGGGACGCTTGAAATTGCCGTACCACCGCAACGCCGCGCCTGGAGCAACCAAAAGGCCATTACCTTAAAAGGCGCCAGCGGGAATAACCTCAAAAACGTTTCCGCCACTTTTCCGTTGGGGGTGCTCACCTGTGTGACCGGTGTTTCGGGCAGCGGCAAGAGCACGCTGGTGATCGACACGCTCTACCGGCTCTTGCTCCAAAAGGTCTATAAGATCGACGCAAGCGACGTGAAGGTCGGCGGCGTGCAAGGACTCGAGCACATCGATAAGGTGATCGACATCGACCAAAGCCCCATCGGCAAGACCCCACGCTCCAATCCATCCACCTACATCGGGCTATTTAGCCTCATTCGCGATCTCTTCGCCAATCTGCCGGATAGCCAAATCCGTGGTTATAAGCCGGGCCGTTTTTCCTTTAACGTGAAGGGCGGCCGCTGCGAAACGTGTGAGGGTGACGGCGTCACCAAGATTGAAATGCACTTCCTGCCGAACGTGTACGTGAAGTGCGATACTTGCCAGGGTAGGCGCTACAACCGAGAAACGCTCGAGATCCGCTACAAAGGGAAAAATATTTCAGACGTGCTTTCCATGACTGCGCTCGAGGCGCTCGAGTTCTTCGACGCCGTCCCACAAATCAAGTGGCGGTTAAGCGTACTCAACGACGTCGGCCTGTCCTACATCACGCTCGGGCAAGCCGCGACGACCCTCTCGGGCGGAGAAGCCCAACGCATCAAGCTCGCCAAGGAGCTCTCCAAGCGCGCTACCGGAAAGACGGTTTATATTCTCGACGAGCCGTCCACCGGCCTTCACTTCGACGACGTGAAAAAACTCATTCAGATCCTCCAGCAGCTCGTCGACCAGGGCAACACCGTGATCGTCATCGAGCACAATCTCGACATCATCAAGGTCGCCGATCACGTCCTCGACATCGGACCCGAAGGGGGAGGCGCCGGGGGGCGGGTGGTCGCTACCGGCACTCCTGAGGAAGTCGCTGCGCATGAAAAGAGCGAAACGGGGCGTTTCTTGAAACCTTACCTAAAGGAATAAAGACAATAATTACAAATAGTTAATACGATTAAAATATTTGTTGATTAATTAAGTCAAATAATTTAAACCCATCTTCGATCAGGGCATGAAGGGCAAACTTTATTTAAAGGAGTTCTCATGTCTTCTATCTCTTACGTTGGATTGTGTTTAACTCTGATCCTAAGTCTCACTTCCGCCTACGCCGGCGAGACCATCCATAAAAAGACCGTAGCCGAACGATTGATTCACTTCCTGGGAGACTATGAGCTCACTTCCCATCGCGCGGACTCCTACCATGCCGGCATCACTGAACAGGACGGCTGTCCCGTCGCCGTCCGCACCCTGATCGAAGAGGATGAATTCGAGGGAAAATCTCGCACGAATATTCGCTTAATTGCCATCGACCCAAAAACCAGGGAACGCGACATGCTTGCGTTCATCTCCGATTCGATGACCATTCGCGGCGTCGGTGAGCCTACTACCATTTCAAAGGTATGGTTTTCCAGCCCAGGTCCGATCGACGCGGCTTTCGGTAACGGACGCCACGAGCTTCTGCCGACACTGATGAAAATCGAACGCTCGTGCTCTTTGTCTCCGGACGATAAGACCATCACTCTCGCGCAAAAGACGAGTGCGACTTATAGAATCGGCACCGAGAAATTCAGCATTCCGGCTTGGAGCCAAGGCTCTGAAAGCGTGCTCACCACCCTCACCGAAGAAAACCAAGTGATGACTTTTAACCTATCTTTCCCCAAGGAGAAGAAGGGAAGGGTGCTCGTCCACGAATGCGTTTACAAGCGGCTTCCCGAACTCGCTAAGGACTCCGCCGAAAAATAGCCTTTTGGCAGACGGCTAGATATCTAGAAATAAAAAGCCCGCCCCGGCTTACGCTAGGGCGGGCTTTTAGAATTTCGATCCGTTCTGATCGACGTCGTTAAGGACGATTAGTACTTAATGAGCGCGATGATGAACGAGAAAATCACGAGGGACTCGGTGAGCGCCATCGCGATAATCATGGGGCCTTGGAGGTTGGCTTGCGGGTTGCGAGCCATGCCTTCGAGAGCGGCCGAAGCGGAACGGCCTTGGCCGAGACCGCAGCCGAAAGCGGCGAGGCCGATGGCCAAAGCGGCGCCCAGGGCTCCGATGCCTTCCTTCGCGCCGGCGGCGGGAGCGTCGTTTGCCATGGCAACCGACGAAACCATCATCGCCAAGCAAGCAACCGTAAACAGGACCGACTTTTTGTTTTTCAAGAAGTTCATGAGATACCCTTTCTTAATGATCATGAGCCGTTGATAACGAAATATAGACCATTGTCAATATCGTAAAGACAAAGGCCTGGATGAAACAGACGAACGCGCCCAACCCGTAGAAGATCGTTGGAACGATATACGGGGTGAGTTCGCTGAAGACCGACAACACCATGTGGTCGCCGAAAATGTTCCCGCGCAGACGCAGTCCGAGCGAGATCGGGCGCACAAAGTGCGAGATCACTTCGATCAAGAAGATCATGGGGGCGATCCACCAGACCGGGCCCATGAAGTGCTTGAGATAAGCCATGCCGTTTTCCTTGAAACCCAGGTAATTGTAATAAACGAAAACGATCGTGCCCAAAGCGACGGTCGTGTTCAGGTCATCCGTCGGCGGACGAAAACCGGGCAACAGGCCAAGGAGATTCGAAATGAAGATGAAGAGAAACAAGCTGCCGATGAAGGGATAGAAGCGTTTCGTCTGGTGCTCGCCCAAAATGCCCTCGGCGAATGAGTAAAGCTTCTCGGCCATGATTTCGAAGAAATTCAAAAAAGTCCAACGCGGCGCCGGGACCAATCCGCCGTCGACAGATTGCATCGACCGCTTCAGCTGCAGACGAGCGATCCAGGTCACGGCGATCAGCATCACACCCACGAAGAGCGCGGACACGACGTGAATCGGAAGTCCCGCTAGAAATGGGATTTGGTGAAACCAAAGAAATCCATGATTGTCATGCATTCGCGACTAACCTCGACGTACCTTACCCAACCACAACAGCCCTACCGCTCCGAAAAGGGGCACGACTATCAGAGTCACCAGACCGATCGAAACCGCGGCAACTGGGATGTTTTTCTTCAGAAAAACGGATGTGCCAATACCTACTAGACAAGCTATTTTTAAGAAACCCCAAAATACCCAAGTTCTTCGATTTTCCTCGTTCCGCTCGGTCATTAAGAGCGCGGTCTTAAAAAGCAAAAACAGATTCAGAACGCTCAACCCCCAGTACAGGAAGAACCAACCGTAGTTTCCGGTGGCGGTCGCCTCTAAAATTTCTGTGAGAAAAACCCCGATCGGCACCCAGGCCAAGGCTACGAAACCGAAAACTTTGAAAACTTGGGAAGCGGTGAAGCCCCCCATCGACGGCGGGGGAGAGTTCATTTTTTCTGAGTTTTTCTGGAGTTACGCATGGATACACGCTGTTTAAGGCGCGCGAGCTTAGTTTCTATTACCTGAGTAGATGGGTATTCTTTTAGAAGCTCTTCGTATCGGGGAAGAGCTTCTTCCAGCAGGTTTTGTTCTTCCATGCAGTTGGCGATACCGAATCGCGCGAAGGTCGCCAAGTCGCTCTGCGGATACTTTTCCAAAAAAGCCTCGTAGGCATCGATCGCGTGTTGGTAGGCGTCCGCGCCATCTTGGGCCCGATCGCCCATCGTAAAGTAAGTCACGCCGAGCTCGTAGGCTGACTTCTCGGCGTAGTTTGAACCGCCGTAGCGGCTGATGATTTCCTGGTAGGTCTCGATCGCTTTCTCAAAGTCCCAAAGAAAAAACTGGCTCTTGGCAATCCTGTACAAAAACTCGGGCGCCTCCGGCGCATAAGGCTTCTTACGCAAGAGCGCCTGGTAATGAGTAAGCGCGGTTTCGTAATGATTTAGTTTTAAGAAAAGAATTTCCCCAATGGCTTTATTCGCCGACCAGGCGCTCACGTCCTCGCCGCCGATGTCGATGTAGGTTCGGAATTTTTTTATCGCGTCGTTGTACTCGGCCAAAAAGAGATTTTGAGTCATCGCCGCCCGGAAAAGCGCCTGCAGCCCGAGCTTGCCCTTAGGGTCGCGCGAATAAACCTGTTCGAACTCGGCGACCGCGGCTGAATATTTCCCATTCTCCCACAGGTTTTCGGCCAAGATATAACGGCGTTTGGTGTTGTCGATCGTACACGCCGCGACGAGGACCATGCCCATGGAAAGGGCGATTCCCATTCGAGTTCGCGCCGTACGCCGCTTAGTGGGTAGTGGGTTCTTTGGCAGGCGAGCCGTCCTTCGCGCCGTTCGAGCCGCTTCCATCGCTTCCGGTTTCGACCGATTCGGTTGCCTCCGCGATATACTCGAGCGCCACGACCTTCTCGTCGTCCGACATGGTCATCAAACGCACGCCTTGAGTCACGCGCCCGAGCTCGGAAATCTCGCTCACGCGGATACGGATCATCTTACCCTTGTCGGACACGATCATCACGTCATCCTTCGGCAGCACCTGCTTGGCGGCTACGATCTTGCCGTTGCGATCGGACAACTTCATGGAGAGCACGCCCTTGCCGGCGCGACTCTGCAGCCGGTATTCCTCGACCGGCGTGCGCTTGCCGTAGCCGTTCTCGGTGACGGTGAGGATCTCGCGGCCGGTGGCGTCCTTCTCCAGGGTCGCCATCGCCACGACTTGATCCTTGTCTTCTAGGGTCATGCCCGTCACACCGCGAGCGGCGCGGCCCATCGCGCGCACGTTGTCCTCGGGGAACCGGATGCACTTGCCGTCCGACGTGCTGATGAAAATATCCTTGTTGCCGTCCGTGACGCTCGCGCTGACCAGCTGGTCGCCTTCCTGCACGCCCATGGCGATGATACCCGAACTACGCACGTTGCTGAATTCGCTGAGCGAGGTCTTCTTGATCACGCCCTGGAGCGTGACCATGACGATGTACTCGTTGTCCTTGAACTCGCGGACGGGCAGCACCTGCTTAATCCGCTCGCCCGGCGCGAGCTGGATCAGGTTCACGATCGCCTTGCCTTTGCCCGTACGGGAAATTTGCGGGATCTTGAACACCTTCAGCCAGTACAAGCGGCCTTTATCGGTGAAGCACAGCAGGTAGCTCAGGTTGGTCGTGCGGTAGATCGCGTTGACGAAATCGTCGTCCGCAGTCGTCACGCCCTTCATGCCCTTGCCGCCGCGGTGCTGGCTCTTGAACTCGCCCAGGTCCAGCCGTTTGATGTAGCCGCGGTGGGTGATAGTGACCAGCGTCTCTTCGTCCGCGATGAGATCTTCGGCCTCGAACGCGCTCACTTCCGACATCACGATCTGCGTGCGGCGTTTATCGCCGTAGCGGTCTTTGATCTCCGTGAGTTCCTTCGAGATGATTTCGTATACCAGCGCTTCGCTGCCCAGGATCTTCTTGAGCTCGCCGATGAGCTTCATCACTTCGGCGTAGTCGTTGATGATCTTGTCGCGCTCGAGTCCCGTGAGGCGCTGCAGGCGCATGTCCAAGATGGCTTGGGCCTGGATCTCGGTGAACTGGAACTTAGCGATCAAGCCTTCCTTCGCTTCCGCCGGACCCTTGGCGCCACGAATCAGGGCGATGACGGCGTCGAGATTCTCGACCGCGCGCTTCAAGCCTTCCAAGATATGGGCTTTTTCCTCGGCCTTGCGCAGTTCATAGACGGTGCGACGGAGGACGACGTCCTTGCGATGCTCCACGAAGGCCCAGATCATCTGCTTCAAATTCATGATCTTGGGTTGATTGTGGTGAATCGCCAGGAAGGTAATACCGAAATTTTCCTGCAGGGAAGTGTGCTTGTAAAGCTGGTTCAAGATGACGTTGGAATTCTCGCCCTTCTTGATTTCGATCACGATGCGCATGCCCGTGCGATCGGACTCATCGCGCAGATCGCCGATGCCTTCGACTTTCTTGTCGCGTACCAAATCGGCGATGCTTTCGATGAGCTTGGCCTTATTCACCTGGTAGGGGAGCTCCGTCACGATGATGCGCTGACGGTCGTTCTTCATCTCCTCGATCTCGGTCTTGGCGCGCATGGTGATCGAGCCACGGCCTTCACGATAGGCTTGCTTTAGTCCGCTACCGTCGAAAATAAAGCCAGCGGTCGGGAAATCCGGGCCTTTCACGAACTTCAGAAGATCGTCCACGCCCAATTGCGGGTTCTGCACGAGCGCGATCGTGGCATCCACGATCTCGGTCATATTGTGGGGAGGAATATTGGTCGCCATCCCGACGGCGATACCGCTGGAACCGTTGACGAGCAGGTTCGGGAAACGTGACGGCATGACGAGTGGTTCTTTTAAGCTGTCGTCATAGTTGGGACCGAAATCGACCGTCTCTTTTTCCAGATCCGCGAGGAGCTCGTCGGTGATCCGGGACATGCGGACTTCCGTATAGCGCATGGCCGCCGCGAAATCGCCGTCGATGGACCCGAAGTTCCCCTGGCCATCCACTAACGGGTAGCGAAGCGAGAAGTCCTGCGCCATACGGACAATCGTGTCGTAGACGGCGGTGTCGCCGTGCGGATGGTACTTACCGATGACGTCCCCGACCACGCGGGCGGACTTCTTGTAAGGTTTATTGTACGTGTTGCCGAGCTCGTGCATCGCGTACAGGACGCGGCGGTGCACCGGCTTCAAACCGTCGCGCACGTCCGGGAGCGCGCGCCCGATGATCACGCTCATGGCGTAATCAAGATAGGCTCCCCGCATTTCGTCTTCGATTTTCACGTCGACGGTGTTCGAGATGGGAGCGGAAGGAGGAGTAGTCAGTTCAGCCATAGATCACGTTTACCAGCGCATCAGCATCGAGCCCCACGTGAAACCGCTACCGAAAGTAGCGGAACACACGAGCATGCCGCGCTTCAATTTCCCTTCTCTCACCGCCGTATCCATCCCCAACGGGATGGTCGCGGCGGTCGTGTTCGCGAATCGATCAATCGTATTGAAACATTTATCAGCTGGGATCCCCAGCTGCTTGGCCACCATCTCGTTGATGCGCAGATTAGCCTGGTGGAAGATGAAGAGATCCACTTCCTCGATCTTCTTTCCGTTCGCGGCCAGTGCTTCCAGCACCGCTTCAGGCATGCGCTTGGAGGCGTGCACGAAAACCGTCTTGCCGTTCATCTTCGGAAAAATGTCCCGGTCTTCCACCATCTTCGGATGAAAACGGGCGCCGTACTCGAAATCCATCCCTAAGCCCGGCAGCCAGAGCTCCTTGCGGTATTTGCCGTCGGCATGCAGATGCGTGGAGTAGATGTAAGAATCTTTCTGATCATCCTTCACTTCGCAGGCGCCCAGCACGGCGGCCGAAGCGGCATCGCCAAAGAGCACGGACACGTCGCGGCCATGGTCGGAAAGGTCCAGGCCCTTGGAGTGAACTTCCGCGCCCACCACGAGCACTTTTTTATACATGCCCGTACGGATGAATTGATCGGCGATCGAAACGCCATAGATAAAGCCGGAGCACTGTTGGCGAACATCCAGCGCCGGGATTTCCGGCACCCCCAGCTTGTCTTGAAGGGCACAGGCCGTACCGGGAAACTCGTTATCCGGGCTGAGGGTGGCCAAGATAATCAGATCGATCTCTTTCTTGTCGATCTTCGCATCCGCGATGGCCTTTTCGGAGGCCATGAGGGCCAGATCCGAGGTCGTCGTTTCTTTTTTATCCACCCAATAACGTTGCTTGATCCCGGTGCGCTGCTGAATCCACTCGTCGGACGTATCCATGTACTGCTTGAGGTCGTCGTTCTTCACGACCCTGGGCGGCAGGTAAGATCCGGTTCCGAGAATGCGCGAACGCGTTTTCATAACTCCTTCAAACAGCTCCCTAAATATCCAAATTCTTCACACGCAGGGCGTTCTCTTCGATAAATTGCCGGCGCGGCTCGACCTGATCGCCCATAAGCACCGAGAAGATGGAATCGGCTTCTACCGCGTCCTCCACCGTCACCTTAAGCAAAGTGCGGATCTTAGGGTCCATCGTGGTTTCCCAAAGCTGCTCGGGATTCATTTCACCCAACCCTTTGTAGCGCTGGATCGTCATGCCGTTTTTCGCGGTTTCCAAAACCTTCTCGCTGAGAATCTCCGGATCTTCCGCGGGCTGGGGTTCTCCGTCTTTGACCTGAATCTCGAACGGTCCCACGCCGATCACGTTCATCGCCTGGAACTGCTTCAGCAGATCTTCGAACTCGGGGGACTCCCATAGGTCGCCATCGAGCTTGAACGAGCGTTTCACACCCTGGTCGGTCGTATCGAGCTTCAAGGCGAATCCCGAACCCTCGGTCACCTTTTCCACTACGGCGCTCACTTCCACCGTCGTACCCTTAAATTTTTTCTGCAAACTCGCGATCACGTCCTTCAGCTTGGACTCTAATTCGAAATCATCCACCGCGATATTCTCGCGGATGATCGCACGCAACACGGCCGGATGGAACTTACGGGCGTGCCGATCGATGCTCTTACGAAACTTCGCGGCCGCGCGTAGGGCGGGTACGAGCTGGCTCGCGCTGATCGGAGCCTTACCCGATTTCACCGCGATCGTATCCAGGCCGCTGGTAAGCAGGTATTCGGAAAGCTCCTGTTCGTTCTTGATGTAAGACTCTTTTTGGCCTTTTTTAACTTTATAGAGCGGCGGCTGGGCGATGTAGAGATAACCGCGCTCCACCACCGCATGCATCTGCCGATAGAAGAAGGTAAGCAACAACGTGCGGATGTGCGAGCCGTCGACGTCCGCGTCGGTCATGATGATGATCTTGTGATAGCGCAGCTTCGCGGGATCGAAGTCTTCCTTGCCAATGCCGGCGCCGAGCGCGGTCACGAGCACCTTGATTTCTTCGCTCGACAGCATCTTATCGAAACGGGCTTTTTCAACGTTTAAAATCTTCCCGCGCAGCGGGAGAATCGCCTGGTTCTTGCGGTCACGGCCCTGTTTAGCCGAGCCGCCGGCGCTGTCCCCTTCGACCAGATAAAGCTCGCAGAGCGCCGGATCCTTCTCCTGGCAGTCGGCCATCTTGCCCGGTAAACCACCCCAATCGAGCGCCGTCTTACGGCGGGTGAGGTCGCGCGCCTTGCGGGCCGCGATGCGCGCCAAGGCAGAATCGATCGCCTTTTGCACGATCTTCTTGGCGACGCTCGGGTTCTGCTCGAAGTAATCATTCAGCTTCTCGTAGACCATGGCGTTGACGAAGCCCTCGACTTCGCTGTTACCGAGCTTAGTCTTCGTCTGACCCTCGAACTGCGGCTCCGGGACTTTCGTGCTAATCACGCAAGCCAAGCCTTCGCGGATATCTTCCCCCGTAAGGCTCTCGTTCATATTCTTCATCAGGCCGGCGGCGGCGATGTACTTGTTCACGGACTTCGTCAGCGCGGTCTTAAAACCGGAAACGTGCGTGCCGCCCTCGATGGTGTTGATGTTGTTGACGTACGAGGAAATCGTCTCGGAATACGAATCATTCCACTGGAGCGCGATATCGGCGGCAATACCGTCCTTCTCCTGGTTGAAGAAAATGACTTTATCGTGAAGTTTTTGCTTCGACTTGTTGATGTGCTGGACGAACTGGACCAACCCGCCGTCGTAAAAGAAATCAAAACTCTTCAGCGGTTCTTGGCGCTCGTCATTCAGGAAAATCTTAAGGCCGCTGTTCAGGAACGCGAGCTCGCGCAGGCGATTCACCAAGGTGTCGATGTTGTATTCGATCGTCTCAAACACTTCGGGATCGGGCTTGAACGTGGTTTTGGTGCCCGTGCGATCGGTGGTGCCGACCTCCTTGAGCGGAGCCTGCGGCGTGCCCTGTTTGTAAGTCTGCTTGAAAACCTTTCCGCCGCGCTTTACTTCGACGTGCATCACTTCGGACAGCGCGTTCACGACCGCCGCGCCCACCCCGTGCAAACCGCCGGAGACTTTGTAAGCGCCGCCTTCCTCGTTGAACTTGCCGCCCGCATGCAGCTTCGTCATCACGACTTCGAGCGCGGACACGCCCGAGCTATGCATGTCGCAAGGGATGCCGCGGCCATCGTCCTCGACGGTGACGCTGTTGTCGACGTGCACGGTGACGGTAATGGACTTCGCGTGGCCGGCCAAACATTCGTCGACGGAGTTATCGACGATTTCCCAAACCAGGTGATGCAACCCGCGCACGGCGGTGTCGCCGATGTACATGCCGGGGCGCTTGCGGACCGCTTCCAGACCTTCGAGAATTTTGATTTTATCTGCGCCGTAGTCGTTGTTCGGAGTCGGTTGCGATGCCATTTTTAACCTTGGTTAAGCGATGCGGAAGTCGGTGAAAATTTTCTTATCTTTAGTTATCCAGGTGTAGCGACGGCGGATGGCAAAGTCCAGGGAAATTAGTAAATTCAACCCCTCGTTATCATTTAAAAAAATGGCTGATTCTCTGCGTTTTTTTTCACTCAAAATGAGTCTGGATTCTGGAGACAACAACACGTCGCATTAATAGATCTTATCTCTAAAACATATGTGGTGCGTTAGTTAGCGGATTCGGCAGAGGAGATAAATTCGGCCGCCCTGCCGGCGCTGACGCGAAATTTTTTCCCGGAAGTTCCCAACGCGATGGGCTCTCGAGGAGTAATCCACTCCACGTCTTCCGTGGTGGTCACGAAAACCTGCAAGCTCGTCTCGAGGAGCATCTCGAGTAGGAAGGTGCGGCGGTCCCGATCGAGCTCCGACGAAAAGTCATCCAACAGAAGCAGGGGATTCAAGCCGGTGGCCTGCCGGAACATCTGGATTTCGACGAGTTTCAGCGCCAGGAGCACCGATCGAGTCTCTCCCTGCGATCCGTAACCCTTTAAAGCCTGGCTTCCGATTTGAAAAAGCCAATCATCGCGATGCGGGCCAGCCAGGGTCGTGCCGGCGCGCCACTCGGCGCTTTCGAGTTTCGTCAGCTCAGCGGCCAATCGATTCCGAATACGTCCCAGAGCGTCTGCGGGGTCCAAATCAGGAAGCTGAACTCGATTTAAGTCGTCGCCCCCCAATGCCAATCCGTTTTCCTTCGCCAGCCACTTGGAACTGTAGAACGCATCGGTGGAATTCTGGGTGGGCGCGATTCGCTGCAGCACTGGTTTGATGTTCTCGTTTACGCGCTTGAGCCACTCAAGGCGCTTGAGGGTGATTTCAGAACCGCTCTCAACCAATTCTTGGGTGAATTCTTGAAAAATGGTCCGAACGGAGGTCTCAGGCGATTTTAAAATCGCATTACGCTGCTCTAATGCCCGTTTATAGCGACGAAGTGCCGTCAGGTAGTCCAGGTCTTCGGATCCGATGACTTGGTCCAGGTAGGAGCGCCGAATAGAAGGTTCGCCCCGAACCAATTGGTGGTCGGAGGGATTGAAAACGATCGCATGAAACCCTTTGAGAAATGATTCGAAGCGTTGGCTCACATAAGCGAGCGCACTTCGACAAGGTTTGTCATTGATAAACGCGGACTGCGTGCTTCGCTTCCGAAGGAGATCTTTTCTTTCGAAGACGACCTGGAAGCGACTTATGGAATCATCCTGGATGATCTCGCAGCCGATCTCGCCCGTCATGGTTTCATTTTGGATCAAGTCATCCACCTTCGCCCCCCGGAAGGAGCGGAGCGTAGCAAGCAGATGAATCGCCTCAATGATACTGGTCTTGCCTTGGGCGTTCGCCCCGATGAAAAAATTCAACCGCCCATCGGGCTCGATCGTGAGCTCGGCGATGTTCCGGAAGTTCCGAAAGTAAAGCTTCTGGAGTCTCACTAGATCCGCATTGGCATGACGATATAAGTGTGGCTTTTTTGCTCGGCGCCTTGGAACACGCCGGGATTCAGGCGGTCTTTGAATTTAAATTCCACCTTCGAGGATTGCAGCACCGGCAGGCAATCCAGGAGATACTTGGCGTTGAAGCCAATTTCCACGGGCTCGCCTTTGTATTCGATATCGAGCTCCTCGCGGGCTTCACCCATGTCCGGATTGCTGGAAGTAATCACCATCATGCCGTTTTCGACGGCGAACTTGATGCCGCGACTTTTTTCGTGCGCAAGCAAGCTCACGCGGCGGACGGCAGCGGTGAGCGCTTCGCGATCTACGAAAGCAGAACGGTCCACGGCTTTCGGAATGACTTGCTTGTAATCCGGATACTCGCCTTCGATCAGGCGAACGAAAAGGTAAGTGTCGTTCAAATGGGCGAAGATATAACCGCGATCAAACGCTAGACCGATGGTTTCACCGCCTTCGTCGAGCATCTTCTTCAGCTCGCCCAAGCCCTTCTTCGGAATAATCATTCCGCGCTTCATCTCCGGAGCTTTCAGAAAGACTTCTTGGTCGATGAACGAGAGCCGATGCCCGTCCGTGGCCGTCATTCGCATCAAATTATTTTCCAAAGGCTCGAAAAACACGCCGCTCAGATTGTAACGGGTGGCGTCCGTCGAAACGGCGAAGGAAGTTTTATTCACCATGTCCGAGAGAGTCGCGACCTTGGCTTGAAAATATTCTTTTTCTTCGTAATTCGGTAAGGCGGGGTATTCGTCGGCCGACAGGCTTACGACGTTGAACTTGGATTTACCGCAAACGAGCTCGATCCAATCGTTATTCTTACGGGAGATCTCCAAAGGCTTGCTAGGGAGTTCCTTGACGATGTCCAAGAAGTTCTTGGCGGAGAGGGTGATACGACCATCTTGCGAAGCTTGCACGGGGAGAGTGACCTTCACGCCGACTTCCAGATCGGTCGCTTGCAATTCCAAACGTCCGTCTTTCACATGGCAGAGAATATTGGCCAGGATCTGAACGGTGTTCTTCTTTTCCACGACGGATTGAACCTTCTGGAGCGCGTTCAATAACTGATCCCGATCGATGGTAAACTTCATCTCGAACTTCCCCTTACTGAAATGGAATTTGGTGGTCTAACCCCGAGCCCTCTTCTCATAAGAATATATATATATAAAGATAGTAGTCGTAGTAGAGGACCCGTTTTTGTGGATAACCTAATTAACCCCTGAATACCGCAAGTCATTTGGGTTTCAAAACCCCGTTGAAAACCCTGGGGATGGTTTTGATGATTTTGGGGATAAGTTTTAAAAACCGGACTTCCGGCGGTTATCCCCAGATAAAATTCAAAATCGCCGGGATAAGTTTTAGTACTCGGAAGTATTTCTCAAATATTTGGCGTTTCTTGCGTGCGCTTTCAGATTTATCCCCCGCTATCCACAAGGGTTGCCGGTTTTCCACACCGATTTTTTCGGAAGTTTGTGTATAACGAGCTGGGGATAAGTGGGTAAATGAAAATTCTTTTTTCTTTCTATAGGTTATCAAAATAAGCCCTGTGGATAGTCAGGGGATAACTCTGAATAGTGGATATCTTTTCCAGGTGGAATACAGACTTATCCACGTGGATTACCCAGGTTTATCCACGTAAATTTCTTACCTGATAAAATCAAACCAGCCATCGGATCGGTTGGACGGACAGAATCGGGGTTTTTATGACGCAGACGGTTTAGAGTTGGTTTTGCAGGGCTTCGACGGCGGAACGGATTTCCGTGTCGTTGGAGACGCCTTCTTCGATCTTGTTGCAGGCGTGCAGGATCGTCGTGTGATCCTTGCCGCCGAAGAAGTTGCCGATCTCCTTGTAGCCCAACCCCGTGTACTTGCGGATGAGGTACATGGCGATTTGACGGGGCATCGCTACCTTCTGCGCGCGGCTCGTGGATTTCAGATCCTGCACGCGAATGTGGTAGTGCTTGGCGACCACGTTTTGGATGGTCTCGATCGTGATCTGCGAGCTCTTTTCCGGGATGCTCGCTTTGATCTCTTGCTTCGCCATTTCGAGCGAGATTTCCGCGCCGGTGAGCGAGGACTGCGCTTGGAGACGGATCAAGATACCCTCGAGCTCGCGCACGTTAGACTTAATGTGCGTGGCGAGGAAGATCGCCACGTCGTCGGGAAGATAAATATCGTCGCGCTCGGCTTTCGCCTTTAAGATCGCGATCCGCGTTTCGATTTCGGGCGGGTTGATGTCCGACACCAAACCCCATTCGAAGCGGGTGCGAATACGTTCCTCGAGCTTCTCGATTTCCTTCGGTGGACGGTCGCTGGTGACGACGATCTGCCGTTTTGCCCCGTAAAGCGCGTTAAAAGTATGGAAAAACTCTTCTTCCGTCTGCTTCTTGCCGGCGATGAACTGGATATCGTCGATCAAGAGCACGTCGTAGCTGTCGCGGTACTTCTTCCGGAACTGCGGCATGCGCTGGTGCTGGAGCGAGTCGATCAACTCGTTCACGAAGCTTTCGGCCGAAAGGTAGGCCACCCGGGCCTTGGGATTATGCGAGGTCACGTGATTGGCGACGGCATGAAGTAAGTGAGTTTTTCCGAGGCCTGGCGGGCTGTAGATGAAAAGCGGGTTGTATTGCGCGCCCGGTTTTTCGGCGACGGCCACGGCCGAAGCGTGGGCGAACTGGTTGCTGTTCCCGATCACGAAATTTTCGAACGTATAGCGGGCATCAATCGGTAAGTGCTCAAAAGCCCGGCGGTCTTCCGCGTGCAAAACCACGCCGCGGGCGATCTCGGGCGTGGATTCCAGAGGAGAGGACGTCGGCGGCTGGCTGTACGCGACCGCGGGCGGGAGATCTGTATTCAGATCGGAGCGCACCTTCGGTCCGGCCGTCAATTCCAGGCGGCAAGGCTTGCCCGTGACCTGCACGAGCGCCGACTCGATGAGGTTGCGGTAGTTGTCGCGCACCCAACCCACCGTGAAATCATTCGCGGCGGAAAGGTGGAAGACGATCTCGGTGAGGTTTTCCTCGGTCTTTTGGAATTCAAGCGGTTGGATCCAAGCCTTGAGTTGGCTTTCGACCGCGTTTTGCTCCATGATCCGATAGGCTGCCTGCCAGACTTCGGGCCATTTCGATGAATCTTGTTCCAGTGAAGTTCTCATACCGCTTGAAGGTGTAGGGGCGTAGCATGGGTTATTTGGCCTGGCAATGGGGTGCTTGACTTTCCCGGCCTAGTCCGATAATTCGAACATCTAGATTTTCTTTAGGATTTAGGTGCCATCATGAAAAGAACATTTCAACCCAGCAGAACGAAGCGTCGCCGTACCCACGGGTTCCGTGCGCGCATGAAGACGAAGAACGGCCAGAAGGTTTTGAGCCGCCGTCGCGCCCGCGGCCGCAAGCGCTTGACCGCCAAGCGCGCCGCTAAGTAATTTCGTTCACCCGATTACGTGATTTCCGGTTTTGGTACCCAGCGAAAGCTGCGGTTTCGCTGGCAGTTTCGGCGATTCTTCGGAGAGCGAGAAGTTTTTCGCCTCCAGGAGTGCGTGGTCTTCAGAATTCCCAATAATTTGAATGGCTACCGCCTCGGCATGACTTTCAAGGCCCGGGCTTCTTCCGTAGACCGCAATAAAGTGCGTCGGCAGGTCCGCGAAACTTTCCGGCAGCTGGAACCATTTCTAGGAAGTTTTGACTATAATGTGGTAATTCCCCAGCAGAAATCCATTAGTTACGTTTACGCTCTCCGCTTGAGGGACAACCTGAAACATGAGTTCAAATCGGCGCTCCGCAAGTCGCATCCGTAGCCAGGCCCAAGGTAAAAAGTCCGGGAAGTCGGGCCGCGCCCAGTCGCGCCAGCGGGCGCGTACGTCGCGGCCAAAACTCCTCGGGGAGCTGGGGGCGATCCTGGTTATCGCCTATCAAAGTGGGATTTCACCCCTGATCCATATGCTGGCGGGCCCCGGTTTCGGGTGCCGCTTTCAACCCACGTGCAGTGAGTACGCGAAGTCGGCCCTGCGCGAGCATGGGTTAATTCACGGGAGCTGGCTGGCCGTGCGCCGGATTTCCAAGTGCCAACCCTTTTATCGCGAGGCCGCTTAAATGGACCGTAGAACCATCGTTGCTCTGACTCTCTGCCTGTTGATTTTCGTCGGTTGGCAGGAACTTTACCTGAAAAAACAGGTGGCCCCGGTGCCTCCGCCCGCTCCCGCGGCGAATACGGCTTCGACCGCTCCGCCGCCGGTAGCTACTGGCGCGGAGGCCGCCGCCCGGTTGGCCCCCGCCATCGAACCCGCAAAGAATCTGCCGGAAACGAACGAGGCGGTGTCCATGCATACCGGGGAAGCGTTCATCTCCTCCCGGAATGCGGTGCTCTCCAATTGGAGCATGAAGGACTATCAGATGAGTCAGGCCGCGGATGCGCGCCACGTCGATCTGCACACCCTGACGTTCGAGAGTGAAAATATCCGCCTGGGGTTTGATTCGCCGGAGCTGGCCTATCTGAACCAAGTGAACGGACGCCTTACGCGCGAAAACGGCGCGTTGATTTGGCTCTACGAAGACGCGAACGTGCGGATTCAACGCGACGTGAAGCACGCCGCGGATGCGGTGGCGCTCGATCTCACCTGGAATATCCAATTCAAAAAAACCCCGGCGAAGGTCGCGTTCGTATCGATGCTGGGCCAGGCGCCCAAGGATGATCCGGAAGCGCATGATCGTAAGATCGGGTACTTCCGCAAGGAGCTCCACAAACACGCGCTCAATAGCTTGCCCGAGAAGACGGAGGCGGTGGAAGCGCCCGTGAAGTGGGTCGCCCTGATGAACCGTTATTTCACGTTGGCGATGGTGAATCAAAGCGCGCAACCTCCCGCCGCGGTTATTCAGCCGCTGGGTGTGCACCAAGTGATCGGCAGCTTGGCTTATCCAATTACCGGCAATTCGCTGATCATCCCCTTGAAGGTTTACTTCGGCCCGAAGCACCTGGATCTGTTGCGCGCGGTTGACGTCTCGCTCGATACCGCCGTGGATTTCGGCTGGTTCACGATCATCGCGTATCCGTTGCTCTGGCTCCTGAAGTGGTTTTACGGATTTTTCCATAATTACGGCGTCGCCATTATCTGCCTGACGCTGGTGGTCCGCTTGATCACGTTCCCGCTCAACTACAAGAGCATGGTGAACATGAAGAAAATGGCGGTTTTGCAGCCACAAATCCAGGCCATGCGGGAAAAATATAAAGACGACCCCCAAGCGATGAACAAGGAAATGCTCACGTTCATGCGCACGCAGGGCTACAACCCCGTGGCGGGCTGTTTGCCGATCCTGGTGCAGATGCCGATTTTCTTCGCGCTTTACCAGGTGCTCTACAGCGCGGTCGAGCTCTACCAGGCGCCGTTCGCGCTGTGGATTCACGATCTTTCGCTCAAGGATCCGTACTACGTGACGCCGATTTTGGTGACGGCGGTGTTTTATTTCCAGCAGAAGTTGACGCCGAATACGGTTACCGATCCCGCGCAGCAGAAGATGCTGCAGTTCATGCCGATCATTTTCGGCGTTTTCATGGCCAACACCCCGTCGGGTCTCGGGGTGTATTTCTTTGTGAACGCATTATCCGGGATCATCCAGCAGCAGCTGTTGAACAAGAAACTAGGCCCCTCCACGCAGGTGCCTACCGTTGTCGCCCGCGCCCGTTAAACCTCGCGATCAGTCCGGGTACCTGTCGGAAGATACCATTGCCGCGCTGTCGAGCGCGATCGGCGGCGCGATCGCCATCGTGCGCATGAGCGGCCGCGAGTCCCGGCGAATTTTGGGCGAACTCTTGGTTAGCCCCGGCGGGTCCGGGGCGATGGCGGACGGCTTTCACTTTGGCGAAGCCGCGAAACTCCAACGCGTGGCGATTCCCGGTATCGATGACGCCATGGTGGCCTGGTTTGAGAATCCCCGCAGCTACACCGGCGAAGATTTGGCCGAGTTTCACCTTCACGGCAGCGCATTCATCGCGGGCAAACTGCTCGCGCGGCTTTTTGAGTTGGGCGCGCGCCAGGCGCTGCCGGGGGAATTCAGTTTTCGCGCGGTGAAGAACGGAAAAATGTCGTTCGTGCAGGCGCAAGGCGTGGCGGATCTTATCTCCGCGGCGAACGACCCGGCTTTAGGATTGGCGCTTGAAAAATCCGGCGGGGGTCAGAACGCTTTTTACGAGGAGCTGGGGAAGGAGCTCCGTGAACTCGCGGCGCTCTCCGAGCTGGGCATCGATTTTTCCGATCAGGACGTCGACGAGGTCGCGCTACCGCGGCTGAAAGCAAAGGTGAAGGGACTTACGGAGAAGCTCGTGCGGCTGCGCGAGACGTATCGCCGCGGTAACTGGATCCAGGAGGGGATCGGCGTCGCTTTGGTGGGCCGCCCGAACGCCGGCAAGTCGAGCTTCTTCAACGCGCTTTTGGGCGAGGATCGCTCAATCGTCGCGGAAACCGCAGGGACGACCCGCGACCTCGTGCGCGAGAAAATCACCTTGCGCTCCGGCGGACGGAGCGCGAGCTTCCGCCTCGTGGACACCGCGGGCTTGCGTCGGTCCGAAGACCGGGTCGAAAGCGAAGGAATCCGCCGGACGGTTCAAGCGGCTAAACAGGCCGACCTGAACGTGGTTTTGGTGGATGGCACCTGCGATGTTACGGAGGAATTAACTCAGGTTTCAGACCTGGTGAGCTTGGATGCCACCCAGTGCGTGGGAATCCTCACTAAAGCGGATCTGTTATCCACCGAGGATCGCGATCGGCGGCTGGAGATCGCACGCAGGAGTCCGATATCTCAGTGGTTCTTCACATCGGCGGTGACCCAGGAGGGGATTGCGGAAGCCGCGTCGGGCTTGGTGGATTTCTGCGCAAGTTGGATTACACGGAAGGCGGGGGAAGTGATCCTGACTCGCCTGGATCACCTTCAGGCCACCCAAGCGACCTTAGATATCCTTATAAACGCGTTGGAGGCCCGGGAAGTGGAACTCTTTGCGGCCGATCTACGGCATGGCTTGGCGGCCTTTTCGCCAGTGATCGGGCAGACGTTGCCAGACGATATTTTGGGGCAAATTTTCTCGGAATTTTGTATTGGAAAGTAAAAGGAAATCACCACGATGGCAGTTCAAAAGATCGGCGTCTTAGGCGCGGGACAAATGGGTAGCGGGATCGCACAAACCGCCGCGCAATCCGGATACGAAGTGTATCTGGCCGACGTGAATCTCGACTCGGCGACGGCCGCGAAGAAGAAAATTGAAACCCAACTGAAAAAGTTGGTCGAAAAGCAAAAGATCACCGACGCGGTCATGAACTCGACGCTTGCGAACATCCATCCCGTGAGCGGGTTAAAGGATTTCGGGCAAGTTGATCTCGTCGTCGAAGCGGTGACGGAAAATCCGGCGTTGAAGTTCGACTTCTTCAAGAAGCTCGACGAAGTGTGTAAGCCCGGCGCGATCTTGGCGTCGAACACGTCCTCGATTAGCATCACCGAGATCGCTGCCCAAACGCGCCGCCCGGAAAAGGTCGCGGGCATGCACTTCATGAACCCGGTGCCGGTGATGAAGCTCGTCGAGGGGATCCGTGGCCTCCAAACCTCGGCCGATACTTTTTCGACCGTGCGTCAGGTTGCGGAAAAAATGGGTAAGACGTTCGTGGAAGCGAACGATGCCCCTGGTTTCGCCGTCAACCGGATCCTCATGCCAATGATTAACGAGGCGGTCACCGCTTTGCACGAAGGGGTTGCCTCGGCCAAGGACATCGACGTGGCGATGAAGCTCGGTACGAACCAACCCATGGGGCCCCTGGAGCTCGCGGACTTTATTGGCTTGGACACCTGCTTGGCGATCATGGAAGTCTTGCATCGGGGCCTGGGCGATTCGAAATATCGCCCGTCGCCGCTGCTGCGCAAATACGTGGCCGCCGGTTGGTTGGGCCGCAAGACGAAGCGAGGGTTCTTCACTTATGACGTATAAGAATTTATTGCTTGAAACGCCGAGCCCCGGCGTGCAGGTCGTGAAGATCAACCGTCCGGGCGCCCTGAACGCGCTGAACACGGAAACTTTGCAGGAATTGCGCGATGCCTTGCGCGCGATCGAGCGGGATCGCGCGGTGCACGTGTTGGTGCTCACGGGCGAAGGCGAGAAATCGTTCATCGCGGGTGCCGATATCGTGGAGATGAAGGATAAGCGCCCCGCCGACGGCGTGGGCTTTGCGAAGCTGGGCCATGAAGTGACGAAGTACCTGGAGCTGATGCCGAAGCCGACGATCGCGGTGGTGAACGGTTTTGCGCTGGGCGGTGGCTGCGAGATGGCGATCGCGTGCGATTTTATCTTAGCTTCCGATAACGCGCTTTTTGGGCAGCCGGAAGTGGGCCTGGGGATTATTCCGGGCTTCGGCGCGACCGTGCGTCTGGCGAAGTTCGTGGGCTGGCCGATGGCTAAGGAGCTGATCTTCAGCGGTCGCCGTTTCAAAGCGGACGAAGCCCAGCGTATCGGCTTGGTGAACCATGTTTATCCGCAAAAAGAGTTGATGACGGAAGCGCTGAAGCTCGCACAACAGATTTGCGCGAACTCGGGCGCGGCGATCGCCCATTCGAAGAAGCTCATGAACGAGTTTTCTGAATCCACGGGGCTGAATTACAAGCTCGACGCCGAGGCCCAAGAGTTCGGCGGTTTGTTCGGTTCGCCCGATCAACGCGAAGGCATGGGCGCCTTCGTAGAGAAACGCAAGGCAAAGTTCCAAGAGCTGCTTTAGGAGAAGGATCATGATTCGTAACTGGCCAGAAACCGATGAGTCTTTGAAGATGTTGATGGAGCAGGTGGCGGAGTTCGCGCAGAAGGAGATTGCGCCGCAAGCCCCGAAGTTTGATCAAACCGGGGAGTTTCCCCGCGAGGTGATCGGCCAGATGGCCCAGCTAGGGCTGATGGGGATGATGGTACCTGAGCAGTGGGGCGGGTCCGATATGAACACCGTCGCTTACGCAATGGCGATGGAAGAGGTGGCGTCAGCCTGCGCGTCTACCGCGGTCGTGATGTCGGTGAATAACTCGCTCGTCTGTGCGCCGATCTTGAAGTTCGGCAACGAAAAGCAGAAGAAAGAAATCCTCACGCCGCTCGCGAAGGGCGAAAAGGTGGGGTGCTTCGCGCTCTCCGAGCCGGGGCACGGATCCGATCCCGCGGGGTTGAAGCTTTCGGCAAAGAAGACCGATGGCGGTTATATCCTAAAGGGCACGAAGAACTGGATCACGAACGGGAAGGAAGCGGACGTTTGCCTGGTTTTCGCCACGCTTGATCCCGCCCTGCGTAGTAAAGGGATTTGCGCTTTCTTGGTCGATACCCAGAGCAAAGGCTTTCAGGTGGCGAAGTTGGAAGATAAGCTGGGTATTCGCGCTTCCTCCACGGCCCAGCTTTTCTTCGACGACGTGTTTGTGCCATCGGACCGCCTGCTCGGCGAAGAAGGCCAAGGGTTCAAGGTCGCCATGACGACGTTGGATGGGGGCCGCATCGGCATCGCCGCGCAGGCTTTGGGCATCGCCCGCTGCGCGTTGGATGCTTCCCGTAAGTTCGCCTCCGAGCGCGAACAATTCGGCGCGCCTATCGCCAAGCTGCAAGCTATCCAATTTCACATCGCCGATATGGCCACCCGTCTGCAGGCCGCGCGCCTGCTTACGTGGAATGCCGCCCGTTTAAAAGATAGCGGCGAGAATTTCACGAAGGCCGCGGCGATGGCGAAGCTCTCGGCTTCCGAAGCCGCGATGTGGATCGCCACCAAGGCCATCCAGGTTCACGGCGGTTACGGTTACACCACCGAGTACGTGGTGGAGCGCAACTTCCGCGACGCTAAGATCACCGAGATCTACGAAGGCACTTCCGAGATCCAACGTCTTGTGATCGCTAGCCAGGAGTTCGCGGATGTCCGGTAAAGAAAAAGATCTAAAAAGCGCCCACGCGGATTGGGAGACAAAGCTTGGGGAGATCGAGAAACGCTTTCCGCCACGAAACGCGAAATTCACCACCCATAGCGATATGGACCTGCCGCTGCTCTCGACGCCGCTTGATCTCGAGAAAGAAGGCTTCGATTACCTGCGCGATCTGAATTTTCCGGGTGAATATCCCTATACCCGCGGCGTGCAGGCGAATCTTTATCGCGGCAAGCTTTGGACGATGCGCCAATTCGCGGGCTTCGCCGGGGCGAAGGAAACCAATCAGCGTTTTAAGCTCTTGCTCGCGGAAGGCCAGACCGGTCTTTCGACCGCGTTCGATATGCCCACGTTGATGGGTTACGACGCCGATAGCCCTCTGGGGAAAGGCGAGGTCGGCAAGTGCGGCGTATCCGTGTGCTCGCTCGAAGACATGGAAGAGCTTTATGCGGGCATTCCGCTGGGTGAAGTGACGACCTCGATGACGATCAACGGGCCCGCCGCCGTCTTATTGGGGATGTACTTCGCGGTTGCGGAAAAACAGGGGGTTCCGAAGGCGAAGGTCCGCGGCACGCTTCAGAATGACATTTTAAAGGAATACATCGCGCAGAAGGAATGGCTCTTCCCGGTTCCCGCGGCCGTGGAGCTCGTGATCGATACCATCGAGTATTGTACGAAGCACTACCCCAATTGGAACACGGTCAGCATCAGCGGCTACCACATCCGCGAGGCGGGCGCGACCGCCGTGCAGGAGCTCGCCTTTACGATCGCCGATGGGCTCGCTTACGTCGATCAAAGTCTTAAGCGCGGCATGAAGATCGATGACTTCGCCCCGCGCCTTTCGTTCTTCTTTGATGTGCATAACGATTTTTACGAAGAGATCGCCAAGTTCCGCGCCGCCCGCCGGATGTGGGCAAAGCTGATGCGTGAGCGTTACGGCGCGAAGGACCCGAAATCGTGGATGTTGCGCACGCACGCCCAGACCGCGGGCGTTTCGCTTACGGCGCAGCAACCTTACAACAATATCGTCCGCGTCGCGATCCAAGCCTTGGCGGGCGTGCTCGGCGGCACGAATTCGCTCCACACGAACAGCATGGATGAGACGTTGGCGTTACCCACCGACGAGGCGGTCATGATTGCATTGCGCACGCAGCAGATCATCGCCGAGGAAAGCGGGGTGGCCAACGTGGTGGACCCCTTCGGGGGATCCTACTTCATGGAGTCGCTCACGAATCGCGTCGAGCGCGAGGCGATGGAGTACATCCGTAAAATTGATGACCTGGGTGGCATGGTGAAGGCGGTCGAGCGCGGTTTCCCGCAGGCGGAAATCGCCAATAGCGCTTACCATTACCAGCGCATGGTCGAGAAGAAAGAGAAGATCATCGTCGGCGTGAATAAATTCCAGGTGAAGGAAGCCAAGCGAACGGTGGAGACGCTCTACATCGATCGGTCACTGGAAAAAAACCGCCACGAGCAGCTGCGTGCCTTACGCGCAAAGCGTCCGGCGGCGCCCCACCAGGCCGCGATGCGCCGGATCCGTGAGCAGGCCCAGGCCGGCAAAAACATGATGGAGCCTATCATCGACGCCGTGAAAGCGTATGCGACGTTGCAGGAAATTTGCGACGAAATGCGCGGAGTATACGGGATTTACCGCGAAGCGGGGAGCTTCTAAGCATGACCGGAAAGTCGGAACGTCAAGTCAGCCGCCCGGCCGATCGAAAGATCCGGGTACTCGTAGCTAAGCCGGGACTGGATGGCCATGATCGCGGCGCGAAGGTGATCGCGCGTGCGCTGCGGGACGCGGGCTTCGAGGTGATCTACACGGGGGTGCACCAAACTCCGGAGATGATCGTCAGCGCCGCCGTCGAGGAAGACGTGCACGTCGTGGGCGTGAGCATTCTGTCGGGCGCGCACAACGCCGTGGTCCCGGAAATTATCGAGGGCGTGAAAAAGGAAGGCCTTACCGACGCGCTCTTTCTGGTGGGCGGGATCATTCCCGATGAAGACATGGATTTTTTGAAAAAGGTCGGCGTGCAAATGGTTTTCACGCCCGGCGCGTCGCTAGGCGACATCATCGATTACATTCGTAAGAATGCGCCTGTTCGAGAATAAATCCGCCCAGACCGTGCTCGGTCTTTTGCTAACCCTGCTGGCTATCGTCCTTGTCCGCCACACAATCTCCCAAGGCCAGGATTTCGACGTGTTTTGGCGGACCGCGCGTTATGTTCTCGACGGCCAAACCACTTATTCCGTCCAGCGCGACTGGGCCAATGTCTACAAGTACCCGCCTTGGAGCGTGCCGGCTTTTTTCCCGTTTGCGATGGCGCCGCTTTGGTTCGCCAAGTGGGTGTGGGCGCTCTTGCAGGTGGCGTCGCTGTTTTACGTGGGTCGCTTCCTGGCGAATCGCGTGCGTCGCCGTCGCAGCGTATTCATTCCGCTGCTCCTTTTTTGGGGAATTTGGGTGGTGCACGCGCTCGACGGCCAAGTTAATTTGATGATGTTGGCGGGCGCGTTGTGGGCGAGCGAGCGCTTCGCCCGCGTGTCGGTGATTCAAGCCCCGAGTATAGTTTGGTTTCTTAGTTTGAAGATTTTTACCGGCCTGGGAGTTGTCGGGTACCTCGGGGTATTTAGAAACTGGAAAGCATGGGCATCGACGGTTTTGGTGTTAGGTGGGCTATCGTTGCCCTCGCTCTGGGTTGCTCCTCGCCATAGCCCGGCGGAGCTTCTCGCCTCCTGGTCGCTTGCCGCCAGTTCGGCGGGGGCGCTCTTTCACAATGAAAAGGTGAGGGGGAGAGATAATCAGGGTTTACCCGCCCTAGTCCTGCGCGTGGCCAAGGTTCCCGCGATTGAGCACCGTACGGACGTTTACATCGCGGCGGGTTTGGCATTGCTCTTAGGGCTGGCGTGGTTCTTTTATTCGCAGGGAGCGCGTCCGCTGGTTCGGCAAGCGGGTTGGTTGGCGCTGATCCCGGTCGTGCATCCGCTGGCATGGTTTCATCTTTTCGTGTTCGCGTTTCCTATCGTGGTTTTAGCCTGGGATGGCGCGATCGCGATGCGGCGCCAGGGTTGGTTGGCGCTGGTATTATTGGCCACGCTACTCATTGCGGCATTTACCCAGAAGACTTTGGGCGCATTCGGTTTGGCGTTGGAGATGGCGTCGGTGAAGTCATGGGGTGTGTTGCTAGCGATGTTTTTGGCCCCCCATCTCTTTAAAGCCGGACGCGTGACTTCGGCGGGCCTTGCTCCTTATCGGGTTTGACGGCCGTCGGCCGTGTGCTAAAGGTAAAACTTCTTCTCGGATGCGGGTGTAGCTCAGTTGGCTAGAGCGCGAGCTTCCCAAGCTCGAGGTCGAGGGTTCGAGCCCCTTCGCCCGCTCCATAATCATCATTCATTTTACAAAGCGGCATTGTAGTTGAATCGTGCATTGAGATTCACAGATGCGAAGGGCTCGAAGCGAAGGAGCGACCTTCATCGCTTTTCTTTAGACTCGCCCTTTTCCTGAGATCCCTCACCCTCTTTGGGAGGGTCTGGGGTTGGAGTGGGGAATGGATTCGGAGTCGGATTCTTGGTATCGGGGTTTTCCCCCAATCGGACCGCGGCTTCCGTGCAGAGAGTTTCTACCAGCGTTTGATTTTTTTCCACTTCCCGGCCTTGGGGATCGAGAATGCCGCTGCAAGTAAGAGGTTTCAGACCTTGGCGAAGCGTGCCGATCGAATTCAAAATGGCATCGAAGTCGAGCGGTAAAATCGACATCTTGCGCACGAAGTTGTCGACGTTCAGCACGAGATCCAATCCTTGGGTCTCTTGAGTGATGTCGAAGTCGCCGATAAAGCGAAGCTGATAAGGCTGGGGAGTCGCATTCCAACCCAAAGCGTTATGAATAAATACGGAAGTGTTCACCCACATATATCCTGGGCAAAAGCTGTGACGGGTCTGCAGGATAAGTCCACCGTAGAGTCCTTCGGGAAGCGAGATGGTAGAAAGGGAAGTCAGACCCATGCCGATGTAGCCGGGGCCATCTCCGTTCCCGAAAACCGTGTCGTCAGGAGCTGCGACTGTAGTGGTTTGTGGGCCTCGTTCCTTCGGGTACCCGTTTGAGTTCGGAAGCGAGTAACGAGGGGTTTCTGTGCCAGCGCGTGGAATGGCGGTGATGCTCTCGATGCACGCGCTGAAGTGATACACACCATTTTCAATCGTGCGCTCGTAGTAAAGGTTGGCCTTTTTGAAGTCGTGAGAATTTTCCGGATTTCCGATTTTGGTGCCGCCGCCAGACACGCTTGCCGTAGAAGAGTCGCTGCTGCCACCGACCGCGCAGGATGACATGGCTGCGATCAGCAAGACGACGCTGAAATTGGCTAAAATCCCCAGTTTCAAGAATGGCCCCCAAAAAAGATCTGCGTAGCTCTATTATAGCGCAGTGCGTTTTAAAAATTGTTAAGACGAGATAAATAATTATTTAATAAATACATATAGTTAAGCGGATTCCCGAGCCATCGGGATGGCGGCCAAGGTCACGTAATAGACCGAGTCGCGGGCGGGGTTTTTCTGGGTGAGGTCGTAGATTTTAGCCATGGTTTCTTCAATGAGGGTGCGTACCTCGTGGAAGGTCTTTTGATCCATGCCGATGGAAAAGCCTAGAATGTGACGATGTTCGCGGTCGACGCGTTGAATGGATTCAGCGACCAAATCGAGCATCGATTTGTGGTATTCCGCCATCGCGACCCGGTAAACCTCGGCGTCGCATTCGATGAGTTTGCTAGAGGGTTGCGTCTTTTCGATGTAACCGTGATCGACCAAAAACTGCACGGCTTTCTTGATTTCGATGAGCGGCACGGGATACACCAACCGTTTTTGAATCCACTCCGGATCTAGCTGAAAATGGCTCATTCCAGACATTTCGCGAATCGCGACGTAAAACCAGCGGGAGAGGTAGCGATAGACTTCGAACTCTTTTGGATTTAGGCGGCGGTAGGTGGCGAAGTTCTGAATTGTTTGGAAAGCTTCGCGACGCGCTTTGGTGTCCCGTGATTTCGTGATCGTGCGCAATGAGCGAAAGAAATTCGCCTCCGCCGGGGAGAGATCCATCAGCGGAATTAGCTTTTCGAGCGCCTTTTGAGTGAGGGAGCGCGCGCCTTTTATGACGAGGGGAAGGTGGGCTGGCGTCAGCCCCGCCGATTTCGCGAGGGCGCGTTGAGAGAATTTGGGCTGCGCCCCCCTTTGAAAAGCGAGCCAATCCTTTAGGAAGGCCACGGGATCATTATATTGGTGAATATCAGGGCGATTCATAAAGTGATTACATTTGATAATAATCTATGTGTAATCGGGGTGGAATATAATATTTAATTATATGATTTTATTATATAAACAATTGAAAATACATGCAGTACGATTACATTTATAAAAATATTATTTGACTATGATGCTATGTGTTGGTAATCTGGTTACAGAAGCGCAGGACACCGAGGGTATACGGAAAATGCGCGGACGAGTCACTTAGCATCATTCGGGGTTGATCTGGGTAAGTGGGATTCGGGGTGGGTATTTTTTTGGGGGCCATACGATGAGTACGAAAGTTTCCGTCACGAAAATTAACGT
The DNA here is from genome assembly GCA_050251055.1 of Bacteriovoracia bacterium. GTDB lineage: Bacteria > Bdellovibrionota > UBA1018 > UBA1018 > JBFWNL01 > JBFWNL01. The sequence goes on from JBFWNL010000004.1 coordinate 330,110, forward strand.
TACTTCCAATCAAGCGCGCGTGAACGCGCGATTCATTCAACTTGAGCAACGCAAGTTGCTTAAGCGACTTACGGCATAAGGCTTCGGGGGCACCGAATAGAGGGGGCGCCCGGTTCGCCGGGGCCCTCTCAAAAAAAGTTTTTCAATTGTCCGATGGAAAGGCGGCCGCCAGCCCGGCCCAATCCCTGTTTAACCATGGGTTGGCGGTCGTTCTCCGGACTCAGTTTTCTATTCGCTTAACTTTACTATCAATAACTTGGGGGTCATCTAGATGAAGGGTGTGTCGTCGTTTTTCTTGGCGATCGTAGCGGTAGTTGGGTCGCTGCAAGTAAGTCCGGTGTACGCAGCGACCTCAGGGTCCAAAGAGGTGGCAGATGGGGACACTCGTCCGGGAGAAAACCCTTGGCGGGACCGGATGCCGCCGCGAGAGCTTCCACCGAATCCCGAACAGTATCCAGGTTTGCTCAACCCAGATTTTAAGCCTCAGTGTTCATGGGAAATGGGACGCTATGTTTGTGCGGACTATGCTTATGACTACTGCAAGCAGTTCATTCCCCAAACAAATTGTTTTTACCTGGATGTACGGAGCGCGCCGCTACCACTATTCTGGCACGCGATTAACTTGATTCGAGTGGATCTCGGCGATGGCAACTATATGTACTGCGCCGTGGAGCCGCAGGACGGGAAGGTGGTGCCGGGCTCTTGTTTTGTCAAACGCAAAGACTGGAATCCCCGTGGTTTTGATGTTCCGTTTCCGCGCGAGTTTTATCGCGCACTCTGTGAGTATTACGAAAGCTGGGGCATGGGTTGTTCGTTTCTTCCGAACGTGGAGCCGTACCCGATCGACGAAGTTCCGGGCTGGATGCTTCACCGATGCTGTGGGGGATGGCGTGACGATTGGGAAGGTTGTGTAGGAATCTGCCCGAAAGAGGAAGTGAAACCTACCCAACCGACTGAACCGGCCACTAAGCCCGGAAGCAAGCCGGAACCGAACGACCCCCATATCGACCGCTGAGCTGCGCGCTTTCCTTCTGGGCGGTAACCGTCGAAAAAGTTAGGAGCAAAATGACCACGGAAGGTCTAACTTAATTCAAGGCGTCGTTCGAAAGAGTTCCACGGGAACTTGCGCACGAAAAAGTCGGCTCGGCCGCGCAGGATCGTCGGCGTCTTCTACTAAGAGCAGCTCAAATCCCTTATCGGTTTCGGTCGCATGCAAACCTTCCAGCTTCACCACGCGATCAAACACGCCAATAGTGATCGCCTCTTTTCCGCGCACCCAAAGGAGCGCGGATCCGCCGAGCTCTCCGTCATCGTAGGCATTTTTGGAAGCTTCCGCGGAGGCGACCGACAGGACACCGTACTTCGTCGTTACGGCATCGGCGAAGGCGAGAGGAATTCCCTTTAGCTCGCCCATTTTCACTTTTTGAAAACTCGGTTTTACTTTCCACTCCCCTTTTTTTAACCCATGCAGCCAGGCGATGAGCGGGAGCTCGAAATATCCGTTGCGCCCGTCCTGGGAGTTGCCGCGCTGAAAGAGTTGAAGCATGCCGTTTTGGATCGCCAAGCCTTCCAGATTGAGCTCGCCGGCATCCTTCTCCATGAGCTTGCGCAGAGGATCGATACTGACGACGATAGGTTTGTCCTGCGCGTCTCCGGCGGCGAAGGGGACGACGATCGCTTGTATGCGATTGGGTTTGGAGGCCGACGGCCAGGCGACGAGCGCGCCATACGGTGGCCATTGGTTTGGCGTGAGCGCGAGGAGGGACTCGAAGTCGGGCTTGGCTTTTTTTCGGGCTTTTGGATCGGCGGGAAGCTTTCCGGGTAGGAGCGCGTGCGGGGTGACGTATTCGTCCGCGTCCCGGAAGGAGAATAGCGAGAGCTCATCGTCCGCGATGAGAAACGTTCGATCGCCTACTTTCACTAGGCCGCTGGCGGCGCTTACATGGGAGCCACGGCCTGCTTCCAAGGGAGCCTTTAATTTCAATTCACGAACGGGGGTGAGAGGGATCGTCGGGATATCGGGGGAAGAACTCCGCGACCCAGTCCCGGCTATCCCGGTGATGGAAAGTAAAAGGAGGGTGAAAAGCGGCATGTCCTGACTATACCCAAGTCGGGGAGTTGTGTCTTGTGGCCCGGGGTGCTAATCCGGGGTTCCATGAGTTCCTTCGACGTCATTATAATAGGCGGAGGCCACGCGGGCTGCGAGGCCGCGCATGCTTCCGTGCGCATGGGATGCTCCACGGCGATGGTGACGCTCGATCCGAAGCGCGTGGGCGTGATGTCGTGCAACCCCGCGATGGGTGGCCTGGCCAAGGGTCAGCTCGTGAAAGAGATTGATGCGCTTGGCGGGATCATGGGTCGCCAGACGGATCAAACCGCGATTCAGTATCGGCGCCTCAATTCGAGCAAAGGTCCCGCAGTGCGCTCGTCGCGCGCTCAGTGCGATAAGCCTCTCTATGCTAAAAAAATGCAGGAATTTCTTGGGAATTTAGCGGGTCTTTCGATCGTGGCCGGCGAAGCAACCGAGTTAATGTTCGAAGGCGCGGGAAGTTCGCGGCAGATCGCGGGTGTGCGCTTGAAAGACGGAAGCCTGCTTCGCGCACGCGCGGTCGTGATCACTTCCGGAACTTTTCTTTCGGCGATCATGCACACGGGAGAAGAAAAAGCGAAGGGCGGAAGGTTGGGGGACGCGGCTGCTTATGGGCTCAGCACCACCCTCTCTCAATTGGGCTTTCGGTTGCGCCGCCTGAAAACGGGTACTCCCCCGAGGCTTCACAAAGACAGTATCGATTTTTCGAAAACCGAACCCCAGGCCGGGGACACGGTTCCGGTCCCCTTTTCCTTTTACCAGAAGCTCAATCCCTTCCCTTCTCTAACTCAAGTAAATTGCTTTATCACCTACACCAACCAACAAACACATGATATTATTGAGAAAAATATTCATAAATCCCCCATGTTCACCGGGGCGATTACCGGTGTGGGTCCACGCTACTGCCCCTCGATTGAAGATAAAGTAAATCGATTTAGTGATAAAGACCGCCACCAGATCTTTCTCGAGCCCGAGGGGCTGGAGGTCAATGAGATCTATGTGAATGGGATTTCCACGAGTCTTCCCAAAGACACCCAAGAAAAATTCTTACGCACCATCCCAGGACTCGAACAAGCTCAGTTCCTGAAGTACGGGTACGCCGTCGAATATGACGCGATTGATGCGCGTCAGCTCCAGGCGACCCTCGAATCAAAAGAACATCGGGGCCTTTTCTTGGCCGGCCAAGTCAACGGAACTTCCGGTTATGAAGAAGCCGGGGCGCAGGGTCTCATCGCCGGGATCAACGCCGCGCTTCTGGTTAAAGAGAAAGACCCTTTCGTCTTGTCGAGACTGGATGCCTACATCGGAGTGATGATCGACGATTTGATCTTGAAGGGCTCGGACGAGCCCTACCGGATGTTCACGTCGCGCGCCGAGTATCGCCTGCTTTTGCGCGAAGACAACGCGGACATGCGTCTAAGCCCGAAGGGTCACGCCGTGGGTTTACTGAGCGATGCAGATTTTCGTGTTTTTAGCGAGAAAAAGGCCCAAATTGAGCGATTGCATGGACAGATGAAAGAAAATTTCGTCTTTCCAACGGCGGAAACCAACGAAAAGCTCAAAACGTGGGAGATTCGCGAGCTCAAAGACCGCGTTTCTTTCGAGCAAATGCTGAAACGTCCGGAAATGAACTGGGATCGGCTGACCGCCCTCGGATCGAGCTGGGCGAACGCTTACGATCCGGTGGTTTTGGAGCAGGTGGAGATTCAGCTTCGATACGAAGGCTACATTCAACGCGATCTGGATCTATTGAACGGAGTTCGTAAGAACGAAGAACTTCGCATTCCGAAGGCACTCGATTTTGCCGAGGTGGCTGGCCTTTCGAATGAAATCAAAGCGCGGTTGGAGCAAGTCAGGCCGGAAACCATCGGGCAGATGTCACGAATCCAGGGCATTACCCCCGCGGCCGTGGCAAATTTAATGATTTTTCTCAAAATCCGCGAAAAACCACCCCGTTTTGAGGCTTCTCCGTGAGTCCATCGGATTCCGGCGCCCTTTTCCAGGGTCTATTAGAGAAGAAATGGCCGGACTTAACCCCCATTCAGGTGCAGAAGCTCGTCCAGTTCCGCGAATTGGTTCTCAAAGGAAACGAGACTCAGAATCTGACCCGGATTGTAGAACCGATTCCATTTATTGAAGATCACCTTCTGGATGTCGTGGAATGGTTTAAAACGGACCTCAATCCCGGAAAATACGTCGATTTAGGGTCCGGCGCGGGCATTCCAGGCATCGTCGGGGGGATTTTACGTCCGGATCCCTGGGTTTTAACCGAATCTGAGGGCAAGAAAGCAAACTTCCTTGCCGCTACGACCGAGGAGTTAGGCCTTACAAACGTCCAAGTCTTCCCTGGTAGAGCGGAAGTCTTCCTGAAAACGGCCCCTTTTAACGATTATACAGTGGTTTCGCGGGCGGTAGGCTCGGTTTCAAAGATATTTGGGTGGATTTCGGGGTGTTCCACGTGGAACATGCTGGTTTTGTTCAAAGGGCCGAAATGGGACGAAGAGTGGATGGAGTTTCAAAAAGATCCGGCCAGAAAACGCGGTAAGACTACTCTCAAGCTGATGAGTATCCATAAATACGAAGTGGGTGAGCTAGTACGGCAGAGAAAGATTATCCATCTGCAGAATGTTCCACGTGGAACAGAGTAGTCGTAAATACCCACTAGGTATTCATAGGTAACCACGCGCTGCGAAAATCAAAAGCGTCAAATTTTCGACTCTCAAGTCCTTGATATCATGTGAACCTGCTCAAAACAAAACTGGATAAGCAACGCAGTTTGTCTTGAGATTCCGCTTGATTGAAATGAGGTTCATGAGTAGCCTAAATTTGTAGTCGCGTAGGGCGGCGCAAAGTTTCAGATACCCACGCCCAACCACACACAGGATTTGAGGTTTCAAGTACTCTCCCGGAAGTTTCGGGGGAGTACTCGAGACTAACCAAAAATCAAATCCCGCTAGAAGGAATTCAATTCATGGGAAAAGTGATTGCTGTCACGAACCAGAAGGGCGGAGTTGGAAAAACGACCACGACCACCAATCTGGCGGCATGTCTTGCGGTCGCCGAAAGAAAAACCCTCGTGATTGATTTCGATCCGCAAGGAAATGCTTCCTCCGCGCTCGGAGTGAAACCCATCGAAGGAAAAACAATTTACCACGCGCTTATCGGAGAAATTCCGATGAAAGACGCGATTCAGTCGACGGAGATTGACCAGCTTTTCGTCGCTACCGCCGACAATAATCTCACCGGCGCGGAGATCGAACTCGTCGGCGCGTTCGCGCGCGAGTCGAAACTTAAAGCCGCAATCGCGCAGATCAAAGATCAATTCGATTTCATCTTGATCGATTCACCGCCGTCGCTCGGTTTGCTCACCGTGAACTCGCTTACGGCGGCGGACAGCTACCTGGTTCCGCTGCAGACGGAATACTTCGCGCTCGAAGGACTCAGTCAGCTCATTAATACGGTGGGACTCATCAGTCAGAGCGTGAATCCCGGCATCCAACAAGAAGGCATTGTCCTGACGATGTACGACGGACGCAACAAGCTCGCGCAAGAAGTGGAAACGGAAGTGCGAGCGCATTTCGGCGAGCAGGTTTATCAGACGGTGATTCCGCGCAACGTTCGCTTGAGCGAATGCTCAAGCTTCGGCAAGCCGATTTTGCTCTACGACATCAACTCGAAGGGCTGCTCGGCCTATCTCAATCTCGCTAAAGAGTTATTAAATAAGAATCGGCCGAAGATCGCGCCGCCGCCGTTCGTGGTGGAAGCGCCAAATCACGAAGCCCAGCAAATCAGCTAAGGAGTACACGGAGTGGAACGGAAGTCGGTTTTGGGGAAGGGACTAGCATCATTACTACCTGGGGCAGCCACGAGTACGCAGGTACCTAGCGCACCGTCGAACGCCACCGGCACGGGGCCTTCGAATGCGGCGACGACAGGAACCGGGGCCACCGCCGCGGGCGCGCCGAATGTTGTTTTGCCGGAACCCGTGAATAGCGAACGTCAGATGGGGATCAGCATGATCGCCACCGACGACATTAAAGTGAATAACTACCAACCCCGCCGCGACTTCGACACCGCTGCGCTCAATGAGCTCGCGCAGTCGATCAAAGTGAATGGCATCATCCAGCCGCTCGTGGTTCGTCGTACGGCGGAAGGTTATCAACTCATCGCCGGTGAGCGCCGCCTGCGCGCGTCCAAGCTCGCGGGCCTCAAGCAAGTGCCGATTGTGATCCGTAAGTCGACGGATAAGGAAGCGTTGGAGCTGGCGCTTATTGAAAACATTCAGCGCCAAGACCTGAACTGTATCGATGAAGCGCTCGCGTACAACCAACTGCTCAACGAGTTCAAGCTCACGCAAGAAGAAGTCGCGCAGCGGGTAGGAAAGGAGCGCGCGACGGTCGCGAACTCCTTGCGCCTGCTTCGCTTGCCCGAGCAGATCATCGAAGACCTCAAGAAGGGAACTCTATCGCTGGGTCACGGTAAGGCGCTGCTTTCGGTGGAAGATAACTCCATCCGCATGGAGATCCGCAATCAGATCATCGAGCGCGGCCTCAGTGTCCGCGACGTCGAGTCTCTCGCCCAGATGATGAAGGCGAAGGTGGACGCGACCCCTGAAGATGTGAAGGCCGCTCCGGTAGTGCAAAAGGCCGAGCCCGGCACGGCAGCGGGCCGCTTTCAGCAGCTATCGCTCGACATGACCCGCAACTGGAATACCCGAGTAGAAGTTAAGGGTACTGGCCGTCGCGGAAAAATCGTCTTTCACTATCGAACCCGGGAAGATCTTGATCGCCTGCTCGAGGCGTTGCAAAATCAACCGGTATGACTCAATCGACTGACTTGAGTGTCCCCGTTACCAGCTACTCGGTAACCGGGGTAATTGATCATGGCTGTGAATTCGAGGGAAAGCTTTGCTTTCAAGGCACCGTTCGGATTAACGGGGTCTTCAAGGGTGAAATCTATACCCCGGATACCTTGGTCATCGGCGAAGATGCCCGGGTGAATGCCGATATCGAAGCCGGCGTGGTCATCATTAGCGGCGAGGTGAGCGGAAATGTTCGCGCTAAGCACCGGGTTGAAATTCATAAACCGGCGGTGTTTCGGGGCGACGTGCTGACCCCAAGTCTGAGCGTCGACGAAGGCGTGATCTTCGAAGGCAGCAGCAAGATGGTGCATAGCACTCCGAACCCAAGCGGGCGCGCCTAAAAATCCCGATAGGAACGCGTTAAAACGCCGTTGACCTCGCTTCAGGGGGGTGCTAGCAACCGTAGCAACCCTATGCAAATCCTTGAACTGCTTGGACTCAACGCTACTTATTTCGTTCAGCTGGGTCTTTTCGTCGTCATCTTTGCGATCCTCTCGCAGGTCTACTTCAAACCCTTCATGAAGCTCTTTGAAGCGCGCCATAAGCGCACGGTCGAAGACCGCGAAGCCGCCGAAAAACTACTCGTCCAGGCCCAGGAAAAGATGCAGGCCTACGAACGTTCGCTCGCCGATGCGAAGGCCGAAGCGCGCAAACAGTACGAAGCCGTTGTCACGCAAGCGCGTCAGGAGGAGTCTTCCATTTACGCGCAAGCGCGCGATGAAGTGAAGAAAATCACCCAGGAAACGAACGCTGAGCTCGCCAAGCAGCGAGATCAACTGAAGACGGATTTGGAAACCCAGGTCACGCAGTTCGCGACCCAGGTCTCGGAAAGGCTGCTGAGCAAGTGACGTCGCACGTAACTTCATTGATTCTCCCGTTCATCAACCTCTCGTTACTCGTTGCGATTATTTTGTATTTCACGCGCGGGCATCTCAAGACGTTCGTAAAAAATCGCCATGAGACGCTGCGCGAAGAAATCCAGACCGTGCGCGAACAGCTCAAGGCCGCGACCGAACGCTACGAGCAGTTCTCCGCGAAGCTCAAAGCCGTGGAGGCCGAAGTGAGCAGCCTCACCACGCAGATGGCGCGCGACGCGCAGGACATGAAGGCGCGCATTGTGACGCACGCCAAGCAAAGCTCCAGCCAGATGGTGGCGGACGCCCGCGGCGCCGCGCGCGGTGGCCTCGAGGGTTTGAAGCAAGAAGTTCGTTCCGAGTTTGGCTGGCGCGTGATCAGTAAGGCTGAGGAAATCCTCACCAAAAAACTAACGGGTGACGACCGCGCCCGCATCCGTAAAGAATTCTCGAGCCAGATGGAGCAGATGCGATGAGTGTCGCGACGATTTACGCCAAGGCGCTGTACCAAACGCAACGCGAACGTGGCGGCGCGGACTTCCCGAAGATCCAGGGCTCGATCGACGAGCTGGTGAAGACGCTCGAAGGCTCGCGCGAGCTGCGCAATGCCCTGTTTAGCCCCGCGACCTCCTCGAAGGAAAAGATCGCGCTCATCGACGCTATCGGCAAAAAGGGCGGCTATTCGCCCGTGCTCACCCAGTTTTTGATTTTGCTCGCCCGCAAGGGCCGTACGGCACTGCTCCCGCAGATCGCGGAAGCGCTCGACGAAGTTCGCCTCGAGATGGAGGGCGGCATGCTCGGTCACGTCGTTTCGGCCGACCCCCTCGACCCCAAGGAGCTCGAAGGCCTGGCGAAAGCGTTTACCGGTAAGTTTGGCAAGAAGGTGGAGTTCCGGGTTTCCACGGACCCCAAGCTGCTCGCGGGCTTGAAGGTTTCCGTGAACGGCGTCACCTACGACGGCAGCCTGCGCGCGCAACTGGAGAAGCTGAAAGACCAGTTCGTGCACGGGAACAACCTAAGTAATTAATTTTAGTAGTTTGAGTTAACGAGGAGCAAGCATGCAAATACGCGCTGAAGAAATCACCCAGATCCTGAAATCGCAACTCGCGGATTTCGAAAAGAAGCTCGACGTCTCCGAAACCGGTACCGTCATCACCGTCGGCGACGGCGTGGCGAAAGTCTACGGCATGGAAAAGGCCATGGTCGGCGAGCTCGTCGACTTCGGTTCGAACGTGTACGGCATGGTGCTGAACTTGGAAGAAGAGTCCGTCGGTATCGCCGTGCTTGGTAACGACACCCTCATTAAAGAAGGCAGCTCGGTCAAGCGCACGGGCAAGATCGTGCAGGTTCCGGTCGGTCCCGAGCTCTGCGGCCGCGTCGTGAACGCGCTCGGCATGCCGATCGATGGTAAGGGCCCGTTGAAGTCCGTGGAATCCCGCCGCGTGGAAGTGAAAGCCCCCGGCATCGTGGATCGCCAATCGGTGAAGGAACCCCTTCAAACCGGCATCAAGGCGATCGACTCCATGATTCCAATTGGCCGCGGTCAGCGCGAATTGATCATCGGCGACCGCCAAACCGGCAAGACCGCCGTCGCCCTCGACACCATCATTAACCAAAAAGGCAAAGGCGTTTATTGCATCTACGTCGCCATCGGTCAGAAGCAATCGACCGTCGCGCAGGTCGTGGAAAAGTTGAAGCAGGAAGGCGCGTTGGAACACACCATCGTCGTCTCCGCCGCCGCCGCCGACTACGCCCCACTTCAATTCTTGGCTCCGTACACCGGCGTCACGATGGGTGAGTGGTTCCGCGACAACGGCAAGCATGCGTTGATCGTGTACGACGATCTTACGAAGCAAGCGCAAGCTTACCGCCAGCTCTCGCTTCTGCTCCGCCGTCCTCCGGGCCGTGAAGCTTACCCGGGCGACGTGTTCTATCTCCATAGCCGCCTGCTCGAGCGCGCCGCTAAGGTTTCCGATAAGCTCGGTGGCGGATCGCTTACCGCGCTACCGATCATTGAAACGCAAGCCGGCGACGTGTCCGGCTACATTCCGACGAACGTGATTTCGATCACGGACGGCCAGATCTTCCTTGAATCCGACCTGTTCTTCTCGGGCGTGCGTCCTGCCGTGAACGTCGGTCTCTCGGTTTCCCGCGTCGGTGGTTCGGCGCAGATCAAGACCATGAAGCAGATCGCCGGTACGCTCCGCCTCGAGCTCGCGCAGTATCGTGAGAAGGCCGCGTTCGCTCAGTTCGGCTCGGATCTCGATGCCGCGACCCAAAAGCAGCTCGCGCGCGGCGCCCGCCTGGTGGAAATTCTCAAGCAGGGCCAGTACGTGCCGATGGCGGTGGAACGCCAGGTGCTCACGATTTACGCCGCCACTAACGGCTACATGGATTCCTATCCGACTGATCGCCTGAAGGCTTATGAAGAGCAGCTGAACGCGTTCATGGATAAAAAGCACCCCGCTTTGCTTAAGGGTCTCACGACCGAAGGCAAGATCGCCGGTGATTTCAAGAAGAACTTGGACGCAGCGCTCGGTGAATTCAAATCGGTGTTCACGGGTTAAGCTAGGTACGGAACCAAATGCCAAGCATCAAAGAACTTAAAAAACGCATCGTCACGGTGAAGAACACCCAGCAGACGACCAAGGCCATGAAGATGGTCTCGGCCGCGAAGCTGCGCCGTGCCCAAGATGCGATCACCGCGCACCGGCCGTACGCGAAGAAGTTGGGCGAATTGATCCGCCTGGTTTCGTCGATGTCGGCCACGCAGTACAGCTCGCCCCTCATCGGCGGAACGAACACCGCCAAGGGCGGTAAAGTTCTGCTCGTGCTCGTGACTTCCGATCGCGGCCTCTGCGGCGCCTTCAACGGCAACGTTTTCAAGCGTGCGCAGGCCTGGGTCAACCAGAACAAGGCGAACTACCAGGCGATCGATCTCGCCTTCGTGGGCCGCAAGAGCTTCGAGTTCTTCAAGAACCGCGGGTTGACGAAGGCGGACACCTTCTACGAAGAGTTCGGCCGCAAAGCCACGTTTGAGAGCGCGAAGAAAACGGCTAACTGGGCCATCGCCCAGTTCGAAGCGGGTAAGTACGATCGCGTGTACTTCATCTATAACGAGTTCAAGAACGCCATTTCCCAAGTTATCGTGGTGGAAAACTTCCTCCCGATCCAGCCGGAAACGGCGCAGGTGGAAGACTCGAAGTCGTCGAAAGCGGACGCGAAGGTCGACCTGTTCCTGGTGAAGCCCAGCACGAAGGAAGTGCTGGATCGTCTCTTGGCCAAGCACTTCGCCGTGCAAGCTTACCGCATCCTGCTCGAGTCGCAAGCCTCCGAGCACGGCGCGCGCATGTCGGCGATGGAAAACGCCACGAAGAACGCCGGCGACATGATGAAGGAACTGACGTTGAGCTACAACAAGCAACGCCAAGCCGGCATCACGAAAGAACTCTTGGAAATCATCTCGGGCAGCGAGTCCCAAAAAGGTTAAGGTAAGGAGCAAAAGCTATGTCAGCAACTGCGAATTCTATGAACATGGGCAAGATCAAGCAAGTGATCGGCCCCGTCGTCGACCTCGAGTTCGAACCGGGAAAACTCCCGCCGATCTACCAGGCCTGCCGGGTGACCAATAAGGCCATCGGCGAAAAGGACTGGAACCTCGTGCTCGAAGTGGCGCAACACCTGGGTGAAAACACCGTTCGCTGCATCTCGATGGACGCGACCGAAGGTCTCGTGCGCGGTCAGCCCGCCCAGGACACCGGCGGCCAGATCCAGATGCCCGTGGGCCGCGAAGTCCTCGGCCGCATCTTGAACGTGATTGGCGAGCCGGTCGACGAGCAAGGCCCGGTCGGCAACAAGAAGACCTACCCGATCCATCGCCCGATCCCGGAATTTAAAGACCAGGCCACAGGCGTGCAAACGTTCAACACCGGCATTAAGGTGATCGACTTGCTCGCTCCTTACATGAAGGGCGGCAAGATTGGCCTGTTCGGCGGCGCCGGCGTGGGCAAGACGGTTCTGATTCAAGAATTGATCAACAACGTGGCGACCCAACACGGTGGTTACTCCGTGTTCGCCGGCGTGGGTGAGCGTACCCGCGAAGGAAACGACCTCTGGATGGAAATGAAGGAGTCCGGAGTGTTGGCTAAAACCTGTCTCGTGTTCGGTCAGATGAACGAACCGCCCGGAGCCCGTGCTCGCGTGGCGCTCTCGGCGCTCACGGCCGCGGAATACTTCCGCGACGAAGAAAACCAAGACGTGCTCCTGTTCGTCGATAACATCTTCCGTTTCACCCAAGCGGGTTCGGAAGTGTCCGCTCTCTTGGGTCGTATTCCTTCCGCCGTGGGTTACCAGCCTACGCTCGGTACGGAAATGGGCGATCTGCAGGAGCGTATCACGACCACGAACAAGGGTTCGATTACTTCCATTCAAGCTGTATACGTGCCCGCCGACGATTACACCGATCCGGCCCCGGCCACGACTTTCACGCACTTGGATGCGACGACCAACCTGTCGCGCGCGATCTCGGAATTGGGCATCTACCCGGCCGTGGATCCGCTCGCTTCCACTTCGCGTTTGCTGGACCCCCTCATCGTGGGCGAAGAGCACTACAAAGTGGCCCGCCAAGTTCAGGCGATTCTGCAGCGTTATAAAGACCTGCAAGACATCATCGCGATCTTGGGCATGGACGAGTTGTCGGAAGAAGATAAGCTGCTGGTCGCACGCGCGCGTAAGATCCAGCGCTTCTTGTCGCAACCGTTCTTCGTCGCCGAACAATTCACTGGCTTGCCAGGGAAGTTCGTGAAGATCGAAGACACCGTGCGCTCCTTCAAGGAAATCTGCGAAGGTCGCCACGACAACCTGCCCGAGCAGGCGTTCTACCTGGTCGGCACGATCGAAGATGCGATCGCGAAGGCGAAGACGTTGAACTAAAGTTTGCCGCCGGATCCCCAACCGCCTTACGCGGGGGGATCCGGCTTGGCTTTTAGGAGATCACTCGTGTCGGAAGGTACGTTAAAACTCAGCATTCTTTCTCCCGAGCGGAAGCTTCTGACGGAAGTTCCCGTGAAGGAAGTCACCCTGACGGGCAGCGAAGGCCAGATCGAGATCTTGCCGGGCCACGCCCCCATGGTGGGCACGTTCGAAACCGGGCTCTTCAAAAGCACCGGCGCCGACGGCACAGGCAAAGAAGAGTTGGGCTTTATCTCGACCGGTTTCTTCGAAGTGCAGGACGACAAGGTCACCGTACTTGCCGAAGTGCTTGAGCGCAGCCAGGAGATTGACGTTGAGCGCGCCAAGCGCGCCCAGAAAAAGGCGGAAGACAAGCTGCGTGATACCAGCCTGGAAATGCAAGAGTTCAAGAAATACCAGCTGAAGCTGCAGCGCTCCTTGATTCGCCAGCAGGTCGCGGGGCGCACGCTGCACTAGGCGCGATTTCCCAAAATTAAGAAATACTTAGTCTGCTATTGCGGTAAATTTTTCCCATTTTCACGCGTCCGCGTTTTGTTATCCTTTTAGTAGACGTGAACGACATCAACGGACTGAAGTCGACATCGAAGGGATCTCTCCTTCCATACTTTTTCGTGGGGCTCTGCCTCGCGTCGGCGTCCGCGTTCTCCATTGGCAAGGCGATTCAAGAGCAGGTACTCGTACCGCAAATACGGCTGAATCTGGCTGATTTCAGCTGGATTTCGTCGATGCAACCGGGCTTCGCGCGGCTGGCGGACTCGGAAATGTCCGCGCCCACGATCGCGTTTCAAATGCCCAAATTAGATTCGTCGCTAGCGCGTTCGGTTTCAAAGCGCGTGCGTTCGGCGTCGAAGGTTTCCCGGAGTGTGCTCCCGGTTCGTTACCGCAAACAACGCTTGCTCGCGGCGGCCGACACCGTCACCGTCGCTCAGGCCCAGACTGAAATCCAGGCCAAGCAACAAATCTCAGCCAGCGAGGCTGCCCGCGCCACCGAATCGGATCTCGCATCGATGCGCCAAGCCTTTCAATCCATGCGCGGCCACTTCTTGGTGGCGTTGAATACTCAAACTCAGCCCGCGGTGGTTACTCAGCTGATTCCGCCGCTCGCTCCCGTCGCGGCGAAACCCGTGATCCCGGTGGCCCGCAAGTCCGAACCCAAGCTTCTGAGTAACTTGGAAGCGTCGGTGGCTAAGATACCGGCTAGAAAACCCGCTACGCCACCTTCCACGTCGCTCATTCAGCGCGATTTGCAAGCCGCATCGAATCTTCCCGCCAAGGCGGAGGCCATGCCCGCACCAGCCCCGAAGGCGCCATTGTTGGCCTCGGCCAAGATGGACGCAACCACGATGAGTGATACGAAGCCGAGTACTCAGCTGAGTATTCAGCCTGCGACCGGCGCTTGGGAAAAATACAAAGCCTCCATTCAGAGGATCGTCGATCCACAAACCGAAGCGGAGCTCGAGGAGGCGGAAGCAGATCGCGAGCAAGCTCAGGTAGAACCCGTGCACACCACCCGCCGAGAAGGGATGGGAGAGGGTGACGCAGCGGTCCCGGTGACTATCCAAAAGCAGGGGAACGCCGCGCCTACCACTTCCGCTCAGATCATTATACAAGATGATACGACGAAGCCTTTGGTGATGAGTAGCCAACGTCCTTCGATCATCGTCCGAAAGGTGACTAACCAATCCAAGGCCGTGTATGGTCCTCCGGCTCCGGCGGCGGCACCTTCGGCCAAACCGGTCGCAGTGGCCGCGACCTCGACGCCCGCTGCTGCTTCCCCGATGCGGGTATCCTCTTCGGAAGATGAGGTGGATCCGAACCACTCTCCGGCGCTAGCGGCATTAACTGCGGGTGACGCGGGAGTCGTGGGCTTCAATACCCCGCAAGATTACATTGTGGAAGCGTTCGAGCCGGGCGTGGATGTGTCTCGTTCCGTCGTACAGGTACTAAGCAGCGAGGGTGACGCGAAATCCTCGATTCGCAGCTGGCTCGAGATCACGGCACCCGACCACTGGAAGACGCTCGCGTTCTGGAGCTCGCTTGCCAAGCGTGACATCCACGTGCTTTCGAACAACAGTGCCTATCTTCTTGGCAAGGTAGCGGGCCGGGGGATCCAGCCTGGTACCGGCATTGTGGTCGGCAAGGTTTCCGCAGGGTGGAGCGTGGCCTTGGAGTCCGCTAGTCCTTCGGCCGGCGGGCGCACCGACGCGGTGATTTATCTCGATAAAAATCACCAGCCGGTCAGCGCCAATGACATCATTCAGGATCGCTACTTCGCGTTCACCAACGTGGCTCCCGGCGCGCAGCTCGTGACCGCGGTACAGGCGCTGACGGGACGCAGTGGATCCGTCGGCGTGCCCGTGCTTGCGGGGGTGTCCACCTTCATCGATCTTTCTTCAGTGAGCTACGTACCCACACAAGGTCGGGTCCTACACGCGCACGAGGCGGAAGCTTCGGGGGTGCCCGCGGTGCATGTCCAGGCCATTGGGCAAGCCGGCGGTGGCGTGATCACCAATTTTCGCGGCCAGTTTAATTTGGGGGAAATCACGGTGTTCGGTGATTATCCGGTGTATCTCGAAACTCAATCCCAGACCGGTTACAAGCATCGTTATCAGTACCACCTACGGCGCGATCTGGAACTCTCCTTGTTTCAATTTCACGAAGAAGACATTCAAATTTGGGTGGGTCAGCTCAACGGGGGAGTTAGCCCCGAAAGCGGATTACTGGTGGCCGCCATTCCCGACGTGATGTCCAAGCACGCGGACGAGACCCTTTATCCCACGGTGTATTCCCTGCATGAGCATGTGACCCTTGAAACCGAAACCTACCCCGTTTCAAGCGAAGGCCAGCTGCAGGTGAACCATCCGATCGAGGCCGAATCCGGCCGCTTCGTCGCGGTACAGATCCCCGAAGGTTTCTTGAACGCTCGCATCGACAACGAGCATCGCGACGCCGTGTGGTCGCGGCTATTCGTCGCCTCACCCGGCGTCGTGAACGTTATTTCCCCCTGAATTTTTTGGTAGATTAAAGGCGGTCAAAGGGCGAGAGAACCGGCTCGTGGTGCGGTCAGCTCATTTCTTCGCGATCGTCCTTGTTCGACGACAGGAGCTTGCGGGGACCGGGGGCCAGCGGTCGGCCTACCTTGAGGCCCAACGGTTCGTCTGGCGATTGAGCCGGCGTGGCGACCATGAAGCCCATGGGTAGCACGCGTTGGCAATCCTGGACGTCCGGATTGAGCTTGCGCAAATCCATGTAAGAATACCCGCGGCGGAGCGCGAACCCCGTTAGCGTGTCGGGTTGTTCCATGCGTTTAAAGGCGACGCTGGCCGTGCGGCCGACATTCACTTTTCCATAGAGCCAGTCTTGGTAACGATCGGCGTGCAGGAGCGCGATGAACTCGCTGTAGTAATTTTTACCCGCCCAGCCCAGGATACCGCGCTGGGAGCAGCTACCGAATATCTTGTCCAAGTGTTCGTCCGTGCGATGGCGCTTCGGGACGCGGATCAATCGAACGAGGCCGGAATGATAGGATGCGACCGTCATCGGCCAGTTACGGAAGATGGTCTGGTTGCGAGTCAGGAGTCGCGCGGCGGCGACCGTCGACTTGATCGGCGAAAGGCGCTCATCGATGCGATACTGTGGGTTGATCGTCAGAAATTCCTTGCCTGACTTCGGGATGAACTGCCATACGCCCGCCGCGCCGGCTTTGGAGAACGCGCGGAAGTTAAATGAACTTTCGACCAGGCTTAAGCGGGTCAGCTCCGGCGGAAGGCCATGTTCGCTGAATACGCGCTCCATCGTCTCCAGGAAAGGCTCGATCGCGTTCAAACCCCGAATAACGTTGTCGCGCTGGCCGGTCTGGGTGCGGAAGTGTTTGGCAAAAAAAGAAACCGGGTGGCCGTGCTCCACGCCCGAGATGGCGCGAACGATGTTGAGCTCTTCGCGCGTGGGATAGGGATCCTGCGACTTGGCTTGGCCCTTTTTCGATAGTTTCTGAAAAGCTTTGCGGTACGCCGCGATCGCGCGCTTCTCGAGCTTGCGACGGGTGATTTCGTAGGCGGCGCGGTTACGGCTCTTTTCCGCGAGCTCGCGGAAATCGAGGACTTCATAAATCACTTCCGGATGGTGTGAATCGAAAAGCACCAACTGGTGGGTGGAGTAGACGCTGTAAATTTTTAACCAGAACTCGATGGGGGCACGCAGGTCCGCCGGAATTTTGAACTCATCGGGCAGGCGGTTTTGCGTGTCGGCCAGCACGTCGGATACCACGCCGTTACTGATTTCGGCCCGATAAAGATTGGTGCGGGAAAGCAGGCTTTCGCGCGAGTAGCTGGAGGAGGGAACGGCACGCTGACCGGGCCAGAAGCTCCGGTCAATGGACGCGCGCGAGGAATCCATATGGAATGGCATCGAGATTCCCAGTGTCGCGATCAGAGTAAAGGATATCGCCCGTTGGACCACCATCACCCCTTTAAAAAGCAAGACCCTTGCCGCCCCGCCTGACACAGGCTGAGGGCGTACAGGATTGAAAACAGGGGGATTTAGACCGGTCTGACCGCCTAAACCTTCGACGGTTGTCTTCATTCTCTACAAAACCTTTAAACACAACGCATCGCGTATAACCCCTTGAAAAGATTCCGTAAAGCTGCTTTTTTGATGGAATATACTGAATTTATTGAGTTTTTCTGATATTTGCGACGTATGTGCCCAAAACCGGATTCGCCCCCTTCGTTCGAAAAGGTCATGGATGACTTGCAGAAAATCGTACGCCAACTCGAAGGCGGCGAGCTGAGTCTCGAGGACTCACTGAAAGCCTTCGAAGAGGGCGTGCGCCTCACGCGCGCGTGCCAGGAGTACCTTGCCCAGGCCCAGAAGCGCATCGAGATCCTTTCGCAGAACGAAGACGGAACCGTGAGCACGCGCCCATTCTGATGAAAACCGCATGAAGAAACGACTGGACGTGACGCTCGTCGAGCGCGGCTTGGCGAGCTCGCGCGAAAAAGCCCAAAGCCTGATCCTGGCGGGGCAAGTTCTCGTGAACGATGAGCCCGTGACCAAGGCGGGAGCTGCCGTCACCGATTCTCAGCAGATACGCCTGCGGGAAGAGGAGCACCCGTATGTATCACGTGGAGGGCTGAAGCTGGAGGCCGCGCTCGTAGCCTTTGGGATCGACCCCCAAGGAAAGATCGCGCTTGATGTTGGTGCTTCGACGGGTGGATTCACGCACGTGCTTTTATTGCGGGGCATACAGCGAGTGCACGCCCTGGATGTAGGCCACAATCAAATGGATTGGAAAATCCGTTCAGACGCCCGGGTGAAAGTCTATGAGGGGGTAAACGCGCGCCACCTGGATCCGGCGCTCCTGGGTGAAAAGGTGGATCTGATCGTCGTGGACGTGTCCTTTATTTCCTTGAGCAAAATACTTCCGGCGTTGATTCCGGTCGCGCATGCCCAAACGGACTGGATAACGCTCGTGAAGCCGCAGTTCGAAGTAGGTCGCGAGAAAGTGGGAAAGGGTGGAATCGTTCAGTCGGAAACCGACCGTCAAGATTGTCTCGCACGCGTGAAAAGCGATGCTGAATCTTTTGGCCTGAGCCAAGTGGGCTTGATAGACTCTCCCATTACGGGGGGCAAAGGAAACAAAGAGTTTTTGGCCCATTGGAGATTGGGCGCGATTTCGCCATGAGATTCCTACGCATCATCTTTATTTCATTTTTTGTTTCGGGTCTCGTTTCGTTTGGGATGTCCTGCGCGACCGCGCCGAAGTCATCCGATGCGAAGCCCGTGTTCGGTCCTGAACCGGGGCCGGATCCGACGGTCACCGCGCCGCCTCCGGATGTTTCCGAACAGGGTCCGCAGCCCCTGCCTTCGGTGTACGGCCCGAAAGGGCTCGAAGTATATCCCATTATTCTCGTGCTCGGTCCCGGGCTCGCCCGGGGGTACGCTTACGCGGGCGTCCTGCGCGCGTTGCACGACGCGAAGATACCCATCAGCCACATCGTCGGCTTGGAAATGGGCGCCGTGATGGGCGGGATTTATACGCGTAGTAAAACCGTGAACGAATTCGAGTGGACCTTGATGAAGCTCAAGCCCGAGGCGTTCTCGGCCGATCCGGACAACTTCGAGCGGAAGCTCACCGAACTCATTGGACACGCCGACTTTTCGCATACCCGCATCAGTTTCCGCGCGGGCGTGCATTCGCCGGACAACGGAAAGTTTTCCTGGCTCGAACGGGGTGATCTCGCGAAGGCATTACGTCTTTCTTTTTTTCAGGAAGGCCGTATCACGCGGCCTTTTCCCGTGGAAGATGCCCGCACGCTGGCTTCCGGTCCCGTGGTGGTGGTTGACGTCGTGAACGAGGCGTCGATCGCCAAGGATGAAACGGATCTTGCGGAAAAGCATTATCATCGCAAGCTGGCCGAAGCCAAGCGCCAGGATATGGCGGAGTACCAACGCGCGGATCTCGTCATCCGGCCCGTCATTAAGGGCGTTAAGTATTTCGATTATACGCAAAAGACCAAGTTGTCGTTCGCGGGAAAGCAGGCCGTGCAGAAGGCCATGGCCGAATTGAAGCGCTTAACGGGAGTTACCAAACCATGAGCGAAGCGCAGCCATTGGCCACCATCGCCGGGGGCGCCGGCAAGACGCCACCCGTAAAAGGCATGATGAAATTCATCATCGCGCTGGGATTGATTGGTACCGCGGCGATCGGACTCATTGGTGCCCTGGTGTTCTGGCAGGTTTCCCGAAGCTTGCCGCAGATTATATCGTTGGCTGACTACAAGCCGCTCGGCGTGACCCAGGTGATCGCGCAGAGCGGAAGCGAGCGCCAAGTGGTCGGAGAGTTTTTCAAGGAAAAGCGGTTTCTAGTCCCTTACGACAAACTCACCAAGCGGGTCATCGACGCGTTCGTGTCCGCCGAAGATGACACCTTCTTCCAGCACCAGGGGATCAGCCTGGTCTCCATCATGCGCGCCGGCATCGCTAACTTCCGCGCCGGTCACGTCGTGCAGGGGGGCAGCACGATCACGCAGCAGGTGGCGAAATCACTTTTCCTCAGTCCCGAGCGAAACCTCGTACGCAAGCTGAAGGAAGCGATCCTCGCCGGACGGATTGAAAAAAACCTTACGAAGCAGCAGATCTTGTATCTTTATTTGAACCAGATTTACCTGGGTCACGGCGCTTACGGAATCCAAGCCGCCAGCCGCGTTTTCTTCAATAAGGATGTATCCGAGCTTTCGCTCGCCGAGGCCGCGCTGCTCGCTGGCATGCCGCGCGCGCCCAGCAAGTTCAGCCCGCTGCTGAACCCCAAACGAGCCAAGGAGCGCCAGCTCTATGTGCTCAAGCGCATGTACGAAAACGGCTTCATAAAAAAAGAAGAGATGGTCGAGGCGGGATCGCAACCCCTCAAGATCCACACCGTCGAAGAATTAAATGATCAGTACGGGCCCTATTACGTCGAGCATCTGCGCAAGTACCTCACGAAAAAATACGGTGAAAAGGCGGTTTTGGAAGAAGGCCTGACGGTGTACGTGCCCCCGAAGCCGCGCTACTTCAAGGTCGCCCAAGATAGCTTGCGTCGCGGCCTGCATGACCTGGATCACCGCCAGGGATACCGGGGCCCGCTGCAGGTGCTCAAGACCGAAGAGGAGATCAAGGAGTTCCGCGATCGTGGCCGGGAGGAGATGATCCGCAAAAAGATCAAGCACTCCCTGTTTCTGCCGGACGGTCGCATGGACATGAACGAGGCGCTCGTACAGGCGGGTATCACGAACGATGCGCAGGCCGTGGATCCCGATCGGATGTACGAAGCCGTCGTGCTTCGCGTGGACGACGCAAAGAAGGAAGCGATAATCGGCCTGGGATCACTCGAGTTTTCACTGCCGATTCGTAAGATGCTTTGGGCGCGCAAGGAAGCCTCCCCGGGCGTGCTGAAGCCGGCCCCGGATAGGCCGTCACAGGTGGTGGCCAAGGGCGACGTAGTGCTCGTTCGCATCGTGAAAGCGGAGACGGGCGGCCAATGGATCGCCGAGCTCGATCAGTATCCGCAGGTCCAAGGTGGGTTGTTTTCCATGGAGGCCGAGTCGGGGTACGTACTGGCGATGGAAGGCGGCTATGATTTTTCCAAGTCGGAATACAACCGGGCCGTGCAGGCGATGCGCCAGCCAGGTTCGGCGTTCAAACCCATTATTTACGCCGCCGCCGTCGAAAAGGGGTATACGCCTTCGACGATCATCGTAGATTCCCCGATCGTGTTTAAAGACGATGAAATCGGAAAGTGGAAACCAAATAACTTCACCGAGAAGTTCTACGGTGACACGACCTTCCAGCAGGCGCTCGAGCATTCCCGCAATGTCCCCACCGTGAAGATCCTGCAAGACGTGCAAATATCCAGCGTGATCGAGTTCTCGCGTCGCCTGGGGTTTACGGGAAAGATCAACGAGGATCTGTCGATTTCCCTGGGTTCGGCCACGACTTCGCTGGTGGAGCTGAGCCAGATTTATTCCACTTTCCCCCGCATGGGCCAACGGGTGACGCCAATCTTCGTAACGAAGGTGATCGATCGCGACGGCAATGTGCTTGAAGAAAACCTTCCCCAGAAGCTGGATGAAGGCATGATCGCGTCCGCGGTCGCTCAAGCGCAGCTGCAGGCAAACCCAAATCAAGGCGCCGAGCAGGTTCCCCAGGCGGCAACGGCGAATCCAGTTCCGGGCGAAGCCCAAGCCGCCGCCCCGCCCACGGCGAGTCCTCCGGCCGTCGAGCAAAAGGTGGCGTTACCGAGCTATCCCAATGAAAAATTCCCTAACCTCCTCATGGATCCGCGCGTGGCTTCCGTCATGACCCAGATGATGAAGGACGTGGTGGATTTTGGTACAGGGCACGACGCGAAGACTTTGGGCCGGATGAGCGCCGGGAAAACCGGCACCACGAACGACTATGTCGACGCCTGGTTCATGGGCTTCACGCCGGACGTAGTGACCGGGGTGTGGGTGGGATTTGACGAACCGACCCGGACCTTGGGCAAGGGGGAGACGGGCGCGCGGGCGGCGCTGCCCATCTGGCTTGCGTACATGCGCGAGGTGGTGAAGGACTATCCGGACACACCTTTCAAGGTTCCGCCGGGCATCGTCTTCGCCAATATCGATGCCGACAAAGGTTTGCTGGCGGGCCCGAAGACGGCGCGCGCGCGCAAGGAAGCGTTCATCGCTGGCACCGAACCGACCGAGCGCGCGGCGGCCCAATCGACGCCAGGTGCCGATTCTCAAAGCGAATTTTTTAAAGAAGATTTCGAATAAGACCGAATTGCCATTGAGGGGAGAGGTTGTACCTTCATGGGCTATTTGGATCAGCGGATTCGCACGATTTACCTGCCGACATCATTGGGCTTTCATGCCCTCTTGCTCGCACTCGCCATTGTTTTGTCGATGCATCGACCCAGCGAAGACACGATCGTCAATAAACCGATCTTTATCGAAGTGGAAAAGTCCGATACCAACGTTCGCCATCAGATCGTAGACTCTAAAAAAGGGGAGAAGACCAAGGAAGCCGCGCCGACCGCGTTCCTAGGCCAGGAAACCCGAACCGTGACGGAAGAGACGGTCGCGAAGTTGCGTGAGGCAAAAGCGCAGCCGATGCCGCAGTCCAGGCCGCAACCCAAGGCGTCTCCCGCGCCCGTGGTGGACATGGCGAGGCTCGGGGTTCCCATCGCCGTCCAGAAGACCAAAAACCAAGACACGCCCCAGTGGGCCGAAGCAGGCGACCAGGCGGGCGCGGGCGCGCACGACTACGTCAAGGGCGTTAAAGAATCGGATATCTCGGCGCTCAATACGAAGGAGTTTGTTTTCTACGGTTACTTCCAACGCATCCGGGGTCAGCTCGACCAGGCCTGGAAGCCGCTCCTACGCGAAAAGCTCTATAACCTCTTCCGCGTGGGCCGCGGCCCCGCCGGCGATATGGACCACATCACCCGCACGAAGGTGACACTCGATCACAAAGGCGAGGTGGTCCGCGTGCAGGTGGTCAGCGAATCCGGCACCCGCGACCTGGACGACACCGCGGTACGCGCGTTCAACAGCGCCGGCCCCTTCCCGAACCCGCCCAAGGGCTTGGTCGATCGCGAAGGACGCATCGAAATCCAGTGGGACTTCATCCTTAAAACTTAATCGGTGGATTAGAGGCGGGAGGGCGAGCCCTTGAGCTTCTCGACGCCCTCGCGGAATACGTAATCGCTCCAGATCTGGTCGATCTGGCGGAAAGTTTCGATCACCCGTTCGGCGGCGGTCTTCTCGGAGATGCCTTGCTTGACCGCGAGCTGTTGGCAGGTCCCCAGGATGGCCTGGAACTCCGAGGTTTTCATGAGCTCAAACAACTTGCGAGAAAGGTCGTCGGCGCTCTGCCCGGCTTGGCTGCGCGTGGAAATCATCGCCGTGTTGAAAATACGGGCGAGTCGTTCGGTGTCGCGGGCGGTTTGGGCGGTGTAGGTGTTTGGGTTGAGCGTAGTCTGCATGGGTGGTTTCAAAGAAGCCTCAAAGAAACCGACGATACTCCCGATCTTTTTTCTTTCAAAGTCAAAAACCAGAAAAAGTAGTCAAGTGAAAAACCGTTCGCAATCAGAATGACCCTGGTGAAAACTCGCACCCCCTGGTAATGGAGGGGGTATGTCTACAAACGATTTCTCGGCTTCCTTGTTTCCCACCCGCCACATCGGTCCTCGGCCCGCGGATGTGCAGGCCATGCTCAAGGAACTGAAACTTTCGTCAGTGGATCAGCTCATCGACGAGACGGTTCCTCGCGGGATTCGTTTAAAAGGGCGCATTCAACTCGACCCGGCCAAAGACGAGCCGGCCGCCTTAGCAGAGTTAAAAGATATCGCGGGTGAAAATCAGATTTTTAAATCCCACCTTGGAATGGGCTACTACCCGTGCCATGTGCCCGGCGTGATCCAGAGAAATATTCTGGAGAACCCAGGCTGGTACACCCAATATACACCGTATCAATCCGAAATTTCCCAAGGCCGCCTGGAAGCACTGCTGAATTTCCAAACCTTGGTCTCGGACCTCACGGGTTTGCCGGTTTCGAACGCCTCACTGCTGGATGAAGCGACGGCGGCGGCCGAGGCCATGACGTTCTGCCATGCCTTACGCACCCACGAAGCTTTAAATCAGTTCTTAGTCTCGGATCGGTGTCATCCTCAAACCATCGAGGTGGTACGCACGCGCGCGGAACCCCTGGGCATCCCCGTGGTGGTGGGCGACGTGGAAAAGCTTACCGCCGGGGGTGACGGGTCGTTCTTTGGGGTGTTGCTTCAGTACCCCACTACCGATGGCGGTGTGGTCGATTACCGTGGGTTGGTGGAGAGAATCCACGGTCAAGGCGGTTTGGTAGCGATGGCGACGGACCTACTGGCGCTGACGCTTTTGGAGTCGCCGGGGGCACTTGGAGCCGATGTGGCTCTGGGTAGCGCGCAGCGCTTCGGCGTACCACTGGGTTTTGGCGGCCCCCACGCCGCGTTTTTCTCCACGAAGGAAGATTTCAAACGCCGGATGCCGGGAAGGCTCGTGGGCGTTTCCAAAGACGCGAATGGTCGCCCGGCGATTCGTCTCGCGCTGCAAACGCGTGAACAACACATCCGCCGCGACAAGGCGACGAGTAATATCTGCACGGCGCAGGTGCTGCTCGCCATTATGGCGTCGATGTACGCCGTCTACCATGGCCCCCAGGGATTGCGTGCCATCGCTGAGCGCACACATGTCATGACCGTCGCGTTGGCCGAACTTTTAAAGAAACTCGGTTACACCGTATTAAATGATACCTACTTCGATACGTTAAAAGTGGGTCTCGCCGGGCGCAAGCTCGAGGACGTGCTAAAAGCGACGCGCCAGGCGCGGTTAAATGTTCGCGTTATGGGTACGGGCGATACCGCCACGATTGGCATCAGTCTCGACGAGACGACGACGGTAAAGGATCTGGAAAACTTGGGCCGCGCGTTGAGTTTGGGCAAGCCGGTGGATCTACAGGTTCAGCCGTCGCCGAAGCAGGCGACCGTCGGGCTGCCAGTTTCGCTGCTGCGCAAGACCGAATATCTCACGCACCCCGTCTTCAATCAGCATCATTCTGAAACCGAGATGCTGCGTTACATCCGCAAGCTCGAACGCCGCGATCTTTCGCTCACCTCCTCCATGATTCCCTTGGGATCGTGCACCATGAAGCTCAATGCCACTTCGGAAATGTTTCCCGTGACCTGGCCCGAGTTCGGCGCGATCCACCCGTTTGCTCCCGCCGACCAGACGCATGGATATTTGAAGATGTTTCAGTCGCTCGAAAAAATGCTCTGCGAGTTGACGGGATTTGACGCAGTTTCCTTACAGCCGAACGCGGGCTCGCAAGGAGAGTATGCGGGCTTGCTCGTGATCCGCGCGTATCATTTAAGTCGCGGGGATCAGCATCGCAACATCTGCCTGATTCCCCAAAGCGCGCACGGCACCAACCCCGCGAGCGCGGCGCTGGCCGGGATGCAGGTCGTGGTCGTCGAGTGCGACACCAACGGGAACGTCGACCTGAACGATTTACGCAAGAAAGCCGTCGAGCATAAGACGAATTTGTCCTCACTGATGGTGACCTACCCGTCCACCCACGGCGTGTTCGAGGAAAAGATCCAGGAAATTTGCCAGATCGTGCATGAAAATGGCGGCCAGGTTTACATGGACGGCGCCAACATGAACGCCCAGATCGGCCTCTGCCGGCCCGGCGAGTTTGGTCCGGATGTTTGCCATTTGAATCTGCACAAGACCTTTTGTATCCCGCACGGCGGCGGCGGCCCGGGCATGGGTCCGATCGGCGTAAAAAAACATCTTGCCGCTTTTCTCCCGAAGCATTCACTCACGACCTCGCTTCCGCACGCGAAGGGCATCGGCGCAGTTTCGGCCGCTCCCTGGGGGAGCTCGAGCATCCTTACCATCTCGTGGATGTATATCCGCATGATGGGCCTGGAAGGCCTAACGCACGCGACGAAGGTGGCGATCCTGAATGCGAATTACATCGCGCAGAAACTCGACCCGCATTATCCCGTCCTTTACCGCGGGGAAAAGGGACGCGTGGCGCACGAATGTATTGTCGACTTGCGTGCCATCAAGGCCGCGACCGGCGTCGAAGTCGAAGACGTCGCCAAACGCCTGATGGATTACGGATTCCATGCGCCCACGATTTCGTTTCCCGTGGCGGGCACGATGATGATCGAGCCGACCGAGAGCGAGCCGAAGGCCGAGCTCGATCGTTTTTGCGAGGCGATGATCAGTATTCGCCAGGAAATCGCCGAAATCGAGAAGGGCCAGGCCGATCGGAAGAATAACGTGCTCAAACACGCGCCCCACACCGCCGACGTCGTGATGTCGTCGAACTGGGATCGCCCGTACTCGCGCGAAAAAGCGGCTTATCCGCTCGCCTGGGTACGTGAAAACAAGTTCTGGACCTACGTCAGCCGGGTCGACAACGTCTACGGCGACCGTAACCTGGTTTGCGCTTGCCCTCCCATGGAAGCCTACCAGTGAGCGAGTTCACGCTGCGCGCGGCGACGGCCGCGGAGGTGGCGGAAATCTGGGAACTGAACCAAACGGAAGTCCCGCACGTTGGCGACATCACGCTCGCGCAGATGCATTCCCACTTCCAAAATGCCGCGCGGTTCACGGTGGTGCGCACGGCGCCCGCGGCGACGGGCGTGGGCAAGCTGGCGGGCTTTTTACTCGCGTTCGATGAAACGGCGTCTTATCAAAGCCCCAACTACCTGTGGTTTAAGGCCCGCTATCCCGACTTTGTTTACGTGGACCGTCTCGCCGTGGCGCCGGAGTTCCGCAAAAGCGGGATCGGCCGAAGATTGTATGCCGATATTGAAGCGTTCGCGCTTCCCCGTACCCGCCGGGTAACGTGCGAGGTGAACCTCCGCCCTTCGAATGAAACATCGCTACGATTCCATCGGGGGATTGGTTTCAATGAAGTCGGCGTTCAGGATACCGATGGGGGTGAAAAGACCGTGAGCCTCCTCCTCAAAACCCTCTAGTTCAAGATAACTTATTATTAATAATAGATAATTTCACGGCGGCCGTTTTGCTACCGGCGTCGCCACGGGTGGCACCAGATTTCGCCCGGCTTGGGTTGGCGGCGCATATATCGCGTAATGGGCTGGTATACCCCTTGCTCTAGGGGAAGGCAGCTGCTGGGAAAAAGTTATCAGTTTCCATCCACCACCTGCGCGCCCGAGAGGGCATGCAGTGTCCTACCACCGAAGGCCCGGCCCTCGATTCATTTCGGGCGCCGGGCTCATTTCTTTTGACGTTTGTATTAGAGGAAGCAAACCGAGAATTGCGACGGAATGACGCCGAGGTTGCTCTGGGTCGGTTTACTTTAACGACGACACGTACTTTTCATACGCGGTCGCGTCCATGAGCTCTCCCAGTTCAGCGGGATTCGTCGCGACGATCTTCACTAGCCACCCATCTTCGTGCGGGCTTTGGTTGAGGGTCGCTGGCGCATCCACGACGGCGGCATTCATCTCTAAAATCGTGCCGGAGATCGGGGCGTAGAGATCGGACACCGCCTTGATGCTCTCCACCACGCCGAAGGTTCCGCCCTTTTTCAGCTCTTTGCCTTTGGCGGGAAGCTCGACGTAGACGATATCGCCCAGGGCGCTTTGCGCGTGATCCGTGATGCCGACGGTCACGGTATTACCCTCGATGCGGGCCCATTCATGATCTTTCGTGTATTTCAAGTCGTTGGGGAATTTCATGACGTTCTCCTGTTAGTAGGGGCGCTTGTAAAATGGGGTTTCGACGATGACCGCCGGGACTTTCGCTTCACGGATTTCGACCATGAGCGAGGTACCGATATCGGTGTGGCCAGTGGCGACGTAAGCAATGCCGATCGGATCCTTGGTAGAAGGCGACTGACTTCCGCTCGTAAGCTCGCCCAGCGGTTTCGTGCCGCTCGCGTCGTAAACTTTGTAGCCTTGGCGGGGAATCCCGCGGCCTTGTAACTTAATGCCGACAAGCTTGCGTTTGAGGCCCGCTTCCTTCGCGTGCACGAGCGCATCTCGACCCATGAATTCGCCCTTGGTGAGCTTCGTCACCCAGCCCAGGCCCGCTTCCAAAGGATTCGTCTGCGCCGTAAGTTCGTTGCCGTAAAGGGGGTACTTCATTTCGAGGCGCAGCGTATCGCGCGCGCCCAAGCCACAGGGTTTCAAGCCGTGAGGCTTACCCGCTTCCAATAAGCCGCGCCAAACCTTGGGACCGTCGTTCCAAGGTACGTAGATTTCAAATCCGTCTTCGCCGGTGTAGCCGGTGCGCGCCACGATCGCGGGAATATTTCCCATCACCGCGCCCTCGGAAAACCAATAGGTCTTGATTTTCGTCAGATCGACGTTGGTGAGCTCGTCCAAAATCTTTTCGGCCTTCGGGCCCTGTAGCGCGATCTGCGTGTAATGCGCGCTTTGGTTGGCGAGGTCCACCTCGGGAAACTTCGCGGCCGTCGACTTCAGGACGTCCTGCATGTGGGCGAAGTCTTTATCCGTGTTCGACGCATTCACGACAACGAGGAAACGGTCGCGCGCGCGGCGATAAATCACGAGGTCGTCGACGATACCGCCTTCGGGGTAGCACATGGCCGTGTACTGGGCTTGGCCGATGGCGAGCTTCGCGACATCGTTGGTGACGAGGAAATTGAGAAACTTTTCGGCGTCGGCGCCGGTGACGTCGACTTCGCCCATGTGGCTGACGTCGAAAAGGCCCGCGGCGGTGCGGCAGGCGGTATGCTCATCGATTACGCCGCTGTACTGCACGGGTAGTTCCCAGCCGCCGAAGTCGACCAGGCGGCCGCCGAGGGCACGGTGCTCTTCTAAGAGCGCAGTTTGTTTCATGAAGGGGATTTACTCCTGAAGCCCACGGGTTGTCTAACTCAAACTATTTTAGTCGGATGTCGAGGAGCGGGCGGCGAGTAGGGTGTTCCGCAGTAAGATCGTGATGGTCATGGGACCTACCCCGCCGGGAACCGGGGTGAGCGCCGAAGCGACCCGGGAAACGGATTCAGCATCCACGTCGCCGCAGACTTTCCCACCCGGGAGCCGGTGAATGCCGACGTCAATCACCACGGCGCCGGGCTTGCAGTGCTTTTCGGTGATGAGTTTGGGCTTACCCGCGGCGGCGACCAGAACATCCGCTTGGCGGGTGTAAGTTTCCAGATTTTGAGTACGGCTGTGACAATGAAGCAAGGTCGCATTCTTCTGCATCAGCAGCGTGGCCATGGGCTTTCCCACGATCGAGCTGCGGCCCACTACGCAAACGGTTTTCCCGTCGAGCTTCACCCCCGCGTGTTCAAGAATCTCCATCACCCCGGTGGGAGTGCAAGGCTGCAGGCAGGATAGGCCTAGGCTTAATCGACCCACGTTTTCCGGATGGAAGGCGTCGACGTCTTTTGCGGGCGTGACCCAATAAGAGACGTCCTCTTCCCGATATGTTTTGGGCAGCGGACGCTGGATCAGGATGCCGTCCACGGCGGGGTCCGCGTTCAGCCGATCGATCACGGTTTTGGCCTCTTGCGGGGTGGCGTCCGCGGAGAGCCGGATGGTTTCATGGGCGAATCCCACCGATTCGCAGGCTTCCCCTTTTTTGGCCGTATAGATGACGCTGGCCGGGTCTTCTCCCACGAGCACGACCACTAGTTTGGGTTTGCGTCCGTGGAGTTTCGCGAACTGGGCGGCCTCGGTTTTTACCGTGGCCCGGATTTTCTCGGATACCGGTTTGGCGGGGAGGAGCTGCACGAGGGGAGAATAGCATGGATTTCATTTTTATTCACTTCACCCCGGGGCGGGCGCGCCTAGGCAGGTTCTGCCAAGCTCGGCGAAATTTGCCGCGTGTACGATAAAAAAACTCCGCTCCGACTTTGAAATCAAAGAAAAATTTTAGTTTCTCCCGCGGCACGCCGATTGCTCTTACTTGCCCCTGGGACAGGAAGTCCCGGGGGAGAGACACGATTGTCTAGCGGAATTTGGACGACCGTATCGGGCGCGATGGCCCAACAGCAGATGGTGGATACGGTCGCCAACAATTTGGCAAACTCGGATACCGCGGCATTCAAGAAAGATATGCCGGCTTTTCGCGAATACCTCGCGACGGTCGAGAACGAGCACGCCGCCGTCGACATTCCCCGCGGCCCCATCAAAGACAAAGAATTCTATCCGCTCGATGGCAAGGACCAGGCCTTCGTCATCACCGACGGGACTTACACGAATTTTCGCCAGGGAAACCTGCGGGTCACGCACTCGCCCTTCGATCTCGCGATCGACGGCCCTGGATTTTTTGAGGTCAGCACGCCCAACGGAGTCCGTTACACGAGGCAAGGAAGCCTCAAAGTGACTAAGGATGGTCTGTTAACTACTCCCGAGGGGTACCCCGTGTTGGCAGCTCAACCCGGAGGGCTGGCGTCCGCGCTGCCGGCCACCACAGCTGTTCAGCCGAGCCAAGGAGGGCCCACAACTCAAGGAGGAGTTGCGGCTGGACAACCCACCCCACCCCCGGAAACCCAAGCGCGGTTCGTGAACTTGCGGGACGTGACGGGACAGATCGCGGTGACGGAAGGCGGCGACGTGTATGCCGGCGACCGGTTGATCGCGAAGCTCGCCCTCACCGAGTTCCAGGATTCGCGCTTCCTGCGCAAGCGCGGCGGGCTTTTATTTGAAAACGTGAAGCCCGACAACGTGAAGTCCGAACCCGCGCGGAGCATCGTCCGCCAGGGCGTGATCGAAACCTCGAACGTGAACCCCATCGAAGAGATGACCAAGCTCATTAGCGCGCATCGCGGATTTGAGCACGGTATGAAGGCGATGAAGGTGCATGACGAGTTCATGAGCAAAGAAGCCAACGAGATCGGGAAATTATAATGGAACGTGCACTGACCACCGCCGCCACCGGATTGCAAGCGCAACAAGCGAACATCGAGCGGATCTCCAACGATCTGGCTAACGTCAACACCGATGGCTACAAGCGCTCGCGCACCGAGTTTCAAGACCTGATGTACCAGACGATCAAGGAACCGGGAACCGCGACCGGCGTGGCTTCACAGAGTCCCGTCGGCATCGAGCGTGGTATGGGCGTGAAAGTCGGCGCCGAGCATAAGATCCATGACCAGGGTCCCGCCCGCATGACGTACCACCCCTACGATTTCATGATCGAAGGTCCCGGTTTTTTCCCAGTGCAGATGCCGAACGGGGAAGTAGGTTACACCCGCGTGGGATCGTTCCATCGGGACGCGCAAGGACGCCTCTATCTCACCAATGGCGCCCAGATGGTCCCGCAGGTAACCGTGCCGAACAATGCCATTAACGTCGTCGTCACGGGCGGCGGCGAGGTCAAGGCCACGATGCCGGATTCTTCCGAGGTTACGATTGGGCAGATCCAGCTCATCCGCTTCCAGAACGAAGAAGGCTTGAGCGCGGGCGGAGGCGGCATCTATCGTGTGACCGCGGCGAGCGGCCCGCCTTTGCAGGGAATTCCGGGTGAAAATGGATACGGGACGATCCAGCAGGGCGCGCTGGAAGGATCGAACGTGAACGTGCCGAACGCGATGGTGGACATGATCGCGACGCAACGTGCTTACGAAATGAATACTAAGGTAATGGGAATCGCGGATCAGATGATGAGCGCGACCGTGAATATTAAATAGTTTTTGATTTGAAACTCTGGAGGGCGACCAGGTGATTTTGGCTTTGATTTTAATAGGGATTGGACCGGTGCAGGCGGAGGTGCCAGAGGTGAACAACACTTCTTCCCTCACTTCATCGGCGGCAGTTTTAAATGCTTTAGTAAAAAAACAAATTTCCGCCAAGTACGACAACGCACGTATTGAGCTGCAGGGCGACGTGGCCTGGCTTGCGCCGGCACCCGATGCGGCGTCGCTCGCGGAACCGTCCGTCCAAATCACTTTTGTTTCCGACAACCAACGCGGAGAAGCCTGGATTCGCGCGGTCACCAGTGGCCGCGTGCATGACGGATCCGTAAGATTCGCCGCGTTTCGCAAGGCTTACGTTCCCGTCAAGCGCATCGCCCCGGGCGAAGCGGTGGGAATTGAGTCCGTGCGCGTGGAGGAAGTAAATATCGCCCAGGGACATGAAAACCAGATGCGAGGGCTGATCGTGGGGCCCGAGGTGGAGCTGAACCGCATGGAGGCCCGCCAGACTTTGCTCGAGGGACAGGCGATCACTAGCCCCGGCGTGCAGCGCATGCCAGATGTTCGTCGCGGTGATCTCCTGGTCGTGCAAATTAACTCGGGCGGACTGAAGCTTTCTACGCAAGCGGTGGCGCAGGAACCCGGGCACGTGGGCGATAAAATCCGCGTGATGAGCCGCTCGACGAAGCGGGACATGGCGGGCGTACTGACCCAGATGGACCGCGTCGAGGTGAATCTATGAAACACGCTCTCGCGATTTTACTTTTAACGGCCTGCGGATGCAGCACCATGATGGGCAAGCTGCGCCGCGATCTGGATGATTCCCCGCCCTACTATGAACCGACGGTCGGCGGAAAATGGCCGGAGGGCGGTATGCTGACGGGCTCTCCGATGGAGGTAGACCGCTACAATTCCGTGGGCCACTCCGAACGCGGTCCGGCCAGCGTTTCGAGTCGTGAATACTTACCCGGGGAAGGACCTTCGTGGGTTTCGCAGGGCGAAGCCGATGCCGTGAATCGAGATCGTTATCGCGAGGCGATTTCCTACTCTTCCCGGCCAGATATGGCGCCGCCCGTGAAGCGCCGGTATAAAAACGGTACGCGCGCCACGCGGGCGGACTTCATCGACGAATCCCAAAACGAAGGCTCGCTATGGGCCTCGAATGGCCAGACCAACTATTTTTTCACGAAGAATCGCACGCGCGCCGTCGGCGATATCGTGACCGTTACCTTGGATGAGCAGATGGTGAAGGACGTTCACACCGAGGTGAAGAAATCCTTGAGCCAGATGGAAATGGAGATCGAGCTCGCCGATGCGCAAGAGCGCCTGCGCAAGCGGGCGTTGGGCATCCCCGAGGGAGACGCGAAAGCGGGTGCCCCAGCGACGGCGGCCCGCGGTCCGGCTGCGGCGGGTAAGGAAGATGAAAAGAAAAAGGAAGAAGAGCCAGATGTGGACGTACCGAAGGCCACTTACGCCGACGTCGATGTGTCCAAGCACGTGACGCTCGCCGCGGGCGAAACCATGATGGCCGAGATTTTGGAGCGCTATCCGAACGGAAATTACAAGATCCGCTCGACGAAGCGAGTTCCTTACCGCGGCAGCACGCGTTTGATGACCATGGTGGGCATCGCCAAAGCGGCCGACGTGGAT
>JBFWNL010000005.1:0-290450 GCA_050251055.1 Bacteriovoracia bacterium
GCGCAGCACGAGAAGCTCGAGGTACGCCAGAAACTCGGTTTTAATCTCTACATGGAACAGGGGCAGTGGCAGATATTGGGCGTAGGATTGGCGGGGCTGGGAAGCCTCGGCTTGGCGGTTCCATTCGTGGCGCACGCGGAAGTTTATCTCAGTGCGGACGACGCGGCCAAACTCCTTCTGCCTAACCTGAAACTAGCCCGCCGAGAATTGGAGTTGACCCCCGAGCAGGTAGAGAAAATCGAGGCGGCCTCCGGCGAGAACGTCCGGAATCGTAAGCTCACCGCGTATGTGGGGCCAAAAAAGGAAGTCGTGTTCGTGGATCAGGTTATCGGCAAGCATGAGTTCATCACCTTTGCCGTGGGCTTGGGGGCGGACGGCGCCGTGCGCGGGGTGGAGATTCTAGAGTACCGCGAAACCTACGGCGGGCAGGTACGCCACGCCGATTGGCGCCAGCAGTTCGTAGGCAAGAACTCCCAAGCCAAGCTCAAGGTAGAGTCGGATATCAAAAATATCAGCGGGGCGACCCTTTCGTCCGTGCACGTGACGGGCGGCGTGCGTCGCCTCATCCACACCTATGAAGCAGTACGCGCGAGCCTCTAGTTCCGGAACCGCCGCAAACGGCCCGCTGCGGAGGCTGCGTCCGGCGCTCGGCACGTTCGTCGAAGTCACGGCCCAAATGGCTCCCGGAGGCGACGCCCGCACGTGGCAGCGCTCGGAAGTGTTGCAGGGGCTCATCACCCAAGCTTTCTCCGGGATCGCGAACCTTGAGGGAGTGTTTAGCTGTTTTACTCCGGCCAGCGAGCTCTATCGAGTGAATCATGCCCCAGTGGGCGAGTGGATCGAGATCTCTGGGGAGCTAGCGGAAGTGCTAGGCTTCGGCGCGCGTCTGGAGCAGGCATCCGACGGCGCATTTCGTATGATGGCGGAACGGGAATATGAACTCGCAGGAGAGGGTGCCCGCTCGCGTCGTCCTCCGGGTGCTACCGCCTTTCGTCGGGTTCGCCGAACCAGCGAGTTGGGTTTTGACCTGGGCGGTTTGGCCAAAGGGTATATCGTCGACGCAGCGTTCGCGCGTTTGGTCGAAGCGAGGCCCGACGTTCACTGGGTGGTGAATGCGGGTGGAGACCTGCGCAGCTCGCATCCCTTTCGCGCGGCCGTGCGGGTGCCCACGGGCGCGGAAGAATTCGAATACGATTTCATGTTGCCTGCCTGCGCGCTCGCAACGAGCTCACGCGAGACCTCTCTAAATCGGAAGCCGACGGCGCGTTACCTGCCAAGACGGGATCCCTCCCGGCCGTCGTACACCTCGCGTGCGATCTTCGCCGATACCTCGGCGGCAAGCCGCTGGGACCCCGCTCCCGTCGGGCCGAACACCGTGTGCGTGATGGCGGAAAACTGCCTGACGGCGGATGCGTTGACAAAAGTAGGATTGTTCCGGGGAACGGGCGACGTGCCGGGTTTTCCGGTGTTCCAGATGGCCGCTTTTGCCAGCAACGGCGCGGTGATCGGCGACGGAAGGGCAAACGGCGCGTGATCGTCACCCGGGCCTTGAAGCGGAAGCTGCGATACGGATTTGGCGCGCTCTATCTATCGGGAAACCTCTACTGGTTCGCGCGGAGCTGGTTGCGGGGCGAAGCCGAGTTTGGCGGACAGACGATTAGTTTCTGGGAGCGTTTCGCCGGACCGGCGCACATGCTGGCCGCTTTGTTTTTTATTTTCGTCTTGGGTTCGATTTGGTCACAGCATATTCGCGTGGAGTTACGCGGAGGGCACCATCGTAAGTCGGGTTGGACGTTTCTCGCCCTGATCGTGGTGCTGGCGATTTCCGGCGTTACGATCCTTTATGGCGGACAGATTTCGTTCATCGACGGCGTCGAATTCGCGCACCCCATTGTCGGGGCATCGCTATTGCCCGTGCTCGTTTTGCATTGGAAGAAGCCTCACGCCAAGCGGGGAAGAGCGCGGGTACCAAAGGCACCGCGGGCCTAGGTTCGGGTCAACTAGTACAGACTGTTCTTGGGGCCCTTGGCGGTCGGTTTAGAATTGGCGGCGGCGGTTCCGCCTGCCTTGGTATCTTTCTGGGTGACGATGGCGACGGAGGCGGAAGCGCCGACGCGGGTCGCGCCCGCTTCGATCATCTTCGCGGCGTCTTCGTGGGTGCGGATACCGCCTGACGCTTTCACGCCCATGTCGGGACCGACCACCCGTCGCATGAGCTCAATATCCTCCACGGTCGCGCCGCCCGAGCCGAAGCCGGTCGAAGTCTTCACAAACGCGGCGCCGGCCGCCTTCGAGAAGGCGCAGCCGATGACTTTCTCGTCGTACGTCAGGCTCGAGGTTTCGAGGATCACTTTTACGCCGTAGGGCTTGGAGGCTTCCACCACGGCACGAATATCTTCATAGACTTGCAGGTACAGTCCGCCTTTGAGAGCGCCAATGTTGATGACCATGTCGATCTCACGCGCGCCGGCTCGGATGGCCTCGCGTGCTTCGAACGCCTTCGTGGCGGAAGCCGCGGCTCCGAGCGGGAAGCCCACGACCGCGATGGGCTTGACGTCCGAGCCTTCGAGTAGTTTGGCGGTGAGGCCTACATTTGATGAGTTCACGCAAACCGTGGCGAAGTGGTACTGGCGCGCTTCTTCGCACATGCGTTTGATTTCTTCAGGCGTGGCATCTGGCTTAAGTAAGGTGTGGTCGATCTTACGAGCGAGGCTTTGGTCTTCCTGGATCAGATGGGGCTGAAATGGGGTTTCACCGGTGTGGGTAATCCGGTCGACCGAGTGAAGGTTGGCCGATCGAAGATCGGGCGCCGCTTGGTACGAAGCAATTGCGTTGGACGCAGTCGCGTTAATTGTCCCTGGCGAGCTTTTGCCGAGCGGGAGGCCCTGCGCCACGAGCTTATCTCGGACCGCGTCAGCGATCTGATCTACCAATAAATCCAGTGAGTTAGGATCCGTATGAGAGCTGTGATTTCCCCGTGGCTCGAATGCCATAGATTTCTCCGGCTATGCGTTATGGGGGTTTTTGCTTGAATAGTCAAGTCGGATTAGTTATCTCTGGAGGTACAGGTATAGTACCTGGAAAGTTCATCCACATGGAAACGCAGGAGTTTTTCGACCCGGTTTCCCGGGGAGTGGCCAGGAGAAAATAGGCCCCCCCAAGATGAAGAGACGAAAAGAAGAATTAACAATTAATCAACACAGGCGCCGCATGAATCGCGCGCCAGTACCAGGATTTGAAACCGTGGGCCCGCAATCGGGAAATGTGAAGCAACTCAAAAATGGACAAGCCAAGTGGCTAGAGCTGAAAGAAGCTCGTGAGCCCGTTTGTTCGCGAGGACGCTTCGCGCTGAATTTTCCGAATCGCCGCCCAGGCTTATTGACCTGAAACTGGTCTCGCTTCGTACGGTCGCCGTACCCCCAATGGAGGTGGTATGTCGACAGAACTCATCATTAATGCATCGTTACCGGAAACCCGCATCGCGCTTTTGGAAGAGGGCGAAATCCAGGAACTCGTCATCGAACGGGCAACGGACAAGGGCATCGTAGGCAACATCTATAAAGGCAGGGTCACCCGCGTGCTTCCGGGCATGCAGGCGGCTTTCGTGGATATCGGCTTAGAGAAGGCCGCGTTCTTGTACGTGGACGATGTATACGTGCACGACATGTCCTCCACGATGGGAGCCATGGGTGAAGACGTTTCCGATGACGAGGAGTACGGGGATTACGAAGGCCAGGGACAAAACGTGGCTCCCGAAGGCCCGGGCGCTCCGGAGGCAAGCGAATCGGTACAAGCGGGTGCTGACCAGCCGGGCGAGTCCAGCTCCGAACCCGCTATGGCCGCAAGTGAACCCGTGCAAGCGGGCGCGGACATCGCGTCGGATGATGCGGAGGCTGAGGCGTGGCGTTCAGAAGTTGAGGACTCCGACGAAGAGGCTGGCGGAGAAGGCCAAGAAGAAGGTCACGACGAAGGCGATGGCCGCCCCCAGGAAATGGGCCCTCCTCCCGGAGAAGGCGACGACGATAGTTTTGGAAATCGGGCTCCCGAAGGCACGGTCGCTCCCCCTGCGGAAAGAAACTTCAATGAATCTAACTCAGGTGGAGGGGGTGAAGGCGAAGCGCCCCAATCTGCCGGTCAAGGCGGAGAAGGTGCCGCGGCCGGTGGCGGTGGCGAAGGCCAAGGACGCGGAGACCGAGGATTCGGCGGCGGACGCCGGGATCGTGGACGGGGACGCCGTGGTGGCCGGAACCGCAATCGCAACCGCAACCGTGATCGCGGTCGCGATGGCGGCCGTGACGGTGGCTACGACCGGCAAGGGCGGGGTGGGCAAGGCGGCGATCGCCAAGACCAGCCGAACCAAGAATATCCGGAAAATTATAATCAGATGGTTTCCGACTCGGGCGACGTGCAAACCGATCGTTCGGCGCTGGGCGAAGACGCGCAGTCGCATCTGCCGACCCACGGCGCGGATCACGCGAGCGATCGCCCGGAGCGCGGTATGGAAGGTGGCGAAGGCGCCCGTTCCGAAAATCGCGATCAACGCGGCGGTGGCCGCCACGACCAGCGCAGTGGGCGCGGGGGACGGGGCGGACGTAATCGCCAGGAGTTCCGCCAGCAGCGCGGCCGGGACCGCAAGATTCGTCCGAAGTTCGGGTCGCGCGAGCGTCCCCGTTCCGGAAAAATTGAAGATCTTTTGAAGGAAGGCCAAGAAGTGCTGGTGCAGATCGCGAAGGACCCGATCGCGACCAAGGGTGCGCGCCTTACTTGCCACGTCAGCCTCGCTGGCCGTCACCTCGTTTGCATGCCGACGATCGATCACATCGGCGTTTCCCGCCGTATCGATCGCGACGACGAGCGCCGCATCCTGCGCCAGTATGTCGATCAACATCGTCCGAAAGGCGTGGGCTTTATTGTCCGTACCGCCAGCGGCGGGAAGAATCCCGAGCGTTGGATCAAGACCGATATCGATTACCTGGCCAAGCTTTGGGACGATATTCGCCACAAGGCGGAAACCGTTTCGGCCCCGGCATTGGTGTATGAAGATCTTAACTCGGTGCTGCGCGCGGTTCGCGACTGGCTCACGGAAGAAGTGACCAAGGTGATGGTCGATTCGCGTTACTATTATAATGAGATCAAAGGATTCGTTTCGAACTTCATGCCGGCGATCGGTGATCGCGTGGAGCTCTATCAAGGGCACATTCCGATCTTCGACGCATACGGGATCTCCACCGAACTGCACCGCGCCCTGGAGCGCAAGGTCTGGCTGAAGTCCGGCGGTTACATCGTCATCGACCAGGCGGAAGCCTTGGTGGCGGTGGACGTGAACACCGGCCGCTACGTCGGCAAGAAGAATCTCGAGGACACGATCTTGAAGACCAACCTGGAGGCGGTCGAAGAGGTCGCCTATCAGCTGCGGCTGCGCAACTGCGGCGGGATCATCATCATCGACTTAATCGACATGGAGAAGGAAGAGAATCGGCATCGCGTTTACCGGGCGCTGGAGAACGCGCTACGCAAGGACCGCGCCCGTCCCTCCATCATCAAGATGTCTGAGCTCGGCTTGATCGAGATGACCCGTAAACGGACGCGCGACACCATGGTGCGTGCGCTTTGCACGTCCTGCAATCACTGTGAAGGCAAGGGTTTCATCAAGAGCAAGGAAACCGTGGCTTACGAGGTGCTGCGGGAAGTGGAGCGCGCCGGCATCGATCGCGATACGAGCAAGATCCTGGTGCAGGCGCATCCGGATACGATCGATATCCTCGCCATCGAAGAACGCGAGACATTAGATCAGCTGGAGCGGCGTTATAAGAAGCAGATTTTCTTGCAGGCCGTGATGGAATTCCATCAGGAGCAGTTCGAAGTCAGTGCCGACGAGTCCGGTCAGCGCCGCGAAATCAGCGGTCGTTCCAACCGCAATCGTGACCGCGATCGCGGGCGGGATCGTGACCGCAACCGGGATCGCAATCGTGACCGCGGGGACCGTGACCAAAATCGCGGTGATTCCGGCGGAGACACCCCGATGTCGGCTCGTCAGGATCGAGAGAGTGATGGCGGTGCGCCGGATACCGCCGACTCTAGGGAGTCGGTGGCGCCGGATACCGGCAACGAAGGCCAGCACGACTACACGCCGGCCGTGCCGTCGCCGGGATCGGAGACCTCGACGCCACTGCGTGCCCAGGATGCATCGTTCACGGCTCCGCCAGCCAAAGCCGGCGGTGGGGACGAGGAGGATGAAGATCGGCTGGCGTTCTTACGCGCACAAGCCGCGCAGGACGCTGCCATCGCGAATTTGGGGCCGGCGCCGGCTTTGACTTCCATGCATGCGCAGGGAAATCGCAACCAGGGCCGCGGCGGCGGCGGCGGGCGTAACAACAACCGCCATGGTAAGTCCATGGGCGGCCGCAATGACCGAGGTGGCGGCGGCGATCGTGGCGGACGTGGCGGACGGAATCGCAACAAGAACCGCCGGGGCGGCGGAATGAACAACAACAACGGAAATCGCTTCCGTGGGAACGACCGGGGCGGTGGTGGCCGTGGATACGAGCAGCGCGATAGTGGCATGCAGATGTCCGCACCCGCAGAAAGCGGCAGCAGCTCGGGATCGCAGGGTACCGGCGGTTCGGGTGGCTCGGGCGGTGATCATGGCGGGGATTCTATCTCGTGAGCGAAACCACTTTTCGGTTTCACCTAAACTTGCCGAAGACCATTTACTTTCGTGAACGTCCCCGCACCCGGGAGGGGCGCGTGTTCAACCGGGAAGAGGTCTTCGCCTGGATTTGGGCGAACCTGGCCCAGTACGGTTTGCTTGGCATCCACGAAGGCACTCAGCTTGCGCCGAAGCGTGGAAAAGTATTGGACTCGGCGGTGGCTCCTACGCAGCGCGACTGGGTCGCCAGTGCGGGACCGCTCGAGGCCGTCCTTTATTTCAATTCGAATAAAGGGGCGCGTACGGCAGTCAAGGTACTGGAGACCCACTTCGACGGCTTGTCCCGTATGCGAGTTTTCGAGCAGCGCGACAAGAACTGGAACGAAGCCTGGCAGAAGAACTTTCGGGCCGTGGAGATTCCCCCGTTCTGGAAGGTCGTACCCCCTTGGGATGCTTCGAAGCTTGGCTCGGATGCCCTGGGGATCGTGATTAACCCGGGCGCGGGGTTTGGTACCGGCACCCACGAGACCACGCGGCTTTGCCTGGAAGCCATCGGCGAGATGGCGGCCGGGCTTGAGAGTTCCCAACCTTTCGCAGGCAAGCGGGTTTTGGACTTTGGCAGCGGATCCGGATTGCTTGGCATCGGGTGCGCGCTGCTGGGCGCTCAGGCGGAGTGCGTGGAGGTGGACCCGCTCGCGATCGATAACGCCGAAGGCAACGTAAAGCTCAACGGCGTCGGACGCCGCGTACGCTTCCAGGGCGAGATCAACCCCAAGTGGAAGCCGTTCGATCTCGTGGTGGCGAATATTCTTAAGCCGGTGCTGCTAGAGTTCGCGCCGGCATTGACCCGTCTGCTTGCTCCACGCGGGGTCTTGATTCTTTCGGGGCTTCTGCACAAGGACGAGGCGCCGGTACGCAAGCAATACGCCGCGCTTTTACCCCAGGGGTATCAGTTCATTCGCGGGGAAGAGGGAGATTGGTGCGCGCTGATCGCGGTGCCGGGCGCTCGCGAAACCAAAGTTCGTACGAAAGCCAGGCCCGGCGCTAAACCCAAGCCCTCGGCTAAATCCACGAAACGCCGCCGGTGACCAAGCCCGTTCGGGAGTATAAGTATTACGATTTGATCATGGCGGCCTTCGTGACGGTCTTGATCTGCTCGAACTTTATCGGCGCGGCCAAAGTTTGCCTCGTCAACTTGCCGTGGATTGGGGATTTCCGCTTCAGTGGGGGAGTGCTTTTCTTTCCGATTAGCTATTTTTTTGGCGACATCCTAACGGAAGTGTATGGCTACGCCCGCGCCCGTAAGGTGGTGTGGGCGGGCTTTGGCGCGCTGGCATTCGCATCCGGCATGTCTTGGCTGGTCTTGAACGTGCCGGCGGATCCCGTTTGGCCGAATCAAGGCGCGCTAGAGACGGTCTTCGGGGCCACTCCGCGTATCGTCGTGGC
Source organism: Bacteriovoracia bacterium (assembly GCA_050251055.1). Taxonomy (GTDB): domain Bacteria; phylum Bdellovibrionota; class UBA1018; order UBA1018; family JBFWNL01; genus JBFWNL01. Next base: position 8,096 of record JBFWNL010000005.1, read on the forward strand.
TTCCATGATCGCCTATTTCCTGGGCGAGTTTTGTAATTCTTACACCCTCGCCAAGATGAAGGTGTGGTCGAAGGGAAAAGCGCTTTGGCAGCGTACGATCGGCTCCACCGTGGTCGGCGAGATGGTCGATTCGTTGGTGTTCTACCCTTTGGCTTTTTTGGGGATTTGGTCGGTGGAGCAAGTGTTTCAGGTGTTGATCGGTAACTACTTTTTGAAGGTGCTTTGGGAGGTGCTCGCCACGCCGGTGACCTATCGGGTGGTGGCTTTCTTGAAACGGGCGGAGAATGAAGACTACTTCGATACCAAGACTAAGTTTACGCCGTTTTCTTTGGAGGTCTGAGCGTGGGCATAGGCGAGCGGTCCGTCTGGCCGGGAGCCTAGGCGGATTGCTGGCGGTAATGTTCACGCCTTCCACTCCCGCGGCTGATTTATTGACTCATGCCGATCGGGTTTTCAAGCAGCTTTCTCCCCTGGTTTTTAAGATCAAAACCGCGATCGATTCCGATTCGCCCAAGGCCGCTTACGGGAGTGGTTTCGTCGTAAACAAAGAGGGCTGGTTGCTGACGAACTATCACGTCATCTCTTCGGCTCTGCAGGAACCTAAAAAGTACAAGATTTACTTGGTCGATAGCATCGAATCTATCCCTGCCGAAGCGGTGGCGGTGAGCGTTGTGCATGATTTGGCCCTGGTCAAGGTGCCGCGCCAGTTTGCCCAGGCACTCCGATTCGCCACCCAGCCGCCCACCCAGGGTGAGAAAATCTATTCCATCGGAATCCCTAAGGATCTCAATCTCTCGATCGTCGAAGGAACGTACAACGGCACGGTGAACTACGGTCCGTATGAAAACATCCACATGTCGTCGCCGATCAACGGCGGCATGAGCGGTGGTCCGACGGTGAACGCTCGCGGCGAGATCGTAGGCGTGAACGTCGCGATTTTAATCGGTTCTCAGAATATTTCTTTTTCGGTCCCCGCGCGTTTCGGCGCGGAGTTGATAAGAGACGCACGGGCTACTCAGGCTGTTGCTCTCACTACGGAGAAACTCCACCAGGTGATTCGCGGGCAACTCGAAGGGGTACAAGCCCAGATATTGAAGGATCTGATAAGGGATGACCGCAAGGCGCCCACGCTCGTGAATACCCTGCCGGGCTGGCAGGTTCCCCGCATGAGCAACGGATACAAGTGCTGGTCGAGCAACAAGGACGACGAAAGGCGCCGTTTCGAGAGCGTCAGCTATGCGTGCTTCCTGGACCAGGGGGCTTTCCTGCGCGACGACGTATATAGCGGCAGCATCGAGTTCGTTTACGAAACGGTTAAGAACCGCAAGCTCAACCCCTGGCAGTTCGCCAACCTCATGAACGATTGGTACAACGGGGGAAGTGGTTCTCGGAATCTCTATCTGTCCCGATCCGAATCGAGTGATTTTCTGACGAGCTACGACTGCGCGGAGCGCATCGTGGTCAATTCGCAGGGGATGGCGTTCAAGTTCAACTACTGCCTCCGGGCTTATCTGAAATACGAAGGGCTCCTGAACGCCGAATACAAATTCGCCGCCTTGGGAACGGCCAAGGGATCGTCCCTTCCGAACGAGACCTTGCTCGGCCGAACCCACGTGCAGGGAGTGACGCTGGCGAATCTCAAGCGGATTATCGCCTGGCAGCTGGATAATATCCGGAGGGTCGACCCGTGATGGTGGTAAAGATCTACGAGCGCGATTCGGCGATGCCGGCGATCCACAAGATCGATCACTTTCCTTGCTCGATCGGGCGATCGATGCGCAACGGGATCGTGCTCGCGCATGCGAGTGTTTCCAAGGAACACGCCCGGGTCGAGCTTCGATCGGAAGGGATTTTTCTAGTCGATGTGTCCCGGACGAATGGGATTTTGTTACACGGACAGAAGGTTTCGGAAGTTTCCCTCGAGCGTGATACCACCGTCTACTTTGGCGGCGTCCGGCTGGACTTCATCGTGGACGAGGCCGCGCTGGAGCCCACGCACGACATTGTGCTGCCGGCCACGCCGGAAATGTATTCGGCTCCTCCACGCCCCGCTCGCGTCGAGCCCCCGACGGCCCGCCTCGCGTTGCATCTGGCGTATCGCTTTTCCTGGCGGAACTGGCTGGGGCTGGGCGCGGCTCTCGCCTTAATGCTCGTCGCCTTCGGCCTTGATTATTTTTCCAGTCCCTACGAAAGCCAGTGGGGAGATCTCGTGGTAACCGGGATCATGACCTATCTAGTCAGCGCAATCGCCGCCTTCGGGGTCGCGATTTTCTCGAAGATTCACGTGAAACGGTATCAGTTCGTGAAGATCTGGGCCTGGGTCACCTTGGGGTTGGCCGCTTTCGAGATGGTTTCGATCTTTCGGAGCTTCGTGCTTTTCAATCTACCGGAGCCTTTTTTACAGCGGTTTGTCGGCTATTTGACCGTGTTCCTGATCCTCTCGGTCGTGCTCAACGGGTTGGCGGGTTTGCTCTTTGCGGAGGTGGCGCGCGAACGGAGACGGGCGATCGTGATGGCGGTTTGCGGTCTGATCGTGGGCTTGGGCGTGCTAGTACGGAACCTCAGTCAGTTGGATGAGGCGCAGTTCGAATATTATGGCGCGATTAGCGTGCCGATCTGGGGATATACTTCCGAAAAGCTAGCATTGCCGCATGCCCTGGAAGCGCTGGATGCGAGTGTCGGACGCCTGCAGACAAACCGGAAAAAAACCGAAGATGAGTCGCCGCCCGAGAAGCCGAGCGAAGGACCAAAGTCTTAGAAGGCCACGGCCGAGAGACCTAACCCGATATCGCCGAAGGCCGCATCGGCGCCTTGGAACGCGGAGCCTAATCCGAATTTCACCCATAACCCGAATCCGAGGGCAAAGTGCGGGCTAACCGGAAAAAAGGTATCGCTGCCGACATAGATCCCGAAAAAGCTCTTTGATTGGGAGCCGAAGTTGATCGTAAGGTCGCCGGAGAAGTCAGAAAGGGGGAGCGCGTAGTAGGCGCCGATGTGGGTGTGGCTCCGCGATGCTCCGCCAAACATGGATTTTCCCGGCGAGAAGGTAAACGCGAGCGGAATATCGAGATAGCCGGCGCCGCTGCTCAGCCCATTGACGGAAAGCGCGCGGCGCGTGAATTGGGCGCCGGTCAAAATCCCCACGTTTTGCGTGAAGTAATAGCTGTAGGTAGCCCCGCCCAGGAAGCTTTGCGTCCAATCGCTATTCGTGTCCTTTGCGCGGGAGAGGAGGTTCAGGCCGACGTTCATCGTGACGAACGAGCCTTGGAATTCGCTGAAGCCTTCGACGATGGGTTTGCTTTCTTCGCTCGGCTCGGGAGCCCGGGTGGCGGCAAAAGCGGACGTGGAAGCGCAAAGAACCAGGCAGAGGATTGTTTTCTTCATGGGCGGTAATTTAAGCGCAGTGCGTTATGCTGTCAACGGAAAGAATTTTCCGGGGCACAGGTATTTTCCGTCAGTCTGGCGGAGCTTGTGGGTTCGTTAGGGTTTACGCTGATTGGCCGCGCGTTCCGCGTCGGAGGTCGCCCAATCGGAGGTTTTCTGGCGGTATTTCCGCTCCACGATGAGGAAGATGTTTTCCGTCAACCCGATACGCGAAAAGTAGTCCTCGGGGTCGGTTGAACCCATAGGGTTAAACCCCGGTCCCTTGGCGCCGAACTGCAGCTCCTTCTTGGCCTCGCCGCCGACGGCGTTGTCGTTACCGCCAAACAATCCCGCGAAGGGATTTCCGCTTCCGCCCGCCGCCGCGGGTGCTCGCGCGGCACCGCTGCCTTGGGAGTACACGCCTTCTCCGCCCTGGTTGCCGAGGAATTCGGCTCCACCCGGGGCGGGGACCGTGGCGCCCGGTCCGTTAAAAGCGCCGAAGTTCATTCCGGGCGCGGTTACGCCGCCGCCCGCGCCGCCACCGGTTCTCCCGCTCGGAGTCGTACCGGCGCCGGGGCTCGCGCCCCGTTCGTTGTCTTGATTTCCACTACCGATGCCCTTGGGCGCGCGTCCGGCGAGGCTGACCGGTTGATCGCCCGCTTTGATGGCGCTGGATTTGGAGAGTTCTTTGTCGGCCGCGCCGAAGGCGCCGGCGATCGAGCGCGCGACGCCCGAACCGGCCGCGTTCGCGGCCGCGAGATCGGAGGAGTTATCGAAAACGCGGTCGTGCTTTTCCGGAGGATACTGCACGGTCATGGCACCGCCGCCCCCGCCGCCCCCGCATCCCGTGGCAAGCGCGAGATAAGTCGGGAAGAGCACCCCGAACGCGCGGGAAACCAACCGAGAATTCGGTTTACGTTTTTTCATTGGCGGCATTTCCCTTCTCCGAAGTGTTGCTTCTGGAATTCCGCGAATTGTCGTTCGTAGCCATTCGGTTTGTTGGCGTCGCGGTAAATGCTCGTGGCCACCCGCCCTTTGTTGCTTTCCGCGCAGCGTTTCCGCTTGCTGCGGCGACCGCTGGTGCAGACACGATTGCGGAGGATGTCCTTCGTTTCTTTTTCGATCTTCGGCTCAGCCGTGTGCGCCCACCATTGAGCGTAGGGCGAATCGTGGGTGCCTGGATTGCTGAACATGACGTTGTCGTAGTGCGTCCCGGCCCGGGCATACACTTCGGCGATGGCGAGGTAACCCATCATGTAGGTGAGGCTCATCCCCGCCATGCGGGTATAACAGGCGCTCATGAACGACTGGCGGACGTCGACGTCCATGCCGTTTTTCTCCATGGTTTTCTCCGCCATCGCGGCGGCGTCCGGAGCCATGGGATCGATCTCGCCACAAAGCTTGAAGATCTCCGCCTGCTTTGTTTCGTTCATATCCTTGGTGTCGCACTGGTTGAAGAAGCCCACCGGATTGCGCGGGGTCACCCACTGGCCGATCGCGCTGTCGTATACCTTGTCGAGCTGGACCTTGCTTGCGCCTTCGCCTTTTTGTCCCGGCCGCTTGTAGAAAGTCATGATTTGACGAGCCATGGCCTTGTTTTGCGGACTGACGCGAAGCTTGCCTTCACGGAGCTCACGGGTCACTTGATCCAGGTGACAGCGCATGGCATCCACGCGCGCGCCGTTGTGGATCGCGAACTCCTTGCTGCCGACGCCGCGGTCGAGATCCATGACGAGGCCATCATTGGAAATCTGCATCAGATTGGTATTGTCGGAAGCGCATGAGCTGCGCGGGCTTTCGCCGGGCTTGCTGAGGTTGCATACGCTCTGCACGACGCCGCCTTGCAGGTCGCCTGATATTGGCTTGCCGATGGGGCGCTCGGGATTCGTCGTCTGTCGCCAGTCGACGTTGATGCCCTGGTACATATACTTAATTTTCATTTCTATGTTTTCTTTGAGCTTGGCGATGATGCGAGACTTGGCGCCTTTATCGCCTTCGCACTGGTCGAGACCGAAGGTGCAGTCCTGGCGTGAGGCGGGTTTTCGTCCCGTCACGGGATCGACTTTGTCGCAAGGCACGTCGACGACGACATCGGTGAAGTGGAGTTGGCGGTCCGAAGTAATCCCGGGACGAATGCCATTGGTGAAGCGTGGCGTACCGATGCCGTTTCCGCCTTCACTAGGATCGATTGGCTTAACTTCGGTTGGCGTGAGATCGCTCGAGAGGTCGCCGGCGGTAGGGTTGAGATTGCCAGAACTGCCGGGATCGACGGCCGCGAGTTGATCATCGCCTCCGGCACCCGTCGGAGCCGTGAGGGTGAGAAAGCAAACGGCCGCAGCCAAACTCAAGAATCGAGACATACAGTCCCCCTGTAAATCGTTCGGCCTGGATACCCCCTCCAGAAAACCCAAGCCGGCTTAATCCTGGTCGGTACTGTACAATTTTAGAGGATTGCCCTATAGTTGACAATACTAATATGATTTTATCTGGGTCAAAATGGACACAGTTTCAAGGTCTTATGCTGGTGGCCTTATTTCACTTAGGGGCGAGCGGCTACGCTTTGGGCGCCGACGTGGAGTCCGCCAAATCGGCGCTCGACGAGTCTTACAACACTTATTTTACACGCCTTCTGGAGAGCCCGCGGCCGCTGACCCGTAATGAAGAGGTCCAGTTAAAGTCTGAGATCATCGATCCGCAGGCGCGCAGTTACAGCGAGGCGGTAGATGCGAACGTAGCGAGAATGCTCGGGCGATACGGCATCAATCTCGTGCGCGGTAAGCCGGATCGAAAGTACCTGCAGGAAGAGCCTTACAAGGCGAGCGCGATTTCCCCCGTGGTCGACGACGATCCGGAAGGAAAGAAGGAGCTCGAAGAATCCTTCGCGGAGTTCGACCGCTGGAAGAGTCGTTTGGTCGGAGGCGGAGCCAAAACTGATGGTTCCGGGTACGCGAAATCATCGGGCGCTCAGCGCTCCGAAACCGGGTCCCAAGTGGTGGAGGCGCTCGATGGCAGCAATATCCCCCGCTACCTGGAGTTCGGTAAGAAAACCGACCGGGCCCCGGCGGGCCAAGCCAAGAAATAAGCAAGAAATCACCGGATTTTGGGGAACTTGTGGGGTATGAACGCCCCATGGCACTCACTTATTCGGTTTTGGAAGAATTGGGTAAACCGGCTCCCGCTTTTTCGTTGCGAGGTATCGCCCCGGATGGGGAAGTGAAGACGTATGATCTCACCTCGTTTCGGGAAGCGAAGGCGTTGGTGGTGATGTTCATGTGCAACCACTGCCCCTACGTGATCGCGGTGCAGGAGCGCATCAATCAGTTGGCGAAAGAATACGCCAGCCGTGGGGTGGCCCTGGTCGGAATCAATCCCAATGATTCGGTGAAGTATCCCGCCGATAATTTCGATGCCATGAAGGTCCGCTCCCGCGAGCAGGGCTTCGCGTTTCCCTACTTGCACGACGAAACTCAAGCCGTGGCCCGCGCTTACGGGGCGGTTTGTACGCCCGATCCCTATGTTTACGAGCAAGTCGGCGGCGAGTTCAAGCTGCGCTATCACGGACGCATTGACGACAACTGGAAAGAGCCCGCGCAGGTGCAGCAGCGTGAGCTCGCCACGGCGCTCGACGCGATCTTGGCCGGCCGGGTTCCGAACTCCGATCAGAAGCCCGCGATGGGCTGCAGTATCAAGTGGAAGTAGGCGTTCGCTTCAGCCAGCACATATCTCCGTTTTCGTGCCACTGATAATTCAGGTCAGTGGCTTCACGATAGGCTTGTTTCAGGGTTTCTGGCGAGACGAAAGCTTGCAGGAGCTCAAGGTGTGAGCTGCCTGGCTCGTGCATGCCCGTGATGAGTTCATCCACCACCTGCAGGCGGTGTCGGGCGGTAATCCTGAGCGATGTTTCCCGGGAACCGGCAGCGATCGTTTCATCCTGCGCCGCGCTTTCCAAGGCCCGGGTGACCGTGGTGCCGAGCGCGATTACCGGGCGGCTGGCGCGTTTAGCGCGGAGGACGGCTTCCGCGACCGCGGGAGAAATCGTGTAGGACTCCGGTAGCGGCAGGCGGGCGTCCAGGAGGGGATCCCCGACGCTCGAGAGACCGGAAGCATGGGTGATCGCCGCGACTTCTACACCCTTCGCCTTGAGGGCGAGGAGGGTTCGCCAGTTGAAGGGGAAAGCCGCCGACGGTGCCTCCGCCGCTACGGGCGGGCCAGTGAATAGCGTCTGCGCGTCCCAGATCTCCAAATTCTCCGTACGGTGTGAATACTGGATGGGGCGGCCCATGCAATATAACGCGGACCAGATCGCTTCCGGGGTGCCGTCGAACTGTAAGGTGAAAAGCCTGGGACTGATGGGGGAGTGGCCGGTTACGTGGCCTCGGAGAAGGCACGAGTTTTCGTCGATCCCAATGCGCAGCTGATCACCCACGAGCAAGGTAGGTGGTGCGGGTCGATCCTCGGTGCGCGTCCGCCAATCGCCTTCGCCAAATGCCACGGCTTCCCAGCGTGCAACATTCGCTACCGGGCTACGCGTGTCGAGCCAGCTTAGATTGCGAATGAGTCTGATTTCAATGAGGCGCGCGCTGCGTACGTGGACGACCCGCAGGCTGGCGGGCAGGGTGGCGGCGTCGTTCACCACGAGCAGCTCGTGACCTGAAAATAAATCCGCTATTTCGGCGAATGCACGGTGTTGGATGGGGGGAACCCCCACTTCTTCCACCTTCATCAGGCGAGAAGACGCCAGTCGATGGTGGCTATCGAACGGGATAGGATCGGACCCACCGAACCGCGACGTGAACTCTGTTCCTTTCGTTTCCAGGGCGAGCTTCATGGGGTTCCTTTCGGCAGCAAAGACTGCAGCCGGGCCCACAGCTCGCGGGCTGACGCGGCGGCGGATTTTAGCTGAGATTTATCCGCGTCGGGCACGGCCGCCGCATGCATGGGAGTATTCATTTCTCCGGGATCGAACTCCAGAAAGCTCACGCCCTGTGCGCCGAGTTCCGCTTGCCAGATTCGGCTCAGGTGGTCGGCCGCGGCTTTGCTGGCGCCGTAAAATCCCCATCCTGGGTACGCTTGGACGGCGGCGTCACTCGAGATCGTCAACACGGCGCCTGCGCCGCGCAGCAAGAGTCCGCCGATGAGCGCTTTGGTTAGGCGGTATGGACCCAGTAAATTGGTTTGTAGCACCGCCTCGAAATCCTCGCACTGGCCGTCGGCGAGCAGCCGTAGGGGGGTGGGGCCTAGGCTGCTTGCGTTGTGTACAAGCACGTCGATGCCTCCCAGCTTTGCTAAGGCCTCGTGGGCGATTTTGTAGGTATCGGTTTTTCGACCCACGTCGGCCGAGATCGTTTGCAGACCCGGCAGTTCGCGCGCTAGCTCCGCCAATGGCCCGGAATTGCGAGCAACGACGCCCACGGTCCAGCCCGCGGCATGGGCTAGGCGCGCGAGCTCTCGTCCCAGTCCGGAGCTACCGCCAGTAATGAGTATTCGCTTCGACATAGATCCTCCTGAAGCCGAGGTTACTGCGGTTTGCTTGTCTATTGTCATTTATGCTAATATATTGACTAATGGCTAATCCTTTGACGACCGTGCAGTCCGCCGAAAAACCCGAGCGGGCCCTCGCTAAAAATCTGGCTCACTTACGGGCGGCCCGCGGCCTGACCCAGCAAACCTTGGCCCAGCTCGCGGGAATTCCTCGATCGACGGTGACTCACATCGAGTCGGGCGTGGGTAATCCTTCGCTGGCGAATCTATGGCGATTGGCGGCTGCGCTCCAGGTAAGCATCGAGGAACTCTTGGCTCGGCCTCGTCCCCGGGTGAAACATGTGCGTCGGGAAGAGGTTCCGCGAATCAAGCGGGCTCAGGGAGCGGTTTGGATCAGTAAGCTGCTACCGGATCCGGTGCCCGGTATGGAGATGGACCGCATGGAGATCGAGCCGGGAGGAAGGATGGGGGGCGTGCCCCACCTCGCGGGCACGAAAGAATACCTTACTTGCGCCAGCGGTGAGGTGGTCTTGCGGGTGGCGGGGGATTCCTATCGGCTCAAGCCCGGGGACGTGGTGGCATTTCCTGGCGACCAAGCGCACGCCTACGAGAACCCTGGCCGTAGCTTAGCCGTGTGCTTTAGCGTAGTCGCCTTAGCGCCCCGAGTTTGAGGTCGGTCGGATTTTTTTTCGCGAGGTTTACTTACGCGCGCGACAGAGCGTGACGGCGGCGGTCGGCGTCAAGCGGTAGGTCGTGCTCGCAGTGCGATAGCAATTCACCGGTCCGGTAGAGCTATTCGTGCTGCGGCAAAGCTCCATCGCCGTGCCTTCATCGATACGATTCGTTTCCGTAGCGTAGCGATAGCAATTCACGGGGTCGGAGCTGGAAATCGTCTTGTAGCAAAGTTCGAGAGCCTGCGCGGCGCCCATCCGTAACACACGGGAGGCTTCGCGGTAGCAGTTCGCCGGAGCGGTGTCGGTGTCCGAGCGATTGCACAACGCGAGCGCGGTACCGCGGTCGATGCCGATCGTCAGCGTCGAGTAGCGATAGCAGTTCACGGGGCCGGTGTCGGATTCCGTTTCGGAACAAAGGTTGATGGATTCATCCATGGCAAGCTTGTTCGTGAGGTGCGCATAGCGGAAGCAGTTGATCGGCTCGCTCCCGGAGGCAGCAAAAGCCGATGCTCCGAGGCTCAAGACCATGGCGCACACAAAACCAATAGCGATGTGTTTCATTACAAATTCCCCCTTAGTATTCCCTAGTTGCGGATATAGAGGAATTGCTCGTGAGCGGCAAGAGAAATAGCCCATAGTATGGTCGCGTCAAGATGGAGTCGTGCGTTACGCAGCTTCGCCAGAGCCGGTGTCTTCACTCACTTCGAGTACTGGCATTTCCAGCTCTGCGTGATTTACCGCAGTTGAGGCTGCGGGGGGAGCAGGCGGAGGAGCGGGCGGTTTTGTTGCAGCGCGTGCGGCCGGCATAATGCGCGGCGCGCTGGGTTCACCGGCCGGTGCTTCGTCGAATGCAGAGAGATCAAATGACATTGTGTGTTGTGGGAGGAGGTCGGACGCGGGTGGGTTCGCGGCTTCACTCGTAGGGGCCTGGTAGTTGGGATTGTGCAGGCTCGGCGCTTTGTCGGCGGCAAATAGTCCGGTGTTGAAAGATCGTGTGCCAGCGAAAAGACCTGAGCCCGTACCCTCGGGTTTGGAGCCGTCTTCGTTGATCGCGGGGTGAGAGACGGGAGTGGTGACGACGGGACGACGAAAGGGCGGAGGTACGGCGCCCGACGGCGGGACGTTCGCGCGCGCGGCTGGCGCGATTGCCGAAGCGGCGGACGCGCCAGCGCCGGTGATTTCGTCGAGCACCGGCTGAACCTTGTCGGATTTTTCCCCCTCGTAATCGCTGTAGGCGGTCTGCAATCGCACCTGCCGGCCGTTCTCGTCGATCACGCCTGTGACCTTATAGATAACCAGCGCCTCGGTTTTACCCTTCACCTTGGCTTCGAAAGTTTTTTCCAATAGGAAGCGGCTGGGCGGGAGCTCCGCGACCACGCTTTGGCTGATCAGCAGATCGGTGCCGAAGGCCTTCGTGAGCGATTCAATGCGCGAAGCCGTGTTCACGGTGTCGCCAATCACCGTATACTCCATGCGTTCGGTCGATCCGATGTTGCCGGCGATGAGAGGCCCGTAATTGAGTGCCATGCCGATCTTGAGCGGCGGCAGCCCTTCCTTCATGAACTCTTCGTTCAGCTCGGCCAATGCCATGCGCATTTCTAGGCAGGCACGTAGGGCCCGTTCGCCGTCGTCGGGTTTGGCAAGCGGAGCGCCCCAGAGGGCCATGATTGCGTCGCCCACGTACTTGTCGACGACGCCGCCATTTTTCAAAATGACGTTCACCATGCGGGTCATGTAGCGATTGAGAATCTGCACGAGCGCTTCGGGATTCATTCGTTCGCTCATGGAGGTGAATCCGCGGACGTCGGAGAAGAACACGTACGCGTGTTTTCGCTCGCCGCCGAGTTGCAAGTTTCCGGATAGCAGCTGCTCGGCCACCTCCTTGCTGTGGAACTTGGCGAAGGTGTTTTTGATTTGGTCGCGTTCCTGCAACCCCGTCACCATCGCGTTGAACGTCGTGGCGAATTGCTGGATCTCGTCGCCGGACTTCACGTTCTTCTTGGTGCTTAGGCGAACGGTGAAATCGCCGTTACCGACGCGGTCGGCCGCGTCGCGCAGCATGCGAATGGGGCGCGTGATGCCCTGGGAAAACAACAGCCCGAACGCGAGCGAGAGGAACACGAAGATGCCGGCGAGTTCCGCCGTACGCAAGAAAGTTTCGCGCTGACCTTGCTCGGCGCGGGCGTGCGGGATCTGGGAAATCACGGTCAAATCGGCGAAGCCCACGCGCTGGAAGGAGGCCATCTGCTTCTCGCCGGCGGCGTCGGTGAATACGATATTGCCCGCGTGATTCTTGTCCTCGCGGCTCTTGGTGAAGATCGTGGAGTCTTTCACGCTTGCGCCCGTCTTGTAGAGTTTCTCATTCTCGTTGGAGGAGGCGAGGATGCGCCCGGTCCGGTCGGTGAGCACGCTGGTGTAGTTCTCGACTTCCTTGAAAAAGGAAGAGAAGCGATCCTGTTGAAGTTCGACGATCAGGAGTTCCACGAAGTCGTTCTCCGCGCGCTGCAGGAACGGAAGTCCGATGCGGATAAGGTTCACGCCCTTGACGGTGCCAATGTTGAAGTCGACGTTACCTTTGGCGATGCTCTCGAGCGCGACGGGCGAGCGGGCGTCTAGCTCGTCGAGATCCTTGCCGACGAGCTTGAATTTCGTGCGCACGTCGGAGTTGAGGAAACGCCAGTCGGACACGAACTTACCGTCTTTGCCTTTCTTGTAAAGGCTCAGACCTACATACATGGGATCCACGCCCAAGTTGTCTTCGATGAACTTAATTTGATCCTCGCGGCTACGGAACTCTTCTTTAGAGGCGGCGGCCAAGGTGCGTGCGCGGTCGGCAACGTCTTTCATGGCAGCGCGGATGCGGCTACCAAACAGCGCGGCGGTGTTGGTGGTGCCTCCGCGCATGAGGTCCATGAAATCGCTCGTGAAGATATCCGCGGCCAAGTAGACGGTGCCGCCGATGCTACAGATCTGCAACAGCAGTACGAGTCCGTTCAGCTTTTTACCGATGGTCAAAGCCATTCACTTTCTCTTCGGCGAAACGCGGTGAGGCCTAAATTGATGATGCCCCGCAAAAGGCAGCTATCGTCAGTTGTTTGACGCATTTCCTTGGGGGCGAGGCCGGCTTCAGGTGGTTGCGCTAAATGCCGATAATCTAAGCGAGATGGTACGCACACTCGTCACGATTTACATCCTGATGGCCGCGGTATTCGCGGGTCTGTTCATTGCGGACTTGCAAGGCTACTTCAAGGAGGTGCCGAATCCGGTGGCGGTGCTGAAAAGCGCCGAGGGAACCGTGCGCCGGTTGGGTTCCAAAGAGCTGACCTGGTCACGCGTCTCAGAAGGAAGCTACCTGGGTTGGAACGATACGATTTCCACGGGGGAAGGCGCGCGCGCGAAACTCGCGTTCCTCAACGGGGGCGCCGAGGTGGTGCTTGAGCCGGGCGCGATGGTGGTGCTCGGCGGTGACGTTAAGGAGCTAAAGCTAAACTTCGTCAGCGGTAGCGGACGGGTTCGCGTCGCGAAAAAGTCGCAGGCGAACGTGAAGGTAACGCGCGAAACTTACGACAGCAAAGCCGCGGCCGTGAAAGTAGCCGCCAAGCCCGCGGCTTCGTCGCGGCATACCGCCGCGGTGGCGGCGCTGAAGCCCGGCCAAACCGGCCTGAATATCGCGGATGAACTGGTCGGAGAAATCGATCCGGTCGTCGTCGAGCAGGTGGACGAGCTCCCAACGATCAAGGCGCCCACTCCGGCCGAGCTGAAAAATTCGGTGAAGCAGGCCGCGAAGCCCGAGTCGGAGTCGATCGATGCCGAAAAGCCCATTACCAAAGCGTTGAGCGAGAAGGCGGTGATCGGGAAGAAAGGCGTGCTGAGCGCGGCGGGCAAGGAGCTCACCGTCGAAACGTTGCCGCCGCTACCGGTGGTGACGTTCCCACCGGAGGACGCCGTCATCGAGATCAAGCCGACGGTCCGTATTCCCGCCGTGCAGTGGGTGCTCATGAAGCCGAAAGACGGCAACTCCGCTCCCACTTCCCATTTCGAAATATCCATTCGTAGCCCGGATCAGCCGGACCATGCGCGGACGATTACGTCCTCCACGCCGTATCTTTCCGTCGACAAGCTGGGTCGGGGTAAACTGATCTACGAAGTACGGAGCGTGACTAAAGACGGGAAGCGCAGCCTGGCCTCGAAAGCTCGCGCGCTCGAGGTGAAATACCAGGCCCGAATCGCGGCGCCGACCGTCATGCCGGTGAAGGTGGAATAGACGGAAATGAGACGCTCCGCCGTCGTGCTCGCAGCGGTGTTCGGATGCTCGGTGGCGGTCGCGGGACCCACCCGTACCTACACCTTGCACTGGGCCGAGCTGCCGGATGCGAAGTCCTACGAGCTCCAGGTTTCCCGAAATGCGGATCTCAGCGGCGAGGTCATTCACAAAACCGGTCCGGTTCCGGCGATCGCCGTCACGCTCGAACCCGGAATTTACTACTACCGCTACCGAGGCCGCGACGAGGTGGAGACGCCTTTGGCGTGGAGTGCGGTACTGCAGCTCGTTCTAAACGAAGCTCCGCCCGTGCTGGTCGCGCCTCCCTCCAAGCATGTGTTTAAGCAGGAGCACATCACCTCCAAGCTTGTCTTCGATTGGAAACCGGGGTTGCCGGGCAGTCGGTACGTGTTGGAAGTTCGGCGCCGAAATAATCAGATCGTCTTCAAGCGAAACGTCACGGATACGTCCTATACGTGGGTGCCGGATGAAGCCGGCGAGTATCTTTGGCGGGTCGGCTTCGAGGGAGGGGCGGGCGAAGAATGGGGAAAGTTCCGACCTCTACGCGTGGAAGAGAACAAGTCTATCGACCGCATCGTAATCAAGACGAAGCTCGTGGACGATACGAAGGGCTGGGAGTGGTGGCTGATTGGGAGGTTCGCGCAGTCGGTCGTGACGGGCACCGTGGTTTCCAATGAGTCGAGTCTCCAGCTTTCCAAGCCGGTGTCGGCCATCACGACTTCGGCGAGCGCGGAGCTGCGTTGGCGCTCGGCTCGTAAAATCGGCAGCCCCTGGTTGCTTTCGGGGTCCGTGAACTTCGAGTTGCTATCGCAGAGCATTCCGAGCGGCACCTACTATCTTCCACGAGCATACGCGCGCCTATTCCTCACGCACGGGGTGGGTAAGTTTCGCTGGGGCCCGCTTTTCCAAGCGGGGGCGGCGATCTCGGGCGTGCTCTACGCCACGGGCGCGGACTCCGTAGGAAACTTCGAGAAGATCCGGCGTACGAACTTTGCCGTCGGTGGAGTAGGGGTATTGCAACTCGCCGATACGCTCTACTTGAGTTTCCTCGCCTTGGCCCGATTCGACTTGGGGGGGCAGGCGCCCAGCGCGACCCATGGATTGGACAAGTCCTTGGGGATTGAAGTGGGCGGCGGGGCCGTTCTGAATATCAGCCAAACCCTGATCGTCGAAGGCCGTCTGCGCCTATATAATGAGAAGCTGCAGTGGACCGTAAACCAAGGTTCGGGTTCGAACTCAAACTCAAACACTTTTTATATCCTCGACTTAGGCCTAGGCTTCCAGCTATAGCTCGAAGGGGTGAAGGTTCTCTATCTCCACTATGTTTGGCCTGAGCCGAATGCTTCGGCAGCGGGTGTGCGCAATTTGAGTCTGGTGCGTGCATTTGCCGATGCCGGATGGGAGCAGTGGGCGGTCTCGGGCGCCAAAGAGTCCGAGCATTCCGCGGCCTTGGCCGGGCTGGGAATCCCGGTTCGTCAGATCGAGCCGAACGACCCCGCCTTCGATGCATTGGTGGGCGAAGTTCAACCCGATCTAGTTCTCTTCGATCGCTTCGTCACCGAAGAGCAGTTTGGCTGGCGGGTACGGGAAGCCGCTCCGGCGGCTTTGCGTGTGATCGATACGCAGGATCTCCATTTTCTCCGACGCTCGCGCGAAGCTTCGCTACGAAGACCCGGCCTCGCGGGGGTTCATGGCCTCTCGAAGGAGTGGCGGGAGTCGCCCGACTTCCTGCGGGAGCTGGCGGCGATTTACCGCTCCGACGGCGCCTTGATCCTCTCCGATTTTGAGCTCAACTTATTGCAAACCGAAGTTGGAGTGCCTGGCGATTTGTTGCATCACTCCCCGATGTCCATTGTGCGCGAGCCATTGGCGGAGCTGCCGCGCTGGGAAAGCCGACGGGATTTCGTGATGATCGGGAATTTTCGGCACGCTCCTAACTGGGACGGTGTGCAGTGGTTGGCTGCCGAGATTTGGCCGAGGATGCGCGCGCGCTTATCCGAGGCGGAACTTCATCTCTATGGCGCTTATCCACCTAAAGAAGCGGGAGCGCTTGAGAAGGGCAAGGGGATACGGATGATGGGTTGGGCGACGGACGCCCACGAGACCTTGCGCCGCTACCGGGTGAATCTCGCGGCCCTACGCTTTGGCGCCGGCATCAAAGGCAAGGTGTTGACCGGATGGGGCGCAGGCACTCCGGCCGTGGCGACTTCCGTAGGAGCGGAAGGGTTGGGCGGGGAGCTCCCCTTTGGCGGGCGAGTCGCCGATTCGGCGGATGCTTTTGCGCGCGAGGCGGCGGAGTTATATGAGAGCGCGGAGGCTTGGGCATCGGCCCAACGCGCCGGCGAGCGTATCTTGGTGACCCGCTTTGACCCCGACCAAACGACCCGAACCCTGCTCGCTCGATTAGAGGATTGGAGAACCCGCCGGGAGGAGCGCCGCGCGCGTAACCCGATCGGCGCTATTCTTTGGCGCGAGCAATATCAAAGCACGCGATACCTTTCGAAGTGGATCGAGGAAAAAAACCGGCGATCAGTGGTGGAGCCCCCATGCGCGCCGTAATTCAGCGGGTAAAACAAGCTTCCGTGACGGTGGACGGAAAGAAAATTTCGGAGATCGGACCGGGCCTGCTCACGCTCCTGGGCGTAGCCAAGGGGGACAGCGAGGCGACGCTTGCCAAGCTCATCGACAAGATCGTCCACTTGCGCATCTTCGAGGATGAGGCCGGCAAGATGAACCGTTCGCTCAAGGAGGTTGCCGGCGGGCATCTCTTGGTTTCACAGTTCACGTTGCTCGCAGACTGCTCCTCCGGGCGTCGACCTTCTTTCGTGAACGCCGAGGCCCCGGCCGCGGCGAAGGCGCTTTTTGATCGAGCCCTCACGCTCAGCGAAGCGCAAGGGGTGCTTACGCGGGGTGGGATTTTCCAGGCCGACATGAAAGTCGAGCTCGCCAACGACGGCCCCGTGACCTTGGTGCTCGATTTGACCGAAGCTAAGTAGCAGCTAAGAGCTAATCAGGTTTTTTTTCAGGGAGGCGGGCTTCGCGCCAGCCGCGGATTCCGCCGTCCATGGAGTAGACGTCGCGATAGCCCATCTGCTGGATGGCGTCCGCCGCCAAGGCTGAGCGAAAGCCGCCCCCACAGTAAATGACTATTTTCGTCGACTGATCAGGGATCTTCGCTTCAATATCGCGCTCCATGACTCCTTTACCGATGTGGAGGGCGCCTGGGATGTGACCGGCTTTCCACTCGAGGTCTTCCCGGCAATCCACGAGGGTGAACTTTTCCTTCGCATCCTGCATGCGGGCGACATCGGCGACCGTGAGTTCGCGCACGTTTTTCTTGGCGTTATTGACCATCTTCAGGAATCCAGGGGCATGGCTCATACGCTTCCTATAACCTGGCCGCTATGCTAATGCATCCTCCTATATGAAAACCGTTACTGAATTTTCGGGAATTTACCTGCGCAACGCGCTCACTCTGCGCCAAACCGTGCAAGCGGCCAAAAAGGCGGAGTATTTGAAGACCCTGGCGGAAAGCAAGGCGGCCGCTACCGTGGCTTCCCCCACGGTCGAAGGCGGCGAGACCGCGCCTGCGGAAACTCCCTCCACCGAGGGTGCAGCCGAGGCAGCGACGGAAACACCCGTAGCGGTGGAAACGGCTCCGGAGGCACCAGCAGCGCCTTCGGATGCGCCGGCCGCGGAAAGTAGCGGGCAAAGCTCCGATAGCGCCCTTGCCTCGCTCGAAGCGGTAGCCTCGGCGCCGGTCGCTGAAGCAAAACCGGAAGAGAAAAAAGAAAAAAGCGGACGCCGTTCGCGTGGCGAGGGGCGCCGTGGTGAAGGCAAGAAGGGCGGCGGTGATTCGCTGACCGAGGAGCAGCGTAAAGAGCTGCGCGAAAAGGTAAACGAGGAGTTAAAGACAAAATTCGCCGAGACGTTGAAGCTCGAAGGCGAAAAGCTGGATTTCTTTTTGAACGCGCTCGAGCAAATTGATTTTCGCCGTGCTCCCGAGTTGAAGCGGGTGGTGGTCTTTACCGTGGCCGAGGGGCAGAAAGCGTCGTCTGAAGCCCGTGCCGTGGGAGCGCACTATTACCTGGCGGAGTACTTGCCGCCGCTACATCCGCCACGCGGCGATCGGGGCGGCCGTTTCGGTGGACGCGACCGCGACCGCGGCCGGGGCGGTAGGCGCGGAGGACGCGGCCGCGACGGTGGTGGCCGAGGCCGGGATGGCGGTGGTCGCGGGGATACGCGTGGCGCCGGCGGGCGTGGACCTGGCGGCGATCGAGGTGGCCCGGGCGGAGGACGCGGACCTGGCGGTGGCCGAGGACCGGGTGGAGACCGTGGACCTGGCGGTGGTGGTCGGGGACGTCGTCCGGGCGGGCCGCGTGCCCCTCGGCCGGAACAGCCGGCTTATACCGGTCCCCGTATGACGATCATTAAGCCCCTCGACAAGCCCATTGCGCCGAAGGTGCCCGACTCCGAAAGCACGAGCTAACCCGCTCGGATCTGGTGCTCGCCGTCCAGGGACTCGACAGATCCTGTCTATAGTTTTGACACCTGATCGCGCGCATACCTGCGGAAGTACGGCGGGTTTTCGCAAATACCCGATTTTGCTCGCGCGGGCTTCGGCATCTCCCTTGCTCTAGTGAAGGACCATAGGTTTACCCGGAAACGGGTGGGAGAGTGGTCCTTGTACTTTTCGTGGAGAGTGGGCAACTTCAAAACGTGGTTATGTGCGCTCATTTTCAGTGCAGTAGCGAGCGGATGCTCCGGCAACGCCCGTTACGTCACTTGTTTCGTGTTCATCAGTGATTGTCCGTCGGTGGAGTTCCTGTCTGAAAATCAGGAACGGTTTCCCACTCCCACGATCTTCTCGGTCTCCCCGGCCTATGGCACCCAAGCGGGCGGCACGGAGCTGCATGTTTATGGTGCGGATTTCCTACCCGACCTTTACGTCTCCGTGGGTGAGTACGCTTGCGAGGACGTCGAATGGATCGACTCGGGCCATGTGCGGTGCTGGACGGGCCGATCCCTAGAGGCGGGACCCGTCGGGGTTACCCTGACGAACCAGGCCGACATTCAAAGCGCCCACCTCGATCAAGCTTTTCAGTACTTTGCGCCGTTGGCTTTTCCGCCTCCCGCGGGCGCCGTCTACGCCAGCGACTTAGTGGCCCTGACTGCCAGCGGAGGAATTCCGCCGTATACTTTCCATCTTCTGGCCGGGCCGGGCGTGGTCGCGGATGATGAATACGAGGCGCCCATCAGTTTGCCGTCGCCCGTCGGCGTGATCCTGCAGGTGATTGATTCGGTGGGTTTAGCCAAGACGATGGAGTTTACTCTTTACCCTTAGACGGCTTGGTTTTCTTCAAGGGCCGGTGACCGACAACGTAGCAGATCCAAGAATAGTCATTGTTGGCCCGTTCGTGGCGGGTGTAGACTCCGGTGTCCTCCCCATCGTCATCCTGCTCTTCCCAGTACACGTAGGTCTCGGGGAAACCCGCCTGCTTCATGGCGTGACGGACCTCGGGAATCGTCCAGACTCGCCAGTCATAGGTGAACGCGTCCTTCATTCGTCTCCCGCTCGGAAAATCGAAGTGGATCGCGTAGCTGCCATGATGATCGATCGGGTTGAATTTCTTTTGATGCCAGGTGTACTTGAACCAGGGCCTGTTTCCACGTTTGAGGGTTTTCGATTCGCGCATGGCCCGAACGAAGCTGGGGCCGCCGGCAATTTCGACGGCCAAGAGGCCGCCCGCCGCGAGGGATCGGCGCACGGCCTTGAAGTAGCGCACTAGTTCCTGCTCGGTTTTGAAGATGAAAAAGGAAAAATTCGCGGCCAGGCAGACATCGGCGGCGGGCCGGGTGGTTTCCCGTACGTCCATTTTGAGCAGCCGCATGCGCTTTTGCTCATGGCGCGCAAGTTTTCGCAGGTGGTTTTGGCGCCCGTAAGCCAGGGGTTCGGGATCGAGATCTAGGCCGAGGGCGAAGGTGTCCCGATGGCGTTTGATCCAGGCGATGGAGTTCAGAAAAGTCCCGCAAAAGTCCTCGCGCATCAGGAGGGGTCGGCGCCGGTTCAGGTCGTGGTAGGCGTAATCGAGAAACGCCGCCGAAACGTCGGGGGATTGCACCGCCGCTTCGTAGTACCGGTATTTAGCCGACGGTTTGTTAGATAATCTTGATGCTTTTCGGCGGATAGACATGGCGCGACATCCTATCCGAAGCCGGAGGATTAGGGTATCCTTTAATGACCTTGAACATTCTGCTGGCGGTGACCAAGAAAGAAGTCCGCGAGATCCTCTCGTTCGCGCTAGAAAGCCGGTTCGGCCCGGGCGTGATCGAGGTGAAGTCCGCGAAGGAAGCCGTCGAGAAGGTGGCCCAAATACGGGACCTGGATCTGGTGGTGAGTGAGTACCCGGGGATCGGCGACATCTTGTTCAAGCACTTGGCTTCGCAGGACCGCGGTAGCAAGGCATCGGTTCCTTGTGTCGTGTGCTGCGCCCAGAAGCCCAAGGAAGATTCCATTTTCAAGAAGCTCAACGTGCTCGGATACGCCCACTGGGCCACCGTGATCGATTCCATGCAACAGATTCTCAAACCCTGGCATGAGGTCATTCAGGAAGAGGCCGCCGAGCTCGCGGCGTTAGCCGCGGCCAAGTTCGAGAAAAAATACCGAGGGAAGCCAGTCACGGCCCCTGCGCCGAGCGAGGCCGCTGCCCCGGAGGGACCGGGCTATTGCCGAATTCACACTAGTTTACTCATCCGGGTCGGACCGTTGCAGGCCGATGTGTACATCGGCCTATCGCCGGTGAAATTTCTGAGGCTTTTTCGGGAGGGTGACCGTTTCGACGAGAAGGACTACAGCCGCTACCTGCTCGAAAAGAAGCTAGAGTACCTCTATATTCGCCAGGACCAGTGCGCTGAATTCATCGACAAATTCAAGACCGACCTCCTGTTGCTGTTGCGTTCGGAAGTCCTGGGTACGCCCAGCCAGGATCCCGACCTGCCGCTCGCCGTGCACGAGGCGGCGCAAGAGCTGCTTTTGCGCCTGGGGCCGACGGCGGAAGTGCAGGACGTGGTCAAGACCAGCATCCAGGTCACGATGAAGGCGGCGGGTCGCAATCCTCGCCTTAGCCAAATGTTGGCCAAGGTGAATGCGAATCCGAAGCGTTATATCCCTTCGCATAGCGGACTGATCGGCCAAATCTCATGCACGTTGGCGGTGGCGATGGAGTGGCATTCGGAAACGACTTTCTACAAATTAAATTTGGCCGCGTTTCTTCACGATATCACTTTAGACAACCACGCCTTAGCGGCGATTCGCACGATGGACGAGCTGAATGCGCGGCGCGATCAGTTCAAGCCGCAGGAGTACAAGGACTTCCAAAACCACGCCATGCGGGCAGCGGAGTTGGCCCGCCAGTTTAACGAAGTGCCTCCGGACGTGGACTCGATCATCGCTCAACACCATGAACAGCCCGATGGCTCGGGTTTTCCTCGGGGATTGACCCATACGCACATTAGCCCTCTAGGCGCGCTCTTCATCGTCGCGCACGATTTGATTTCGTTCGTGTTCGAAAAAGGGGGGCCGTCCAACATCGATTTGTTTTTGCAAGAATTCCTGATCCTCACTAAGGACCGTTACGCCGTGGGAAACTTCAAGAAGATCCACAAGGCGCTGGGTGCGATTCAGACCGGCGAATAGGGAATGGAGCTTATACGACGAAGCGTTGCACGGCTTCCACAGCCGATAGGCTGTTCTCGCCGTTTCTGAGCGGGGTGACTACGTAGCTTTGCTGGGGGAGCGGCGCCCGCGAGGATTCCGAGCTGCGGGAGCCATTTTCGTTTTTCGAACTGGAACTTGCCCGGGCGATCAGACCGCCCACCAAGAGCGCGCCTACGGCGATTAAGGGTTCCATATACGTACCGCCTTTCGTCTACTCTCTAATTATATCGCACCGGGCCATAACCACAAATCACAAAAAAATAATAAAATCAGGGGCATGCCGTGATTGTTAATCATCCGGCATTTGCTATGATTTCTAACAATGGCGAAGAGCAAAACCTTCTTTCCGACCCCGCGGGGGGCGCTCCCGGCGGCCTTTGCGCCGGTGGAAAGCGCGATGATGATTCGCAAGATGATTTTAGCCGCGGAAGATCTCGGGGCTGACTGCGTGGTTTGGACTGCGGGCCAGAAAGTCGTGTTGCGGACACGGGTCATTGGTCAGCCGGATCTGTATCGCTTCGTCGCGCTCGCCGTCAGTGACTACCGCAAGGTCGGCGAACTGGTAAAGAAATCCGTGGCGGAAGGTCATTGCTTCGCGATCATTTATTTGAAGGACCAGGCGGTGGTGGGGTTTAAGACCACGATTTTGGAGTCTGACACCGATACCTTGCGCCTAACCTTGCCCGATCGGGTGCTGCAGCTACAGCGACGCAAGGACCAGCGTCTGCGGATCGCCGACGGATACGTCGTGCAGGTGGCGCTTCGCCATCCGCGGAAACCCGCTGAATTCATGCGACAGAAGCTTTTGGACGTCAGCGTGGGCGGATTTTCGTTCGCGGTGACGAAGGAAGAGGTGGAAGAGTTCTTCCGTGGCCAGTTCCTTACCAAGGTGGAGCTCATGATCCGCAAGCGCAGTGTCTTCGTGGACGTGCGCGTGCAGAGCATCACGAAGCTGCCGCCTACCTCCCGCACGAAAGGGATGCGCGTTGGCGTTTCCTTCGATCAAATCAACGATCGTGACCTCGAGTTTCTTTCGATGTACATCGTCGAGCACACCATCCAATATCAATGAATCCGATAAAATCATGGAAGCTGAGGCACGATCAAGGCCGCGGATTTCGGCATGGGCACCCGTGGGTGTTTTCCAATGAGCTCGCCCAGTCGCCGAAGGGCGTGGAGCCGGGCGAGACGATCGAGTTGCTGGATGAGTCGGGCGCGTTCCTGGCGCGTGGCTATGGCAACCCCGCTTCGCTGATCGCGTTTCGCGTGTTGAGTCGGGACCCCGCGAGCCGGGAGGCGACGGACGAAGCGCTCGTACATGGCATCTTGAAGCGTGCGTGGGACTGGCGTGCGAGCTTGGGAATGACCCAGCATAGCTTTCGGCTTTGTTTCGGCGA
This sequence comes from Bacteriovoracia bacterium, assembly GCA_050251055.1. GTDB lineage: Bacteria > Bdellovibrionota > UBA1018 > UBA1018 > JBFWNL01 > JBFWNL01. The sequence continues at coordinate 31,010 of JBFWNL010000005.1, forward strand.
GGCCGATGGGCTTCCCGGGGTAGTCATCGATGTTTACCGGTTGCGAGGAGGCGAGACGGTTTGCTCCGTGCAGCTCAATACCGCGGGCGGAGAGAAGTTGTCGCCCGCGATTCTGGCGGCACTGGAAAAAATGACGGGCCCCCCTTTGCGGGCGATCTTGGTGCGGGATTCGCGTTCGCGCCTGCTCGAGGGATTGACGACCGAACCCAAGGCCTGGGTGAATGCACCCGAGGGGCTCGATCGCGGCCCGGTAGCGATCATGACCGAGCACGGGGAGTTTTGGACCGATCTCGCGCGTGGACAAAAGACGGGCTTTTACCTGGATCAGTCGGCCAATATCGCGGTCGCCGCGGAATGGGTTCAGAGGCTAGCGGCGGATCCTTCTCGTAAAAGCCGGAAGTTTTCGGTCCTGGATTTGTTTTGTTATGTCGGCCAGTGGGGCGTGAGCCTGGGCGCGGCCGCGCGCGGGGCGGGGGCGTCGGTCGAAGTCACTTTCGCCGATGCATCGGGGCCGGCGCTAGAGCTTGCCCTCCGGAATGCGAAGGATCGGGGCTTGGATGCGAAGTCCGTCGAAGCCGATCTCGTCGAGGCGCTGCCCGCGACGGGAATGCACGCCATGGTCGTATGCGACCCGCCCGCGCTGATCAAAAAGAAAAAAGATGTACCCACCGGACGTAAGGCTTATCTGAAACTGAACCGCGAAGCGCTCAAGCTCGTTGAACCGGGCGGCCTTTTTGTAACCTGTTCCTGCTCGGGCCTTTTTCCGGAATCCGAGTTCCAGGCGATGTTGAGTCAGGCCGCGCATCAGGCCAAGCGACGCGTGCATTGGATTGGCCGGGGCGGCCACGCGGCCGATCATCCGCGACTGGCAGAGTTCCCCGAAGGCCAGTATTTGAAATGCTGGATCGGTGTCGTCGAGCCCCATGGCGGAGCGTAAGTATTCTCGGGCAGGTTCGGTAGTTTTCGTCGGCAATCGCGGGGGCGCGATTCGGGCCGCCCGCGCGTTGAATCTCCAGATTCATCTCATCGACAAAAAAGAACCCACCGCGTTCGTGCGTAAATCGCTCGCGTCGTTCGAAGCGGTGGAAAACCTACGGAACGAGGCGGAAGTGCGCCGCGCGGCCGAGCGCGCGATAGGCCGAGGGGCGGCGCCAGGCGCCGTGTTGGCGCTCACGGAAAGTGCGGTGGTATCGGCCGCGCAGCTGCGTGAAAAGTGGAAGTGCCCGGGCTTGAGCGTCGCGCAAGCGCATACATTTTCCAATAAATCCGCGATGAAGGAAGCGGTGATCCGCGCCGGCGTGAAATGTACGCCTTGGAAGGTGATCACCGCGGCCGACACATGCGAAAGCTTGGTCGCCGAGTTCGGTCTGCCGCTCGTGCTGAAGGAAGTGGCGAATTCCGGCAGTCGCGGTACGGTTATCGCGCACGACGAGGCGAGCCTGCGCGCGGCATGGGCGGCGGGCTCGCGGGTGGGGGGGCTGGCGGAGGCGTTCATCGACGGCTTGGAGATGAGTGTCGAGTCGATTGTTCACGGCGGAAATATCGTATTCACCAATTTCACCGAATATTACATTAATCAGTGGGCGAATATCGTTCCCGGTACGGTTGCCCCGGAGATCGAGCGCGCCGCGCAAGCATTGAACGTGAAAGTCATCCAAACGCTGGGGCTGCGCGACGGAATCACGCATCTTGAGTTTTACTGGACGAAGGATGGCATCGTCTTCGGGGAAATCGCGGCCCGACCGCCGGGTGGATACCTGATGGAGCTCATCCACGTGGCTTACGGATTTAATCCCTGGACGGCCTGGCTGCAGGCGGAGTTGAGCGAGACGCCCGAGGTTCAGACGAAGCCCCAAGCCTACGCGGGCGTGCTGCTCTTTCACCCGGGGGAAGGCGTCGTGGAGTCGATCGCGGGCCTGGAGTGGGCGATAAAGCAGCCGAAGGAAAAATTCTCGCTACGCTTAAACCCCGGGGACCGTGTCGATGCGCGTTTGGGGACCGGCCAAAACAAGGGTGAAGTGATCGTAAGCGGGAGCACGCGCGCGGAAGTCGCGGGTTGGCTCGACAATTTCGCGCGCGAGATCAGAATCATCGTAAATCCTTAATGGGCCTTCATTAAGGCTTTGAATCAACTACTGTATTTGGATCGTATTTTCGACAGGATAGGCCTCATTTCGTCAGCGGCAGGTTTGACATGGGGCATTGGGCGGGTTACCCACGTGCGGGATGAGAGTTAAATTTCAGGGGATGGTATTCCCGATCATGTGGATGACAGCGATTGTAGGGCCGGCGGTGGCGCTGACTTCGAATCCGCTACAAATGTGGGATCGATCCGTCGGAGTCGATATTCAGTCCGCGGCTTGCCAAGATTTCGTGAAGTTCATGACCGCGAGCCACGGCGAGAAGAACGGGCTGCAGACGGATACGCTCATGGTTACCCGGGACGGTAAGCCCGTCTACGAGTGGTACGATGGCGTTTATGACCCGGAGACGCCCCACTGCATGTGGTCGGCCACCAAAAGTATCGGTGCGACGCTCTTGGGCGCGGCCGTTACGGAAGGTGCGGTCGACGTTTCGGCGCGCTTATCTCAATTCTACCCAAGCGATCAGCGAACGTTCAAATCGGCCCAGCAGCGTGAGTTCTATGAACGCATTGAGCTTAAGGACCTCATCGCCATGGCGGGCGGGTTTGAATGGACGGAGCGCGACTACTCCCAGATCAAGGGACTCGCGGTCTTGGATATGCTCTACCTCAAGGGTTACAAAGATACGACGGCCTTCGCCGCCGCGGCTGATCTCGCGCCAGAAGGCCCGGGCAATCGCTACATCTACAGCAGCGGTAGTTCCGCCCTGGTTTTAGGGGCGTTGAAGCAGGTCTACGCCAAGGAGCAGGATACCTTTCCTTGGCGGTTATTGTTTGATCCGCTGGAGATGGAAGACGTCGTTTTTGAGCGTGATCAGGCGGGAAACTTTGTCGCATCCTCATACGTGCATCTCAAGCTGCGGGATATGGCCAAGATCGGCCAACTTTTTATTAATCGCGGTGTGTGGAACGGAAAGCGGGTGTTATCCGAATCGTGGATCGACCAGGCCGCGCGGCCGTCGCACGGTATGCTATCGGAAGGCACGCCGATCGAAGACCTAAAGTTCGAAGGCGCCGTTTACGGCGAAGCGGGAATGTGGACGAATAACGCGATTCGCGGATTGCCCCGCTTCTTCCCGGCGGCCCCCGATGACATGATCTTCGCGGCCGGCCACTACGGACAAGTGATCTTGATCCTGCCCACGCAGAACCTGGTGATTGCACGTACGGGCCACGACAAGGAATATTTCTCGAAGATCAACGCCATGGTGGGCAAGGCGCTGGCTTGTTTTGGCGGAGGTAGACCATGAGGTTGCGTCGTCTGATGGTGGCGATTGCTGTCGTGGCGGCCGCGCCCGCCTTCGGTAAGGAAGTGAAATCGATTTTCGAGGACATCGGGGTTCTACGTTATTCCCTGCGCAACGGCTTGCTCCCGATGATCGTGGCGAAGGAGTATTGCTCTTGCCTCTTTGTGCAGAAATTCCCTTTGAACGAGTGCAAGAAGCGCGACGGGTTGCCGTTTCCGGCGCTGAATATGCTCGACATCGACGAAAAGCTGCTCAAACAGAAAATCGTTCGCGTGAAGCCGCGCTTGTTGGGAAAGCACCCCTGGGGCGAGGCCCGATTCGTAGGGAAGGGCGTCAGCGGTCAGAATTACGGCTGCGTAATCACGCATGGTCCGGCCGACGCGATCTAACCCCGAGGGTTGCCCGTCCTTTGGGCTGAGTACAAGCAGAGATATTGTGCACTACGTCATTATAACTGCCCTGCCTTGACACATTGAGCTGCCGATGCGACAACCCGCGCCAGAGGTGGTGGGGTAGATGGGATTCACGAAGATTTGGCACTGGGTTGGAATGGCTTCGCTATTCCTGATAGGTACGGCTTCCGCCGGTGGTACGTTCAAGGCGAAGCCGATGACGGACGCCGAGTATGGCGCGGTCATACGGGAGATCTACTCGCAGGAGTCTTCGGTCCCGGCGATGATTGAAGCTCAGGCCGGTACCCGCCCGCGCGCGCCGATTTCCGCCGAGCAGAGCGCGAAACTCAATCTGCTCACCCTCTACATCATCCCTCCCGGACGGGACTTGAACTGGGATAGCCCGAAGCGGCTCGTGAACTCCGTCATCCGAAACTATATCTTTCACCCGGACCGCCTTATTGGCCACGTTCTGGCATCGGTGCGGTGCGGGGCCACGGGCGAGCCGGACTTTTTCTTCTCGGGCATGTCCGGTCGGGGCGATGATCGCGCGCTGGCGGACGACGAGGGTTATGGCCTAGGCCTGATGTTTCATGATTACGCCGGATATATGGAAAATCCGAAGCTGCTTGTGAAAGAGTTACGTTATCGCGCGAAGTGGGGACGCTTGAGTTTCCTGGAGTTTGAGATTAACGCGAATACCTGCGAGCGCCTCCAGGAGTACATGCGCGGCTATCGGGCCAATGGCGACGACAAGCACTACGGACTACCCAACCGCCCGCGTTTTCACGAAGGCGGCGGTTGCACGGCTTTTTCCACGAGCTTCATCGACGTGGCGGGCTTGCTTGAGCCCGATTTCGTCGCGCACTGGACGCGCACCCTGCGCGTACCACGCGCCTTAGTGGGGGGCCATTGGACGGGTGAAAAGATTCCTACCAAGAAGCTACGCAAGGGGAAAGAAGCCGATCGTTGGGCCATCCCGGACGAGCCGGGTTTCGATCTGTTTTTCTGGGATGCCCAGCTCATGCATCGGTGGGTGCGCGAAACCTATGATCGCGAGAAAAAGCAGCGCCGCACGGATTTTGAGCCCGTACTTTACTGGGTCGAGGGCGATTCCCCTGATGATATGCCCGGCTATCGCCGCGTTTACGGATTACGGGTGAATCGTGCCGCGTGGAACACGCCCGACGAACCGATTTTCCTCAACGAGATTCGTAATACGAAGCCTTTTGAAGGCATCCCAACGGACGCGGGCCGTCGCCGGTAGCCGCGGACTCAACCCGCCTGCCTGCGAATTGCTCCGGCTACGCACGCCGCGGGTAGCCGCAGAGGAACACCGAGCTCTTTGCTGAACTCGGCGCGCATTTGCTCGCTAGCGGCTTCGATGCGACTCAATAGGGGCGGCAGCCGCGAGAAGGTGGAGAGTCCGGGTTTGCCGGGCTCGATCCGATAAACTCCGGTTGAAGTGACGCTCAAAAGCGCCCACTCCTCGCCCACGCGCTTTAACAGGGGGCCTCCGCTGTCTCCGGGGACCATAAAGACTTTCTCGCTTTGAAACACGGCTTGGTCTCCCCAGCCGACCGGCAGGAACCGGTCAATTTGGGCGCCCTGCAAGGTCGCCGGCTCCGTGTTCGGTTTTAGCTTTCCGTAACCCCAGACCTCGAAGGGGCCGCCCAGGTCGGCCTCGTCAGCGCGGACCAAGCGTATGTCCGTCGCGTAGTGATCCGGCAACCCGATCAGCGCCACGTCATTTTCCTCGAAGCGGCGGAATTTTAGGTGGGTAGTAGGGATCTCCACGCCGCCGGAGCAGACGATCTTTTGGATCACGTAACCGCTTTCGAGTACGTGGTTGGCCGTAACGATGCGGTCGCCGAGAAGGGCGCCGCTGCCGTAGAGCGTCTGGCCGGTAATGGGATGCTTGGAAAGAATCTGGCAGATTCCTTTCGGCGACCGCGAACCGAGGGGCTGAACCGCGACCACGTCGTCCGACCAGGCAGGCGGAGTCCAGAGCAAGGCGTGGCTAAGCCCGAGGCCTAGGTAAAGAAAGGCGAATCTCATCTATATACGTATCGGCGGCGCGGGTGCCGTATTTACCCGCCCCGAGGGGCGGGTCAGTGGATTGACGGTACGAGATGAGAAAAAAAGGGGCAGGACCTTTCGATCCTGCCCCTTTTGTTTAACGAGTATTACCGAGCGCTTACTTGCTGGTGCGCATTCCGTAGAACGAGCGCCAGACGAAGAACAGAGCCACGATCATCAGCACGACGCCGATGTAGAAGGCTTGTTCCTTCGCGCTGACCGCGATTTCCACCGCCAAGAGCCCGAACAACGTCGTGAACTTGATGATGGGGTTGAGCGCGACGGACGACGTATCCTTGAACGGATCGCCGACGGTGTCGCCCACGACGGTCGCGGCGTGGAGCTCGGTGCCTTTTTCCTTGAGGTCGACTTCGACGACTTTCTTGGCGTTATCCCAAGCGCCGCCCGCGTTCGCCATGAACATGGCTTGGAACAAGCCGAACACGGCGATCGAGATCAGGTAGCTGGCGAAGAACGTGGCGTCGAAACAGGCGAAGGCCAAGGTCAACGCGAAGATCACGCCGAAGATGTTGATCATCCCGGCCTGGGCGTATTGCGTGCAGATCTTCACGACTTCCTTCGAGCTCTCAACGGACGCGGCTTTCGCCGAGTCGAGCTTGATGTTCGCCTTGATGTATTCCACCGCGCGGTAGGCGCCCGTGGTCACGGCCTGGATGGACGCGCCCGAGAACCAGAAGATCACCGCGCCGCCCGAGATCAAGCCCAGGAGAACCTTCGGATCGAGCAGGTCGAGCTTCAGGTTCAAGAGCAAGATGATCGAGAAGATCATGGTGGTCGCGCCGATCACGGCCGTGCCAATGAGCACGGGCTTCGCGGTCGCCTTGAAGGTATTACCGGCCGAGTCGTTGGACTCGAGCAAGTGTTTGCCTTGGTGGAAATCCGGCTTGAAACCGAATTCCTTTTGCACGTCGCCGGCGATGTTCGGGAGGTTCTCGATTTGCGAGAGCTCGAACACGCTTTGCGCGTTGTCGGTCACGGGACCGTAGCTGTCGACGGCGATCGTCACCGGGCCCATGCCCAGGAAGCCGAACGCCACCAGGCCGAACGCGAACACGGCCGGGTAGACCATGAATTCGCCCAAGCCCATCGCGGAGGTCAGGTAAGCGACCAACATCAACGCGACGATAACCATGCCCTTCCAGAAGGCGGAGAAGTTACCGGCCACCAAACCCGAAAGGATGGCAAGGCTTGCGCCGCCTTGGCGGGCCGAAGCCACCACTTCCTTAACGTGCTTGGAGTGCGCCGAGGTGAACACCTTGGTGAATTCCGGGATGATCGCGGCGGCAATGGTTCCGCAGCTGATGATCGTGGAGAGTTTCCACCAGAGGCCGTTCGGCAGGTCGCTGATCAGGATATCGCTGACCACGTAGGTAACGACGATCGAGACGGCCGAGGTGATCCAGACGAGCCAAGTGAGCGGCTTTTCGAAGTCGAATTCCTTCGCGTTGCCGAACATGGCCTTCGAGATCACGTTCGTGATCATGTAGGAGCCGATGGACGTGAAGATCATCAACACGCGCATCATGAAGATCCAGATGATCAAGCGAGCCTGGAGATCCGGAGCGTTTGCACCGGCGGTGAGGGCACCGTCGGGCCCCATGGTCATGCCGACCGCCAGCGCGATGAAGCTGATGAGCGCCACGCCGGTCACGCCGTAGGTTTCGAAACCATCGGCCGTCGGGCCCACGCTATCGCCGGCGTTGTCGCCGGTACAGTCGGCGATCACGCCGGGGTTACGGGCGTCGTCTTCTTTAATGTTGAAAACGATCTTCATGAGGTCGGAACCGATGTCCGCGATCTTCGTGAAGATACCGCCGCAGATCCGGAGCGCCGAAGCACCCAAAGATTCGCCGATGGCGAAGCCGATGAAGCACTTACCGGCGTGTTCTTTTGGCATGTAGAGGAGGATGAAAATCATCATCACGAGCTCGACGCAGATGAGCAGCACGCCGATGGACATGCCCGCGCGGAGCGGGGTTTCCATTACGGGGTACGGCATGCCCTTGAGCGATGCGAACGCCGTGCGGGAATTGGCGTAGGTGTTGATGCGGATGCCGAACCAGGCGACCGCCACCGAGCCCAAGATCCCCAGGATGGACCAGGCCAGGATCATCATCACTGGACCCATCTCCATGTGAAGCAGGAAGTAGAAGTAGTAGAAGATACAGGCGCCGATGAAGATTTCGAGGACGGCGAGCAATTTCCCTTGTTGGAACAAGTAGGTTTTGCAGGTTTCGTAAATCAATGCCGAGATGTCGAGCATCGACTTATGTGCAGGCAATTTCTTAATGCGCATGAATTCGATCAAGCCGAAGCCCATACCCAAGATCGAAAGCACCATGCCCCAGAACAAGAGCGTGTTGCCGGAGACTTCGCTGCCGAAAACATTGAACATGACCCCGAGTTCGGGGATGTGCAGATCCGCTTCGCTGCCAAATGCCGCGGGCGCCATCAGAAGGGCGCACCAGGAGACGAGCTGAGTCCATTTCTTCATAGTCTTTACCTTTGTCCTCTAGTTGTAGTGATGCCCTAGGCCTTAACACAGGGTTATAGAGGCCTCAATGGTTGAAATTGAGTCTCGGGTATTAACTTTAATGCGGCGCATTAGTTTTGAATTTAGGGCTTGGGCGGGATGCCGACGGACTTCAGGGTTCGTTCATACAATTCGGAATCGACTAGGAACTGGCGTACCGTATTGACGACATCAGCTCCGTTTTGCGTGGTGTTCCGGGAAAGTTTGCGAAGCGCGTAGAGCTGGCGCTCTTCGATTTTTTGGGCGAGTCCCGGTACGGAGGCGACGAGGGGATCCTTCGACCAATCAAAGAGCAACATTCGCACTTCGGGATGGGTTTTCGCCATGTCGGTTCCGCCGGCCGCGAGCTTGCGTGCCCATTCGTGGGTGACGGTTTGAGCCAGGTCGCGGATTTTGGGAGGGGACGATTTCGCTAGATCGACCAAAGCGATGCCCCGGTGATTGAAGTGGCTTTCTGAAACGGCGAATTCCACCATTTGCGGGGCGAGCAGAGGGTTGGCGTCCCAGCCGGGCTGGTTTCGCAACCACGTTTCGATCGTGGGCTCGGGCAAGCCGAAGGCCGGGTCCTTCATGCTGCCATGAATGCCGTCGAGAATTTCCGCCATTCTTTTAGGGTCGGCGTTCGTCGGCACGGCTCGGTACTCGATCCCCCAGAGCCCGGGCTCATCATAAAATCGGTTTCCCCAGCGGATTCCGACCTGCGCACGTTTTTCTGTGATCGCGCCGTTGGGTTGCCCCGCTTTTTCAAAGAAGTCGCGCACCAGTGTGGAAAGGTCGGCTCTTTCCAGGCTTTGGTAGAAGTTGGGGTCTCCCCAAACGCCGTCAAGCGACTTGCGATTCTCCACGATGCTCAGCATGTCCGTCGCGAGATTTGCGCGGCGGTAAAAATCCGTTACCTGGGCGACTTGGATGGTTTTTCTCGCGGGATCGGAACTCAGGGCGCGGGGAGCGACCATGTGCACATGCTGGGGGCGGGGTTCCAGTTCAAGCGCCTTAAGAAAGGTGTTCGCGTCTTGGCTGGCCTGACCCGGAGTCGCGGTTTCACGGAAGTGAATCTCGACGCCGGTGAAACGAATCGCGTCGTCGGGACTTCGATAGTCGACTTGACCCAGGAAAGAGGAAGTGCCGAAGTCATAGGTTCCCGGGGGGTAGGTCTTGCCTAGGAACGAGGTGGGTTGGGTAAACGTCAGCTCGACGACTTCGCGGATGCGCATGCCGTGCACTTTTCTAAAACGCTCCGGCTTTTCCTTTCCGACGTAGATCATGATTTCTAACTTTTCGGGAAAATCCAACGAATCCCAGGGAATCTCGGCCGCGGACTTTCCGGGGTGCTTCTTGGCGAGCCAAGCCGGCAAGGCCAGGTCTTCGAGGAGGGGCGCGACCGTGCCGTCATCGGACGTCAGTAGGGCCATGATCTTGGGGTTCATCCCCAGTTCGATTTCCACCGATGCGCTTTCCCCCATTCTCCCGGAGGCGCGCATGCCGCGCTCAAAGGCGTCGATGTAGCAAGGGGTCGTAGACTGAGCCCAAGCCCCGATCGAAAGAAAGAAGTTGATCAAAATAATCAGAAAATAGGCACGCACTCTGTTTTCTTATCGGAGGAAAGGGGCGCTACATCAAATCGAGTACAGTTGTAAGCACTGTTTGATGGGGGTGGGTTGCCGTTGTTAGTGCTTTGCGTTATCTGCCGGGCATGAAGAATAATGCGTTAGTTGGATGGGTGGTGGGTCTCATGGTCATGACTGCGGGACTCGCCCAGGCGGAAACGGTGGCGCTTCCTCGGAAGTTTCGTTGCGAAGGGATCCCTTCTTCGACGGCTCCGGATGCCCAAAATCTGAAAACCCGGCTGCAGAAGTACCGAGTCGAGCGCACGGATCTGGCAACTGACGCGGACGCGATTTCCTCCAAAGGTCGAGGCGACGATACTTGGGGCGCGACCTTACGCGACGGAAAACTGGTGATGTCCTGGTTTAACTGCGACGAGAGCGGGCTGCTTGAGTTTGAACTGAAGGACGTCGTTCGTCCGGCCCGGCAGGCCCGATGGAAGCGCCGGGGTCCCTGGATCTCTACGAAATTCGCTTACGAACTCCGTGGCGACGAATCCACTTACGATGTCCGCTGCCGCGCACTTTACTAGCCCCTCCCGCCTTGCCGCTTGACACCTGGTATCATGCTGTGCCAGTTTTTGAGCAAATTTATAATGTTAGGGAGGATTTCGTAATGCGTTCGAATCTACGTTCGGTGGCTAGCCTGGGAATGGCCGCTCTCTTCGTTTTCGCCGTAGCTTGCACAAAGAAAGAATCGGCTCCAACCGGTGGACAAGCGGGTGCGCCCGCCGATGCCGCTGGCGACACGATTAAGATCGGCGAGATCGGCTCCATGACGGGCTCTGAAGCGACGTTCGGTTCCTCCACGCACGACGGGATCCAATTCGCTATCGACGAAATCAACGCCGCGGGTGGCATCAAGGGCAAGAAGCTTGAACTCATCACGCTCGACGATCAGGGCAAGCCGGAAGAAGCCGCTACGGCGGCTACTCGGCTGATCACCCAAAACGGCATCACGGTGCTGCTGGGAGAAGTGGCGAGCTCGCGCTCGCTGGCGATGGCGCCGATCGCCCAGGCCAACGGCGTGCCGATGGTGACGCCGTCCTCGACCAACCCGAAGGTCACCGAGATGGGCGACTACATCTTTCGCGTGTGCTTCATCGATCCATTCCAGGGCACGGTGATGGCGAACTTCGCGCTCAACACGCTCAAGGCCAAGAAGGTGGCGATTTTGCGCGACGTGAAGAACGATTACAGCGTGGGTTTGGCGGACTTCTTCGCCGAAACCTTCAAGAAGGCGGGCGGCACGGTCGTGATGGATCAAAGCTACAGCGCCGGCGACATCGATTTCAAATCGCAGCTCACCTCGATCAAGCCAAAGCAGCCGGACGCGATCTTCGTGCCGGGTTACTACACCGAAGTGGGTCTCATCGCCCGCCAAGCGAAAGAGCTGGGCATCAAGGCGCCGCTCCTGGGTGGGGACGGCTGGGACTCTCCGAAGCTGACGGAGATTGGCGGAAAGGCGATTGAAGGCGCCTATTTCTCGAACCACTATTCGTCGGAAGATCAATCGCCGGCCGTGCAAGGCTTCATCACGAAATTTAAAACCGCCAAGGGAATGGTACCGGATGGACTTTCGGCCATGGGTTACGACGCTGCGATGTTCATGGCGGACGCCATGCGCCGCGCGCCATCGCTCGATAAGAAAGCCATCCGCGATGCCATGGCGGCGACGAAAGACTTTGCCGGCGTCACGGGCAAGATCACGATGAACGCCAAGCGCGACGCCGTGAAGTCGGCGGTGGTGCTGAAGGTTGTGGACGGCGGATATAAATATCAAACGACCGTGAACCCCTAGTCCGGAGCGGTCTTGGTCGAGTTCGTCCAGCACGTCATCAACGGTTTGTCCTTGGGGAGCATCTATGCGCTCATCGCGCTGGGCTACACCATGGTCTTCGGCATCTTGCAGCTGATTAACTTCGCCCATAGCGATGTCTACATGCTGGGTGCGTTTATCGGCTTCTATATCTCGCGTTGGATGGGGCTCGGGCAGGTGTCGTCTTTTCCGGCTTTTTTGGCGGTCATCGCTTGCGCGATGGTGGGCTGCGCGATCATTGGCTTCACGATCGAGCGATTTGCTTACCGGCCGTTACGGAAGTCGCCCCGGATTAACGTGTTGATCACCGCGGTCGGAGTCTCGCTCTTTTTGGAGTTTTCCGGGCAGCTTCTCTTCGGGTCCGATCCGAAGTTTTTTCCCCAGATCTATACGCCCGAAGGCGGCAACTGGGTATTTCACTTTGGTGAAACCGTGACCCAGGCTGACGGCAGCGTGATGGCGGCGAGCGAGCTGAACATTAATCCGCTGCACGTCACGGTGCTGCTGATCTCGCTCGTGCTGATGGCGATTTTGCAATTCATCATCTTCAAGACGCGCGTGGGACGGGCGATGCGCGCGGTGAGTTTCAACCACGATCTGGCGCGCCTGATGGGGATTCCCACGGATCGGGTGATTTCTTATACGTTTATGTTGGGCTCGTCCCTGGCGGGCGCCGCGGGCGTGCTGGTGGGGATGGTTTACCCGAAGATTGAGCCGCTCATGGGCGTGATGCCGGGCCTGAAGGCCTTCGTGGCCGCCGTATTGGGTGGCATTGGCAATGTCACCGGCGCCCTGGTTGGAGCAATCACCTTGGGACTGGCCGAGGAGTTTGTCGTCGGCTACTGGGCCCCTACCTACCGGGACGCCTTGGCGTTCGTGATTTTGATCCTAATCTTGCTCTTTAAGCCGGCTGGCCTATTCGGCGTTTCGCGCCGGGAGAAGGTGTGAGCGTCATGAAGGGGCAGACGGCGCGGACGGGCGGGATGCCTCACGGTTTACAGACGCTTTGGACTTGGCTCGCGCTGCTTGCGGCCGTGTGGGTGCTGAACTTCGCGGTCGCACCCTTCATCAATCCTTATATCTTCACCATCATTATGTACGCGGGCGTGAACATCGTGCTCGCCGTGAGCCTCAACCTGGTCAATGGTTTTACGGGGCAGTTTTCCATGGGACACGCGGGCTTCATGGCCGTGGGGGCCTATGTTTCGGCGTACATGACGACGGAGCTACAGACCGCGCAACCCGCTCTGCTAGCGAACCCGGTCGTGGCGGCGGCGATTTTCGTCGTGGCGCTGATCGCCGGGGGGCTCGTTTCGGGGGCGGTCGGATACTTGGTGGGCTTGCCCTCGCTGCGGTTGCGTGGCGATTACCTGGCGATCGTGACTTTGGGGTTTGGCGAAATTATCCGCGTGGTCCTTTTGAACATGGACGCGGTGGGCGCGGCGCGCGGGTTACCCGGAATTCCCGAACTCTCGACGTTCGGCTGGGTTTACACGTGGGTCGTGGTCGCGGTGTTCGCGGTTTGGCGGCTGGTGAACTCATCGCACGGGCGCGCGTTGCTTTCCGTGCGCGAGGATGAGATCGCGGCCGAAGCCATGGGGGTGGACACCACCGGCGCCAAGGTGCGCGCGTTCGTCATTGGCGCTTTCTTCGCCGGGGTGGGCGGCGGACTGTTTGCGCACTACCTGCGCTACCTTACGCCCGCGAGTTTCGATTTTAATAAGAGCTTCGAGATCATCATCATGGTCGTGCTGGGCGGCATGGGCAGCATCACCGGATCCATCGTGGCCGCGCTTTTCCTGACGGGAATTCGCGAAGCCTTGCGGCCGTTGCAGGAGCTGACGAAAGTGGATTACCGCATGGTGATTTACTCATTGATCCTAATTATCCTCATGCTCACGCGCCCGAACGGGCTTTTCGGCACGCGCGAGTTCACGAGTTTCCTGCCTAAGTCCTGGCGTCGCCGTCTGGGCGGGGAAAGCGAGGCTCGCTCGTGAGCACGATCGCGCTGAAGACCGAGGGCCTCAGTATCCAGTTTGGGGGACTGAAGGCCGTATCGAATTTGAACTTGCAGGTTCCCCAGGGCGCGATCTTCGGCCTCATCGGACCGAACGGCGCGGGCAAAACGACCGTCTTCAATATGCTTACCGGGGTCTATGCACCAACCGAAGGTAAAGTCTCCACCTACGGCGAGGAGCTGGTTGGCTATAAGTGCCACCAAATCACGCGGAAGGGTTTGGCGCGCACGTTTCAGAATATACGTTTATTCAAAGATCTCACGGTGCTCGAGAACTTGCTCGTGGCCATGGATAATGACCCGAAGCTGCCTCGTTACGGCCTGATTTCTTCCCTTTTGCGGACCCGTAAGGTGATGCAAAGCGAAGCGGAGAAGCGTGCGCGGGCGCAGGCCCTTCTGGAAGTGATGGGCATGAGTCAGTACCAGCACGAGCAGGCGGGTAGCCTTCCGTACGGCAATCAGCGGCGACTTGAGATCGCGCGCGCGCTCGCCACCGGCGCCAAGATCCTGCTCCTAGACGAGCCGGCGGCCGGACTTAATCCGCAGGAAACGAAATCGCTCATGGACGCCATCCAGCTGATCCGCAAGAAGTGGGCGGTGACGGTTTTTCTGATCGAGCACGACATGAAGCTCGTGATGGGAATCTGCGAACGCATTGCCGTCTTGGACTACGGCGTGAAGATTGCCGAAGGCACGCCGGCGGAAATTCAGCGCGACCCGCACGTGATCGAAGCTTACTTGGGTACCGGCGCGAGTACGGCCGGGGCCGGAGGGGGGGCGAATGGCCGCTAAACCCGCCGTCGAGGGCGAGACCATCCTGAAGCTCGAAAACTTGAACGTGCATTACGGGGCGGTTCACGCCATCAAGGATATTTCCTTCGAGGTGAAGCAGGGCCAGATCGTGACATTGATTGGGTGCAATGGCGCGGGCAAATCCACCGTTCTGCGCGCGATCAGTGGGCTGGTGAAGCCTTCCGCGGGTACCATCACCTATCGCGGCAAGCTAATTTCCAATATGAAGGCGCACGAGATCGTGCGCGAACGCATCTGCCAGGCCCCCGAGGGGCGCGGAATTTTCTTGAATCTCAGCGTCGAGGAGAATCTGGATTTGGGCGCTTGGACAGCGCCCGATCGCGCGACTTTCGCGAAGGACCTGGATCATGTGTTCACTTTGTTTCCGCGCCTGAAGGAGCGTCGTCGGCAGAACGCGGGCACTCTCTCGGGAGGCGAGCAGCAGATGCTCGCCATCGGACGCGCGCTCATGGGGCATCCCGATTTGCTTTTGCTGGACGAACCCAGTTTGGGGTTGGCGCCGCAGATTATCGAAAAAATCTTTTCGATTATTCGCCAGATCAACTCCGAAGGAAAAACGGTATTGCTCGTGGAGCAGAACGCGCTCCAGGCTTTGCACATAGCCCATCGAGGCATCGTGCTTGAAACGGGCAAGGCTGCGCTGCAAGGCCCGGCGTCGGAGCTGTTGGCTTCCGACGAAGTTCGTAAGGCCTACCTGGGTGAGTAGTGTTCACAGTATTTATTCTTATTTTATAAATTTAAATAGTTTATATTTAATATAATATATTGATATTAAATATATTTTTAATTATCTGTAGACTTATTTGTTTACATTACTTTGAGTATTGTATTGCAAAATGACGCAAAGCATCATACTCTAGAGAAGTCCATTTAGGGGAATCATTATTGGGGGACTTCTCGATGTTTATGGGAAAGCAGGGCTCGGCTTCGGGCTTCAGCTTGGTGGAAGGCTTGCTTGCGCTAGCGGTTTTGATCATCGGGGTGACGGCCTTCACCCAGTTTATGCATCAGCAGCGAGTGGGTGAACGCGGGCTTGCCCAGGCCGCTAGCTATCGCCAGGAAGTGGATCGGTATCGCAGCTACCTCGCCATGCCCGAGCACTGTGAATCGGTTTTGCCGGATCCTACGGTGCCATTTCCGAACGATCCGGTAGCGGATGCCGCATTTATGGAGTCGCTGACGACCACGCCGAGAGTACTCCGCCGGCGTATTCCGCCGCTCGCGGCGAATATCTTTCATCCAGATCCCATCCTGCAGGAGGGGGCGACTTTAGATCGCCTGTTTCTCGTGCAGAGCTTTCGCTACACGGGCCTTCAGCCCCTGAGTAGCTCGCCAAATTTTTATGATCTGCAGCTCCAGCTCGTCGCTGATCGCAATGGACCCGGGATGGGCTCTATCCATTTACCTCAGAAAGACTTCACGATCCGGGTCAGGCTGGGCGCCGATCGCCGGCCGGAAACCTGCTTTTGCACCAATTGCGGGGGCGGAGGAATGAACCCACTCGTCACCCAATGCCCGGTGGGCAGCGTGCTCACGGGTTACGCGGCGAATACGTTTGAACCAGTTTGCCTGCCGAATCCCGCCTGCGTGGCCGGCCAGTCGATCGTGGTGGAACGCCGGATGAATACCGACGGTGAGTTCGTGGACGCCGATGGGAACGTGGTGGCAAACGAGACCGATGCCGCGCTCGAGTGGCGGTGCTCTGATGGAGAAGAGGCCGAGACGAGCACGGCCTTCATCAAACTTTGCAAGGGAGGTTGCGAATGAAGTCTTTGAATCTTCGTTACTGGAGCCAATGGGCGTTGGTCGTAACCATCCTGGGCGCGCCGCTGGCGCGTGCCGATAACGTCGCCACCTGTCTGGAAAATGGGGGGGACTACAACGATTGCAGCGCAGATAGCATCGTCCAGCAATACATCCGGTATAACATCCGCTATTGCCAAACGAGCTCGCGTGGCAATAAACGGTGCCAACATCACAATTCCCAGCAGGCCTACGCCAAGTGCGACTATAACGACCAGAAGCAGCACTGGTATTGGACGGCTAATAACGGCAAACAGCTCGCTTGCAAGTCAATTTTCGTTTCCGGTACGGAGGCCGCGGAGGGGTGTCGGGTGAGGATCAAAAAATCCAGCTGCCCATTTCTCAAGGCGGGCAAGGTGACGCCGGCTCCACTAAATGCCTCCAGTTCTACCACCAAAACCTACTATTTTAACGACCTCGCGGAATTGCCCATGGATGTCGACCAGCTGGCTGAGGACGTGAACCAGGAGGTGGCGGTGCCGGACCCCGGGACGACGGTGGACGGCACGAATTGGCGGAGTTTTGCGACCATCTTCGAGCAGACGGGAGCCACCCACGACTACTCGGACGGTAAGGGGCGCACCGAATTCTACTGGAACTTTGGTACGGGAAACCCCACGACCGCGGGAAAGACGGATCTTATCCTCAATCGGAAGGTGAACGGCACGGTCCCGTCGAATACGATGCGAGCGGATATCATTACCCGGCATCTCCGCAGCACCCAGAACGGAAATTTCCGCGACATGAGCTGCAACTCCCAGCCAACGCCGCAGGCGAAGCGAGATTGCTGTAAAGCCCGTGAGGACTACTGGGAGCGTTTTTGCACGCTTAAGGTCGTCAAAGTGAAGAAGAAGAAGCCCCCGACGGGCTCCGATCCGCGCGACTATATCGACGTAAAGGTGACTACCACCAAGGCTAAGGATGTAAACACGTCTTATATCGACTTGGAAATCTGAGTCGGGCTAGGGAATTCGTTCGCCCACGTGGAGACGGTAGTCTCCCACCCGGGACGAGTGGATGCGTTTGAAGCGACGACCCATGACTTCGATTTCGTCATCACCATTTCCGTTCGCGGAAGGGTCTGCTTTGGCGGAGAGGAGAATTCCCACCCGTCGGGCTTGGTCCACTTGGGCGAGCGCCGTATAGGGCTGAGCTGATGTCGTTTCGTCGGAAACAAACGGAGGGGCCCAATTCGAAAGCAAGGTGCGGCGATTCGCCTCCCAAAAATTTTCGGTCAGCACTACGGGTACGCCCAGGCGGCGAAATTCGGCGGTGATGCTATCGTCTCTTGCGACCCCGCCGGAAGCCAGCAGGGAGGCAGCCCAGTCCCGGCGCGTAGATAGCTGGTCGCCCAGATGGAACAAGAGCAAGACCGCGACTAGGGCCAATCCGAAGGAACGAACGACCTTATTTTTAGTGGCGCCTTCGATCGCAGCGCCCAAGCCTAGCCAAAGGGGTGGGACGACCGCTACGAGGTAGCGTGGGGGTGCGTCCGCGTAAGGCCGTTTCAAAATAAATGCGAGCATTGCGACCGCTAGCGCCGCTACGGCCACGCGATAGCGCGAATGGCGGATGCCGAATATCGTGAGCCCAGTCAGGAGCAACCAGCTAGCGTAAAATCCGGGAGATGATTCCGGCCCTCCGGTGAATATCGCGCGCAGCGCCCCGGGGATCTGGCCGATCCCCATCAGCATGCCGTGAAAATCAGCGTCGGGGACGGAACGGGCGCCATGCCCGCGCATCCACATGGAAATGAGTTCGGGCATGAAGCCAATCGCCAGTCCGAGCAAGAAAACTCCCCCGCGGACGAGGTTGCGTCGGCTTCTGAGGCTCGGATTATTCTTTACCCATACCCAAGCGAAGCAAAGAGCTGCGTTGTGGAGGTTTGGCGTTGCCCAGATCTTAACCGGCCGCCCGTTCCAGGTGCCCACGGTTTGGCCAAAGGTCTGCAGGTAAGCATAGAGGGCGACAAACGCCAGGCCCAATCCGAGTACGGCGCGGTCGGCCCGGGTGCGGGCGCCGAATTTCGCGCACAAGGCGTGTCCGAGGTCGCGCCAGGGAACGAATAGAGCCGCGAGGAAAATATCGGCCATGCGACTCGTGTAATGGGCGAAACCCGCGACTACGCCCGCGCCGAAAAGCGTCGGTAGGTTTAGGTTTCGCCAAGGATCACGGTAGGCGGGGTAGCGTCCGGCCACCGTCAGCACGAGGAAACCGAAGAAAATAGCGAAGACGTGGAAGTCAACGCCGTACAAGGTATAGAAAAAATTCAAACCCACCGCGCCGGCTAAGCCCAGGATGGCCGCCGTCGCAAACGAGAAGTAAGCGCTGCCCAATGCGAACGCCAGCGCCGCGAAAGTCCACGGCAGCCAAAAGTAGTTGAATGAGAAATGGGCGTCGATCGCCGAAGTGCCCAGGGCGCGCATCGAAAACACGACCCAGGCGGTACGGATCCAAGTAAGGAAGTTGCCCCCGTAAGTGTCCTCGAGTTGGAAAAACGTCCAGTGGCCTTGGCGGATCAGGTCAGAAGTGAGCGGAGCTACCGCGAGATCGGAGTTTAGGATGGCAGGGGCGGCGGCATGGATTTCCCGATGGGCGAAATAGACGGCGACTCCCAGGACCGCGAGGGTGAGGGCGGTCCGGAGCCCGCGCCCGGACTTACTTGGCGACGGCACTCGGCAGCGCCCGGGGAGCCGCGGAGTGGTAGCGCTTTTTCTTCCACGGCGGTCGTTTGAACGCGGCCCAGACCGTGCGGAGGGCATAGCCGAATAGGCCGGGCACGTTCACGGAAGAGCTTTGGTCCTCGTAGCGGACGGGCATCGGAACTTCGCCGATGCGGAAGCCTTCCATCACGCAATCCATCATGATGTCGCTCGCGAACGCGTGGGTGTCGGGATAGGTGTCGAGCGGCAGCGTCTGCAAAACTTTGCGGCTGTACGCCCGCATGCCGCTATGCCATTCGCCGAAGTTCACGCCGAACCAGACGTTCTCGAACATAGTAAGGATGCGATTTCCGAGGTAGCGGTAAAGGGGCATGCCGCCGGCGAGCGATTCGGCGCGGGAGCGGATGCGGTTGGCTTGGATCACGTCGAAGTGTCCGCGCACGATGTATTCGGCCAGCAGGTCCGCTACGGAAGGTTCGTACTGGTAATCGGGATGGACTTCGACCACCACGTCGGCGCCCTGGCGCACGGCTTCGGCATAGAGCCGCTTGAGATTTCCGCCGTATCCGTAGTTACGGTCGTGGGTGATGACCTGGATACCGAGATTTTGAGCGATTTCCGCCGTGCGGTCCTGGCTGACGTTGTTGCCGAGGATGACGTTTTTCTGGAGGGCCGCGGGCAGGGCCCGGTAGGTCTGCTCCAGGGTCTTCTCGACGTTGTAGGCCGGCATGACGACGGTGATTTTCATCTCTGGCATGGGTGCCCCGAGTGTAATCATAAATGCGGGGTTGCCGCAACCCGGGATAGAAGCCAAGCGCCTAAAAAGGCAGGCGAATAGAGAGAAATAGCGAGACTAAGCGCTTCACCTTAGGGCCGTAAGGGGGAAGCAGGAAATTCGAGATACTGAAGCGCCGCGCGAATAGTACGGCCCGTTCGTGGGAGAAGGCCTTGAACCCGAAAAACCCGTGGCAGCTGCCGATGCCGCTCGCACCGACGCCGCCAAATGGGAGATGGGCGTTGGAAAGGTGAACGAGCGCGCTATTGATCACGGTGCCTCCGGCCGAGGTCTGGGCCAGCACCTGTTCAATCCGAGCGCGGTCGCTTGCGTAAACGTAAAGCGACAGGGGTTTGTCTCCGGCTCGGACGCGGGCGCAGGCTTCCTCGAGCGTCCGGTAGGTGAGTACGGGCAGGACCGGCCCGAAAATTTCCTCGCGCATGATCGGATGATCCCACTGCGCCGGAAAGAGTACGGTCGGGGCGATATAGCGGGTTTCCGGCCGAAATACTCCGCCCGTAACCGCGCGAGCGCCCGCCGTGAGGCTGTCTTCGGTAAGTTTCCGCAGGCGGGAGAAGTGGGCGTCGTTTACGGGTCGGCAAAAATCGGGCGACTTCTCGCGGGCCGCTTCATCCGAGCCGTAAAATCGCGCAATCACGTTCTGGATCTCGGCCAGAAACTCCTGGGTGCGTGATTCAGGAAGCAGGACGTAGTCGGGCGCCACGCACGTTTGGCCCGCGTTGACGAACTTGCCCCAGGCGATGCGTTCGCAGGTCAGGCGGAGATCCGCCGATTCGTCGACGATGGCCGGTGACTTTCCCCCCAGCTCGAGGGTGACGGGAGTCAGGTGCTTGGCTGCGGCCTGCATGACGAGCTTGCCAACCCGTGTGCTGCCGGTGAAAAAGATATGATCAAACGGAAGCTCAAGCAGATGCTGAGAAATGGCAGCATCCCCCTCGAAGAGCGCGACCTCGCGTTCTTCGAACACCTCTTCGATCAAGCTCGCTAAAAAGCGGCTCGTATGCGCCGTAAGCTCGGAAGGCTTAAGTATACAGCAGTTGCCGGCCGCGATCGCGGAGATGAGCGGTGTCATCATCAAATAAAACGGATAGTTCCAAGGCGAGATAATCAGGACCACGCCTTTGGGCTCGTAACGGATTTCGCTGCGCGATCCCCACAGGGCGAGCGAGTTGGGTACCCGGTGGGGCCGGGTCCACGTGCGCAGGTGGCGGAGCGTGTGGTCGATCTCGGCGAGGGTCGTATAGATCTCGGTCGAATCAACTTCGACCGCGGGTTTTCGGAAGTCGCGGTAAATGGCTTCACGGATTTCCGGAGCCCGCCGCTGAATCGCGGCGCGCAGCTTTTCGAGCCGCTCGCGTCGGTGACCGATCGGGCTGGCCTTGACCGTGGGATGGTGCGCGCGTTGGCTCTCGAAGATGCGAGCAATGTCGGAAGCGTTCCGCTGGACGGTCATGGCATCGTCGAGTTCAGGTAAGCGGTCAGCGCCTGAATCTCTCCCTTGAGTTGCGGCATGGCCACCATCGACTTCGTCGTACGCTTGGGCGTGTACCCTTGCGGGTACTCGGCGCGCATCACGCGGGCTTCGATAAGTGCCTCGGAGGAGCCGGCGATCTCCGGTCCCAAAGTTCCGCCTTTGCGGGGGTCGGGATTATGGCAAGCAATGCAGCTCGTTTGGTAAATGGCTTTGCCACGTGAAACGAGCTTGGCCTGGGTTTCCTCTGGGGTCAGCGTCGCCGCCTCTTTTCGGCAGCCCGTGAGGCCGATCCCTAAGGTCAGCGCGAAACTAGGCAGGAGCACCCATACGCCCGCCCAGACGCTCTGCTTCCGGCCGATCGAAGGCCTCTTTGTCACGCGTACCGCCGAAAATTACAGGATCACTTCCATCGTGACGTAAAGCACGATGGCGAGCAGAAATCCCATGTGGATCACGCCCTTCACGGTGGCCATCGGCCCAAGCTTGCCCTTGATCGCGTTGAGCTGAATTAACCCCACGATGACGGCCAAGACGCCGGCAAGCAGGCCGAAGTTCGAGTCGGCGCTCACGTTCATGTTCAAGTGGCTGGCTGCGCCCATGCAGAACAGCATCGGAATCGAAAACAGGGTGTTGGTCCGCGAGGCAACCATCGCTCGGGCGCCGGCGGCGGCGGCTTCCGGCAGGGCGGCTTTGCCCGCGGCGGCCTGGGTGGCGGAGGCGATGACGATTTTCTGGTTTGGCCAGATGATGAACCAAACGTTCGCCCACATGAGGCTACCTAGGGTAGCGCCCAATAGGATGGCAACGCCCCAGGAGGTAGCGAATATTTCTGCGCCGCCGTGGCCTTTCATCCCCAGGTAAGCCCAGCCAGTGAGGAAGGTGAACATCGCTGCCCACCGAAACCACCACAAGGCGCGCGGGACGAGTTTCTGGATCGCGTTTGATTTGGTCGCGGCGTCAGTTTCGTTAAAGAACGCGCCCTGAACAAAGTTGAAGTAGTAAAGGAGGCCGATCCAAGTAATGCCGAAGAAAAAATGCAGCCAGCGAAAGAGGAACAAGAGTCCGTCTTGCGTTAAGAGTGCGAAGTCCATAGGGGTTCTCCTTTACGTTATGACTCCACTTATAAGGTAAATTAGGCTTTAGGTCCAAAGATTTGTCGGGTATTAAGCTAGATCATGACTAGCCGCACATCAAATCTACGGGTGAGCTCCGCTTCGGCGGATGCCCAGCGGCCAAGCACCTGGCGGAAGTACCAAAAAGGGATGTGCGAGGGCTGTTGGGGTGGGTGTTGCACCTTACCGGTGGAGGTGAGTGCCCACGATCTGATTCGACTCGGGTTGACGGATGAGGGAGAAGTCGGGGTTTCGCCGAAGGCGCTCGCAAAACGCCTGACGAAAGAGAAGGTCCTTCAGGGCTACAATCCCCGCACGGGGATCTTTACCCTTGCGCAAGTCGCCGGCCGCGATTGTATCTACCTGGATAAAGACCGGCTATGCACGGTATACGATCGGCGGCCGGAGGTGTGCCGGCAGTTCCCGAAGATTGGGCCACGTCCCGGTTTCTGTCCGGCGCGCAAGAAATAGCGGTTTATTGCTTGGTCTTAAGCGAAGCGTCGTTCGCCTTAATAAAGGCGCGAATATCGTCGGCCATATCGAGGAGCTTATTCCACTGCTCTTTATAAAGAGTTACGGGAAAGCGACCCATGCCATAAATCGACAAGGCCCCTTTTTCGCTCACCTTCATGCTGAGACCGCGCGAAGAGGTTTTCTTCAGAGCGGCATTTTCGGCGCGAAGTCTCTCTAACTCGTCTTTCATCTGATCGTCTGACATGGGCAGATTCTATGCCTGGCCGAGGCGTGCGACAAGCTCAATTCAAGACCAGCGAGAACGATCCTCCACAGCTTTCCGACGCCGTCGGGTAGAGGTGGACGATGGCGGGCAAAGGAAGGATCGCGGGCAAGGAGAAGGACTCTCCGGCGACGGGTTGAGTCAAGGGGGTTACATCCCCGATTTCGACGGGATCGATTTCTTCTCCGGGGGGTATCAGCAAAGTATCCGAAATAAAGTGGCAGCCCAAAGCGAGGATGTCCGTCGTACAAGCGGAGAAGGCCGCGCGCTCGGCCACGATTCGTCCGCGCCGATTGGCGTCGATGAATCCTTGGTAGGTCCCGAAGCGGGTGCCCACTCCCAGGGCTTTTTCGATCCCTTCGGTTACCCGCACTCGCTGCTGGCATGTTTCGTAGGGGAGGCTCGTGCATTCCTCCACTCGCTGGCAGACGGTTCGGAGCAGGGATTCGGCGGGGGTGATGGGATTGCCGGTCACCGTACCCCGTCCGTCCTGGGGGGCTCCCAGACAGGCGGCAAGTAAAAGGAGTCCCGCGGGAACCACCCGTCTCGGCAGAAGCGTGGGATTCATGCCGCCTCCGAGATCGGAAAGAGCTGAAAATTGATTTGCACTACCTTCTCTGTTTCGCCTGAATCGTGGGCGATGGCGTCGAGCACCTGGTCGCGAAACACCCGAATCATCTCTTTCACTTGGGCGCAGGTCTCGCGGGAGAGCCCCGTGGTGATCGCGGAGATCTCCCGTTCTTGGCGAGGGATTCGTTCGATGGCCTCACCGGCGAGGCGGATCATGTGACGGTGGTACTGGGCGATCGCGCTGGAAACCACTTCGTCGCCGGTGACAATCGCGCCGGTGCTGCGTCTGAGCTTGCCGTTCGGCCCACGCTCGATCAAACCCAGGGTCAACAATTCCCGTAGGGCGCGGCGGGCTTGATCGGCCGTAATGGGAGGGTTGAGGCTGCGAGCCAGCGTCTGGGGGTCCTCGCTAAAAGCCGGGCTGCCGACGAGTTCGCGAATCGGGATGAAATACCACTGGGCGTAGTAGTTGAACTGGGCCTCGCTCAAAGGATGGAGGCTGCGGAATCTCCCGCTCGTGACGAGCTGCTGGGCAAAGTGTTGCCGTTGCTCGCTCGAGCGGGTCTGGTTGAAATGCACGAGCTGGGTGAAGAAGTCGGTTTCGTGGCGAGTGAGTTTGAGCGCGCGCGCGCAGCGCGGGATGGCTTCCGTTGAGAGGTTGCGTTTGCCATCCATGACGAGCTTGAAGTAGTTGGGCGAAGCAAAACCGGCCCGCTTGGCGAGGAAGCGATACGAAAATCCGGGTCGCACGGTTTTCATGTGGAGGTAGTGGTCGCGCATGAATTTACGGTAGTCGGCGTAGGCGTAAACTTTGGGCGGCAAACTCGGGCTTCCCATAGAAATCCCTCTTTCTCGCTCCAGGATATCGGACCGGCGGGGCCGAAGAAATGTGGCGATTCCGACACCCGCGTGTAAAGCTGGGCTGGTATACATTAGAATACGGATAGAATACGTTTGTTTTTCGGTGTGGCCGCGAACCTCGGAGGATAGACTTCCGAGGTTCGCGGCCGCGCACGTCGGGTTTAGAGGCCGAAACCCGCACGCATGTAAGTCATCACGGCGTCGATGCCGTACACCGCGTTCCAGCTGTCCCGGGATTGCGCACCCATCTTCTGTAGGATTTGCTCGACCCCGGCGTCGATTTGGCTTTGGGTTCCGCAAGCCGAAACCAGCCCCTGGGACATCGCATAGGTGCAGAGGTCCCGCGTGGGCGCCGGGAACGTCGCGCTCAGTGCGGTACCCTGAACCGACACCCCGCCCGGGTTACGGATATCCAGCGCGGGAGGTTGGGGAAAGGGCGGATTTTGCGCGACGACGGTGTTGTTGAGGAAGCTGATCCCCGAAAGGGGGTTTCTTCCTGGCAGCGTTTGCAATCCGTGGTGGTTGAAGAGGATGTTGTTCCTCACCGTCACGTTGCGGGCGAAGCCAGTCATGTAGCTTTGATCGAACGAGATGCCCGCGCCATCGGAGGTTCGCACCCGTCGGTTGGATATCACGTTGTTCTCGATGACCGATCCCGACGGGTTGGTGAACGCGACGCTGATGCCCACCCCCAGGTTTCCGTCGCCGAACTGGTCGACGTCCTTGGTCGCGGTGTGCGTGATGAAGTTGCCGCGAACTTGGTAGGCCCCTCCGTTCGGCCAAATCATCATTCCGCCGTTGCTATCGGCCGGCGGGGTGTCTTGTCCGCCGATATGGATGGCCATGGCAAGTCCGGAGTAGAAGTTGTCTTCCACGACTCCGGGCGAGCGTAGCGCCGTGCCGATGTGTGATTTAGTACCTCGCGAGATGCTAACGTTTTTCCGGATGATGATGGTTCCGGAGTTCGTGTCCTGGATGTAGCCGAAGTTATCCTGCTGATACGGCAGGCGTACGGTCTGGAACGCCCGCATGAGCAGATAGTTCCCTTCGACGAGTACCCCTTGGCTGAGGTCGACATAGAACGGGTGGGGAGACATCCCGGCGCCGGTGTTGTCCAGGATGTCTTCGAAGATATTGTTCCGGATCATGACGTTCGAGACACCGGAGATCGTGATGCCCTCCTTCCAGCGCCAGAATTTGTTGTCCTCGATCAGGATGTTCATGCCGCCCGTGTTGATCGGTGCGTTGGTCCAGAGGATGCAGCTGCCGCTGTAATTCGTCGACGGCCGGAACTCCAGGCCCATGATCGCGAAGTGGCTGGACATGTTGTTGGGAAGAAGTGCGGCGTTGCTTTGGAAGGCGTATTCGGCGCTGCCGGGCTTCACGATGATGGGACGGGGACCGCTCCCATAGCTCGCGATGCCCATCATGCCCGTAATTTGGATTTCGCCATTGGCCATCACGTTGCGGGTATACGAACGTCCTTTCAAGCGGGTGACGGGAAAGGCTTCGTTGAAAGTATCCCCTTTCTTAAGCCGCAACTGATCGGGATACCCGGAGCGAAGCTGGCCGAACGCCTGGGCGATCGTGCGGTAGGGGACGACGGCGATCGCCGGATGTTCCGGATCGGATCCCACTTCTGCGGCGGTGTAGGCCCGGGCGGTTCCGCCGCCGTTGTAACTCGAGCTGACATAAATCACCCGCGAGTCGGAACTCAGCATGAGCCGGGAGTACCCGCTCGCCGCCACGGGCGGAGCCTCGGGACAAAGGCCGGGTACGGGCGATTGCAGGTAATCGTAGTAGTTATTGATGAAGAGAGACAAGTCAGCCGGTTCGACGCGACCGTTGTGATCATAGTCAATGCGGGTATCTCCGGCGTAGAGGGCGTTCGTGACTCCTGCGATGTCGGCCGCGTTCACGCTCCCATTCTGGTCGAAGTCCGGGCAGATCGTCGCCGTGCGGGGAGCGGGCGAGGATTCGGGCGAAGGGGCGGGAGCCGGTGGGGCGCTCGCGGTTACCGTCACCACCGACCACGGGGTGTACGCCGAGCAGCTGCGGGCGCAGGCTCGGACACGGAAGCGATGCACTCCCGCGCCTGCGGCGTTCTCGAGCGATACGGCGTTCGCTTCGGCGTTCAACGTGACTGACGGAACGCCATTGAAACTACCGTCGACTTGAGTTTGGCGCTGCACGCGGAAGCTGGTTTCGTTGCTGGAGTTGTCTTGCCACTGTACGCGGGCGCGGCCGTCGGCTAGATCCGAGGTCTCGACCGCGGATGGCGCCGCCGGGGCCGCCGCCGCTCCGGTAGTAGACATTCCATAAAGTAAACTAGCCGCAGATAATGTGAGCCACTTTTTCATGCGCATCCCCCTTTGGATTGCTGCGAATAAACCCCTCAGTCCCAGTCTTTAGGGTGCGCCGGTATCCCTTGGGATTCAACGGGGCAAGGCGTGAGCGGGTGAAGTAGCGTATGCCGGTTGTATGCTGGCGCCGGGTGTAGGGGCCTAGGGAATACCGAGCTCGGCAAGGGAGATGTGGCGCCGGGCCTCGCCCCATATTTTTCCGGGTGCGAATTCCGTGGGGACCAGCGAGAATCCGCGCGCAAAAGCGCGGATGATTTTCTCCGGAGAGATCCCTCTTTGCGCGAGTTCCGGCAGCTGGATGCCCGCGGTGCGTTTTTCCAAGCGGGTGCCGTCGCCGGCCAGCACGAGCGAGGTATGAAAGACCGCCGGGAATTCGCCCGTTCCCGCCGGTCCGCGCAGCCAAGCTTGGATCTTGCGCTGGATCGGGGTCGCCGATTCCAGATCCCACGCCCGCACGAGCAAGGACTCCTCGGTTTCCCAATCGTCGATCGCGCAAGCCCAATGGTATCCGGGCAGAAAACTTTTCTCGTCGGCTTCGCCGTCTGGGGATTTCAAGGGGGAAGTGCGTGCGACGATGAAGTCGTGGCTGCCGGTGGGATCGTCGTCGCGAAAACGCCAAGCGATCTTCGTGCCCCTCGGTTTGGGAGGATTCGTGAGACGACAGCGGCCGGAATAGCGGACGGAGGGACCGTCCCCGTCATTTAACGTGTCGGGTAACGTGTCAGGTAACGTGTCGGGTAACGCGGTTGGCGACGTCCCGGGCGTCGATTGACCAGCGGGCCGCGAGTTCTGCGGGGCCGAGGCGAGCGATGCTAGGACTTCTTTGCGTGAACAATGGCAGGGGTATATTTTTCCCTCCCGTCGGGCGCGCAAAAACGCCGACCAGTGAGCCGAGAGCCGCTGCGTTTGAATGGATACGCGGTCGGGGACCAGTCCGAGTTCAGCCATCTCCTGGAGTTGGCGGGCCTGGGCGCCAGGAATAACGCGAGGTGTATCGATATCTTCGAATCTGACATGCCACGGCATATTGAGGGCACGGGCCCAGGCCTGCGACACCCAGGCCGTGCGAAAATTTCCGATGTGGAATGCTCCGGTAGGAGACGGGGCGAAGCGTACACTCATAAGGCTCGTTGAACTTAGCTTGGATTGTGCTCGATCACGCAAAAAAATTGGAAAATCTCATAAATACGGCTCCATTACGCGACGAGTCGCCCCTGTGGGTTCACCCTTGACCCCTCTTGGAGGGGTGAGTACAACGCACTCACCAATCATTAGCTATGTCAGGGGAGATGGGGATTATGAAAAAGTATTTTCAGGTAACGGGCTTGGGCGTCGCATTGTATTTGGTGATCCTGCTCGTGGTGGGATCACTCGTGCCCATGTACGCGAACGCCGCGAAGGTAAAAATCGGTTTTGTTCTCTCCACCTTGCAGGAAGAGCGTTACCAAAAGGACCAAAAGTTTTTCAAAGAGCAGGCGGATAAACTGGGCTTTGAACCCGTGATGGTTTCCGCCGAGAATAATGAACAGACGCAGACCGCCAAGATCGAGAATCTTCTATCGATGGGCGTGAAGGCGATCGTAGTGCAGCCCGTGAACTCGGAAGCCGCCGCGAACCTCGTGAAGCTCGCGCACGAGGACAAGGTGCCGGTCGTGGCTTACGACCGCATGATCGCCAATGCCCCCGTGGATTTCTACGTCACGATGGATTCGTTCAAAGTGGGCGTGCTCCAGGCGGAAGCCGCCGTGAAGGCGACGGGAGGGAAGGGGAATTACGTGATCCTCCAGGGCCAGGCTGGTCACTCGGTGGCCAACGAAATCACCCGGGGCGTGATGTCCGTGTTGAGCAAACAGAAGAACATCAAGATCGTCATGCAGAAAAGCCACGACGGCTGGAGCCCTCAGCTCGCCATGCAGACCGTGGAGAATGCCCTCACCCAGACGGGCAACAAAATCGATGCCGTATTGGCGAACAACTCAGGCATGGCCAACGGCGCCGTGCAGGCGTTGGGCGAGCAGGGCCTGGCCGGTAAAGTGTTCGTGGCCGGAGCGGACGCCGATTTGGCCAATATCAAGAACATCGTGGCCGGTCGTCAGCAGCTCGAGGTGCTGAAGGATATCGCCCCGCTTGCGCAGACCGCGGCGAAGGTGGCGTATGATCTGGCTACGGCGAAGAAGCCGAAGCCGACGCGTACGATTCAGAACGGGACCTTCAGCGTGCCCGTGATGGAAACTCCCGTGTACGCGATCACCAAGGATAACCTTGAGCAGCGCGTGATCTCGACGGGCTTCCATGCGCGCGAAGCCGTCTACGGTGCCGCTAAAAAGTAGTCTCCCGAGAAACCAGACCTAGGAGCGACGTGGGAATTCCAGCGGGAACAACGGAGTTAGTCCGCTTGGGCGGCGTGACGAAAGTTTTCCCGGGGGTGCGTGCGCTCGATGGCGTGGATCTCTCCATTCGCGCCGGCGAAGTGCTCGCGCTCGTAGGCGAAAATGGAGCCGGCAAATCCACGCTCATGAAGGTCCTCAGCGGGGTTTACCCTGCCGGCAGTTTCGAGGGGGTGATCGAGATCGACGGCGTGCCCGTTCGGTTCCGTTCCCCGCGCGAGGCCGAGCGCGCTGGCATAGCGATCATTCACCAGGAACTCTCCGCATTTCCGCACCTGACGGTGGCCGAGAATCTTTTCGTCGGTCACTGGCCCCGGAAGCGTTTTGGCGGCCGCGTGGATTGGGCGCGCCTTCAGGGGGAGGCTCAGAAGTACCTAGACGAAATCGGCGCCAAGTGCCGGGCCAGCGATCGGATGGGGGACCTGAGCGTGGGTGCCCAGCAGATGGTCGAGATCGCCAAGGCGCTCACGCGCCGAAGCCGGGTACTCATCCTGGATGAGCCCACCTCCGCGCTCACGCCTTCGGAGGTCGAGGCCCTTTTCGTGGTTATTCGTAAGCTCAAAGCGCAGGGTAAGGGGCTCGTGTATATCAGCCATAAAATGGAAGAGATCTATGCGATCGCCGATCGCATCACGGTGCTTCGGGATGGGAAGAGCGTTACGACCGCGCCGACGGCCGGGCTGCCGGAGCGGCAACTCATCGCGCACATGGTGGGTCGCTCGCTGGACCGCGCTTTTCCCGACCGACCGCCGTTCGTGACGGGCGTGGCCGATACGCTTCTGAGCGTGCATGAGTTTTCGGGCTTTGGAAAAAGTACGTTAGGAAGTGCGGGCGCGGGGCCAGTGAGCGGGATGCGCCGCCTGTTTGGTCCGCTCTCGTTCGAGCTCAAGCGGGGCGAGATCCTGGGTTTCGCGGGACTCCTGGGAGCCGGCCGCACCGATCTCATGGAGGCGCTCTTTGGCAATGCCCAGCGTATTCAGACCGAAGGGGAAGTAAAGATCGGAGGCACCTCGGTGCGCGTGCGTACGCCGGGCGAAGGTTTGCGCAACCGGCTTGCTTTCGTAAGCGAGGACCGTAAACACCAGAGTATCCTGCCCAAACGCTCGCTCACGGAGAACGTGACGCTTTCTCGCCTGACCCTAGGCGGGCTGTTTCGCGTACTCGATGGCGCGCGCGAGGCGAAGCTCGCCGACGTTAGCCTTCGACGCTTTCGGACCCGTTGCACGGGGCCGGCTCAGGAGATTCAGACGCTCAGCGGGGGCAACCAGCAGAAAGCGGTCATCGGCCGTGCGCTGCAGACCAACCCGGACATCATCATTTTGGATGAGCCGACCCGGGGGATTGACGTGGCGGCGAAGTATGAAATTTATGAAATTCTTTTCGATCTGGCGGCCCAGGGTAAGGGTCTCCTGGTCGTCAGCTCCGATCTGCCGGAGGCGATGGGCCTTTGCGATCGAATTATCGTCTTGAACCAAGGGGAGTACATGGGATGCTTGAGTCGTCACGAGTTCTCACAGCCGGCGATCATGGAGCTGGCCATCGGGCGGACGCACGGAAGGCGATGATGCCGAGCCGGCCGACACTGAAAGTCTTCTTGCGCCAGAACGGCGCCTGGATTGGGTTTTTGTTGCTCGCCGTGGCGCTCACCGTGCTCACGGACGGCGGTTTTATTTCGCCGCGCAATCTCACGAACCTCTTGCGCCAGGCTTCGATCAACGGCGTGCTGGCCGCTGGCATGACCCTGGTCATTCTAACCGGCGGCATCGATCTTTCGATCGGTAGCACCGTAGCGCTCGCGGGCGTGGTGGCCGGCATGTCCCAGGTCTTTTGGCATTGGTCCGAACTCGGCGTGGTGGGCGCGGTGGCTACCGTGCTTCTTTCCGTCGGCGTCGGTACGGTCGTAGGCTTCGCCAACGGCGCGCTCGTTTCGGGTCTGGGGATTCCGCCTTTCGTCATCACGCTGGGAATGATGGTAGTCGCGCGCGGCGTAGCCCTGATCTTTTCGGACGGTAGCGGCATTTCCCCGATGGGCGAAGCGTTGCGTCCGGTGGGAGAAGGGTATTTGCCGACGCTGTGGACGGTCGTCATCATGGCGGCGGTGCTGGGAACGCTGGTGTGGCAGCAGCGGCGGGCGCTCGCGAATCTGATCTTTCCCGTCCTCACGTTCGGGATCGTGACCTATGCCTTCGTCGATTACAAAGGCTTGCCCGTGCCCGTGCTCTTTCTGCTGGGCACGCTCGCGGTGACCGCGTTCGTTCTCTATCAGACGACGCTTGGACGTTGCGTCTATGCGATCGGCTCCAACGAGCAAGCGGCGTATTGGGCCGGCGTACCGGTAAAGACGGTAAAGTGGATCGTCTATACACTACTCGGTACGTTTTCGGGGTTAGCGGGCGTGTTGCTCTCCGCCCGTTTGAATTCGGCGGTGCCCACGGCGGGAAACCTATTTGAGCTGGATGCGATCGCGGCCGTAGTCATTGGCGGGACCAGCCTCAAGGGGGGCGCCGGCACGATTATGGGCTGTTTGGTCGGGGCATTGACCATCGCGGCGCTGAACAACGGGATGGACCTGCTGCAGGTCTCGAGCTTTTACCAAATGATCTTCAAGGGCGCGATTATCGTCGCGGCCGTCGCGATGGATCAAACTCAGCGCAACTCGTAATGCAACGAGTCATGTGTTTCCGGTTTTACGCGAATATCGGCGAACACGCGCTTGGATCCATTGAGGATCTTCGCTAACTCGCGTATTCTTTCGCCTGCATGAAGAAGCGTCGCCGCTGGGTGATCAAAGTGGGCAGTCAGCTCGTCTGCACGGGGGGGCCGCTCCTGGTCCGCGAGTGGATGCAGCAAGTGCTGACTTTGCAAAAGCGCCACCGCATCGACGTAGTTTGGGTTTCTTCGGGCGCGATTCATTCCGCGATCGGCCGTACGGGCCGCTCTCACGGTGCCAAGCGCACCCTTTCCGAAAAACAGGCTTTGAGCGCCATCGGTCAACCGATGGTGATGGATCTCTACAATCTTGCGCTGCAAGCGAGCGGTATGCTCGGAGCCCAGGTTTTACTGACGTACGACGACCTAGATAGTACCCAACGTCGACAAAATTTCCTGAACACGCTGGGCGAGCTTTTGAAGTGGGGCGCGGTACCGATTTTAAACGAAAACGACGCCGTGGCGACGGAAGAAATCAAGTTTGGCGACAACGACTCGCTCTCGGCTAAGGTTGCGATCGCCTTGCGCGCGGAGCGGCTGATCATCCTGTCGGACGTAGAGGGCCTGTATACCGAGAATCCGGCCGAAAATCCGCGCGCCCGGCTCGTCCGCGACGTCGAGCAAGTGAATGAAAAGGTGCTGAAGATGGCGCCACCGAACACGAAATCCAGCCGTGGCACGGGAGGGATGTACTCCAAGCTCCTCGCCGGACGCGAGGCCGCGCGCGCGGGGGTGGAAACCTACCTTGTGAAGGGTGACCGGATGAAGGTTTTGCTGGATCTAGCCGACGGCCTTCCCATCGGTACGCGCATTCACCGGCGAGCCAGCCGTGGCTAAGGCATCTCGGCTGCCCCCCGCGTATCGCAAGTCGCTCGCGCAAATGCGCGAAGTCGCGCGTATCTTGCGAAAACTGGGAGCTTCGGAAAAAAACCGCGTATTGGAGAAGATCGCGCGCGGCTTGGTCGCCCATTCGGCGGTCATTCTGAAAGAAAATGCGAAGGATCTGAAGGCGCTAGACAAGAAAGCGACCCCGGCTTTCCGGGACCGGCTTACGTTGGATGAAAAACGGTTGGCCGCGATGGCGGAAAGTTTGCGGCAAGTCGCCGCGCTGCCCGATCCGGTCGGCGAGCTCGTGGATCGATCCACGCTTCCGAACGGCTTGAAGCTTCGGCGGGTGCGCGCACCGCTCGGGGTGATCTTCATGATTTACGAATCGCGCCCCAACGTCGCGACGGAAGCATTTTCGCTGGCGTTCAAGGCGGGGAACGCGGCGATTTTGCGCGGCGGCCGCGAGTCGGCCCGAACGGTGGCGGCGCTTTACCAGCTGATCGCGGATGCCTTGGCCGAAGAGGGCCTGCCGCGACTGGCCGCTTGGGGCGTGACGGATCCCGATCGCGCGCTCGTGAAGGCGTTGCTGAGGGAACGCGCCGCGATCGATGTCGTGGTCCCGCGCGGGGGGGACCGCCTGATCGAGTTTGTCGTGAACGAATCGCTGATCCCCGTGATAAAAAACGATCGTGGCTTGTGCCACGTCTACCTACACGAGGATTTGGCCGGCGAGGCGAAGCTTTCCGAGATGGGGTTGCGGATCGCGGTGAACGCAAAAACCCAGCGCCCGGGAGTTTGTAATTCAATGGAGACCCTGCTTGTGCACGAGAAGTGCGCGGTGGAGCTGTTGCCGCGCATCTATGACGCGATGGCGGCGGTTTCGGTCGAATGGCGAGCTTGCCCCCGTACGAAAGCGATTTTGAAGGGGCGCTCCCGGGTGATCGCGGCCAAGTCCGCAGATTGGGATACCGAGCACCTGGACTTCATCATGAATTGCCGCGTGGTGAATTCGCTGGCGGAGGCGATTGGGCACATTGAGAAGCACGGCTCGCGGCATTCGGAGTGCATCGTGACGGGCAGTCATCCGGCGGCGGCGCTCTTTCAGGAAGAAATCGATGCGGCGGCAGTGTATTGGAATGCTTCCACGCGTTTTACCGACGGCTTCGAGTTTGGCTTGGGTGGAGAGCTGGGGATCAGCACTCAAAAACTGCACGTGCGAGGCCCGGTGGGGTTGCGCGAGTTGACTTGTCCACGCTGGGTGATCGAAGGCGAAGGCCAAATCCGAAGTTAGCGGGGCAGAGGAAAGGTTATGGGTACGAGTATCACTACGAATTTGGGTATTTTGGGCATTGGAAAAATGGGCGAGGCGTTGGTGGGTGGGCTTCAGCAAACCCCGGGATTCGAGAAGACCTGGAAGATGATGGCGAGCCGCCGCTCGGAAGAGGCCGCCCGAGCCGTGAGCCAGAAGCTTGGGATCCCGGTCGTGACGGACAACCGGGAGCTCGTGAAGAAAAACCGTATCGTGATCTTAAGCGTGAAGCCGCATCACGCTCAGGCGGTGCTTGAATCGGTGGCGAAGGATTTTACCAGCGACCATGTACTGGTTTCCATCTGCGCTTCGGTGCGAATATCGCAGATGAAGAAATGGAGCGGCGGCAAACCCCATCTAATTCGTTGTATGCCTAACACTCCCTGCTTAATCGGCGAGGGGATGACGGCGATCTCGACGGCGGGCGGGAAGGACTCCGTGAGCGACGTGAAACGCGTGGAGCAGATTTTCCGCACGGTCGGAAAGACCGTCCTGGTTGAGGAGTCG
The DNA here is from genome assembly GCA_050251055.1 of Bacteriovoracia bacterium. GTDB lineage: Bacteria > Bdellovibrionota > UBA1018 > UBA1018 > JBFWNL01 > JBFWNL01. Next base: position 65,796 of record JBFWNL010000005.1, read on the forward strand.
CTGATGGACGGCGTGACGGGGCTCAGTGGCTGTGGCCCGGCCTATGTTTATTTGGTGGTCGAAGCGCTTAGCGAAGCGGGCGTTAAGGTTGGCCTGCCTCGGCAAACGGCGACCTTACTCGCGGCCCAGACGCTGGCGGGCGCGGCGAAGATGGTGCTGGAGCGGGGCGAACATCCGGCGGCGCTGAAAGATGAGGTGACGACTCCGGCCGGCTGTACGATCGACGGATTGATGGCGCTGGAAGAGGGAAAACTGCGGGTGACTTTGATTAAAGCGGTACTCGCGGCCGCCAAGCGTAGCGCGAGTTTGAGCGAATAAGGCGAGGTGCGTGATGGATTGGCTAGACATCGGAGTTAGCTTGCTCACCCTGACGGCGCTGGAAATCGTCCTCGGGATCGACAATATTATTTTCATCACGATCTTGGCCGGCCGGCTTCCCGTCGCCGAGCAGGCGAAAGCGCGTCGTTTGGGGCTACTGATGGCGCTCGTTTCCCGCATCATCCTGTTGATGGGGATTAGCTGGGTGGTCAAGCTGACCCAGCCGCTCTTTGCGGTCTTCGGACGCGATATCTCGATGCGGGATTTAATCTTGATTCTCGGTGGCTTGTTCCTGATGTGGAAGGCCATGACCGAGATTTACCACAAGGTGGAGGCCAAGGATGCCCACGGGGCGCACGCTCCCGCCAAGGGCACGGGGACTCCGCCCGTCACGTCCGGAAAACCGAAACTGGGCGGAATCATCACCCAGATCATGATCGTTGACGTCGTCTTCTCGCTCGATTCAGTCATCACCGCCGTGGGCACCGCTAAGCACCTGGGCGTAATGGTGGCGGCCGTGATCATCTCGGTGCTGGGCATGATGATCTTCGCCCGTGCCATCGGCGATTTCGTCGAGCGCCGGCCGAGCATCAAGATCCTCGCGCTTTCATTCCTGGTCATGATCGGAACCCTGCTCGTGGCCGAAGGCTTCGGTGAGCATCTCAACAAGGGTTACGTCTACTTCGGCATGGCTTTCGCGCTCGTGATCGAGATGCTGAATATGCGATTCGAAAAGAAAACGGCCATCGCGGCCAAAGGGAGATAACATGAGTCAGCAGAAGTTTCGCACCGAGAAAGACACTTTCGGCCCCATCGAGGTACCGGCCGACCGGCTCTGGGGCGCGCAGACCCAGCGGTCACTGAAGTACTTTTCTATTTCCACGGAAAAGATGCCACTTGCGCTCGTGTATGCGCTGGCCACGGTGAAGAAAGCGGCCGCGATCGTGAACCGTGAAAACGGTTCGCTCGACGCGAAGAAGTCGGAGGCGATCGTGAAGGCCGCCGACGAGGCGATCGCCGGAAAGCTCGATGCCGAGTTTCCCTTGTTCGTCTGGCAGACCGGGAGCGGCACCCAGTCGAACATGAATCTCAACGAGGTCCTGGCCAATCGCGCGAGCGAGCTGATGGGCGGCGAGCGTGGGGAGGCCCGCAAGGTGCACCCCAACGACGACGTGAATAAAGGCCAAAGCTCCAACGACGTGTTTCCTACTTCCATGCACGTGGCTGCCGCGGCCGCCGTGGTAGGTTCGGTCATTCCGTCGGTGAAGGCTCTGCGCGATACGTTGCAGGGCAAGGCGAAAAGTTTTCGCGATATCGTGAAGATCGGTCGCACGCACCTGCAGGACGCGACGCCGCTGACGCTTGGCCAGGAGTTCTCGGGCTACGCCTCGCAGCTGGAACACGGGCTCGCGCACCTGGAGCGCTCGCTTCCGCATCTTTACGAGCTCGCGCTCGGCGGAACCGCGGTCGGCACGGGCCTGAACGCCCCGAAAGGTTACGCCGAGCGCGTGGCTAAGGAGATCGCTCATTTGACGGGATTGCCGTTCGTGACCGCTCCCAATAAGTTCGAGGCCCTGGCCGCGAACGACGCCCTCGTGAGCGCGCACGGGTCGTTGAAGGTGGTGGCGACCGCCCTGTTTAAAATCGCCAACGACATCCGGTGGCTTTCGTCGGGTCCCCGCTCGGGGTTGGGTGAAATCACGATTCCGGAGAACGAGCCGGGTAGCTCGATCATGCCGGGAAAGGTGAATCCCACCCAGTGTGAGGCCATGACCATGCTCTGCGCCCAGATCATGGGTAACGACGTGGCGGTGACGATGGGGGGGGCCTCCGGGAATTTCGAACTCAACGTCTATAAACCACTCATGATTCAAAACTTCCTACAGTCCTGCCGATTGTTGGCGGATGGCTGCCGCAGCTTCCGGGAGCATTGCGCGGAAGGGATCGAAGCAAATCGCGCGCGGATCGATGAAAACCTCAAGCGTTCGTTAATGCTGGTGACCGCGCTCAATCCCCACATCGGGTACGACAATGCGGCTAAGATCGCTAAAAAGGCGCACAAAGACGGGACGACGCTGAAAGAGGCGGCGATGGCGTTGGGTTTGGTGACGGCCGAGCAATTTGATCAGTGGATCAAGCCCGAACAAATGGTCGGCGAGATCAAGCTCTAACGACTGGCTTCGGGTTATTTTTCTTTTTCCGGTTCGGGCAAAGTAAACTGGCGGCCGGCGAGCGGGAACTTCACGTCTTTGGGCTGTAGGGCATCCGGCTTTTCGAGGCGCTTGAGTTCGGCCACATTGGCCGCGATCTTGTTGCCGATGAACGGCCGAATCTGCAGGAGCACGACTTTGTCCTCGACCATCGCCCACTCCATGTCCCACTTGCGGCTCTCGAGCTTGGGGTAGGCTTGCATCAGGTGCTTCTGGATCCCGTCGCCCTTGCCGGCGAGCGCCTTGGCGTGGGCTTCGGGAATAATCGGATCCAGGCCTTGCACCGGTACGTCGGCAAATCCTCCGTCCGGCAGCAGCACTTTGCGCGTAGGAGCATAGGCCCGGCGTACCCGGTTCACCGTGCCCGCGTGGCGGGAAACCAGGACTTCCTCGGGATTGTACTCTCCGTTGACGACCGTGATCCCCACGCCTTCGTTGGCGGCGATCATGACCTCGTCCTGGTATTCCTCATTCTGCGTACTGCCCACGACCATGACGCCGGCCTTAGTTCCGTTGATCCCGATCTGGACGACCACCGAGGGATACACGTCCCACGGGTTTTCGATCAGGTCTTGTCGCCAGGTCATCGCCTTGCGCGTGAACGGGGACGCCCAGACGTCCTTGATGGCTTGTACCACCTTGGCCAATCCCACGACGTTAGGGATGGTTTCATTGAGGCCTGCGCCCACGAACTGGGGCAAATCTTCGGCATTCGTATCGCTGCGGACGAATACGCCGCGGCCCAAGAATGGCTCCTTGCTGAGGGTCTGGGCGATGAAAGCGATCAATTCGGGTTTGAGCTCGATCGTGCGGATACGCTGACGGATCTTCTCTAGCGCGGCCACCTTCTTGGCCATCCCTTCGTCGCTGGTGTCGCTGAGGTCAAACTCTTCGAATATCTTACGGGCATCTTCGAGGATTCCCGTCTCCTTCATATGTGCGTAGTAGACGCCGAAGGGGAGGACAAAGGCTTGCGGGACATGATCCGGGAAGACGGAAGCCAGTTCGCCTTGGCCGCAGGCTTTGCCGCCCGCCACGATGCCACTGTCGGTCATGCGCAGTTGCTCCAGAAACAGCGGGCGATTGTATTTCATCATATCGGCTGGAATCTGGATGCGGGTACGTTTCTGTTCCCGTACCTTGTTATAGACTTTCCAGGTATCGATCTCCGCGGGCGTTGCTTGGTCGAAGCGTTTTATGCTGACCTCGCCGTTGGGCAGCGAGATATAGAGCACATCTTGGTTTTCGAGGCCGCGCAGCTTGTCTACCAGGGACTGGGGAATGACCGCGTTGGGGAGTCCGTGGTTGCTGGCCAGCAGCTGCACGTGCGAAATGGTACTGCCCGAATCGGTCGTCAGTACGCCAGCCACTTTGCTGAGAGAAGGGGGGGTCTTGGTCAGCACGTAAATGTAGTCGGGCCGCCAGTTATAGTTCTCGTCGTTAGCTTCCGCCTCCGCGGTGACCTTGAGGATGCCGCGCGCGATGCCTGGGTTTAGCATTCGATGGGGAGCGGAGATTTCTTCCGTCCCGATAGTGATTTTACGGCCCGAATAGGTTTGAACCAGCGTGTGGATCTGGGCGAGGAAGTTTGTGAGCTGTAACAGCACGGTGGATCGCAGCGAGTCGTCGATGAACTTGTCCGCTTGGGGCACGTACTCTTTGTATTTGGCGAGTACGGGGTTGAACATCGCGCGGAAATTACGTACGCCTTCCTGGACGCTACCCTCCACCTTTTCGATGAGCATGAGGACTTCGGCCGGATCCACGAGCTGCCCACCCCCACCCAGACTCGTGTTTTTTAGGGTGTCTCGGCGGATCAGCCCGATGGACTCCGCGCTTTTCGTCAAGGCGTCAACCATCGCTTGAATGTCGGCAAGCGAGAGTACCGTGCGGGTGTCTTGTAGACGTCCGATGAGGGCGCCACCTAGGGAAAAAGTCGCGGTTTGTAGCTGATGCAGCAGATCGATTTGCTCGATCGCGCAATCGATATCGCGGTCGATGCGGCAATTCGTCGTAGCGGCCCGGGCGGCGTTCCCGGCTTTGACGGAGGCATCGGCGAGGGCCGTCAGGTTGTCGCGTATGGCGTCCAGCTTGCCCGTGAGCGCTTTCGCGCTGGGCTTATCCATGAGGAACTTGGCGTGAGTCTGATAGTTATCGAGCGCCGAGCGCGCCGCTCCCGTCACATTATAGTGGATATAGAACGTGGCTACGTCTCCGCCCCCGAAGAGCGATTCGAGTTGGTTTTGGATCGTAGCCGCCATCTGGGTCACGCTGTCGTTGAGGCCCTGCGCTTTGCGCTGGGCGATGAATTTCTTCACGCGCTCGATCGTGAGAAGAGATGGCTGCTGGTGGATTTCCAGGCGAATATCCATGAATCCAGGCGCCCCTTGAATAACCACCGCGTTGGCCCGCATAGTGTTGATCATGCGGTTATCGTGGTTATGATAGATCGATCCCCCCAATAGGTAGCCCGTCAAGAGCGCATCGTCGGCGAGGGGTTGCCCGTTCTTTGTGGAGATCGTTTGATTCAATGTTTGGGCGAGCGTGATAAAGTCGCTTTCTGCGTTCGAATAAGTGAATTTGATCGGAAGCCACGGCATGCCCCACTCTTCCTGCATGCGTAGGTATTCCTGCAGGATCATTTCGCGGGGCTCCGGGTGGGCAGCCATCTGGGTGAGCAGCGTGTAGGCGGGGAACCCTTTGGCCTGGAATTCGGCGTAACCGCGTTGCAGGTCGGAGCTCGGCTGTCCGCTTGTCTTGGCGGCCTCGTACGCCCGGATCATTCGTTTGTTCCACTCTTGCTCGGCGGGGCCGGCTGCAGCCACCCCGGAAACGAAAAAGGCGACGGCGGTGATGATTAGGCCTGGAATCGCTTTCGACTTTGACATTCTATCCTCGTAGTCCGATCACGCAAAGGACCGCTATTTTCAAAAGAGTCGTCAGGAAGTCTTGGCCGACCCGGGCGGCGCTCAGTAAAATAAATTCGTCTTTCCACTGAACAATTAGAGGGCGCACCACCTCGAACATAAAGAAGCGGACGGTTCCATTATAGACGAGGTCAAAAGCCAGCCGGGTAAAGGTAATCACGGCCGCTCCGCTCGAGATCATCGCGAGCAGGCCCTGGCTCATCAGCGAGTTCACTACCCCGAACGCCATGAAGTATTGGAAGCGGTGCCGGCGCTTCAAGATGAAGTAGATCGGCCCCCCCAGTACGGAAGCGAAGAGGGTCATGAAGATGTTGATCATGGACTGCCGGTGGATGCGATAGTGCCCGTCGGGAGAGGTAAGAATGAAGGTGTTGTTTTCTGGCTCGGACGTCATGGGCGCGGCGATAGAGCGGGAGATGAATTCGGACGCGGTGGTGATGGTCACGTTCACGCCCGTGAGGAGCAAGATGCTGGAGCGATTCGTCCACCAGCTTTGCATCCAGTCGCCGGCGGGACCGGTGATCACGGCAGGCAGCATGCCTTGAAAGGCGAGCCAAGCCGCCACCCAGGCGTGCCGACGCGAATTTTTTCTCACACCACCCATTTCCGCTCCTCAGACCCTATGCTTCACTCTCGACCCCGCGAGTAACACGCAGCGTCAAAAACTCAAAACTTTTTTTTATTTTCCTTCCCGTCGTCGGCGGTCTTCCTCTTCTTGTTTTTCCACTTCCTGTTCGATCTTGCGCTTGAGCTCTTCGTCGTAGTTCGGCTCCATCGGCTTCAACCGGTCGCGCGAATCCGTGGGCTGCGTCGAGGCGCTGTTTTCCGGGATGTAGATAATGTCGACCGGCGGGATGGGGCGAAAACGGGGACCGCGATCGACGAACTCCTTCAGCTCACCGACGACGCTTTCCGAGTAGGTAATCTTTATGTCCCGGGCGAAATCCACTACGCAACGGGACGTGCCGGTCTCGCTGCGGCCGTCATGGTTACAAATCCGATCTAGCCGTACGCCATCGACGTCGGTGCTCTCGTAAGATTGTCCGCACATCGTGCCGGTTCCGTCGGCCTTGATCACCCACTCGGGGCGGTTGCCGGTCATGGCGACCGTGCCGATCTCGTCGATGCCGAGCTTGGCAAAGTCGTAGATGTACGTGCTCCCGTCGGCCACGTTGACCTGGGCCTTGAGGCTTCCGTCCGGGTTCCGCAAGGTGTCGCCGCGCAGGGTGTACTGTTTGTTTTTGCCCAGCGCCGAAGCAGCGAGTTTCCATTCCGCTTCCGTCGGCAGGCGCTTGCCAACGGCGGTACAGTAAGCCTTGGCCTGTTCGAAGTTCATGCGCATGGCTTTTTCCGGTCGTCGCGCGCTCGCATTGGTTTGCGCGACGTTCGTACGTCCCGTTTCCCAGATGTCGATATAGAAAGGTTTCGGCGCCCGCACGAGCACCATGTCGACGAACTCCGCGGCCGAAGCCGACAGCGGCAAACACGCACTCAGGACAAAGGCCATGGCGAAGCGGCCGGTCAAGTGATTCGCGAGCTGGATTTGTTTCATAAGTACACTCTCCTCGAAAAAAAATTGCATCGTTCGCTCAGGGCTGGGCGGCCCGCTCCAAGTTAAACTCTCGGCTGTTCAGGGGAAATTTCACGACCTTGGCCTTTACGATTGGTTTTTCCAATACCCGCAGGCCGGCGACGTTGGCAGCAATTTTATTGCCGATGAATGGTCGGATCTGCAGGAGCGCGAGCTTATCCTCCACCATCGCCCACTCCATATCCCACTTCAGGTTCTTGGCGTTCGGGTAGCTGCGGGTCAGGTGGCGCTGGATTTGGTCGCCGACGGAAGCAAGTTGCTTGGCGTGCTCGTCCGGGATGATGGGATCGAGCCCCTGGACGGGCTGTTCGGCGAACCCGCCTTCGGGCAACAGCACCTTGCGGGTTGGGGCATATGCCTTGCGGACACGGTTTACCGTGCCCGCTTTGCGGGAAACGATGACTTCCTCGGGATTGTACTCGCCGTTCACGACGGTGATGCCCACGCCTTCATTGGCGGCGATGATTACCTCGTCGTCGAAGTCCTCAGTGGTCGTGCTACCGACGACCATAACCCCGGCCTTGGTTCCGTTGATTCCGATCTGGATCACCACGGAGGGATACACGTCCCACGGGTTCTCGATGAGGTCTTGACGCCACGTGAGCGCTTTTTTTGTGAACGGCGAAGCCCAGACTTGCAGGATCGCCTTGATGACATTCTCCAGACCCACGACGTTCGGAATGGTTTCATTGAGACCCGCGCCTACGAATTGCGGCAGGTCCTCCGCGTTCGTGTCGCTACGCACGAAGACACCGTGCCCGGAATAAGGCGCCTTCAGCAGGAAGTTGGCGAGGGTTTTGATGATCTCCGGTTTGAGTTGGACTTTGGTCTTGATGAGTTCGCGGATGCGGTCGAGAGCGGCGGACTTCTTCGCCATGGCATCATCACTCCGGTCGTTGGCATCGAAACTCTTGAACATTGCCTCGATCTGGGCTTGTACGCCGGATTCGCGCATGTGCTCGTAGTAGACACCGAAGGGAAGCACGATCCCGTAAGGAACGTGGTTCGGGAAAACATGGGCCAATTCCCCTTGTCCGCAGGCCTTGCCGCCGGCGACGATTCCGCGATCGGCCATGCGCAGCTGCTCGATTCGAAGCGGCGCCCGATACTCGTAAAGACCGGCGGGAACGGGCAAGCGCATGCGCTTTTCTTCGCGAACCTGGTTGTAGCTTTTCCACACCTTGATTTCATCGGCCGTCGCGTTTGCGAACGCTTTAATCTCCACCTGGCCGTTGGGCAGGGAGATCAGCAGCACGTCCTGACCTGCCATTGGCTCCAAGCGGGCGACCAATGAGGGAGTGATGACGACATTTGGGATGCCGTGATTGCTGGCCAGGAGTTGCACGTGCGAGATAGTGCTGCCGGAATCGGTGGTGAGCAGACCCGCTACTTTGCTTAAGGAAGCCGGAGTCTTCGTCAGTACGTAAATGCGATCGGGGTGCCAGTTGTAGTTTTCATCTTGGGTTTGCTCGGCGGTCGGGATTACCAAGGTTCCGCGGGCGATGCCGGGATTCAACATGCGGTAGGCCGCGCCGATTTCCACGCCGTTTAGGATAATGCGGCTGCCGCTGTGATTCTGGAGGACGGTGTGCATTTGCGCCAAAAGATTGGTCAAGGGGATCAGGATCGTCCCTCGCACCGTGTCGTCGATAAAGCGATCCGCCTGCGGTACGTACTCTTTGTAGCGCGCGAGGATCGGATTGTACATTTGGCGAAGGTTCTTCACGCCGTCTTGGGTGGCGGCTTCGAGTTTTTCGATCAGAGCCAAGGCTTCTTCCACGCCGACGAGGTCTCCGGACTTGGGTTTTTCCCCCCAAGTGAACACCCGAAGGGTTTCCGGCTTGAGGAAACCAATCGAAATTGCGGCCTTGGTCAGCGACTCGGTGATTACCCGCAAATCACCTAGCGACAGGGTGCCCTGGCTCTCCTGTAAGCGGCCGAGGTAGGAATTGGCGAGGGAGAAGATCGCCGTTTGCAGTTGGCGCAGCAGGTCCATCTGCTCGATGGAGCAATCGACCACGTAATCGATCACGCAGCCCTGGGCCCGCACCGTGCGCGCCTGGCTCGAAGCCTTCATGGCCGCATCCGCTAGGGCAGTGAGCGCGGAATTGATCTCGTCCGCGCGGGAGTTCAAGTCGGAGGCCTTGACTTTGCCGGCAAGAAATCCTGCCTGTACTTTGTATGCGGCGAATGCGGCCTTGGTAGCTGCGTCGAGCTGGAAGCGCGCGACGTACCGATCCGCGCTGCCGCCGCCGAAGAGCGCCTCAAGCTGCTCCAGGATCTCTTGGGCCGCCTGGATCACTTCCGCTCGCGCACCCTTCGCCTTTTGTTCGCTGATAAAACGCTTGGTCTGCTCGATGGTGAGCAGTGATGGCTGCTGGTGAATCTCGTAACGGGTGCTGAGGAATGCGGGCTCGACCTTCGCGAGCGCGTGCGCAAGTATACGCACGGTGTTCACCGGCCCGGAATCCGCGTTGTGGAAGATGGTTCCGGCGAACAAGTACGCCGTGAGCAGGCGGTCGTCCGGCAGCGGGCTGCCGTCATGGCTCGATATGCTCTGATTCATGACAGAGCCTGTCGTGATGGCGTCGTATTCAGAATGCTGGTACGCCCACCGGCCGGCGAGCCAAGGCAGACCCCAGTCTTCTTGTTTGCGCAGGTACTCCTGGACGATCATTTCTCGGGGTTCCTTATGCCCGGCCATCTCGATGAGCGTGTCGTACGCGGGAAAACCCTGGGCCCGAAACTCGTCGATACCTTTTTGGATCTCCGGCGGCGTTCCCCACTTCGGATCCGACGGGTTGCGTTTGAGGGGTTCACGCTTGTAAGCGGCGATGAGCTTTTTATTCCACTCGATTTCCTTCGGTCCCGCCCAAGACGCGGTCGGTCCGAAGGCCGTGGCCATCATCAAACTCGCGGCGATGAAGCGTTCCCGAAAAAGCATGATTACTTTACGTCCTCCGCTTCGTGGGCGCCGGCGGGTGCCTCACGCCGTTTCAACTTGAATTGCGTGGTCATTTGATCCACCAGGCTGCACCAGTTCTCGGAATAGAGGCTACCCGGCGGGTAATCCTTCACGCTGAAAGCGGGCGAGGGGTCCCCGTAGATCGGCTCGTAGGAGGTTTCTCGCGTCGGCGAGTATCCCTTCGGACACTCTTCCTTCTCATCGGCGCGATCGAGGACGCCTTCGGTGCTCGTCACGCACACGGTTCGCTGAGTATCCGACTTCACGCGCAGATGCTTGAAAAGGACCCGCATGTTTGGGTACTGGGATTTTTCTTTTTTCAGTTCGGCTTCGCGGCGCTGGTAGGCGCCTTCGCATAGGGCTTCGTCCGTTGCCTTGGATCCCGGCGATGCCCAAGCTTTCACGATCACTTGCTGGTCTTGCCCGTATGTCGACGTGCTCGTAAGCCAGGTGCGCGTGTCGGCCACGCATTCCAGCTCTCGCCACAATTGTTCCTCGAAAAGCTCGGCGCACTTGCCGCCTTCGTTCAGGAAGTAGGCCTTGTTGTCCTTCATGTAGCGCTCGCACTTGTACTTGTGCGCGGGCTTTTGGCCGATGATGCGGGTTACGTTCGTTTGGTGCACTCCCAGGTACGGGACATCCAAGAGCTTCGCAGCCGTGCCTTCCTTCTCGGGCGTTTCGCCCACGAAGCCTAAGATGCAGGCGCCCGTAGGATCGAGGCTATTGCGCACGCGCGCGGCTTTTTCCTCGCCACCGTAGCCGTTGCCCATCACCTCGAGCGGGATAAAGTTTTTCTCGCACGCCAGGTTCTGGCGCTGGAGATCGGCGTACGCGCTCGTGCCGGTCGTCGAGACGAGGAAAATAGTCACGTCGTTGGCGATCACGAAGTCTTCAAAGCACTGCTTGTTTTCCGGCGTCCGCCAAGCATCTAGCGTGCCATGCATGTCCGCCAGCAGCACCGGATGCTGGCATTTGTAATCGTACGAGGTCCCGCCGATGAAGACGGGGGGTTGCCCGACGCGCTCGTCCTTTATTAGTTCGCCATTTTTCAAAAACCCGATCCGCGCGCGCTCCAAAGGATGTGTTTTGTCAAGGCTCTGAAATTGAGCGAGGGTGAGTTTTTTCTTGCTGACGTAACCCGTCCCGACGGCCCCGAGGTCCAGGTGGGTGCCGTCTTCGAAGACTAGGGCTAAGGAGACTTCGCTGGCCCGTGCGCCCGCGGGGAGCGAGAATTCTAGCTCCAGCTGGCGGGGAGAAATGATCTGGCCAGCTGGACCGACCGGAGAACTCACGCCCGAGGTGCCGCTGCTGGAATAGCCAGAACCCGTGACGACCCGAGGGGCGGACGAGCCACCGCCGTAGGTGCCGCTGCCCGAACCGGAAGGAATTACGATCGCGGTGGAGCTGCGGTCCGTGGAACTCGAGGAGTTCGAGTAATAGTAAGTTCGATGGCTACGTTCGTAGGTCGTGGTCGTCTGCTTGCCGCCTTTGGCGAGGACCAGGGCGCGCACGGGGCCCTGTACATCGCTCGTGAGTTGGATCCGGATATCTTCGGCGTAATCGACGACACAGCGGACGGTAGCGCCACTATCCCAAGTGCTTTTACAGATCTTGTCCAGGGTCACATCGGCGAGCGCGAACTGGTAATGTCCCCCGCACTGCGCGGGTTTTCCGTCGGGTCCTAAGACCCACTCGTTGCGGTTTCCGGTCATCCCGACCGCGCCGATCGCGTCGACTCCGGCGTGATTATAGTCCGTTACGTCAACGCTTGAGCCACCACCGGTGTGTCCGACGTTCGCCTGCGGCTGACCTGGCTTGAACTCGAGTTTGTCGCCTTCCAGGGTATAGGACTTGTTTTGCCCGAGGTTGGACCCCGCCGTCAGCCACTCCGCCTGGGTAGGGATGCGCTTGCCCTGAGCCGCGCAGTATTGCACGGCAGTTTCATATTCCAGCCGCGGGGGATTGATCCCAGAACGTCCGGTCGGTACGTTGGCTTCTGGAAGCACGTACGCTAGCTCGCTGATGCTGGCCTCGAAGATATCCATATAGAAGGAGGCTTCGGGAGCGTTCACGAAAGTCATGTCTTGGAAGGATTTGGGGGGTGACTGGGGAGTCACTTGACCGACCAAAGTTACGGGTAACAAGGTCCCAAAAAATTTAGCGATGACACTATGCATCCGCTCCCTCAATCGTATTTAAATTTGATTAAACTCTCTCTAACTCGCTGCGTTGTACCCATGGATAACGCATGCAGTCAAGATGGAAACTCCTTTTCATTTGAGTGGTCTGGTTGATTTTTTTGACACACTGCGTGAACTATGATTTAAGGGCGCCGGACTCAATTTTACTCAGTTATTTGGCAGCTTTTGCCACCAGTTTGCCGCTGGCTTGAGAGACGGATTGGAGAGAAAAGGTGACCTCAAATATCGCACGTCTATTGGTGTTTGGTTTGGCCTTACAGGGACTCGGTTGCGCGTTCAAGTCGGCTCCGGAGAGCGCCACGCCGGCGGTTTCGCCTCCTGCCGTGAGCGAAAATTCAACGTTGTTTGATACTTTTTATGCCCAGGCCCTGCGGGACGCCCAGGCGAAACGCCCGATCCTTGAAAATCCGTATTCCCTGATTCCGCAGGCGGCTCCGTCATACTTCGATGCTCAATTCGCCGAGATTGCCAACGACACGCCTGGCGATCCGTTGGAACAAAAGGCGCTGATGGATAAGGCGATGGCGTTGGGCGCCCGCTTTGGGGAAATCGACGGTACGAGCGAAGGGGTGCGCATCGGCGTTCTGCACGCCCAGAAAAAGGCGGAGATCGCGGCGGCCAAAGGAATCTATGATCGCTTCTTCGCCGATCAAGACGGTCGCGCGCTTTTCGAGAAGATCAGTTCCACGGTCGCTACTTCTCCAAATCTCAAGACGCTCGTCACTAGCACCACGGGCGAACAGAAAGACTCCGCTGCCTATAAAGTGGGGTACTTGTTCGGCAAGCAGCATGGGGACGCCACTGGTCGCAACATGCAGGGCAAAGAAAAAGGGGCGGCTGACGCGCAGTCGGGCAAGGACGACGCCGTTCGTCGTCAAGCACGCAGCGTAGGTGAGCCGGCCGGCAAGGCCCGCGCCCTCAAGTCGTATCAAGACGACCGTGATTTCAAAAACGTGAGGCAGACGGCCGATGGGCGTAGGCCTCAGGCGAGCCCGCCGGTCCTTCCGCCGGATGCCGAGGTGACCAAGCCGGATTGGACGACCGTGAAGGGTTTCAACCCCAATCCCCGCCGTCCTTTCGGTAGCATCGAACTTGATAAGGCGTACTTCGACGCCTACGCAGCGGCTTTTCAAAGTTCTGCGGAGAAGTCCTACGTTAAGGCGTTGGCGGACGCGGTGCCAGCCTTAACCAAGAGCGTGGAGTTCTGGACCGCGAAGCACTACCAAAACGCCGGCTTGGCCGATCTCATCGGCAAAGATACCCTTGTTTTTGCGGGCTATTTGGACGCATACCTCGTGGCGAAAGATGCGGCATACCTCGAGGAAGTCAAAAAAGGATTCGAAAGCGCGATGGATGCGGCGATGACGGAGTCGCTGAATCGCATGACCGAGGAAGAAGAAAAGCGGGCCCACGATGCGGAGCTTCGGCGCCTCATGCGCGAGCCAGATGTCCGCTTCGAGAATATCGTGATGGAAGACGTCGATAGCGACGGTTTGCACGCTCCGGGAGGCAGCTTCGGAGTAGCGGTTCAACTGGCCAACTACGGCGAAGCCTTCGCGGCGGGCGATTACCAGCTCTCGATGAAGGATGTTGATGGCGCTGAATTCACTTCCGATGGGCAGCTGGTGCGCGCGCTGCCGGCCGGGGAAAAACGAAGCCGAAACACCATCACGGGTATCTTTAAATTCAAGATTTCTCCGAACGCGACGGTGTCCAAGCGTCATGCCTTTAGTTTCGAGTTGAAGGATAGAAAAGGGGTAGTGATCGCGAGCCGCAACGGTGAGCTCGCGGTGACGTTCCCGTTCGAAATCGCGGAAACCGCGTTGCCCAAGAACCTGGTGGCGGGCAATGCCACCACCTTGGACTTTCGCGTGACGCGAACGGCGCGGACCGAAGCGAAGGGATTGCAGGTTACCTTGACCGAAACTACGGGGGATACCGTGATCGCGGTTCCGAGCGCGACCTTCGATTCCGCGGGCGGCGCGGTAACTTCCTTGCGGTTTGACGTGAAGGCCGGTCTTACCCGGCATTCCGACGAGCGGCAGTTTAAGTTGGAAATCCGCCAGGGCGCGCAGCTGGTGGGTCTAAAGGAAGTGAAGCTCGCCACCGTGCTTGATTACTTCCCCGATCCCAATGCGCGCATTTTAGTGCTCGCTTCATCGGCCGACGAGATCAAGCGGTATTACGGACTGGCTCAGCAAATGGGAATCTCCCTGTCGGTTTGGAATCTGACGCAAAACTCGACCTTGAGCGCCGAAGCTTGGCGCGCGTTCGTGGATCGCGGTATTTTCTACCCTTCGCCACCGGATGTGACGGCTAAGGACATTTCTCGGCCTCAGCGCGACGCCGCCGTGAGCGTGTTCCAGCAGCTGGTGCGTGGATACCTGGGCGCCGGGGGTTGGCTCGTGTATGGCGATCAGGCGGGCTCTCCGCTGAAGACCTGGCTGGATCACGCGACGGGGCCTGAATTGAAGGAAACGAACGAAAAGGCCAAGGCCGCTCGCGGCCGTGCCTTTGCGCCTTCGGTGTTCGCGCCGTTTCCGTACGGCAACTTGCCCGAGATTTTCGAGGGCAACTATTTCGACGTCAACCGTCCGGAACTCGCCCAGTATCACATCGGCCGGGTTAAAGGGATGAGCGGTCTCACCGACGCGCAGCTGCAGAATATCATCAAGGACTTCCTAGTTGTTTCAGCTCCGATCGAGAAAAAAGTGCAACAGCTGGCCGCCGCCGCGAAGGCGCGTGACCAGGCGGGCGTCGATCGCTGGAAGACGGTTATCTTGCGTGAACTAACGAAAGAGATGAACGACGACAAGCAAATGAACGGGCAGTGGAGCGTGTTCAACACCGAAAAACAGGAAGTTCAGTTTGACACTTCCAAGTTGCTGCTGGTTCGCTTCATGAACGCCTTTTCGCAAGTGAAAGACGTGGCGGAGCTTCGCGCCGTTTGCGATCTCTACAAGCCGCTGTACGACGCCGCGGGTAAGCTCGGCGGCACGGCCAGCCGCAAGCAGAAGGTACGCGCGCTGATCAAGCCTTTGGAAGACGCCCAAAAGAAGTTGTCCAAGTAACGGTGCTGTCTAGGGCTTAGACAGCTGCCACAACCCTGTCCGACCCGGGCACTCGTGCGCGTGGCGAGCGAGGTCTGGCGCGAGTTTGGCGACGCCTTATCCTGGCATTCGCTTTGCTTAGTTCGACCCCGGTTGAACAACTGGAAATGGAAATGGAAGGCAAGAGTTGTATGAAGCGTAATTGGGATGCATGGGCAATATTGGCGGGCATGGCCGTCATTGCGGGGTTGTTGATTCATTCGCTGTCGACGACTTCCAACCGCACCGCGGCTTTGCCGCAGAAAGAGTTTTCCGGAAGTTCCGCCGCGGGCGCGGAAGGCAACGCCGTGGATTCTGCGCCTAACTCTTTTCAAGTTTCCTTTCGAGACCAGTGTCGCACGAAGGAGTGCGAAGCCATCATGGCGCGCGAGTTTGAAAAGTTCCAGGCCGCCAAGCAGGTCGATTCGCCTCGGCAGCTGGGCCCGGTTACGGGTAGCGGCCGCCCGGTTTCCTTCCCGGTGGTCCCGGCGATTCGTGAGTCCCAGC
The DNA here is from genome assembly GCA_050251055.1 of Bacteriovoracia bacterium. Lineage (GTDB taxonomy): Bacteria > Bdellovibrionota > UBA1018 > UBA1018 > JBFWNL01 > JBFWNL01. The sequence continues at coordinate 81,604 of JBFWNL010000005.1, forward strand.
CCGGAGCGGTGGCGATTGCGCCATCCGCCCCTCATCACCAGATTCCCTTGGTCTTGCCGGCAGGCACGGACGAAGTCGCCAAGACCGAAGCGCGGGGAATCCTATCCATGGCTAAGGACCTCTACGTCTGGACTAAGAAAAAGATGGCCGGCACCCTTAAGGAAAGTTTGAAGGACGACGTCGACGAGATGGAAAAGTACGTCAAGAAGGGCGATAAATCCGGCGTAAAAGTCGAAATCAAGGGCGATGACCTTGAGGCCTTCATCGCTCGGCAAAGAGGCGCTGGCGGCGAAGCCATCGATTCTGGCGACGACGCTACGGGCCTGCCCACGGCACGTTTACCTCTAGTGAAGCCCACCCGGGCCCCGGTCCGCCCAGTGGCTGAAAATGCCTATCATAACGATGACATGGATCTCGATATGGCGGAAGACTTCTTCAAGGTTTCGGACCAACCCAAGGAAGCGCAAGAAGGCGGGAGCTGAGTCGTTCTCCTCAATTAGGTAGATTGACCTAGGGGAACTCGAGTCCCCACCAGGTGGCGATGTTCGGGCAGAGGCCCGCGACGCTGCCGCAGAAGTTGCCGCCGCTGTGCCCGTTGCCGCCATTCGCTTTGATATACAGATTGTTGTTCGTGGAAGTCCCCCCCGCCGCCTTCGAAGGGATGGCCAGGTACGAGTACGCGCTCGCGTAGTTCTGCATCGTACTGTGACAGCTTAAGCACCCCGCCAGTCGTCCGCGCACGTTGTTCGTAAAGTAGGTCTGACCGGCCGCCGTGGGCGTGTAGAGCGTGAAATTAAACGGCGACGTGTTGATGGGAAAAAGCTGTCCCGAGGCCGTGTCGGCCGCATAGGCATATAGGGGGTGCTGGACGCCGTCGCGATAGGGCGCCGGGATTGTGAACTGGAACTCGTGGTTTCCCGGGATCGGGACGCCGAAGATACGGGGGAGGTTGGCGATCGCTTCTCCGGCCAGCGTGCCCACGCCGATAGGCCCGTTGATATAGAATTTCACCGTCACGGCCTGGCTCGGGGTATCGGCGTCTGCGGCCCAGCCACTGAGCACGTTCCCCGAGATCGTCGGATCGAGCGCGCCGCTAGGCGCACCACCCGCCGAAGCGGGAGAGAATTCTAGATCCCACCATTGTTGAAAGAGCGAGCAAGGCGGGGAGTCCGCCGTGGGCGTGCACTGATTCCCGCCGCCGTGGGTGATCACGTTCCGGGTCTTCTCCACGAGCTCGTTTTGCGTGCGGGATGCTCCGTTGGCGAGCATGGCCCGCATCGGATCGTAATCGTAGATATCGTCGGTGGCGATGCCGTTGGGGCTGTGGCAGGCGATGCAGCGGGTGCGGAGCGACGGAGCGACGGAATTCGCGAAAAAATCCGGGCCGGCCTGCGCCTGACGAAGACTATCTTGATTGTTGGCTTTCATGCAGCCGTTGGCGCCGACGAGCAAAGAGCTCACGGCGAAGAAGGTTCCCCATGACCGGATCTGCGTAAACGTCGCCTTCAACTCTTCCCCCTAAAAGGCCCCAAAATTACCCTAAGACAATAGTTTACTATTTCAATCAACTTATGACAATGACTATGGGATGGGTGGGCGAGTGTTAAAAAAAACAATAAATATATATAGTTATCTATTCGCCGCGGTAAATGGAGATGTTGTTCTCCGTTTCCCGTAGCCGGACCTCATGAAGCAGTCCGCGCGGGATCCGGTTCGATAAAATCTTCCAGAACACCACGACCAAGTTTTCGGCCGTGGGGTTGATTCCGCGCAGGAAATCGACGTCCTCGTTCAGATGCTTGTGATCGACGTGACGAATGATTTCGTCGAGCATGATCTGCTTGAGCTCGACGAGGTTCATGATCATGCCCGTCTCGCGATCGACTTCGCCCGCGATCACGACTTCAAGCTCGTAGTTATGGCCGTGGCCTTTGAGGTTGTTGCAGATGCCGTAGACGCGCACGTTCTCAGCGTCGGAAAAGGCGGGATTATGGAGTCGGTGGGCGGCGCTGAAGGTTTCGCGGCGGGTGATGTAGACTTTGGGCATTTTCGTCACTCCACGTTGCTATGGATTTCCACGACGGTGCCCGTCACCGTACGTGCCCGGTTTTCATCGCAGAGAAATAAAATCGATTGGGCCACGTCCAGGGGCAGGGTGTGGGTTTTCAAGAATGGCGCCGCTTCCTTGAGCATGCGGGTTTCCACCGCGCCCGGCGCCACGCAGTTTACGCGGATGCCTTTTTCGCGGCCTTCCACGGCGAGCGATTCGGTCAGGCCCACCATGCCGAACTTGCTAACCCCGTAAGCGGTGAGGCCCTTGAACTTGGTCGTGCCGCGCAGCCCGCCGAGCGAGCTCAAGTTCACGATCGCGCCCCCTTTTTTGAAGGTGCGAAATGCTTCGCGCGCGAATAGGAAGGGACCGCGCAAGTTGATCGCCATGACGTGATCCCACTGCGCGGCGGTGAATTCGGTGAACTCTCCCGTGGGCGCGATGGCCGCGTTGTTGACCAAGATGTCGGCGCCTCCCCAATGCGCTTCCGCAGTTTGAAATACTTTTTGCGCGAGCGATTCGCTACTAACATCGCCCGCGACGCAAAGGGCTCTTTCGCCACCATGGCGACGATTGATCGCGTCGGCGACCACGCGAAGTTCCGCTTCGGTTCGGCTTACGAGCAGGACCTTGGCGCCTTCATCGGCGAAGAGCTCCGCGCAGGCGGCGCCGATGCCGCGGCCCGCACCCGTGATGATGGCGTGTCTTCCCGCCAGGCTACCTGAATTCATACGAGGCATTTTATAGCCGCGGAAAGCGGGGCGTCCAAGCGGTATTTCGAGTGAGGCGCGGGTGCGAATAACGCAGTAATTTCAAAAGCCTGTCGATTTTATTTAGGGCAGTGAGCCCGGATGGGGAAGGTCTTTTCGTAAGGCTTTTCGCATTTGCCGGTATCTGGGTTGTAGGCTTTGAACTTAAGTGAGATTTTTCCGCCCCCATCATCCACTGCCGCAGCGACGAATTCACAGGTGCCATGATCTGTCAGCAGCGGACGGAATTTTAGGTTTTTACCGCAAGACAACTGCACGGTCACCCGACTCGGCTCGGACATTGGCTCGCCGTAACGATCCTGACGAACCTGCAGCTCGCCGAAGCCTTTGAAGCTCAATACCTTCAGAGATGAGGGAATCTCCTGGACGGTCGGCTCTGCGCTAAAAGACGCAAGCGGGAGCGCCCAGCTGAATGACGTCATCAGGAGAGCAAGCGGGATTAATCGGGGCATGAATGGCATAGAGAACCTCGTGCCAGGTTTCTAACTGGCTGGAGTTGAATTGGTAGCCGTTGACCCGGTTCGGACAGAACGGCAACGAAAGATGCAAATGATGTTGGTGCGCGTGGTCTTCACAGCCGACAGTACCGGACTGCTCAGAGCAAGCGGGGTTGGCGAAGTGCGCTTGCACGGCGTCGGTCCAACAGCTGCGGAATCCCTGCCAGAAAGCGCGGTTTTTCTTTTGGACGGCGGTGAGTTGGCGCTCGAAGCCGCGCTTCACGAGCGCCTCCGCCTCGGCCGCGATTTCGTATTTCATCTCCATCACGCCGTTCCGGGGTTTGAGAGTGATGCTCAGCGATTTCACGTCGATCGCACGGTTCAAGGAGTGGTAGCTGCGCGGAAGATGGTTTTGATCCGCGGCGAGCCCGTTATGTACGAGCTTGATCGCGGAGACCTCGTTCGCGATCTGTAGTTTCGTCAATCCTTCACTCACGCAGCGGGAAAAGTTTTCGTCGATGAAATCCGCCAGGGCTTTGGACATTTCACGGCGTTCGGAGCAGTCGTAGCCGGAGAAATTCCCATAGAGTCCCTTCCGGTTTTCGCACTCATTCCAAAACACCATTTGTTCTTCGACTTTGCTGGGGCCGTGGGACAGCACGTTCCCCGGCTTGAACGTGATATTGAGTGGCTTCGGCACGCTGGGAAAGACGTGGTGAGTGGTAGCGGCAGGCGGCGTGCTCGTTTGTTCGCATTCCGGTGGGGGGGGGGAGTTGACGGCCTCAAGTACCGTGTTTTGGCCGGCAATGAGTTGCACCGCGGCTGTTTCTTCCGTTTCGGCGGTGTAAAGATCGAAGTATTTCTTGGAAATGGCCAGCACGCGGTCTGTGCCCACGACTTGGGCGAATACAAATCCCCCGCGTTCAGTTTGGCCGTCCGTCAGGGCGATTCGCCGCAAGTAAATGTTAGACGAAGAGGTTGGCGCGATATTTTCATCAGGGCCGGTCCATTTGAAGCGTCCATCAGGAAGCATTTCGACGGGACGCCCCGCGATCTGGGCAGAGACGAGACGATTTGGCGGTGGGTCTTCGGCCCGTATGAGCGTAGTCCCGCAAAGGATCGCGATCACGCCGAGCCGAATCAAGGTTGTAAAATTTGGCATCCGCCTCCCCAGCTTAAATATTTTACGGGGTTGGCGTCGGCTTGTCGAGCGGTGGCCGCTGTGACACAGCTCCGGCGAAGCCGGCTATAAAGAAGGGCAGGATCTGGGAAAAGTCCTTCTGGACGACGCTGATACAGAGCCCGATCAAGGTCACAAACTCGAACATCGCCAAGGGAATGACTAACGCATCCGGCTGATGGCGGCCCGCCCGCTTAAAAACGCGACCCAGTCGAACCGCCGCGAGAAAGGTAGAGCCCCCGAGCACGTAACAGACGACGGTCAGCATGTCGTTAAAGTCGGGCCAGCTCAACCAAGCTTGTTCGGGCCGGTAGGCGAGCAGGAAAGAAATGCCCACGAAGACGAGTTGCGAACCCACGAGGGCCATCCATAGAAGGCGCGGGGACACGGGCAACGGTTGGTCGAGAGACCGTTTTTGGCTTGAGCTACGTGGCATGGGGAACCGCCTTTCGCAGGGATAGCGTGCTGATGGTCGCGCCGATGGCGGCGCAGAGCGCGGGCATCAGCGCCCAGGCTTCCAGCCACTGGTGATGAATCAGGTAACCACTGAATAGCGGCGCGATGACGAGTGAGATGGAGTTAAGCGATTGCGTCAGTCCCAGCACGGTGCCCTGCTCGGTCGGGCCGACGGCACGGGACACGAGACTCGTGATGGCCGGCCGGAGCACGCCGTGCCCAAGCGAGGAAAGGGTGGTGGCGACGATCAGGCCCGGGAGTTCCCGGCTTTGGGAAAGCAGAAAGTATCCGGCCGTGGCCGTTGTGAATCCAACGAGGGCGAGCTTGCGCTCGCCTAACCACTTCACCAGTCGCCCCAACAGTCCACCTTGGACGATTAGACCCAAGAATCCTGCATAGGCGAATAAGTAACCGACTTGCTTAGGGCCCCAGGGCGTACCGTGATGAAGAAAGCGTCGCTCCGCAAAGAGGGCAAATCCGGAAATAAAGAGCGCAAAAGAAAGCGTGAAGCAAAAGAAAAGCAGGAGGTAGGAGGCGATTTGCGGATCACGGAAGTACTTGGTGTAGATGCGCCAGTCCAGCGTGCGCCGCGCGCCCTCCTTGGCGGGAGTTGGGGATGTTGCTAGCGCCTTTCCCGGTAATAGAAAGTAGGTGGCGACGATGCTGAGCGCCGAAAGCGTGGCGGCGGCGATGAATGGCATGTGAATGCCGAATCCGGAGAGCGCCGCCGATATGGCAGGCCCTACCAGAAATCCCAAGCCGAAGGCGATGCCGATCACACCAAATGCCTTGGCCCGATTCTCGGGCGCGGTTACGTCCGAGATATAGGCCTGGGCAATGGAGAGGTTTCCGGCGGTGATCCCATCCATCAGTCGGCCGCAGAAGACCCAAGCGAGCGACTGCGCGGTGGCTTGAATGAGGAAGCCGGCGAAGGTGCCTACCTGGCTGATCAGCAGCATTGGCTTTCGACCGAAGCGATCGGAAAGCTGGCCTAAGATCGGGCCCGAGATCAACTGGCAGAGCGCGAACGAGGCGCCCAGGTAGCCCACGACCGCAGGGCTAGCGCCGAAGTGCTCAGCGTAAAATGGCATCAGGGGGATGACGATGGTCAGCGCCAATACGTCCACGGCGACGATCAGGAAAATCGGCAGTAGGGGACCCATCCGCGGATTCTAATGCAAATGGCTAGGAAAATCAGTTATTTTAGAGGCATGCGCACGTTGTTGCTCATCCCCCCCATGGTGCAGGTGAATACGCCTTATCCGGCCACCGCCTACTTAACGGGTTTTTTGAAGTCGCGCGGTCACGATGTGGTGCAGGCGGACCCTTCGGTTGAATTGATCTGCCGCCTCTTTTCGGCGAACGGGTTGCAGCGCGTTCGGGAGGCGCTCCCTTCGCGCGCGGCCAAGGGTTGGAAGCATTTTGATCGCGAATTCGCGCGTTATGAGGCGACGGTCGAGCCCGTCTTGGACTTCCTGCGCGGACGTAATCCATCGCTCGCCAACCGAATTGTCACCCGCAACTTCCTGCCCGAAGGACCGCGGTTTCACGCGCTTTCTCCGACCGGTACGGAAGGCGAAGATAGCGAGACGCTAGGGTGGGCGTTCGGCGCCCTGGGGGTAACCGATCAGGCGAAGCATTTAGCCAGTCTTTACCTAGACGATCTAGCGGACGTAATCCGGCTCGGCATTGATCCTTATTTCGAGTTTTCCCGTTACGGGGAAAAGCTCGCCGCCTCCCAGGCTTCCTTCGATCCCCTGCGCGAGGCCTTGTTGGCGCCCGCGACCCTGGTGTCACTAGTCTTAGAGGAAATCACCGTGGAGCTTTTGCGTGAGCATCGCCCCAGCTTGGTGGGGCTCACGGTGCCGTTTCCTGGAAACGTCTACGGAGCGTTCCGTATGGCCGCGGCGATTCGTCGGGAGGCACCCACGGTAAAAATCGCCTTGGGTGGAGGTTACGTGAACACGGAGCTGCGTGAACTCTCCGATCCGCGGGTCTTCGATTGGGTGGACTTCATCACCTACGATGACGGGGAGCGGCCGCTCGAGTGTCTGATTGAGCATCTCGCAGGGAAACGTCCTCGCGAAGAGTTACTGCGTACGGCTTTCCGCGAGCTACCGCCCGACGGCAAGCGGGCCGCAGAATCCGACGGGGGAGTCATCCGCCTCGTTTCTTCGCCCCGGGAGCACGATGTGCCGCTCAAGCAAGCGGGGTTTCCAACCTATGCGGGGTTGCCGCTCGACCGTTACATACCGGTTTTTGAGATGCTCAACCCGATGAATCGCCTGTGGACGGACTTTCGTTGGAATAAGCTCACGCTCGCGCACGGATGTTACTGGAAAAAGTGCACGTTTTGCGACACTTCGCTCGATTACATCGGTCGCTATGATCCTCTGCAGGCGGACGCGATTATCGATCGCATGGAGGCCTTGATCCGGGAAACCGGGCAAAGCGGTTTTCACTTCGTCGACGAGGCGGCTCCCCCCGCGATTCTGCGAGGGCTTTCCGAGCGTCTGCTCGCGCGCAAGGTGGTCGCGAGTTGGTGGGGCAATATCCGATTCGAGAAAACCTTCACGCCCGAGCTCGCCCGTCTGATGGCCGAGGCTGGTTGCATCGCCGTGACCGGTGGCTTAGAGGTCGCCTCGGATCGCGTGCTGAAGCTCATTAATAAAGGGGTGAGCATCGAGCAGGTCGTGCGGGTAACCCGCGCATTTCGGGATGCCGGTATCTTCGTGCATGCATACTTGATGTATGGCTTCCCTACGCAGACGGTGCAAGAAACCGTCGATAGCCTCGAGGTCGTACGCCAGCTTTTTTCTGAGGGTTGCTTACACTCTGGCTTCTGGCATCGCTTTTCGGCGACCGTGCACAGCCCCGTAGGCCGCGACCCCAAGGCGTTTGGGATTCGTTTGCGCGAGGGCAAAACCCCGAAGCCAGGGCGTTTCGCGCGGAACGATTTACCCTTCGAGGATCCCACACTAGGTGCCGGTAAGTCCAAGCTGGATCATGCCCAACTGGGCGAGGGCTTGCGCCGGGCTATTTATAATTACATGCATGGGGTAGGATTGGATCAGGACGTGCACCGGTGGTTTGACGTGAAGGTGCCGGCCACGAAAGTTTCTAAAACCCTGGTACAGAGGTGCCGGTGAGCGAAGATAAAAAGTTGATCGACCGTCTCTGGGTGCTGATCGTGGCCGTGGCCACGGTGGGGCCGTTCGCCCTTCCGCTTTTGTGGCGCAATCCGCATTACAAGCTATCGACGAAGATCGGCGCTTCCGTATTGGTGGTCGCGTTGACCGTCTACTTGCTTTATTTCTCGGCCGGGCTCATGCAACAGCTAGCCGAGCAGCTTCAGGCCCTGCAGCAGATGCAGAACCAGAATTAAAACCCGTAAGTATAGAAGTAGTAGGTATAGCGCTGGTACGTGAACGAGTAATACGGCGAGTGATTCAGGTAGGAGCCGCCTGAATAATACGACGGGTAGTAGTAGTAGTTCGGGTCGTAGTATTGGCCGTAGTTGCGCGGGTTAAAGAAATAGCCGGGATTTCCGTAGTAGCTGGGCGGTTGGCCCCACGAGTAAGGGTACTCTACTCCGTAGCGGACGTTGAAGCGGCCGCACCAGCCGTCTTGGCCATGGCCATAACCGCGTCCATAACCATAACCAGGTCCGTAACCATATCCAGGCCCGTAGCCGTATCCATACCCACGCCCATACCCGCGTCCGTAAGCGGGCATTTCTGGGCGAAAGAAGTACCAGGACCCATCCACCGGTCCGCCTTGATAGTGACCCTGCGGGGTGACGACTTGGTTGGGAGCGACGTTGGTGTACTCGCGCGATTCGCCGGCGAAGGTCGCTTCGTTTTGCGGGCTCATTGCGATGTAGGTCGCGGATTGGTGATATTGAGTTTCACCGGTTTCGTTGTCCATGCGAACGACGATCACGCCCTGGTTATAGCCGCCACCGTAACCGGGTTGGCCGGGTTGCGCGGGGATGACCAACGGAGTGGCGGGGCGAGAGTCCGTCCCGCAGGCCGAGAGCAGTAAAGAAGTTCCGAGTACTAAAGCATGGGCGAAATTCATTTTTTTCATACGGCCCTGCTTTTATAACGCTAGGCATTAGATGACAAGAGAAAAACCGTCAACAATTTGCCGTGAATTCATTTAATTTCAATGAGTTATAAAATACTTTAAGTGGAGTCTTTAGCCCGGCCCTAGCCCCAACGGTGGTAGGCGGGGTGGCCTGGCTTTACGGCGACGAAGGTGCCCCGACAAGTCGCGCAGATTTTTCCGCCGGCCGTGAGGGTGGCGGTGATAACGGCGCGATCGTCGGTGGAACTTTCGACTTTGGCTTCGAGGTGAATCTTCGTATTCGCGGGCGTGGGTCGCAGTAGTTTTACGGCGTAGTCCGCGGTGACGGTGCACTGGGGTTGGGAAGCGCCCGCGCGGTTCATCAGATGCCATGCCGCCGTCCAGTTGGAATGGCAATCGAGCAGCGCTCCGATGATTCCACCGTTGAGCACGCCCGGAAATGCTTCGTGATGAGATTCGGGCTGCCAATCGGCGACGACGAGCTCGCCTTCGGGGAAGCTGCGGATGCGAAGCCCCTTTTGGTTAGCAGGCCCGCAGCCAAAACAAGCGCTCGTGGGAGCGTACTTTTCCTGCAAGGATGGATCGTTTGGCGTCATGGTTGCCGGTATAGCCTGCCTGCCCGCGAATGCCCATTGTTTTAAAGGGGGGTGGCGGGTAAACCGGGGAGATGGCTTGCGTAACGATTGATTGCGATTACGTCTATCCCCAGTTCGCCGGCGCTTACCTGGTGCACGCGGACGGACGCGGCTATTTCGTGGAAAACAACACGGCCCATGCGGTCCCCCGGTTGTTACAGGCCTGCCAGACCTCCGGGGTTTCTCCGGACGCTGTGGACTTTCTGATCATCACGCATGTGCATCTGGATCACGCGGGGGGAACCTCCACCTTGCTTGCGCACTGTCCAAACGCGACGGTGCTTGCTCATCCGCGCGCGGCCCGTCACCTCGTCGATCCATCGCGCTTGGTGGGAAGCGCCCGCCAAGTATACGGAGACGCGGTGTTTGAAAAGCTCTACGGAAGGGTGGACCCCATTCCCGCCCCGCGCGTGCGGGAAATGACGGATGGGGAACGGCTGACGTGGCAAGGACGCGAGCTTTGTTTTTGGCACACGCGCGGGCACGCCAATCACCACTTCGTAGTTCACGACGAAAAAGAAGATGCAGTTTTTACGGGCGACGCATTTGGAATCATGTACCCCGCGCTGCAAAAGCACGGGCTCTTCATCTTTCCTTCGACGAGCCCGACGGACTTCGACGCGGAAGCCGCGCGCGAAGCTGTGCGCAAGATCGTGGGCCTGGGCGCTCGTACGGCCTTGCTTACGCACTTTGGCGGCCTGACCGCCCAGCGGGAAGCCGCCGACCAGCTGATCGGGCACCTGGACTTCAGCGAGGGGCTCATGCTCGAGGCCGAAAAGTCAGGGCGATCGGACGAGGAGCTCACGGCTTTTTGCCGCGAGAAGCTGCAGACCCATTTCGTGACGACTTGGGAAGCCACGCGCCCGGCGATGAGTGGGGCGGAAAGCACGCTATTGAAGTTGGATCTGGATTTGAATGCGGCGGGCCTCGCCTACGCGGCCGTCAAGCGGCGCCAACGCTAACGTCGGTCCACAGACTCACGAGACTCACGCTGGTTACTCACGAAACGGTTTTTCGCCCGTCTTTTGTTCAAAGCGCTTGGCCCATTCGGTAAGTAAGTCCGGATGTGCCGGTCCAAAACCGCAGGGGCCGGCATCGTCGGAAGAACGGTAGGTGGCCTTCGAAGGCGAAGCGCCGTAGTGGCACATGAGGCAATTGTGGAGCGGTACGCGGTTCATCTGGATGCGCAGATCCCGTCCGCTCGCCGCGCTTTGAAATGCGACCTCGAAAGCAGGGGTGCCGGTGTACCGGTTTAGTTTCAACTTTCTCGGCGTGGCTTCGCCCAAAAATTCCTCGGGCGAATAGACTCCGAGCGCCCAGCGCCCCTCGGGGAGCAGTCGGGCGGTACGCAATTCATAGACCTGTGGGATCGCGGTTTGGAATTCCAGAAGGTGAAAAAGCTGGGTGCCGACGGGGTACTCCCAGCGCTCTCCCGTTTCGGTTTGAATGCGCCGGATGGCATGGCCCTTGGGCACGTGGGCATAGAAACGCTCGCGAAAGGCTTCCATCAGGTTGGCGTGGATGGAAGTCGGCTTATCGTTGATGAGGATGCGTAGGCCGAGCGGGGAAAATAGGAAGCGTGCAGGTTGGGAGAATTCCACGGTATGCGCGCCTTCTAGAACGCTGAGGGAGATTTCCTCGGGTAGGCCTTCGTAAAGCGGACCGGCCAGAACGAGAGAAAGGGGGGCGAGAAGCAGGCAACCGGTGACTAACAGGATCTTGAGAATCATTCTCATTTTTGTTCGCACAGAAGCCTTTGCCCGGCAAGCGGATACCCGGCAATGACAAGAGGCGTTGACGCTTTTTCAAGAACAGGTCCGCGTCTGGGCTCGTGATCCCGACTATTTTGGCGTCTCGGCGAGTTTTCGCAGCTCCGCGGGAAACGGCGTCCGCCATTCACGGGATAGGGCGCGCCGCTTTTTGAATGCGAGTTGGGGCGAAACGATGGTCCCTTGCTTTTCCTGGGCGACGGCGATGACCTTTTTATCTTTGGAAGAAGCCACGATGATGTCGGTAGGCAGCGTGCGTTTGGCGCCAACGGCTTTTAGTTCCGGGATCTCGGTCGGATCCTGCGTCGTTAGGGCGGTGAGATAGCCGCGGGCGTCGAACACGAGCTGAGCGTCTTTCGGCACGAGTTTTTTGGTCCACTCATCCAGTAAGTCGAGCGTCCCCGTGCGTAGCATCGGGGGAGCCAGCGGTGTTTTTAGCGTGTTCATGAAACGACGGACCTGGCCCGTGGTGAGGCCAGGCTCTTCGGATTTCATCACCGCCACGGCCGCGGCCAAAAATGCGGCCGCGGTGGACGAGCCGTCGAAGCTTTCTCCGTTCGTGAAGCGCACGCGGGCGCCGTCGATAGAGACTTCGGGCTTTACGCGTCCGTCGGCAGTGGGGCCGATGGAGGAAACCCCGGTAAAATCACCGACGGTAATCACCGTGGGGTTGTCCGCCGGAGCCATGATCTCGCTCGTTTCGGAACGATCGTGGAAAATAACGGCGTCCTGCTTGTCGGATTTCAAGAGCACGCGCAAGCGGTCCATGGATTCGAAATGGTTGGATTTTGCGCGCACTTGGATTCGATAGTTACCGCGATTGAGATTCACGAGCTGGACGGTTTCGCGGGCGTGACTCGAAAGCTTGGCGTTATCCGGCGAGGCGTTGGGATCGTCCTTGGCTTTCGGAGCCTCTCCCCGCTGGATCAGTTCGCCGGATCCGACGAGTTGGTCCTTTTCGTCGTAAACGAATACATCGAGATCCTTGGCGGTATTATAAGCCTCGTCATCTTTGAAGTCGCTCCAGCTCAGGCTGATATTCACGGTGTTCTCGTCGAGCAGATTCTGGAAGCGCAGGTGATCCCGCACCCCGAACTGCACGACGTCGCCCTTGAGCTGGCGTTTGATTGCGGCGTTGTGCACCATCGCGCCGTGGTTGCCGGAGGCATTGATCCAAATCACGCCCGCCGCGGTGGCGCGGCTCACCTGGGCATTAATAAAACCCTTGCCGTCGAAGTTACTACCGAACGGCCAGACCTGGCTGTAGAGCACGACGTCGATTTTGTGTTCGATCACGTAATCGATTGCGGCTTTAAGATTCGAGAATCCGTTGGTGTTGATGAGATAGAATTCGGGGCCGGTCTCGCGCTTGCCGGTGAGCCCCCAAATGACTTGGGCCATCCCGGTACCGTGCGTGGTTTGGCCGGCGGGGAACTGGGTGAGGTTCAATAGCTGGGCGTTGTCGGGCAGCAAACCCTTGCCGGTTTCGAAGCCGCCGAAGCCGTTGTCGAGCACGGCGACTTTCACGTGCTTCAGCTTCTCGGCGTTCGCATAGGCGCGCAGGCCCAGGTTGTTACGCAGACGCTCGCGGTCCATGATCTCGTTTGCCGCCAGCGCCTTTACCGCGAAGGCCAGAGCCATTGAAACCGCCAAGATGCTGAGGATCCACTTTTTCATAAACATAGCCAACTTCCTTCGTGAGCGAGAACGAGGCTCCCCTTGACGGAGAAGATTAGGCCCCCGACGTCGGGGAGCCTCTCTCACTCAGACCTGATTACCACCAACCGCGATAGCAGTTACTGTAACGGGGATAATAGTACGTGTAGCTATATCCCGAGTAACGGTAGCTGTAGCTCGGATAGTAGTAGTAGGTGTAGCCATAGCTGCCACGGTAGTAATTGTACGAGTAATAGTTTCCGCAACTATTACGATAGTAGTTACCGTAGTTGTAGCCGCCGGAGTAACTCCAGCGGTGCCACGACTCATCTGACGTGACCTTGTCCAGCTCCGTGCCGTCGGTCACGTTCATCAGGTTCTCTTTCTTCACGTGAGACATGGCGTTCATGGCGGCCTTTTCGTCCGTCACGACCTTCATGTCCTTAGCGAGATAGATTTCCTGATGACCCGAGACGTCCTCGCGGACCACGAGACCTTGAGGGGCGTCTTTGCCATCAGCAGGAGCGGTGGGATCAAGCTCACCCGCGGATGCGCTGAGCGCGCCCACGGCAAACATCATCAATGCGATGTGCTTAATCACGATGTGCCTCCTAGTTACTCACCCATAAAACCCCCGCCGCTTGCGCAGTGGGGTGAAGGGCACTGGGTGAGGTTCAGTGCTCTCAGACTAGGTTCTGAAGATCGCTTGGAGCGTGAGCGTGTGCCCCGTTCGTTTAGGCGCACGGGGTAGCGCCTGGGCGGACTGAAGGATGATTCAAGTCCGTCCGACTCCAAAAAAAATCCAGAACGGAGGGCTGTTCAGCAAGGGGTGTACCAGGGAGGTGGGCTAGGTGAGCGGCGCGTTGTGTTTTTTGACTTTGAAATAACTGAGATTTTTTAGGCAGTCTGCACGCAAGCGGGATGCATTGGAGCCAAAAAAGAATAGCCGATTTTTTTTATCGGAGACAAAATGGGCAATGCTGCGAATACAAAGTGGCTTAGCTTGCGCGGATCACGATTCCAGTGATCGAGTAGCTACCGCAAGTCGGTGAACCCGTCACCGTCACCGTGAGGTTGTTGCCGTCCAACGTGCCCGATAGTGTCAGCGCGCCCGTGCAGGTACTGGGGGCGGTGAGGGTGATCGTGCCGGTAACGGAGTTGCCGGATTTAGTGGCGGTGATCGTGCCCTGATAGGTGATGTTCCCCGTTGTCGTGACGGCGGTGTAAGTTCCGGTGGTGGTGCTACCTGATTCCGTCATCGCAAACTGCGCAGTCGCGCTTTGGCCGGTGGCGCCGCCGATGGTTCCGGTCAAGGTACCCGTGAAGGTTCCGGTCAGCCCCTTTCCACAAGAGGTCAGGGATAAAGCGAAAAGCGCCACTACTGCGAAATTCACTACTTTCAACCGGATCTTCATAGCTGGATCATCTCCCTTATATATCCTCAAGAATGACGGGGATATGCAACAAAATCAATTGAAAAGGTGGCAATGGCTCCTCCTTTCCTCCGTCAATTTTGTGGCATGGTGATTCGGGGAGTCGCGTGCGATCCTAAGCCGTATATGAAAATCAAATGGATCGTAGCGGGCGTGGGGTTCGCGTGGGCCATGACGGGACCCGCGACGGTGCAAGATCACGGTTTTCGATTTCGGGATGGAGTCTGCCAGGATGAACGGGGGCTGCGCGGGCTGAATCCGGGGTACTTCGGCCAGTGTGGGGATCTGAGTGGCGCGGTGCTCGCCAAACTCGATTTGAGCGGAACAGACTTCAGCGGTACGCTCTTGTCCTCCGCGATTTTAACTCAGGTGTCTTTCAAGGGGGCGACCCTTAAGGGTGTTCGCTTTGATTCATCCCGATTCGAAGACGTGAAATTCGACGACGCCTTGGTTCAGGGCGCGGATTTCTCACGGGGTACCTTCAAGCGCGTGACGTTTCTGAATGCCAAGCTTTCGTCGACGCGATTCGTAGGCAGCGATTTGCAGGGTACGGTTGCGGATCAGTTCGCTTGCGAAAAATGCGATTTCACGGGGGCATTTCTGAATGGCGTGACGTGGACCTCCGCGCAGCTGGAAGGTGGAAAGTTCGTGCGCGCCAATCTCTCCAGCGCCAATCTCTCGCGTGCCAACCTGGGAGGAGCTGATTTTTCGGAGGCGCGCGTGACTTCCGCGGTGTTAGAACGCGCCACGCTCAGTCGCGCGGAAATGCGGGGGGCGAACTTTCGGGCCGCGAAGCTGAAGGGTGCCATCGTGGCGGATGTGCGCTGGGCGGGCGCGGTCTACAGCCGTAAGACGATCCTCCCTTTTTCTGAAACCGACGCCAAGGACCTGGGAATGATCTTGAAGGGTGCCGAATGCCAAGCGGGCACCGACGTCGAAGTGGACGAGATTTGCTATTACCTAGACGGCTCGGGCGGCAACTGCGCCGAAGACTTCATGCTCGCGCCCCAGTCGATCCTGGCGACGATTGGCACGAAATTCGTGGGCAAGACCTATCGCACGAAGGTTTCCGATAACTGCTGCGTCTACCATGCCGAGGTGGCGAAGGAAGGCGAAGATTACGGTGCGCAAATCGACTGTAACGAGCCAGGCCCTTTCAAGGAGGGCGTTATTCTCAATGGTGCCGGCTGCACGGACGTACAGAACAAGCAGCCGGCTCAGCTGACTCTTTGTATGTCGAAGGAATAGTCCAGAGCAACGCTTATTAGCGCAGGCCCCAGATCTCCACCGTGGCTTGCGAATTGTTCAATACCGGATATCCGCCGTAAGGGCTGCGCACGTAAGTGGACACGCTTTGGCCTACGACGACGATCGAGTCGATGCACTTGGTGCCCCAACGCGAGAGATCGCGCCAGGCGAGATCGCCCGCACCATCGACGTACACGCCGTTGACATCAAGCTCGTCGCCCGTGCCGTCGGTGAACCGCAGCGCGATACGATCGATGTTCGCGGCGGCGCCCGTCACGCGGATGCGCACCTTCTTCACGCAATTGGTGTAATCATTCACTTCGATGACGTCGAAGTCCGTCATGCTGGTGGAGAGCGACGTCGATCCGATTTTATAGACCGACTGGCCAGTGGGAATGCCCACGCGACAGGCGTCTTCCCAGTTGCCGACGAAGCGATCGTAGCGGGCCGAGCCGGCACGCATGCTGAAGCCGCGCTGGGGTTTGAAGCGATAGCGCCCTCCGCGCTCTTCGGCATTGCCGATCGTGCCCCAGCCGCCGTGGCGTTGGGGGCGGCCCGGGTTCGGATTATAACCGCCTGGGTTACCAGGGTTACCGGGGTAGCCAGGGTTGCCACCGGGGCGTCCAGGGCCGCCGGGGTAACCGGGGTAACCAGGATTGCCTGGGTAACCTGGGTTTCCAGGATAGCCGGGGTTCGTGGGTGGAGCCGGCGGATTGTAGGCCGGGACCAAGCTCTTCATGTAAAGGCGAAGCGTCACCATCGCGGCGGATACCTTATCGTAGTCCGCTTCGATCTGACGCAGGTTGAAATGGCGCGCGAAACGGGCGCGGCGGCCGCCGTTAAATTCCGTCATCTGCATCACGAGCTGGGTCTTGAAGCTCGTGGCGTGCTCGTCCAGAACTTCGAAGGCCGTCGGCAGCGAGAATAGCGTCCATTCCACGGCGTACTTTCCGGTACTGTCGACGCGATTCACGAGGTCGTTGAAGATCAGCACCGAGGTGTTCAGGCGCTGGGCTTCGAACATGATATCCATTTCAGCCTTGCTGCTCGTGTCTTGACCGCGCCAGTAGTCGGCGCCCCAGTAGTCGCCGCTCATGTTGTTGAAGTAGGTGTTGGCGGTCGTATTCATGGCGTTCGCCTGCGTCACCAGGTAATTGGTGAGCTCGCGGACGCGATCCATGCGAGGATCGCTGCAGTGGCCGTCGATTCCGGGTTGGGCCTGGGAGGTCGCCGCGATGGCGAGCAGGGCCAGGGCGGATACGATTTGGGTCGAGATCTTGGTTTTCATTTTCGTTTCCTTTTCCATTTTCTCTAGGGCTGGATTCAGCGCGTATATTTCACGGTTACTTTTTCAACGACGACTTCGTTGTTGCCGCTGGCGTGCAGGCGCAACGTGCCGCTTCCGGAGGTCTCGGCAGGCGCGTCGAACGCCGCGATCATTGAGTTCTTTCCGATGGAGACTCCGTCCCCGAAGTTGAAGCCCAGGCTAGAGACGCCCTTTAGGGTGATGGAAGCGTTGCCGCGCTTGGGATAGATCACGTACGCGTAGAGATATCCGTTCTTCGAGTCCCCGACGCGCGCGTTCGCTTGTACGCTCACTTGGACAACCTTCGCCCCGCGTGGGAGCATCGAGTCCAAGTCGAAGTCGAGCATGTCTTTATTCGGGACCGTCGGGGGGGCGATGCGAGCGCCTTCCGTCGCGCACTTGTTGCCGCCGATACAGTACCAGCCGCGAGAGCCGTCCGCCGCGTTTTTCGGCATTTCGATTAACTCGAAAGTCGGGCCAGGGTTCGGGCGACCAGGGCCACCCGGAAAACCAGGGCCATTCGGGCCTCCCGGACGTCCGGGACCATTCGGATTTCCAGGCGGGTAGCCCGGACCGTTGGGACGGCCAGGGCCGCCAGGGTTACCTGGCCCAGAGGGGCCGTCGATTTCATTCACCCAAGCCTTCAGCTGATCCATCTTTTGGTTGAGGCTAATGAGCTGATTGTAGGTTTGTTCAATCTTGGTGTGCTCGCAGAAATCGCGGTGGCGATCACCGTTCATGATGTTGGCGATGATCTGGATAAGCGAGGCATGATCGCCGGAGAACACGCGGAACGCTTTCGGCAGGGAGTAGTAGGTGCTGTCGATGCGATAGGTCGTGGGCGCGGGCATCCACCAGGTACCGGTGCTGACGATGGGATTCACCAAGTTGTCGAACGTCTGCGCCGAAGTGACGAAACGGCGCACTTCGAAGATGGCCTTCATCTCGTCCTTGCGATTCTGGGGGTTTTGCACCCAGTAGCGCGGGTTGTTCTCCACGAAGGCATCGAAAGCGGCGGTGAGCTGAGTGGCTTCGTCGAGCACGTTCTTGCTAAGCGTGCGGATCGCGGCTTTGTTTTGATACTCTTCACGGGGGCCGTCGGCCAAAGCGGCCACGGCGATAACGAGCAACGAGCTGATAGCGATAAGCGGTGACTTCACCATTTGCGTACTCCTTAGGTAATCAATCGAGGAAGCTATACCGAATGGTGACGCGTTGTGTCAATGATTCTGTGGGGATCGTTGCTAGAAAAAAGGTTTTATTAGAACATGGGCTTATGCCGATTTGGTTTCGTGATTATGAGTTAGAGGAAGTGAGAAAGCTTGGGCGGGAGACGATGGTCGACCACCTGGGTATCGAAATCACCTATATAGATGATCAGGCCATTCACGGCTCCATGCCGGTGGACGCGCGTACGAAACAGCCGGCCGGTCTCCTGCATGGAGGAGCTTCGGTTGCGCTCGCCGAGTCGCTTGCGAGCATTGGAGCAAACCTCGTAGTCGACCCGAGTCGGCAGTATTGCGTGGGTTTGGAAATCAACGCAAACCACGTGGGCGCTTGCACGGAAGGAAAGGTGCAGGCGACGGCGGCGCCGCTTCACTTGGGGAAGAGCACCCAGGTGTGGGAAACCCGCATTCACCAGGGAGACCGCCTGGTTTGCGTAAGTCGCATGACTCTGGCCGTGCTTGAACGACGCGTGAAATAGTCCCGCCATACTTGTGTTGTCCGATCTACCATGTTAACACGCCGCCCAGTCGCCTATAGAATTGACGGGGGAAATGAGCGTGGTGGTGAGTTTAGAACCGAACGTGGAGCCGATCATTTCGGCCAGAAGCCTGGTGAAAACATTTGTAGGTGGCGCGCGCGTGCTCAACGGCGTGGACCTATCCATTTATCCCGGCGAGTTGGTGGTTTTCATAGGGTCCTCCGGGTGCGGTAAAACGACGCTGCTGAAATGCCTGAACGGGTTAGAGGCTTTTGATACGGGCGCGCTGAGCATCGCGGGCGTGGAGGTTCATAAATCTGCTGGGGGGACGGGATCTCCCGAGCTAGTCGAAGCCGCCTTCGCCAAGATTCGCCGCAAGGTCGGCATGGTTTTCCAAAGCTTCAACCTTTTTCCTCACCTCAGCTTGCTGGAGAACGTCGTGAAGCCTCAGGTCGTGGTGCAAAAGACCGATCTGGAGACGGCGCGCCGTCAGGCCGTTCGCCAGCTAGAACGCGTGGGACTCGCGTCGCTCGCTTCGCGTTTTCCCGCCCAGCTTTCGGGTGGCCAACAGCAGCGGGCGGCGATCGCGCGCGCGCTGGCACTTTCTCCCGAAGTGATGCTTTATGACGAACCTACCTCGGCGCTCGATCCGGAACTCGTCGACGAAGTACTTGACGTGATGAAGCGGCTGGATACCGAGGGGATGACCCAGCTCGTAGTCACGCATGAAATGCACTTCGCGCGGCAAGCTGCGGATAGGATTCTCTATTTACATGAAGGCGCAATCGCGGAAGAAGGCGCGCCGACCGATATTTTCCAAGCGCCGAAGGACGCACGCACGCGCAAGTTTTTAAAGCGCTTCCTTTCGCAAGGGGTGGGGGTGGAGCTCGCATGATTACGCACGTTTTCGAAAGGCTCTGGATTCTCTTCGTGGGATTGTTCCTGGTGGTCTGGTCGGCGTCGGCCGCCGACGGCGATGAGCTCCCCGTATTGAAGTGGGGCGCGGATTCCGAGGGCGGAGCCCCGTACATCATGCAGGATCCCGCCGATCCCGCGCGCGTGATTGGTTACGAGGTGGACCTGATGGAAGCCGTGGCCGCCCAGATGGGGCGTCGCTCGGAGTTTGTTCAGAATCAATGGGACGGGCTGATCCCCGGATTGAACCGCGGTAATTATGATCTGGTGGTGAACGGGCTAGAGATCACCGAAGACCGCAAAGCGGAGGTTCTCTTTTCTGATCCCTACTACGTCACCTACGAGCAGCTCACTGTCCGCAAAGAAACTTCGCATATCCAGTCGCTGCGCGATTTGCCCGGCCGCAAGGTAGGTACCCTTAAAGCCACCTTGGCCGAGCGCATCTTGCAGGGATTTGGGCAAGGCGAGACGACCGGTGCCGGCCAAAAGATCGAGGTCGTAAGTTACGACGGCCAGATCAACGCGTATGAAGATTTGGCTTTGGGGCGGGTGGAAGCGGTGCTGATGGATTGGCCGATCGCGCTCTATTATGGACATCCGAACCCGAAGCTAAAACCAGTGGGGCTCGAGATCAGTGATCTGGCTTACGGCATGGGTATTCGCAAGCGTGATACTGCGCTCCAGCGCGAAGTGAACGCCGCGATCGCGACCCTCAAGGCCAACGGAAAACTACGCGAGATCTACGAGCGGTGGGGCATGTGGAACCCGCGGGTGGCTTCGTTCCTACGCGACATGGGTCCGCCACAGCATCAACCCGACAAGTACATGGCTTATCTGAAGGCCGTCGGCATGGAGCGCGACTGGCGCGTGCGCCTGCAGCAGTACGCGGGCTATCTTCCGTTGTTAATTGACGGGGCATGGATGACGCTGAAGATTTCCTTCCTGGCTATGGCGTTGGCCGTGAGCTTTGGGCTTTTGCTCACCTTGGTGCGTCTATATGCTCCGGCGCCCTTGTCGACGCTATCGGTGGCGTACATCGAATTGGTGCGCGGCACGCCACTTTTGATCCAGCTCTTTTTCATTTTTTATGGTTTGCCGAACCTCGGCATTAGCCTTAGCCCGATCGTGGCCGCAGTATTGGGCTTGGGCTTGAACTACGCCGCTTATGAGTCTGAGAACTATCGGGCGGGTATTTGTTCGATGCCTAAAAGTCAGTTCGAAGCCGCGAAGGCCTTGGGATTTTCCGAGCGCCAGTCGCTTTTCCACATCATCCTCCCGCAGGCGATCCGCGTGGTGATCCCGCCGGTGACGAACGACTTCATCTCGCTTTTGAAGGATTCCTCGCTCGTGTCGGTCATCACGATGGTGGAGCTCACGAAGGTTTACGGACAGCTCGCTTCGACCTACTACGATTATTTTGGCATCGGCGTGATGACGGCCATCCTCTACCTGGTGATGGGCTTGCCGTTCGTACTGCTTTCCCGTATGGCGGAGAAAAAATTCGCGGTGGCCGGCACTTCCGGCGCGACGCTCGTATCGAGTCGAGGCACGGGCGGTATTGCGGGAGGATTAAGACGGGTTCTGAGCGGTGCTTCCGACCGGCTGCGGGGCCGGCAGGTGTCTACTTAGTCGTCCGCCGAGGCTAAGCCAATATTCCAGTACGCGCGCGGTGGCTTCGAAGCGCGCCTTTTGTCCGGGATCGGCCTGCTGGGCCGGCCGGCGGCTTTCCCCGGAAGCGGGGGCCGCGACTTTTTTCAGCTCCGATTTTACGATCTCGAGCGGCGTACGGCCGAAGGCGTCGCGATGCTCAATATTCACTTTGCTCTTCAATAACAGCTGTGCGACGCGGGCGAATCCTTTTTCGGAGGCCGCCAGCAACGGGGTCATTTTCGTATACTTCGTGGCGGCGTCCGCGTTCGCTCCGGCTTGGAGTAATAGCTGCACGGATTCGAATTCACCGCGCTCAGCGGCTACGTAAAGGGGCGTTTCGTGGACTCGGTTGGGTTGGTCAACACGCGCGCCGTAGGCCAAGAGCGCTTCCACGAGTTCGGCGTGACCGTAAGCCGCAGCCAAGTGAAGGGCGCTGCGGCCGTCTCCGATGTAGGCTCGATCGATGGCATTGGGATCGGCGCCGTGGCTCAGCAAGATGCGTACGGTCTCCAAGCCAGCATGTTTTAGGGTCGCGAAATATGCAACGACGCTAACTAGGATCGGGGTGCCGCGCGCATCCCGGGCGTTCGGGTTCGCGCCCGCCCGTAAAAGGGCTTCGATCGTGGCTGGGCGCGCTTGGGTCGCGGCGAGATACAAAAGGGGAAAACGAAACGAGTCCGCCGTGCGGGCGTTGGGATCGGCGCCCTGTTGCACGAAAGCTAAAACTTGCTCGGGACGATTTTCGTATACGGCCACGGCGAGCCGCTGATCCAGCTGCTGAATCTCGCCCGCGGGGGTGCGGCCGGGGACGGCGGCGTGGGTAGGGGACGGGCCGAAGAGGCTACCGATTACGGCGACGCAGGTGATGACGGATCTCAACTCAACTCTCACTGCTTGATGATTTCGCAAGTTTCAGACCAGGCTCCCCCCGGCCGGCTTCATGACATCCCTTTGATATTATGGGCTGTCTTTGATGTGTAGAAAAGAAAAGTGTCTAATGTTTTGACGGTTGAGGTGATTCGCAGCTCGGTCCTGATCGTCGGTCCTTGATCTACTCGAGGGGGAACTGGGCCTTAACGGCCTCCAGGAACGCCGGTTTGAGGGTCATGGGCTTGCGAATCTTATCTCCGAACCGGCCACCTAGACCGCCCCACTGCCCGGCCTTTACACGGGTGGACGGAAAGGGCCGGGTGGTCGAGCCAAAATCGATTTCGTGCTCAAAGCAGATCGTCTCAGTTTCGCCCAGCCCAGGTTCGTAAGACGCGAAGAAGTCCGTACCCCGTACGCCCATCACCGCTACGGGCGTTTTTACGGGGCGATACTTCATTTTTTTATTCGCAGGTAGGTTCTTGAAACGTGCGCGCAATTTACCGAAATTCAGCTGGATCTCCGCCAGCTCCTTCACTTCGCCGTTCGCCTGCAGGAGCATGTCGAATGGCCCTTGGAGCGCCACATCTTCGTAAGGCAATTGAAGGATGGCGACGGAGCCCGCCTCGCCGACGATTCGATCGCCGAACTGGAGCGGACTTCCTGCCTTAACTTCCGATTTCTTTCCGGAGTATTCGGTAGTGACCGCGCCTTTCACGGAAATGAATTTCATGTCCGCCCCCGCGGCGCCCGCCAGGAGTAAAGCCCCGATCCCGCAAGCCAAGGCCGTAAAACAACGACGAAGAGAAGAGTGGTTCAGCATAGGCGCTCATGGTAACGAGGAAAGAACCGATGAGCAAGCAATCGATCGTGGTTTTTGATTTGGGCGGTGTGTTGGTGGACTGGGATCCTCGCTACTTGTTCATGAAAATGAAGCGGCCCGAAGGCGTGACGGAAGACATCGAATGGTTCTTGGGTCACGTCTGTACCCAGGCGTGGAACGAGCAAATGGACGAGGGACTCCCGTTCCGGGAGGGTTTGGCGCAGCTCTCGCCGCAGTTTCCGGCTTGGCGCGACTGGATCGAGGCGTATCACGCGCGGTGGGTGGAGATGCTTGGCGGCGAGATAGGTGGGACCGTCGAGATTTTGAACCGCCTCTCCGCGCGCGGCGTACCACTCTATGCGCTGTCCAACTGGTCGGCAGAAACGTTTCCGATTGCCCGTGCGCGCTACGACTTTTTCCGTCATTTTCGGGGAATCGTGCTGTCGGGCGAGGTTAAACTCAAAAAGCCAGACCTGCGCATTTATCGGCATTTGCTGACGACGCATGGGCTGGAGGCGGACCGTTGCGTCTATATCGACGACGTGGCCCGTAATGTTGAAGCCGCCCGGACGCTCGGTTTTCACGGCCACCTGTTTCGGGATCCGCCCGCGCTGGCTCGCGAACTGGCCAGTTTAGGTCTGTTGTAGGTTTTCCAGGCGCGATTGCGCTTCCCGCGCTTCTTGCTGCTTCGCCCACATGTGGGCGTATTCGCCGCCACGGGCAAGCAGTTCGGCGTGGCGGCCCCGTTCCACGATCTGTCCGTCTTTTAGGACGAGGATTTGATCGGCGTTCACAATGGTCGAAAGGCGGTGGGCAATAACGAGGGTCGTGCGGTCGCTCGAGACTTCGTCCAGGGACTTTTGGATTTCCTTCTCGGTGTGCGAGTCAAGCGCCGAGGTGGCTTCGTCGAACAGCAATATGCGCGGATTCTTGAGGATCGTGCGCGCGATGGCCACGCGTTGTTTTTCGCCACCCGAAAGCTTTAATCCGCGCTCGCCCACGGCCGTCTCCATCTTCTTCGGAAGTTTTTCGATGAAGCCCGCGAGCTTGGCGAAGTCCGCCGCGCGCTCGACTTCGGCGACGGAGGCGTTCGGGCGCCCATATAGAATGTTGTAGCCCAGGGTATCGTTGAAGAGGACCGTATCTTGGGGGACAATGCCGATCACCGATCGCAGCGAGCTTTGTTTCACCCGCCGGATATCCTGGCCGTCGATGCGGATGGTTCCGCCTTTTACGTCATAGAATCGAAAGAGGAGACGCGCGAGCGTGGACTTGCCGGCGCCGCTCGGGCCGACAATGGCGTAAGTTTGCCCGGCCGGAACCTTGAAGCTGACGTCGGTCAGGATGGGCCGGGCGGACGTGGCGTCCGGGCCGCCGTAGTCGAACGATACGTGATCGAACTCGACTTCTCCGTGGTGGACGCGCAGGGCCTCCGCGCCGGGGACGTCGCTGATATCCGCGTTCACCGCGAGCAGCTCGAACATCTTTTCCATGTCGATCAGGCTTTGCTTGATTTCACGGTAGACGAAACCCAGGAAGTTGAGCGGCAGGTAGAGCTGGATCAGATAGGTGTTCACGAGAACGAAGTCGCCCACCGTCATGGCTTTTTCCGCGACCTGACGGGCGGAGAGCACCATTACGATCACCAAGCCTACGCCGATGATGAGGCCTTGGCCCACGTTCAGGAAGGAAAGCGAAGCTTGGCTTTGCACCGCCGCTTTTTCGTAGCCCTGCAGTGCATGGTCGAAACGGCGGTACTCGTGCTCCTCGTTGTTAAAGTACTTCACGGTTTCGTAATTCAGCAGGCTGTCGATGGCCTTGGTGTTAGCCGTGGTGTCCGTCTGGTTCATCTCCTTGCGGTACTTTAACCGCCAGTCGGTGATGCCTAGGGTGAAGGCGACGTAGACCACGATCGTGACGAAGATTACCAGCGAGAATTCGCTTGGGTACTGCCAGTACAGCACGATCGTCACGAGCACAATCTCGAGCAGGGTAGGCAAGATATTGAAGAGCATGAAATTCAGCACGAACTGGATGCCGCGCGTTCCGCGCTCGATCACCCGGCTCAAGCCTCCGATTTGGCGATCCAGATGGAACGCGAGCGAGAGCTGGTGCAGGTGCCGAAAAGTATGAAGCGCGATCGTTCGTTGCGCGTGCTGGGCCACGCGCGCGAAAACGAAGTCGCGGAACTCACCGAAGAACTGACTAAGGATTCGGGCGCCCCCGTAAGCGACGGTGAAACCGACGGCGAGCGAGACCGCAAGGTCCGGGCCGGTAAGCGAATCGACGGCGCGTTTATAAAGGAAGGGGATGTAGACGCTGATGGCTTTCGCGCCCAATAGGCTCAGCATGGCGATCACTACGCGCAGGCGTAGGTCGGCGCGGCCGCGGGGCCAGAGATATGCGCTCAGCGTGCGCAGGGTGGACCAGTTGGAGCGGGCGGTGGTTTCCGAGGTTTTCATGACCCACGTATGGTAAAGGGGTGGGGCATGGAAAATCAAACGCCAAACGGTGCGCGATTCAAAGAGTGGGCGGTCCCCGGTCCCGCCGCGCCCGGATCGGACGGTCCCCCTTTTGAAGAACCCGGCGTAACGCTCGACGCGATCTCCGGCCAGTTTCGTCTTCTTCAGTTACGTGAGGGACATCGTTTTTCTACCGATGATTTGTTGGTGGCTTGGTACGGCACGACTCACGCGCCGTGTGTGCGAACGATCTTGGATCTGGGGAGCGGAATCGGGTCGGTGGCTACGATCGCCGCTTGGAGACTCCAGGGTGCCCAGGTTACCACGATCGAAGCCCAGCCCGAGAGCGTCGCACTGGCGCGACGGTCGGCGACATATAACGGTCTTGAATCGCGTATGGATATTCGTCAGGGAGATCTGCGCGACTTGAACCTGCCCGCAGGCTTTGATTTGGTTTTGGGGAGTCCTCCCTATTTTCCACCGGGCAGCGGCATTGAGGGTGATCACCCTCAAAAGGTCGCCTGTCGTTTCGAAATGCGAGGAGACATCGCGGATTATTGCCAGGCGGCGCGTCGGCACCTAGCCCATGCCGGTGTTTTTGCCGTGGTGTTCCCCGCCCATCCGGAGGAGCAGCGTGCCCGTGCCGACCGCGCCGCCGCGGCCGCGCGGCTGAGACGTTTGCGCTCGCGCGATATCATTTTCAAAGAAGGGGATCCGCCGCTCTTACGGGTAGCGCTCTATGGGCGGGAGGAGGATTTCCCCCGGTCCGTTTCCGAGTGGTGCGAGCCTCCGCTGACGATTCGTTTGGCCGATGGCCGGGTTCATCCCGAATATTCCGTTATAAAGATGGAAATTGGTTTCCCTCCCTGATCCGCGCTCTTTCCAGGTTTGCTGACGTCTTTGTTAAGAGAATCACATAAAAACAGCAAGTATTTGATATTAAACAATAAATATAGCATCACCAAAGTTGCTTTGACCCTCTGTTTTCGCCATAATTAAGGGGAGAACAAGTTTTTTAGAGTGGTACGTGAGTTGAGGGAGAACACCATGTTTAGCTTTGGTAACCGGAAGTCCATGCGCTTATTCAAGACGTTGGCGCTGATCTGTGCGCTGATGGGTATGGGATCCTCGTGTTTATTGACGACAGCCAACCAGCACTTGGGGAAGCTCCCCGGAAGTGGCGTCGATTTAGTCTCGATCGAAGTGGATCCGCCCGTCTTGGCCTTGGCCAAGGGGATGAAGCAGGCGATCACCGTCATTGGCTACGACAAGGAAGGCAACAAGTACAACGTCACGCAGCTCGCGAACTGGGCTTCCCTGAAGGAAGTGATCGCCGAAGTGGAAAACCAGGGCGTGGATGTCGGCGTGGTGAAGGCCATGGACAAGGGCAGTGTAGTCATTACTGTCAGCTATAAAGATTTGGAAGCGGAGTTACCGGTAGACGTCAGCGACGCGGAGCTTTCGCGGATCGAGATTTCCCCGTCGATCGTCTCGGTGGCCAAGGGCATGAGCCAGAAACTCGTGGCGACCGGCGTTTTCACCGACGATACGACCCAGGATTTGTCCGGCGATGTGAAGTGGACGTCTTCTGCCTCGGCGGTGACTATCGATGCCAAGGGCGTGTTGGCTGGGGCGGATGTGGGTGGTGCCAAGATTAAGGCCGCGTTGAATGGCGTGGAAGCCGCCGCCGAAGCGGTGATCACTTCCGCGAGCTTGAGTTCGCTCGAAATTTCCCCCACGAACCCGTCGGCCCCCGTCGGAGTAGCGCAGAGCTTTGTTGCTACGGGCATCTTCAGCGACGGATCCAAGCAAGACCTAACCAAGTCGGTGAAGTGGGCATCTGCCGAGGCCAAATTCGCCAGCGTGGACTCGAGTGGCGGCGCATTGGGGATTTCGGCCGGTTCAAGCGCTATTTCCATCCAATATGAATCAGGAGATGGCTCGATCTTGGACGCCAAGACGAGCTTTGCCGTCACGGCGGCGGAGTTGGTTAGCTTGACGGTCAGCCCGGATAAGGGCTCGATCGCGGCCGGGCTCACGCAACAGTTTTCGGCCATGGGTTCTTATACCGACGGCACCCAAAAGGATGTTTCCGCCTCGGTAACCTGGAGCGCTTCGGATAAGAATGTGTTGGCGATTTCCAACGGCAAGGGCACGGAGGGCCTCGCGACTAGCCTGCAGGCTGGCGTGACGGAAGTGCAAGCGCAGATGAACGGCTTCGGCGGCATGGTCACGGGCAAGATCGACTTCACGGTTTCGGCCGCCGAGCTTGTGTCGATCGACATCAAGCCCGCGAGCCTAGCGCTGGCCAAAGGCCTCACCCAGAGTTTTTTCGCAACCGGTAATTACACGGACGGAAGCGTGAACGACATCACCACCGACGTGGTTTGGGATTCTTCGGACGCGAAGGTCGCGGCGGTAAGCAATGGCAAGGGGGAGCAAGGTTTGGCTTCCGCGCTTTCGGCCGGACAGGTCACCGTCACCGCATCACTCAACGGCATTGATGCCAAAGCGGCGATGGAAACGACGGCCGCCGAGTTGGTTTCGATCGCGGTCAGTCCCAATAATGCCTCGCTCGTGACCGGTGAAACCGGAGTCTACACCGCGACGGGCACCTACACGGACGGTTCGACGGAAGATTTGAGCGCCAGCGCGGTTTGGGCTTCTTCGGATACGAAGTACGCCACCCTGAGCAACGGCAAGGGCAGTGAAGGCGTCGCTACGGGCGTGGCCAAAGGAAATGTCGTCGTAAGCGCCACCTTGAAAGGCGTCAGTGGCAGCGCGGACTTGGCGATTCTGGCGCCGAGCTTGAAGAGCATTGCGGTGACTCCGGCTAACTCGTCGGTGAGCGTGGGAGGGAAGCTCCAATACGTGGCTACCGGCACTTATTCCAACGGCTCCACCGCCGACATTACGGCCAGCGTGGCCTGGACGGCGACGGCCGGATCAAAAGGCGCTTCTGCCACCATCTCGGCTTCCGGTCTGTTGACCGGGGGTACAGCCGGTCAGGTCATCGTATCGGCCACGGCTGAAGAGATCGGTGGATCGACTAACCTTACGGTCTCCTCCAAGTAAGACGATTGATAATTGTGAAGGTTTGTATATATTATTAGTAAGTCATTGAAACCAAAGGATAATCACCGGATAGGTTGAGTTGTGCAAAGGCCGGGCTTTTGAGAGAATTATAAATAAGCAGTTTGCCTAATTGCAGTACGTTTGTTGAGGTAAAGATATGCAAACATTTCTAAAGAAACTGGGTTCAATGCTGGCCACGTCCGCGTTCCTCGCGGCCTCCTCCGGCTGTGTGGTGGTAACCAAGGGTTCGCTTTCAAAAAAGCAAATCGTTATCCCCGATGCCAAGCTGGTTTCCTTGGAAATCGACCCTCCCACCGCGGCCATCGCCAAGGGCACGGAAGTGGGATTCACGGCGACCGCGATCTTCGACGACGGCACTAAAACGGAAATCAAGGAAGTGGCGACCTGGGTCACCAGCAACGCCGCGGTTGCCACGGTAGAGAACACCGGCGATGAAATCGGTAACGCCACGGGCGTGACCGTCGGGACCGTATTGGTTCAAGCGACCTATGAAGGCATGACCGCGGAAGCGGAGCTCGAAGTCACCGCCGCGGAACTCGTGAGCTTGGCCGTGACTCCGGCCAGCCCGGTGGTCGCGAAAGGCACGACGCAGGCGCTGGTCGTTACCGGCACGTACACCGACAATTCTACCCAAGACATTTCGGGTCTCGTGACTTGGCTTTCGGCTGACGGCGCGGTGGCCATGGTTGACGCCGCTGGCGTGCTTACCGCCGTAAACGGCGGATCTGCCAACATCACCGCGATGCTCGACGGCAAGTCGGGCTCGCAAACTGTGACGGTCACTTCGGCCAGCCTGGTTTCCATCGACGTCACTCCCGCCAATCCTTCCGCCGCGAAGGGCACCACTAAACAGTTTACGGCGACCGGCGTTTTCAGCGATGCCAGCACCCAAAACCTTACCGCCATGGCGACGTGGAGTTCGTCCGCCACGGGGGTAGCGACGGTCAGTATTTCCGGCCTTGCCTCCGGCGTAGCCATGGGCAGCGCTAACATTAGTGCAAGCTACGGCGGCCAGACGGGCCAGACCACGTTCACGGTGACGGCGGCCACACTTGTTTCCATCGATATTACTCCTAAAAATCCCACGAAGCCTTTGGGCCTGAGCGAGCAGCTCACCGCCACTGGCACGTATACCGACGCCACGACGCAGGACCTGACTTCGCTCGTGACGTGGTCTTCCGATGATACTTCAGTAGCGACGGTCAGCAACGCGGGCGGCACCCAGGGTAAGGCTACGACCGGTAGCAAGACCGGCACGGCGAAAATCAAGGCCGCCTTGAGTGGCGTGGAAGCGGAAGTAGATTTCACCACCACGAGTCCAGAGCTTGTGTCGATCGGCGTGACGCCTTCCAACCCATCTATTGCCAAGGGCCTGACCCAGCAGTTTACCGCTACCGGCGTGTATACCGACAACAGCTCGGCGGATATCACCAGCGATGTGACTTGGTCTTCTTCCGCTTCGGACGTTGCTTCGATCAGTAACGCGGGTGGTAGCAAGGGCTTGGCTTCTTCGATCAAGGCCGGATCTACCACGGTTACGGCCGCGAAGGGATCGATCAACGGTTCGACCACTTTGACAGTCACCGCCGCGGAACTTGTTTCGGTCGCGGTTACTCCGGGCACGCCCTCGATCGCGAAGGGCTTAACCCAGCAGTTCGCCCTGACCGGCACGTACACCGATGCAACCACCCAAGATTTGACCGCGACGGGTACTTGGACTTCGTCGAACACGGGCGTGGCGACTATTAGCAACGCCGGCGGTAGCCAGGGCTTAGCAACGAGCGTGGCCGCGGGTTCGACGACGATCACCGGCACCTCGGGCGGCAAGAGTCATACGGCAACGCTTACGGTGACGGCGGCGACGCTGGTTTCCGTCGGCGTGACCCCGAAGAGCACGTCGATCGCTCTGGGGCTCACGAAACAGTTTGCGGTTACGGGTGTGTACACCGACGCCTCGACGCAGGATCTGACGGCATCTGCGACGTGGAGCTCGAGCGATACCGGCGTGGCGACGATCAGCAACGCGGGCGGGAGCCAAGGTTTGGCTACTTCGGCGGGCACGGGCTCGACGACGATTACGGCCACCTATAGCGGTCAAAGTGATACCGCCAGCCTCGCGGTTACCGCCGCAGAGTTGGTCTCGATCGGAGTCTCCGGATCGAAAGCTTCGATTCCGAAAGGTTTGACCACTCAGTTGACCGCCACGGGTACCTACACGGATGGTTCGAAACAGGCTTTAACCACGACGGCGACTTGGACTTCGAACGATTCGCTCGTCGCGGCCGTTAACAACGCTGGCAGCAAGGGCTTGGTGAGTGGCGCCGGCAAGGGGAGCGCCACGATCACTGCGGCCGTGGGAGGCATCAGCGGTACGTTCGATATCTCTGTGACGGACGCCGAACTCGTGTCCATCGCGGTAAGCCCCTCGTCCGCCTCGGTGGCGAAGGGTCTGACCCAGCAGTTCGCGGCTACCGGTACCTATACGGATAGCAGCACCCAAACGTTGACGACGACGGTGACCTGGTCTTCGTCCGACACTGGCGTGGTGACGATCAGTAACGCGGGCGGCAGCAAGGGCTTGGCGTCTTCGATCGCTACGGGTTCGGTTACGATCACGGCGACTTCGGGTACGGTAAGCGGCACGGCTTCGATGACGGTGACGGCGGCGACGCTTGTCTCCGTCGCGGTCACGCCGGGAAGTGCGACCAAGGCTGCGGGCTATACCCAGCAGTTTACGGCGACGGGCACGTATACCGATGCTTCGACGCAGAATCTGACGAGTTCGGCCACTTGGAGTTCTAGCTCATCGGGCGTAGGTTCGGTTTCTAACGCCGCTGGAACTAAAGGCCTGGCGACGGCCGTTTCTTCCGGCACGGTAACGATTACGGCTCTCAGCGGCGGCGTATCCGGTACGGCGACGTTCACCGTGACGGCCGCAGTCGTGACTTCACTCATTGCGACCGACGAAATCAACTTGGCCGTGGGCGATGCCGAAGAGGCCTTTGCCATGGCATTATACTCTAACTCAACCAGTGCCGACGTGACTGCAGAAACGACTTGGACTTCAAGCGACGAAAGTATCGTGCAGCTAGACTCCAAGGCTCCTAACCAAGCCACTTGCGTTGCCGAAGGCAATGCGAAGCTCACGGCGGAATACAGTGGATTCACGGCCGAAGTTCCCGTGAACTGCGTGGATATGAGCGGCGGCGGCGGTGGCGGCGACACTAAAAAGTAAGGTGTTTGCCGCAAGGTGACGGCCATGCTAAAGCCATACGCATGCCGTCTGCACGCCTTGCTCAGTCCGCCCGCCTAATCGAGCTGCCCGACATAACTCGATTGGCGAAAAACTCGAAGCTGAAATCCGCGTCTCGGATTTGGCTCTGGCTGTTGAAGGCCTACTTTCGTGTGGAAGTCGAGGGTCTGGAGAATATCCCCCGCCGTGGCCGAGCGCTTATCATGCCGAACCACTCCGGATTCGCCGGGGCGGACGCGGTCCTGCTGACTTACATCGTAAAACGCAATACCCGCCGTCGCGCCCGGATTTTGGCGCATCGGGCATTTTTTGATTTTTCCAAAACCTTGAAGACGATCTCCGAAAGCCATGGCCTGCGGAAGGCTTCGATACAATCGGGGGTAGACGTGCTCAAGCGCGATCAGCTCCTGGTGATCTTCCCCGAAGGCGAGACCGGAAACTTCAAGTCTACTTACCGGCGTTATAAACTGCAGCGCTTTCACACGGGGTTCCTGCGCATGGCGGCCCAGGCCCAGGCGCCCATCATTCCCTGCGTGATTATTGGCGCGGAAGAAAGCCACCTCAACCTCGGTAACATTAACTTCTCGAAACTCATCCGCGGGCTGCGGATGCCGTTGCCGCTCAACTGGATCCCGTTACCGGCGAAGTGGCGGATCGTCTTTTTGCCGCCGTTGCCGATCGAATGGACGTCCGAACTCCTGACCAATCCAGAAAAGTTGAAGGCTTTGGCAGAAAAAATTCAATCCAACCACCAGCGCGAACTCAAGAAACGGCTTCAAAGCCGCCCGTATGTTTATTTTCGGCAAACCCAAAAAATCTACAATGAAGTCCGCCGGCGCGTCGGTGCCCGGCTCAGGTCAAAAGCGCGAGCAGGTCGTCGCGGGTAAGCGCCGTGTCCCCGAAAGTCAGCAGGTCTTCGGCGAGCTGTTGCTTGCTCGCCTGCAGGGCCAGAATTTTTTCCTCGATCGTATCGCGGGCAATGAGTTTATGGATGATTACGGGCCGGGACTGTCCGATGCGATGGGCCCGATCGGCGGCTTGTCGCTCGACCGCGGGGTTCCACCACGGATCCATCAGGAAGACGTAGTCGGCTTCCGTGAGTGTTAGGCCCACGCCACCTGCTTTCAGAGAGAGCAGTAGAACGGGCGGCCCATCCGGCCGTTGAAACCCTTGCACGATTTCTTCGCGATTCGCGGTGGCGCCGTCGAGCCGGAGGAAGGGAATATCCCGTTCGAGGAGTCCGGGCTCCAATAAGTCCAGGAAGCTTGTCCATTGGGAGAATACGAGGGCCTTGTGCCCGGCGGCCACGGCTTCGTGCAATCTCTCCCAAAGAAGCTCCGCCTTAGCGGAGCTTGCGTCCGCCTCGGTCATGCCCGGAAGGAGGCGCGGGTG
The DNA here is from genome assembly GCA_050251055.1 of Bacteriovoracia bacterium. Classification (GTDB taxonomy): domain Bacteria; phylum Bdellovibrionota; class UBA1018; order UBA1018; family JBFWNL01; genus JBFWNL01. The sequence goes on from JBFWNL010000005.1 coordinate 114,796, forward strand.
GCAACAGGCCTGGCGCAAGCGAAGCAACGCTTCGAGCGCCCCAAATAGACCGCCTGCAGAATGCCCTGAGGCAAGTTGGGCCACAACTTCGGCGCGGGTCGCCGCGAGCACGGCCTGGTACTTTTCTCGTTCCGGCGCGCTGAGTTCGAGCGAAAGAGTAAGCTCAGTCTTGGATGGGAGCTCGCGCGTGACGTCTTCTTTTGTCCGGCGCAGGAAAAACGGGCGGATTCGCCGCCGCGTGGATTCGACATCGCTTTCGCCGAATTCGCGCGGGAGCAATCCCGGATTGATGAATTCGAACTGCGCCCACAGATCCGAAAAGCGGTTTTCGATCGGCGTTCCCGAGAGCGCCAGGCGGAATGGGGCCCGTAGTTTTTTCACGGCTTGGAAGGTTTGGCTTTGCGGATTTCGAATGATCTGTGACTCGTCGATCACGATCATGTCCCAAGCTTCTCCGGCCAGACGGTCAGCTTCGGCACGCAAAGTGCCGAAGCTCGTTAGCATGACGTCGCCGCCCTCGATTGCGCGACCCGCGCCATGGAAGAGATTCGGTGCGAGGCTGGGTCGGAATTTGCGCAATTGCTCGCGCCAACCGTGGAGAACACTCGTCGGTGCGACGACTAATGTACGGGCGCCACCGCCTTCGGGCATTGCGCAGATCGCTTGCAAGGTCTTGCCTAAACCCATGTCGTCGGCCAGCAGTCCACCCATTTCGTGGCGGCGGAGGAACTGCAGCCAGGCCACGCCTGCTTTCTGGTAGTCGCGCAGCGTGGCGCTTACTCCCGCGGGGAGAGCGGCGGCGGGAATTTGGGTGAAGTCTTTCGTGAATTCACGAATTCGCGCCAGGGTTTGGGCTTCTCCGTCGACTTCGCCAATATCAAGTAGGGCGGGGATCAGGTACGGCGGCAGCCGCTCGCCGTTCGCCGTTTGGGCCGCAAGCAAATCTTGGATCGTCTTCCCGTAGCGTTCTAGCCAGTCGCGGGGCAATTCCCCCCAGGCGCCTTCGGTGACCGGCACGTACGCACGTCCGTCGCCCCACGCCGCCCAAACGGCGTCGGCCGTGACGCCCACGTCGTGGCTTCCCGTCGATGACCGGAATTGGAGTTGAAAGCGCCCTTTGGGGTCGAGGCTCAATTGTGGAATGAGTTCGCCTAGCAGCCGCGGCGAGGGTCGGGACGTTCCGCCCACGGGCTTTTCCGCCGGCTCGCCCAGGTTTTCCCAGCCCGCGGCGAGCCGTAAAAATCGCACCGCCTCCATCCCCTCGAAGCGAGTGGGTTGATCGAGCTGGAGATGAAGTTCGGACTTCAGCGATTTCGCTAGTGCGGCTTCTAGGGCGAGGATCGCCGCGTCTCGTATGGGGACTTTTCCAGGGTGCTCGAGCAAGAGCTCGCCGCCCCGAACTTGGCCAAGCCGGGGACCGCCGGGCTCGGCGTAGACGATCACGGCCGTTACCACGAGCCGGTCCTCGCCCAGGCTTTCTTGCTTCAGGGCAATCCGTGGACGCACCCGGACGGACTCGGGTAATCGCGCCTCGCTGACGTCGAGCGCCAGCTCCTGACGCAGTTCAGGCAAAGTTTCGGAGACAAACCGGGGTAGGGCTTTTTCTTCGATGAGCCGTCCTTCGAGGAAAGCCAGGGTGGTCGTGGAAAGCCGGGGGACCTCGTAGGGGCATAAGGTGTCACCCTGACAGGCGATGCCATTTTCAAAGATCTCCATGCCGTTCCCACCTGCCTGGCTTTCGATCCGAAGGCCGCCCGGGACCCGCATCAGCCGCGCCGAGTGTCGGATGGGAGTCGTTGAGATTTTCATGCGCACCTCCGCCCGACGGGTTTCCGACAAGCCCTGCGCGGCTTTCAAAAATGAGATCGAGTCGGGCGCCTGGGTTCCGCCCGCTTCACTCAAAAGGCGATCCATCGCAAAGTCAGCGCGCGTGGCGGCTGGGAGCGCTCCCGCGATGCGGCCCGAGGTGATACCGCCCAGGTATCCGACTAGGCTTCCCGTCAGCGGGACTGGCGCGCCTCGCTGTACGATCGCGCGCTCGAGGAGCAGTCGAGGTAACGCTCGCCCCGCGCGGGTTACCCAAGTGTAGATGATCTGCCCGTTCTGTCGGGCCTGACCTTCGTGTCCCGCGCTTTCGTCCGGTTTCTTTAGCAGGTCGTTTTTCAGCGCCACGACTGCCGCCACCACGTGCAGGCAGGGTTCCACCCGGTCTCCGCAATCGCAATAGGCGTCGTCTTCTTCGGGCCAAAGGGTGACCTGGGGACTTACGGGCCGATTCGTTACCTTGACGCGCAGGTGGATTTCCCCTGCTTCCCGTCGGTCTTCGTAGACGGAGTTCTCACGGGCCAACGCGACGCCGCGGGACCAGATTCCCGGTAGGGCTTGGCGTTGGATAGATTGAAAGAATTCGTCGATCACCTTGGACATACCGGGATATACTGCCCCGGAGTGAAGCTCAAAACCACGCATTTATCACGGCCGCCGCACCCTTATTCGATTCCGATGACACTGGGAATTCTCCTCTGGGTGGCCACCTGGTCCACCGCGTATTGGCAGGACTGGGGTGGACTCGCCGGCCTATGGAGCGCGATTCCCGAGCGCGTACTTCAGCACGGCGAACTCTGGCGGATCCTCACCGCCGCGTTCGTTCACTCCGATCTGTCCCATTTGCTTTCCAATGCGTTGGGGTTGGGCGTGCTCTCGTTTCTCACTTTCGGTTACTACGGGTTCCGCGTGACGCCGCTACTGACGTTGGGGTTGGCTGCGGCGGCGAACTTGATCGTGATGTTCACGTACTCCCCGCAAGTTCGGCTGGTCGGAGCATCCGGCTGGGTATATACGCTCGCCGGTTTTTGGTTGGTTCAGTTCATTTGCCTGCAACGCCAATACACACTCCCGGGCAGATGGATGCGTGCGGTGGCGGTCGCCTTGGCTACGATGGGACCTTCCACTTACGAGCCCGGCGTCAGCTACCGAACCCATGTGGTGGGATTTTTCTTGGGTGCCGTGGTTTCCTGGTTTTATTTTAGAATTCATCGCGAGCGTCTCCGCTCGGCGGAAGAGTGGGTATTGACGAGCTTGGAGCGCCCCCTGGGTTGGGAAGAACAAGCGGATGCGTCTTCCAACCGTTCTCGCCCGTCTTGACAACCCGCGTCTTATTCTGTATTAATACAGTCGGTTTATTGTTGTGAAAAACTACTTTAATTTCAAATATTTAATTCTGGGATGGGGAATTGGGATCGGCGCAATTAGCTGTGCCCCCTCCGCTTCTCGAACTCCGCTTCCGAGTCATTCGGGAGGCGGCCATCAAAGGGCTGCCGTGGAAGACGTTTACGTGGCCGAGGTCTGGCCGCTCGATGAGGCCGTATCTCGGCTGCAAAGTAATATCTCGACCTTGGCTAAAGGACTCGAAGCAGAAGCGGAGCTTAAGCTGGAGGCGAGCCGATTCGTGGAATCCGTGCTGCGATCGCGCAACGGCGACGGTGCGGATATCCGTGCCTTTAATCGTTTTGAGACCGTCTTTTCGGCGGTGTACGAGAACGACTTTCCCAGGGATCCGGTGTGGTTCGACGGTAGAGACCTCGTGGCGGACACGATCCAGCTCATGAACTTTCTTCACCACCGCTTGCATGGTGCGGAGGAGGGAGAAAGTGGTTCCGGCCTCGACGACTACCGGGCGTGGGTGAGAATCCGAGAGCTGGCGGGTGCTCTGCGGGAGCGTATAAACGCCCAGCTCCAAGCTCGTGAGATCGTTTCCCGTGACTTCGTGACTTACGAAGTGGGCAGAGTTCGGATGACTGCCTCGTGGGCGGCTCAATTCCACGACGCATTGCGGGTGACACTATTCCACAACCCGCTTTGTAAGCGAGGTACCCTCCGCGCGCCTTTCGCTTGGAAAGACCTGTTTCCGAATCCGGAACTTTTACCCGCGTTGAACCAAACTTACCGGCAATTCCTGTATTTTTGGCAGGCGGCAGGGATCAGGGATTCTGCCACGGTTTTGGCTTTCAATCGGCTGCATGCGGAGCTGGACCGGCAAGCGGTCGTGTCGGCGAAGCTGACGGGATCGATGAAATTTTATCTTGAGCACACCAAGATCATCGACGATCGGTCGCGCGTGCGGTTCGTCGTCAGTGAGTTAGAGCTTCCCGAGCTCAAGGATGACGAACAGGGTTTCGAGCTGCGGGTGGAGATGGAGAAGACCTTGTCGTTGATAGACGGCAACGCGCTGCAAGTCCGGCACGCGCTGGCTTCGACGGCGCTCCTCAAGCATTCGCCAGGGACTTCTGACAGCTTAGAGCTGAATTTTCCGGCACGGCTGCTCAACGAAGCGATTGGCCAGCTGGAGCCCCTTTCCTTTTTTCCTCCTAGCCGTCTCCGCCTGGGGCTTTACCGGATTGATGGAAAGGGCGAAGAGCACGAGGTGGGTTATCTCTACCTGCCTTTCAAACGGAGTCTAGAGAACCCCTCGCTGACACGTTTGAATTTAATCGCGCTCTATCCACCTAACGAGCGTTATGGGCTCGGGCATGTCAAAGGCTATGATTTAGGTCATTTTGAGTCCGATTCGGTGGATCGTAGTTTTCATCTTTACCTGGAAGAGATCGATCGCGCCGCTCCGCAGGTGGAAGTCGCCCTCAATGAGCGTTGGGCGCGCTCTTTCCACGTGGGCGCTCCGGGCGAGGAAGAAGCCGCTACCCGGTGGGGCAAGGACACTCGAATTTTGGCCCGGATGCACCTTCAATTCCTGATTTCCCGATAGTACAATACGGGCACGCATGACCATCGCGCGAGCCGGGCTGATTTCCTTTTTTTTGTTTTTCGGTTTCTCCCGTGGAGCCGTCGCCGAGGAATGGCAGGTTTTGGCGGAGCGACTGACGGGGGAGTCCGACGCCGCGCGCGCCGAAGTCGTGCAAGCGTTGCGCGACGTCCCCGATCTCCAAAATCTCCTGTTTCGGGAGTTAAGCGGTATGAACCGCCCTCTGGCGCTCGATGTGATCGCCGCGCTTGGATTGAAGGAGTTCATCCCGGAGCTCAAGGCGCGCGTGGCCAGCGATGCCGATGGCTTGGTCACGTTGGCTTTGAATACCTTGGCCGCGGGACCCGCGGCGCACGAGCTGGCGGAGTTTTACCGGGCCGTGCTCGAAACCGCCCGTACGGGGATTTACCTATCTCCCGTGACGCGGGTGATTCTACTCGACACCTTGGGACGTTTTGGCGGATTCGTGGATCCTGCCGTGCTTCAGGAGCTGCTGGTGGCCGACGAACCCGAAGTCCGCAGCGCGGTCTTGTACTACTCTCGCTTCTTCTGGAAAAAAAGCGAGCGAGCTGAGCTTTTACCTTTAGCCAGGGAAGCCCTCTTTGCCCCTGCTTTTCAGCTGCGCCTACAGGTTTTGAGTCTCCTGCCGGAGTTGCCGCCCGCGTTTCGTTCCACGGGACGTCGCTATCTCGACCACTGCTTGCGGGATCCCCATGCGGAAGTGCGGGCTCAGTGCCGTTTGCAGCTTCAAGCCGAGTTGACGCGAGGGTGGGGGCGTTCATGAGCCCGCGCGCATTCTATGGTGCATGGACGATCCTTCTCGTGGCCATGGCTCCCGTGGCGGCTGCAGCTCCGGTTGATTGCTCCTCCGCGTTTAGCCGGATTTTCGGCAAGCCGACAGCCGATATCCGGCTGGTGTTTGGGTATAAAGATGCGCGGCCGGCCCGCTTCGTGGGTGATCGCTACGAGCGAATGATGGTGATTCGCCGTTTGATGGCTCCGTGCGTGGCTGATCAGAGTGTTTGCGGATTTCGGCGCGATCCGGGGGATGCGGAGCTATTCCTAAAGGATATCCCCGGAGAAACGGGCGATACGACCGTGCGACTCCGCGTGGTCGCCAGTTCCGCCGGTCCGGACGACGATGCTAACCGTGAGGATCCTTTTCAATCTTGGTTGAGTCGCCGCGCCGAACAAGTGTTTCTATCCGGACTCCAGTTCGCGGACGTGGTTTTTTATCTCGGGCACTCTCGTTCCGGTGGGGGGCCGGACTTCACGCCGCCGCGGCTCGATTCCGCCCAGCACGCCGACTACGCTTGGTACAAGGCACAGGCGCCCGGCCTCAAGCGGATGCTTGAAAGTTTAGCGCGTGCGGACATTCCGCCCCGCTGGATCGGGTTGTTTTCATGTGTTTCGGAAAGGCATTTCCTGGAAGCATCGACCAAGGCTTTGCCTAGGTCGGTTCGGGGCGAGGTGGGATTCATCACTAGCGATCGGCTGCTCTACTATTGGGATTCGTTACAAAACGCGCTGGCGGCGCTGTCGGCCGTGTTGGGAAAAAGATGCGAGCCCGCCTTGAGCGGAGCCGTTTATGGCGACGCTCAGGCGGGCCCGTAAATCTTTATTAAATGGAATTAGATACCGCGGCCGCTAGAGGCAGCGCCGAGGGAAAGCGAGTCGGAAGTTTGCATGGGGGCAGCTTCCGGAGCCGGGGCAGCCACGGCTACCGGTTCTTCCTGCTTCACTTCTTTGTTGCTGCAAGCAAACGCCATCATGGTTACGGCAGCTAAAAACAACGTCTTCAAGGTTTTCATAGTTTCATCTCCAAATAGGTTCAAGGCATACAATGTGCAAAGCATATGCCGCCGCGATAATACCGGAAGTATTTGAAACTTCAAGTGTTTTTGATAAAGCGCTCAGGGTAATTTGGGCGGTGTTGTCACAAAATTACCCGCAACTGTTGAAACTCTAGACAAATTTCCAAAGGTAGGTGGGTTGGCCCCAGAGCCCCGCGACCTGACGAAAGCCGGCATTCATGAAACGCGTGTTCCACCAAGCTTCCGAACGCAGCGTACGGCGGTAGGAATCGCGGCAGGCATTTCCCAAAAAAGAGCCCTCGTAGTGGAAATAGCGGCATTTCTTCCCGGCGGTGATGAGAAACGGCTCGATCTCCGCGGGCCGAAGGTACATGAGGGAGTTGGAGAAAATGAGGTCAAAGCGCGGGCATTCCTGGATATAGTCGCGCATGTCGCGAAGCTCGATCCGCGCCCGCAGGGCGCGGGGAATACGGGTAAATGCCCACGGGCTGAATTCGCAGCCGTAGGGAGTTCGGTGTAATCGCTTGCGGAAAATCCGAAGGACCTGGCCGGTGCCGGCCCCGAGCACGCAGATCGTGCGTAACCGCGGCGCCCCAGGCGCCTTGAAAAGTTCAATGCACTCGTCGACGGCGCTATATTCCCGAAAAACTTGGGAATAGGACTTTCCCGAGCCCGCGTAGCGCTGAAAGTACTTTTGGTCAAACATGAAGGAATCCTATGTAAAAAAGGCCCTCCGGGATGGCAACGAAATACGCTTTTGATAGCCACCAAATTTGACATCGCGCTTCAAAGCATGCTATCGCGGTGCATCCTGACCGACTCGTCAGGACAGTTTGGGGGGAGTCTTGAAGCAGAATCGTAATTTTTTTTGGGTGAGTTTACTGGGCGTCCTGGTCTTGGGCTCCGTAACGCCGGTGGAAGCGAATGTCTCTTCCGTGCTGCGCCGGTTGGCCGGCCCGATTGGCCGCTTCTTCGTCCAGGAAACGAGTGAGGGGCAAGCGCTTTTGCGCAGCCTGGGAGCGAGCGACGAACGGGCCTTGGCCCTCAAGCTCATGGCTCCGGACGCGAACGAGCTTGCGAATAGCTTGGGCGGACGGTTGAGAACGATCGAGCGGGAACTCTTTTACCGCTCATTGTTAGATGACGCATTCGACGCCGAATCAGTCCTGAGAACCTTGATCGCTTCCGAACTCAAGCTCGCGGCCCGCGTGCCGGGCCGGATATCCTTTGTCATTTCCGAGACGGAAGAAACTTATCGAGCGACGGTACTCGCCGTGGAGGCCAAGTTGAAGGAAACCAAGCAGGCCTCCTCGTTAGTGGGAAAGGTCCTCGCGCGATCACAGTCCAAGTTCGTGGGGACTGAGCTGGATCTACGCTTCGGGCATTGGCAGAGCGTGAAGGCGGAGATGAATACGCCGGGATTGCGCGCGGGGCGCGCGGTATTCGAGGACTGTCAGTTAGTCGAGGCGGTTTGGTTGGACGCGCAGGCCGCCCGGGCCGAGATCGTCGGCGGCACGGTGGAAAACATGATTGCCGACGGCGCTAATTTCCAAAATTCGATTTGGCGTGGGCAGATTCGCATCGATGGCGCGAGCTTCCGCCACGCGGACTTTCGTGGAGCGGACATGCGCGGTATGGAGGCCGGAACTCTCTTCGACGCCGGCCGCGCCCACGGGCTGATTGGCCGCGTGGATTTCACGGGCGCGATCTTTGACGAGGCGACGAAGTTGCCCTTTCCGCGGGAACGGGCACTCGAGCTAGGGATGGTGTTTCTTCGGTAGCTTCACTACGAAGCACGTCTGGGGACAGGCTTCGTCGATGTAGAGCTGGCCTCGGTGGCGGAGCACGATCTGCCGGGAGATGCTGAGACCTAGCCCGCTGCCCTGGCCGGGGGGTTTGGTGGTGAACAAGGGTTCGAAGATCCGGTGCCGCACATTTTCGGGGACCCCCCTTCCGCCATCAGTTACCTTTATGCTCACGGTATCTGAGCTTGAGACGGATTCGATCCGAATCCACCGTCGATCGGCGGGCAGCCCCGTTACGGCATCGGTTGCGTTGTTCAGTAAATTCACAATCAGCTGAAAGATCTGTACCCCCGAGCATTCGGCTTCGAAATTTTCCAGCGGGGTTGAGATTTCGAGGCGTGCGTTCGCGTCCCTTAAACGGTGGGCGCAAAAATCCGCGGCTTCTTGGATGACTCGCGACAAATTGGTCTCTGTCACGACGGCGTTTTCGCCATCAGCCGAAAGCTTCCGCATTCCCTCCACGATCTCATTCGCCTTGCCGGAAGCGGCGTGAAGCTTCTCGATGACTTCGCGTAGTTTTATCAGATCGGGAGGCATCGCCTCTAGGCGGCGCTGCAGCTCTTCCACGCGAAGCTGGATCACCGCCAGGGGATTGCGTACCTCGTGAGCGACGTGCATGGCCGCCTCGCCCGCGTTGACGAACTTGCCTAGCCGGGAGAGGTTTTTCTCGTGCATCTCAAGCCGTTGCTCTAGGCTGAGCAGTCTTCCGGCGAGCTCCGCCAGCGCGCATAGTCGTGCGCGCTGCACATCGGAGAGGTGCCGAGGTTCGCGATCCATCACGCAGAGCGTGCCGATCGCTTCCCCTCGTGAGTCGAGCACGGGAATCCCGGCATAAAAGCGCAGATCTGGATGCTTGCGTAAGATCGGAAAGTCGTAAGCCGCCGTATCTACGGAGATGTCGGGTATTTCGTGTAAGGATCGGGTCGAAAGAGCCTGCTCGCAAAACGCGCGTCCCCGAGGCTGTTCGTCCATTTCGATAGCGTGGGATGAGTAGGCTTTCCAACCCGTCTCGTCCACGCGGTTCAACATGGCATAGGGGGTCTCGCAAAGCTCGGATGCCAGCGTCACCCAGGTTTTTGCCACTGTATCCACGTCGGGGGAGCTCATCGTTCCGAAGCTATACGGACAAAATCGGTTTCCTAGAAGTAAAGATCCCTTAACTTGAGTTGGAGTTTCTCATGAATGCCGCGTGACGCGCGTCATGGGGGTGTATGTGGTTAGCTTTAATTAACTTGTCGCCATTCCGGTTTGCCCCGACGATTTCCCCACCTCAAATGACAAACGTAGGGTTTGGGTCTTTCTCATTTTCGCATTCAGTGCTGGGAATCCAGTGGGAGAAGCACTTTCCCTGGCCCGCCACGCCGAGCATCGAGGTGCGGCCGGGAAGTTTTCCCCGCTTCATGGATTTTCTCCAGACCCATCAGGCCAGGCTATTCGCGGATTCAGTTTCCGCGGGGGGATTTCTGTCGGAGCCATTCAGTTCCAATAAGCGCCGGTACTACGAGTTAGCTGGCGACTTTCTCGAGTTCTTTGCGGACGGCCGACCCGTCGGTTATTTCATTGGCAACGTGCAGGACTGGAATACTTACTACTTGAGGTTCTGCGCGATATTGCCGGAGTACCGTGGATCCCCCGCGTACGCGCGATTTTTACGACACCTTTTGGAGATCTTGCCGGTTTATGGCGTGGAAAGAGTGGAAGCCCACGTGTCTCCCGCGAACTTTGTAAACCTTCACATGCTGACGAAGCTGCAGTTCAACGTCTCTGGACAATGCCTCAGCGAGCGCTGGGGAGCGCTATTGCATTTTACGAAGTTCCTGAGCGCTCGGCATGAAAACGTCTTCCTGAAGCAGTTCTGTAATAGTGATTGGCCTCAGGTGAGGAATCGTGCTGGTTCCGATGATCTTACGCCGATGAGCGTGTGAAAGGGGGATTGGATCATGAAAAAGTTCGCAAAATGGTGCGCCTAATTTTCTGAACGAGTGTCTCCCTCGCGCCATCCCTCACGGGTGGCTCGGGGGAGGCTTGAATTTTTCCTGGAGGTAATGTGATTTCCGAAGTTATCCGTAAGACAATCGAAGACGAAACGAATAATATCCTGGCGGAAAACCGCCTAGTGGCGAAGGTGAAGAGCGGCCAGCTGGACCCCCGTGATTTTCGCCTCTATCTATATAATTTAAAATACGCTTTCTCCAATACTCCACCCAATCTCGAGCGGGCGGCTCGCCTCGCCGCTGAGCGAGGACATTCGTTGGTTTCCGAGTTCATGCTGGAAAAGCTAAGCGAAGAGATCGGACACGATCTATGGCCCGAAGCCGATCTGAAGAAAACCTCCGACCTGGCGAATCCCGAGGGCGAGAATCTGTACGTTACTCAGGCGACGAAAGACCTCATGGATTATACGGCCGCGGTCGTCACCGAAGATCCCCGCGTTTATCTTTCCTATCTTACCTTCACCGAATACTTTACGGTGCTGGCCGCCCCGCAGTTCCTGCAGGACATGGAAGACAAGTGCGGTATCGCCAAAGATAAGGTGAGCGCGATTGCCAATCACGAAGAATCCGACCGCGAGCACTCGAAGGAAGATTTCAAGGTTTTCGATCAGCTGGAGATGGACGATCAGTTGCGCGAACAGCTCGTGACCGCGGTCAAGCGTTCCGCGCGTTTGGTCGGCAACGCCATGAACGCTTGTGTTCAGGCGTCATGAGGCCGGAGTGGCCGGCGTTGCCGGCGGGGTGCGGGCTGCTCGAGGTCTTTGAGTCCGAGTTCGCCCTTGGCGCCACGAGCTACCGCATGGTGGGCATGAGCGCGCCCTCGAGCCGCCATGGCGAGGTGGTCGGCAGCGCCGTGGGTACGGGACCGGACACATCCCAGCGCGCATATTTCGAGCTCTGGGAACGTGCGGTCCTGTTCGATGCGGACGCGCGCGCGCAGGAGGACACGGAGCATCCCGGGTTTCCCGGGTTGGCTTTCGATGGAACGCCGCTGGGCCGGTTGGAGCCGACCGCGGTTTTCCCACGTTCCCCGAGTCCGGAAACTTGGACTTATGCGCGATCTAGCGGAGTAGCGGCGCATGCTGATCTGACCCGGGCGTGCATGTCCGCGGTTTGGGAGTTGATCGAGCGAGATCGCGTCTTGCGTGCTTGGTGGGGGCAGTACGTGCCGCGTCCCCTGAGTGGCGTTCCTGCCGGGGCACTGGAGACCGTGAACGAGCGGTTCGCGGCCCGATTTTGGGATTTTGGCTGCGGAGTGGTGGGCGTATTCGGACCCGCGCGTCAGTCGGGCAAGCCATTTCTGATGGGATTTGGCGCCGGCGCTAACGTGGCCGAGGCTTGCGATCACGCCTTGCGGGATGCGATTCAACGGGTGGCTTTTCTCTGGGATGAGCCCGCCGCGGATCCGAATCCACAGGCGGAGATCGAGTTTCGGCCCTCCGTCGACTTCCACTTGGAGAGCTTCCTGCTTCCGCGCAGCTTTGATCGCGTGCAGGCGTGGCTTGACGGAAAGCATCTAGGTCGCGTACCGGGGTTGGTCCCGGCGGCGCCGGAGGCCTACCGGCTGGAGAGCTTCGCTTTCGCGGATATTACCCCGGAGGGGAGCCGATCCCACGGTCGCGTCGTGCGCGCGATTTCGCCCGTTCTGATTCCGTTGTGCTTTGGACGCGGAAACGCGCGGGTGGCTCCAGGCGGGATGCCCGAAGGGCTATGGATTCATCCCTTCGCCTGAGAGGGTGTAGCCGTCGGGCGACTGAAACTGAATTTCGACGTCTAACTGGGATAACTTCTTCCGTAAATTGTACAGATGCACGTCGAGTGTTTTTGCGGAAACCGTGACGTTCTTCCAAACTTCATCCTGCATTTCCTTGCGGCGGACGATGCGGCCGCGCGCGCGGTGCAGGAGGGAAAAGATTTGAAGCTCTCGTGCGGTCAATTGCGCCAAAACGTCATCCCCCTTCTTGAGGGCTAGGGCAGTGGGGTCGAAGGTGAATTTGGAATCCAGGTTTCCGCGGGTAGCGGGAGTGAGAAAGAACCGCTCGATTTTCACGATTAGCTCTGAGCGCGTAAACGGCTTAGTCAGGTAGTCAATGGCGCCTTCCTTGAAGCAGGTCTGCAGAATTTCGATGTTGTCGCAGGACGACACTACCAGGAAAGGGATCGAATTGGGCAGCAGGGCTTCTTGCTGGGAAAGGAACTCGAAGAAATGCCCGTCCGGAAGGGTAAGATCGGCGATGAGCAGATGGGGCGTCTCCGCGGCGTTGGCTTTCAGAGCCTTGAAGTTTTCGCTAAATTCTCGCAGGCATTTAAAGATCCGTATTTCATATTTGCTGCCTAATATCTCTCGATAGACAAAGAGCGCGTCGGTATCATCCTCTACGATCCAGATCTTTTTCATACGAATTCCTCAAGGCGAGTCGATGTCGTTGGAGTTTCCACCCTCATCCCCGGCTTTTCGGCCGCAGCGCGGGGCAGGCGTAGGTTGAAGTGACTACCCGGTAGGCCGGTCGGATCCATCGCTTCCAAGGTTCCCCCCGCGAGCTCCACTAGCCGGCGGGTCAAACGTAATCCTAACCCGATTCGGGCCTGGGAGTTCGTGAGTTGCTCAAAGCGTTCCGGAGTCAAGCCGCTGCCGTAGTCCCGGATGGAAATCTCGACCGCGTCCGCAGATTCGGCGACGAGGCTAACCTCGATCGTGCACTCGGCCAAGCGGAGAGACGCTCGGTGGCGCAGAAAATCTTCGATACTGTTGCGATACAAGTTATCCAGGATATGAATTAGGTCAATTTGGGGCATGCTCACCCTGACACTGTGAAGGGCCGGATCCAGCGGGAAGCGTACCTGCATGAAATCGGATTTTTTGAATTGCAGTGCGAGCAGCGTGACCACATGGTGATGGGCAGTTTCGAAAGATGCGTAGCCCAGATCGTCGCCCGGGTTCTTGAGGCTAGCCATGAGCGAAGTCAAAAGTTCGGTAGCGCGGTCCATGTTTCCTCGCATCCGCTCTAGATATGCGTCCTTCTTTTCGTGCTCGGGGTCGGCGATCAGCTCCGCGACGCAGAACTTCGCCGCGTGCAGGGGACCGCTCAAATTGTGGGCGATTAAGGCCGACATTTCGCCGACGGCGAGCATTCGGCCTTTGTCCGTTTCACGCGATACCATGGTGGAGAGCTCGCGCTCGCTCGTGGCCAACCGCCTTACCAGCTGGTTATACGCGGTCTCGAACTGGGCAAGCAGAGGCGAAGTATGCATGGCCAAGGTCGGTGGTGGCTGTTTATATCCTACATGGGCGAGTTGCTGAAAGAGGTGCTCTAGTCCACCGACGAAGAATTGCCGTCGCAGGTACCAGATACGGCAAAACAACGCGATGGCGATGAGTCCGACGGTCCCTACCTCGGTAGCTAGGCGGGCCGGGGTTTCCTCATAGTGAGAAACTACAGACACGATCTGTAGGGTCACCATGAAAAAGATGATGAAGGTCATCACCAGGATCTCTTGGCGTTCAAAGTCTTGCCGCCGGTAGGGGATCTTCACGCGGCTAAACACCTCGGTGAAGTCGAAGCGCTGGTGCAGCCGAGAAATCTCTTCGGAGAGGAAAATATGGGATTCGATGAAAACGGCGCCGTAAAAGTAACAGAAATTAAGCAAATTGATGCAGTAGATTTTAAGGAACTGTTCCCAATTCGAAGCTTCGGGATGCTCCCAAACAAATACTACGACGCATACCGCGGGAAAAACCTTCAGGACACTTTCAAAATAGAGGAACTTGGCACGGCGGGCGGGAAAGCGAGCGAACGATTCGATGAGGGCGATTCGGCGCTTGCGATCCATTTTCTCGACGGCTGCGTCTTCGAGGCCATCGAAATAGGTGGCGGCGTCTGGATAGAGTTTTAAGAAGAATTTCCGTTCCAGCTTTCGATTGACCAGGAAGGCCACCATGTCGACGGCCATGACGAGAAGGAACTCTAAAACCGTTGGCTTCAAGAGGATGAAGACCGCGGGGATGACCGCCAGGGTCATAAACTGCCAGCTTATCGGACTAACTAAGTCTGATATCCGTTTTAATTTAAAAACCGACATACACGCACTGCGTTATACGTGGTTTGGGCGGAAAAAGATAGAGGAGAAGGGGTTCCCTTCTCCTCTGACTACTTTAATAGTATCAACTAGATAGGTACGGTTAAGATCATTTAAACAGTAGTTCTTGGACGACCTCCTCTCTTTGGTCTTTAGGTGGGGTTGGGTTCGGAGGGACGTTGATTCACCCTCACCTGAAGTTTTTGAATGGCTCCATCGCGGAGTATTTGCAGCTCGGCCGTGTCCCCGCTTTTCCGGGAGCTGACCAGCAGAACGAGTTCCCGAGCGGAGCGGACGGGGGTGCCGCCAAAGCTCAAGATCATGTCTCTTGGCTGGACGCCGGCTTTCTCGGCCGGACTTTTGGGTTCTACCGCAACTACAATAGGTGGGGTCGCGGCCGCGGTGCCGTCCTCAAAGCGGTCCATCATCGCCGGGGAGGGGGCCGCATTGGAGAGCTGAATGCCGAGGTAGCCGCGGTCCACGCGTCCGTTCACGCGCAGCTGGGCAAGCACTGGACGAATCGCATTGGCGGGAATGGCGAATCCGATTCCTTGAGCTTGGGCAAGAATCGCGTCGTTGATGCCGATGATCTCGCCTTTGAGGTTGAGGAGCGGTCCACCGGAATTCCCCGGATTAATCGGAGCGTCCGTCTGCAGGTAATCGCCCAAGATCATGGGCGTGGCCCTTCCTTTGGCGGAAATGATCCCGTGGGAGACCGAATGGCCGTGCCCGAAGGGGTTGCCGACCGCCATGACGTACTCACCGACGCGTAGCTGGTCCGAATCTCCTAGCTGGAGCGGGGTGATTGCGCGCGAAGTTTTCACTTCAAGGAGGGCAAGATCAAGCTCTGGATCCCGCCCGATGATTTTTGCCGGCGTCGATTTTTCCCCTCGTTCTTCACTGAACTGAACCTGCACGGACTCGGCGTCCGCGATGACGTGATGGTTGGTTAGGATAAGTTTACGGTCTCCTTCGGCCTCCACGACCACGCCACTGCCCAGCGCCCTAGGCATCGCGCCGCCAGGAAACCCGGGAAAGCCGAAATATCGGTCAAGTGGGCTAGGGGCCCGCAGCTTGGCCGTGGTGGAGATGTTCACCACCGAAGGAACGGCTTTTTCGGCCAGGGCCGCGAAGATATTGGGATCGGTCGCGAGCACGGCAGGAGGAGGGGGCGAAACGGGGGACGCCCCGGTGCTGGTGGTGACCGCGGCGCGGCTAGGCGCCCCACCCAGGCCACTCAAACCCCAAAATCCCGCGATGAACGATCCCCCTGCCAGCAGGGCAAGCGTGACGATAGCGATGGCTGGGATATTCTGGTTCAGGCGTTTCATGGTTCAATCAACCTCCTGGATCCGGTTTTACCCAGGAAGGCTTAGAGCCACATGAATAAGGGATTAAAAAAAATTAACCTCCGGAGGGGAGGAGAATCACGAAGCGGGTGTTTGGGGATGAGGCATCCAGCGACATATTACCGCCGAAGCGGAGCAGCAGGTTGCGGGAGATGCTGAGGCCGAGACCCGTGCCCTTACCCGCTTCTTTCGTGGTGAAGAAAGAGTCGAATATTTTCGCCTGGAAGTCGGCCGGGATGCCAGGGCCGGAGTCCGTCACGGAAATCTCGATTTGCCCGGCCACGGGTTTGGCTTCGATCTTTACCCAAGGCGCGGTCGTACCTTGGACGGCGTCGAAGCTGTTGTTAAGGAGGTTGAGGAGAATTTGGCTTAACTCGGTCATGCGCCCCTTCACGCGTAGGGGGCGGGTCGGGTCCTCGCGAAGCTGGATTTGGAGGCCGATGCCGTGGCGGCGGAAGCGGTCCCGGGAAAAGGAAAGGGTGTTATCCACCCAGTCACGCACGTGGATCGTGCTCAACGGATCCTGTGACCCTTCTCGCGAAAAACCGCGAATACCGGCGATAATTTCCGCCGCGCGATCAGTCGCGGCGATTACCTTCTTGAACGTGTTCCTCACTTTTTCGTTAGCGAGTTCGGTTTCCGGGGGCAACGACTGAAGGATGTCCAGACTGGCCCGGACGATCGTTAGCGGATTATTGATTTCGTGACCTATTCCGCTCGCCATCGTTCCCAGGGCCACGAGCTTCGAGCTGCGCGCCATCTCGTCCTGGTGTTTCTGCTGTTGCGTCAAAATCGCGTTCAAAAAGCGGAACTGTTCCCGAATCACGATCAAGTACCAGATGAGCAGGGGTGTGATGGCGCCCAGGAACATCAACTCCGGAAATCCTTCGGGCTTGGGCGAGAGCAGGGTCGTTATTACGAGTCCGGCCATCAAGTACACCGCGGCGGCGCTGGCGGCCTTCAAGGAGGTCCCGCCGATGGCGACGAGCACCCCGAACACCATGATGTAGCAGGCGTGTGAGTAGGCGGGCGCCATTTCATTTCGATAGGCCGAGTAAAAAAAACTCGTGGCCAGGAACAGGATGTTGACCGTGAAAATCCAGGTCATTCGTTTCCGAAGGGCTTCCACGTGATAGCTGAGGGCGGTCGTCACGAGAAAAAGTACGGGGATGAAAAGATAATGTAGCAAACCGTCGGTGCCGATCGGCTGGCCGATCGAGACGAATCCACAAAACATAGGATATAGAAAGGCCGCCGCGATAGACATGACGCGTAGACGGCTAAGCTGGGCGGCCTGCAGGCCTGAATCAATCTTGGTAATCACCCGGGGTTAGCGGAGATTGTACCCAAAAAACAGGCTTATGGGCGAAGGGTTTTTTGCACCCGCTGCATTTCGTAACGGGTGGCCTTGGCCGGACAGCCGATTTCCCAGTTGCCCGTCACGGAGTCGATCAGGACGGTGCCTTCCAGGCAGTGGAACATGGGGATGCCTTCGACGGGGGTCTTCTGCTTGCTGTCGGCCGCGGCATAAAGCACTTCCGCGCGGAACCAGACTAGGCCACCTTCTTCTCGTTTAGAGTTCGCATCGGGGGAGACCCAGAAGATATCCAGGTGGTTTTTCTCGGAGGCGTCCGGGACCGTGACAAAAATACCGGCCTGGGCCTTGAGCAGGGCGTTTACCTGGAGATCGGCGGCCTTGGCGGTGAGGATCCGGCCATCCGCGAAAGTAAGGGTGCCCGAGCCGCTCTGCAGGGTGAGTTGAGTGCCCGATGCGGCGTCACGGAAACTCCCCTGATAGGCGGAAGGGATCTTGCCGCAAGCCGAAGCCAGGGCCATTAGCGCCAAAACTGAAAGTCGAGTGATGATTCTCATGATTCTATTCCCTCTTACTGGTTCCGTTAGAACTTCGCCTGGTGGACGACGACCGTTCGGCCGTCTTCTTGTACTTCGAGCACCAGGGTGCCACCGTCGTTATCCCGCTTTGACATCACCGGAATAACGAAGCTGAGTGATTTACCTCTACGAATTGGTTTCAGGTACTGGGGGTTCGGCCCAAGCACGACGAGATTGGCATCCGCATCGTCCAGAAACGACGCCTTTAGCTGCAGTCCGCGGCTCGAAACGCGCGAGCTGATGTTGGTAATCACGTACTCCGCGCGAGTGGTGCCGGCCTTACGTAAGCCCCCAATGGAGTTCTTTAGGCCGATACGGTAGTCGTTCTTGAGTGGGATCTCTTTCATCTCGTCGAGCAGCCCCACCCGGCGCCCCCCGCGGTCGGCCGGACCGAGATTGGCGCTGAAAAACACCGGGATCTTGATCGAGCTGCCAGGCTTACGCGCGATGGCTCTGAATTCCACCACCCGGCTCTCCCCGGGTTGCAGTACGCCCACCGCCGCGCTGCCTACGGTGATCTGCAGGTCTTCCGGTTTGGATTCGAAGGTAACGAGCAGGTTCGCTTCCGTCGCCGCCTGCGATTGGTTGGTCACCTTCATTTTTACCGGGCTTTCAATGCCTTCTTGCAGTTCCGGCGGTTCCGCGTAGGTCACGACGGTCATGAATTTTGCCGTTACGACCAGCTGTGAGTTGCCGATCTGTCGGCCTTGATAAAAGGCTTTGAGCACGAAAGCCTTCGCTTGGTTGACGGCAGATTCGTTCATGCGAAACTCGAGCGCTTCCGTGACGTCCGTCACGCTCTTGCGACGCAGATCACGCTTGAGGGTGGCGCTAGCCTCGGAAATCACCGCGGAGTTCGCGTCGAGCGCCTCGAGCTGGAACTGGATGTCGCGGCCCGCGAGCGCGGAAGCGTCGAAGTTGCGCAACTGCACCGTCAATCGCAAGGGCTCCCCGGGTTCGTAAAGGCCATTGACGATGGTTTCCGTCACCTGGGCGGATTGCACGCGCACCGGACGCAGGCGGAAGTCTTCCGCCTCGTCGGCTTGGCCTAGTTTGTACTGCTGGGCCGCGTAAGTGGGATAGACTTCGTCGTACTTTCTGCGCTTGGCCGCATTATAGGCCGCCGTGTAAAGCTCGTTCACGCGTTGAGCGTAAGCACGTTGCCTGGCGTCCTCGTAATGACGAGCGTAGGCTGCGTCGTAGGTGCGCCGGTAGGCGGCTTCCGAAGCGTCGCGGAAAGCGTCGCGGTAGGCGTCCGCGTACGCGCGATCGTAGGCGCGTCGATACTCCTGGGCGTAACCATCGCGGTAGCCGTCATTATATCCTCGTACGCGGTCTTGGCGGTAATCTTGCGCGCGAGCTTTTGCGCAGCCGTCGTTGTAGCCCGCGTTGTACGCGGCGTTGTAGGCGTTGTTGTAGGTTCCGTTGTAGGCGCTTTGGAACCCAGAAGGGTACCCGCTTCCATAGCCCGCCAGATAAGCGCGGTTTTCCTCGTCGGATGGATAGGTGCGCCGGGGTTTATAATACCGATTATCTGGAGACGCGAAAAAATTCATGGATTCTGCCGCGGTAAGCCCGTGCGTCTCTCCGGCTTCTTCTCCCAGGAGGTCCGGCGCGAACCCACCGAATGCACGCTGAGAAAACGTGTCTCGATTCTCCACCGCTTCCGCCATGCGCGCGTCCCGGTAGTCCTTGCGTCCCCGTGGGTAGTCGACTCGCCGAGCGGTTTCTTGGGCTTCTTGATCACCCGCGATTATCCCGTCGCGATCGCCGCGTTGAGGGGCGTCCGAGCGGTTCGCCTCATCAATTCCACGTTGAGTGCCGAGCGGAACGGCCACGGAGGCAGCATCCCGATCGGCGCGCGCGATCCCGTCGGCGTCACCGTCGCGGTCTCCCCGATTGCGTCC
Organism: Bacteriovoracia bacterium; assembly: GCA_050251055.1. Lineage (GTDB taxonomy): Bacteria > Bdellovibrionota > UBA1018 > UBA1018 > JBFWNL01 > JBFWNL01. Next base: position 134,394 of record JBFWNL010000005.1, read on the forward strand.
GTCGATTTCACCGGCGCGATCGCCATCGTACCTTCCAATGCGTTCCCCTTCGAGAAGACCCGTACGATATCCTTCCCGGTAGTAGCGTTCTTTCTCTTCGCGTTCACATTTGTTAAAGCCATCTTGAAAACCTTTGCCAAGACCCGCCTGACGTCCTTCAGCGGGGCCGCGTTCATTGCCTTCGCGGGCTCCGTCCGCCGAGCCATCGCTGACGCCTTGGGAGCGTGCGCCGGCGGGATCCGCTTGCGCGCTGGGAATAGCACCGGCAGGTAGGATCAAGCTCAGTACTAGTAGGATGTAGAACCAGGAACGCGCCGGGCGTAGATAGGTGATCACGATATTTCCCTCCTTAGAATGCGATTAAGATACTCGTTAAGCAAAAAAAGTGCCGGGAAAAAGGGCGCGCGCTCTGTGTCATCTTGCAAAATAACGCGGTGTCTGGCTATCATCCAGAGTCAGTTTGGCGCTATGCGAGCGGTGAGGTGGTAGCAATTCGTCGCGCGCACGGGATCGTGATCGAGGAGAAAATCATGTCGGCGAAGTTGATGGCTCATCTGAAAAACGAAACGCAAAAGCTCCGAGAGACGGGATTGTACAAACCGGAACGGGTGATGAGCTCCCCACAAGGCTCGGTGGTTTCGGTGACGTCGGGCGCTACGGCTGGTACTAAACTCATTAACCTTTGCGCCAATAACTATCTCGGCCTATCCAATCACCCCGCTTTGGTTCGGGCGGCCGTCGAGGCGCTTCCGAAATACGGTTTCGGGCTTTCCTCGGTGCGCTTTATCTGCGGCACGCAGGACATTCATAAGGAACTCGAGCGTGAGCTCAGCCGGTTTTTAGGCACTGACGACACGATCCTCTATTCTTCCTGCTTCGACGCTAACGGCGGGGTGTTCGAAACGCTCTTCGGTGAAGAGGACGCGATTATCAGCGACGCGCTCAATCACGCCAGTATCATCGATGGCATCCGTCTTTCGAAAGCCAAGCGCTTCCGCTACGCCAACAACGACATGGCCGATCTCGAGAAGAACCTGAAGGACGCGGCGGGCACTCGTTTTCGCGTGATCGTAACCGACGGGGTGTTTTCGATGGATGGCACGCTCGCCAATCTCACGGAGATCTGCCGCCTTGCCGATCGATACGACTGCCTGGTCATGGTCGACGATTCGCACGCCGTCGGCTTCATGGGGAAAGACGGTCGGGGCGTACCGGAGCACTACGGGTTGATGAAGCGCGTGGACATCCTTACGGGCACCCTGGGTAAGGCGCTCGGTGGTGCTTCGGGAGGGTACGTAGCCGCTCGGAAGGACATCGTTGAGTGGCTGCGCCAGCGCTCGCGTCCTTATCTCTTTTCGAATTCGGTGGCGCCGGTCATTGTGGCCACGTCGCTGGAGGTTTTGAAGCTGCTCAATACTTCGGGCGAGCTTCGCACCCGCCTCCATGCCAACGCCAAGCACTTTCGGACCCAGATGACCAAGCTGGGCTTTCGCCTGATCCCGGGCGAGCATCCCATTATCCCGGTGATGATGCCCGAGGGACCGAATAACGCGAAACTTGCTGGCCAGATGGCCGAAAAACTCATGGCCGAAGGGGTTTACGTGATCGGCTTTTCGTTCCCGGTGGTGCCCATGGGCCAGGCGCGTATTCGCACCCAGATTTCGGCTGCGCATACGATTCCGGAATTGGATCAAGCGGTTGCTGCCTTCGCAAAAGTTGGGCGTGAACTAGGCGTCCTAAGCTGATATAAACGGCTCCACTATGAAAGCTCTGCAGAAGAAAGAAGCCAAAGAGGGCCTATGGTTGGTCGACGCCCCCGTGCCCAAAATTGGTCCCAATGACCTCCTGATTCGCATCAAGAAAACCGCGATTTGCGGCACCGACGTGCATATCTATAATTGGGACGCCTGGTCGCAGAAGACCATTCCCGTGCCGATGATCACCGGCCACGAATTCGTAGGCGTGGTGGAGGAAGTGGGCTCCGCCGTCCACGGATTTCAGAAGGGCGATCGCGTTTCCGGAGAAGGACATCTTACCTGCGGGAATTGTCGAAATTGCCGAGCCGGCAAGCGGCACCTTTGCCGAAACACGGTGGGGGTCGGCGTGAATCGCGACGGCTGTTTCGCCGAGTTCCTGGCGCTTCCCGCCGGGAACGCCTTCAAAATTCCGGATTCCATCCCGGACGAGATTGCGGCTTTTTTTGATCCCTATGGCAACGCCGCGCACACGGCGCTTTCGTTCGATCTCGTGGGCGAAGACGTATTGATCACCGGTGCCGGTCCGATTGGGATTATGGCCGTGGCCATCGCCAAGCGCGCTGGCGCGCGCCATGTCGTCATTACCGACGTGAATGACTATCGGCTGGAGCTTGCCAAGAAAATGGGCCCCACGCGCGTGGTGAACCCAAAGCACGAAGATCTCAAGAAAGTCATGCAGGGCTTGGGCATGACGGAAGGCTTCGATGTTGGCATGGAAATGTCCGGTAGCGCGCCGGCGTTCCAAAGCATGCTCGAGAACATGAATCACGGCGGGAAGATCGCGATGCTCGGAATTTTCTCCGATCCGGTCGCCATCGACTGGAGCAAGGTGATCTTCAAGGGCCTGGTGCTGAAGGGCGTCTATGGCCGCGAGATGTACGAGACCTGGTACAAGATGACGAGCATGCTGCAAAGCGGGCTCGATCTCACGCCCGTGATCACCCACCGTTTTCCGGCGGCCGAATTTCAAAAGGGATTCGATGCGATGCGCTCGGGGAGGTCGGGCAAGGTGATTCTCGACTGGACCTAGGCTAAAGTTCGCTGGGCCGCCATGGCAAGTCTGTTTGCCACGGCGGCGATCCAATCAAAGAGGGTAGAACTTAGGTGCGAGCGTGGGCTTTTTGCCAAGCCTGCATGGGCTTGAAAGTCCAGGTCATGATGAACGAAGCGCAAAGGACCTGCACGACGGAAACGAAAAACCAGCGCATGACGAGTTCCGTCGGGACCGGCGTGGTGACCCACATACCGAGCTGACCGGGAAGGTGCGCGACTATGAGGATTCCCAGGCCGTAGCGGAAGGCTTGATGCCACGGGTTGTCCTTGCTAATTCCCTTGGAGTAGATCCAAACGAACGCCCATGAGAAGATGAAGTCGCCCAGCCACATGAAGGCCATCATCTTCTGCATTTCTTCCATCGGTCGCCAGAGCTGCGCGGTGGCCTGATACATCGGCGACAACCAGATGCCGTGGAACAGGAAGTTGGTCACCATCATGACTACCCATACTGCGAAAACGGAAAACCAGAATCGTTTTTGACTCATGGACTTTTCCCCCTTTCCCCAATTCTAGGGGCCAATCTTCCTTAAAAACAAGGTCAAAGGTATACTCTCGGCCATGGATCCCCGTATCGTGGCCAAGGAGTTTTACTTCTTTCGGCATGCCGCCACCGACCTGCATGCGAAGGGCCTGGCTTGTGGCGGCGGGAGCGATGTGCCGCTCAGCGAGGCTGGATTGCAAGAGGCCAGGGCGGCCGCGAAAATTTTTCGGAAGAACCCCCAGAAGATCAAAACTATTTTTAGCAGCTCGTTGCTGCGCGCGATTCAAACCGCGGACATCGTGCACGATGTGGTCGACGTGAAGCTGCGGGTGTTCCCGCATTTCGCCGAGCGGCACCTGGGGGATTGGGAGGGAAAGCCCGTGGCGGAGATCGAGGGGTTTTCCGCTTTCGCGCCGACGATTCCCCGGGGCGAGGCGTACGCAGCGTTTGAAAAGCGCGTAGGCGAGGGTTTGGTGATTGCTCTGGGTACGGCGCAGGTGAGCCTGATTGTGAGTCATGGGTTCGTGGCGGCCGTGATTCAGAGAATTCTCGGGGCCCCGGAAGTTTCGGCCGAACGATGTCGCCTGTTACATTTTACGCGAGGCGACGCCGGCTGGAGCGTGCGCCTCGCGTGAGCTGAATTAACGCTGATTTTCCGATGGGGTTGTTTCTTTTACTTTTTCGATCTCCTTCAGCAGCTGTTGTGCTTGATCGACAAGTGGTTTCACTTCACGTAGTAACTCGTTTACTCCGGCATACCAGTCTTCGACTACTTGGTCTTTTAGGCGAGCCAGCTTGCATATGTATTGATCCGGCCCGCCTCGACGGGGCGATTCTTGCACTACGCACGGACGTCCCGCCAAAGTCGCAAACCGATGCTTTGCGAGGTTGGCGAAGTTTGCCGGAAATCCGAAGGTAACACTTCCCTTGGTCGCTTGTTTAAAAGATTCCGATTCGAACTCATGGGCTAAGGGGCGATAGTTCTTGGGCAGTGAAAAGTGGAGATAGTGCAGGTTCATCTGACCTTGCAGCTTGAGGAAATTAGTCGCCGTGATGTGGTATTCCCAGCCCTGGGGTTCTGACCCGCTGACGTAGTGGTAGCCGTCGGTGGACCAACTCCCGTCCGTAGCTCCGATTTCGATGCCGTGATCTCCGCGGCTCAGGTCGCGCTGGTGAGTCATCCAAACGGGGACAAGCTCCTTCACGGCGGGGTGGAGGCGAAGGAATTGAGCTTCGCCTTCGGGGCTTAACGCAAACTGATGAAAAAGGGCAAAGATCGTTTTCTTTACTTCATGCGGTTCCCAAAGATCCTTCACGGAGAAGAGCTTATTCGTTCCGGCACCCAACTTTCTACGTAGCGAGATCCAGTTCGGAACCTTGCCTTCGCGGACAAATACCGCGTGGATTTCAAAGAGAGAGTCGGCGTTTTCTGGGTTTTGTTTCAGGTACTGGGCGATTCCTTGCGCAAAAGCCTTTAGCTTCGTCGGCTCAATCAAACCGGATTTTATCAGTTTAGGGGCGAATGCTTCCCCAGCGGGGAGAACTTCGAAGTGCTCCCAGCCTGTGACACTCACTAAATGCGAAATGATATTCGCGAATACGCATTGAACCAACGGCGTGTAGGGATTCTCTTTTGGAAGCGCGTCCATTTTCTGTATGGCCTCGAATTCGAGATGGGTCTGGTAGAGGAGAAGGTCGGATTGATTGCTGCCCACAGGCGCGGTTCCGCGGCAATAGGTGTCGACTAGCGCTTGGCCTTGGTCGGTTAGATTCAGGTTGCCCGCGTAGAAATTCGAGTCATAGGCTCCCATGACGGCGGCGTAGGGTCGGGCGGTGATTTCATCCGCCGATGCATGCGGAAAGACGGTCGTCGCAATGGGCGAAGCGACGATCAAAAAAGCATAAACAACAAAAAGCAAAGGCTTCATATAGTGCTCCTGTGAGGGTGTTTGAGGTTCCTGACGAGGAATCTAAAGGAAAGGGGAGGGGGCAGGGAGTTACTTTCAGTTACATTTAAAAAAGGGAAGAAAACCGCTGACTTCTTTTTAATCTGGGCCCGGTTTTCCGTTCGTCAAGGAATGCGGCGAAAAATATTTTCGGGTCGGGGACGGTTGACGATCTGAAAACGAGATCCACCTTAGTTTTGTAACAAGGAGGAATAAGATATGTTCGGAGCATTGGCATTGAGAAAAAATCATTGGTTGGATAATCCTTTCGACGCGCTTTTTAGCGACGAGGTCTTTAACGACGTGGCCGTCTTGCGGCCCGCGGTGGACCTGACGGAAGAAAAGGACCGTTATCTATTGCGCGCCGATCTGCCGGGCGTGGCTGAGAAAGATCTTAAGGTGGAGTTTTCCGACGGTCAGCTCGTTATCGAAGGTAAACGGGAAGCCGCCACCAAGCGCGAGGGCGCCTCCCTGATCTCGGAGCGAGCCTACTCCCGGTTCCGCCGGGCCTTCGAGCTAGGCGAAGGCGTAAACGCGGAAAAAATCGAAGCCACCTATCAGGACGGCACGCTGACATTGTCGATCCCGAAGAGTGAGCGAGCTTTGCCCAAAGTGATCCCGATTACCGTGAAAAAGTAACGGGGATCCACGGCCGGTCGGGGCGGATGTCCATTCCCTCTGGTAGAGCATCTATCCGCTCCGGCCGCTCCGGTCGTGCCCTTACTTTCCTACGAAGTTGAAGTCGATGGTGGCCGAGGCTCCGCCGGAAATTTGGAATTCCTGGGTCTGAGTCCCTAAGGATTCATGCCAGGCGGTCAGGGTATAGTTTCCATCCGGCAAGCTAGCGATCCGGAATCCGCCTTTTCCATCGCTAACGGCGAAATAAGGATGCGGCACCACGCCGATGAACGAGCTCATCCAGGGATGCACGTCGCACTTTGCGCGGACCATGATCTCAGGCTCGGAGAAAATCTTTGTCATGCGCATGCCTTGGCTTGGCATCATTTCGTTGAAGGTGGGATTCGTTCCCCCGAGCGTGCGGACGTTGTGGAACACGGGGTCGCTGTTGAGGAATACCACCTTCTGGCCAACTTGGGCGCCAATGACGTGCGGGTCGTAGATGCAGCCTTTTTGATCGACGATCACCTCTTTTTCCGGAACCGGGTAGGTCTGGCTTTCGAGACCCCGAGTCACCGCTAGAAAAACGTTTTTGAGCTTCCCGTCCTGCGCGAGCACGGTCGTGCTCGTGGGCGGTTTTCCATTCGGAGGAACGCAACCGGGTGGGAGCATGATCGGCTGAGGCTCCGGAATCTTGCCGGCGAAGGTGACGGTACCGGAGACGGTGCCGTTTCCGCTCGCGCCAGTGGGCGCGGACACCGTCGCCGGAGTGGTTGGGTTGGAGGCGTGGCCGCCATCGAAGTTCGCGGCCCGCGGCGCGGTGTACATGAAAAGTCCGACGACCGTGGCCAGCGATGCCGCGAACGCGAACCGGCTAAAGACAGTTTTGACGTTTAGGAAGTGGCGCACGCCCGCCCCGGCGAGCATGAGGCCGATGAGGATCGTCCAGTTATAAGGATGCCCATAGGTGCTCGGGAAATGGTTACTCAGCATGATGAAGAGCACGGGGAAAGTCATGTAGTTGTTGTGGATCGAGCGCATCTTCGCCCGGACGCCCAGGCTATAGTCCGCTTTCTTGCCGGCTTGGGTGGCGGCAATCATCGCGCTTTGGGCCGGAAGAATTCGGACCCAGACATTGACCATCATGAGCGTGCCCATCAGGGCGCCGACGTGCAGGTACGCCGCTCGGCCACTTAAGGTATGGCAAAGGTAATAAGCAATGCCACAAAGGGCGGCGAAGGATATCGCGGCCCCGAGCTTAGCGTGGTTCTTGAAGGCATGCGCCCAGAACAAATCGTAGGCGAACCAGCCGACGACTAAGAGGCCTATACCCAAAACGGTCGCCGCTCCCGCGCTGATGCTAGAGATTCCCGTGTCGACGAGGTAGGCGCCGCCGCTCAGATAGTAGACGATGGCGAGCAAGCAGAAGCCCGTAATCCACGTGAACGTCGCTTCCCACTTGAACCAATGCAGGACGGGCGGCACCTGTCCGGGCGCGAGATAGCGTTTTTGCACAAGATAGAATCCACCGCTGTGAACCATCCAGAGCTCACCCGCGACGTTTTCCTTGGCAGGATCGTCTTTGTTTTCTGGAGCAGCGATGTGGCTATCGAGCCACATGAAATAGAAGGAGCTGCCAATCCAAGAAATGCCCGCGATGAGGTGTAGCCAGCGGAAGATCAGATTGAGCCATTCGCCCCAGTGCGCGTCGAGTGTGAACATATCCGACTCTTCTATTTAAGTTTTATAGGGAGGTCTAGCGGATTTCTTCGAAAACGCCTTTTTTGCGATCCTTACGGACGTTGTTCCACTTGAAGTAGCGTCCGTTCATCGCGACGTAGACGCCGGGGGGGAGGGTTTGCGCAAACGCTAGCGCGCTGCCCAAATTGAAGAGGCCGTCCGAGCTGCCAAACTTATAGGGGACCATGGCGCCGGTCATGACGATCGTCTTATCTTTGATTGCGGGACCCAAGACGCGCGCGGTCTGGTCCATCGTGTCGGTCCCGTGCGTGATCACGATGCGCTTGGCCTTCGCTCGCTTGCACTCGCGCAGGATCTTCGCGCGACTCAAGTCTGTCATATCCAGGCTATCGATCATCATGAGCGTGCTGACCTTCACGGTAAGGCGTGAGCGTCCCAGCTTGAGCATTTCCGGAACGTGGGTTTCCTTGAAGAAAAGCCGGCCTTGGATTTCTTGGTATTCCTTGTCGAAGGTGCCGCCGGTGACGAAGATTTGCAGTTGAGCCATACTTTGGTTTTAAAGCCCTGCCTAAGGCTTGTCTATGGGGTTATTGGAGGGGGCGTCGAGCAATCGGTCGACAAACTTCGGCACTTCCCGTCCCGCCGGCCCCAGCACGTGTTCGTCAAAGGCGTTCGACATCATGGAAGGTTCGAGGTTGATCTCCACCCGCCGGGCGCGGCGTGGGGTTTCGTGCACGAAGCCGGCGGCAGGGTAGACGTTGCCCGAAGTTCCGATCGAGAGAAAGAGATCGCATTCGGCGACGGCTTTGAAGATGAGATCCATTTCGAAGGGCATTTCTCCAAACCACACGATGTGGGGGCGCAGGGCTCCCGGCTTTTTACAGCAAGGGCAGGGGGTGTGTTGGTCGAGGTCTTCCCGCCACGGTAGATCTTTTTCCGTGTGCCGGCAGCGCGCGCGTAAGAGTTCGCCATGCATGTGGAGGACGCCGTGGCTTCCCGCCCGTTCGTGCAGGTCGTCCACGTTTTGGGTCACTAGCAGAAAACTACTGCGCCACTCGCGTTGGAGATGCGCGAGCGCCAAGTGCGCGGGATTGGGTGTCACCTCCGGCGAAAGCAGCTGTTTTCTCCGGGCGTTGTAAAAGGCTTGGACCAGTTGGGGATTACGCGCGAATCCCTCCGGGGTCGCGACATCTTCGATGCGGTGATCTTCCCAGAGCCCGTTCTGGTCCCGGAAAGTGCGGATGCCCGACTCGGCCGAGATCCCGGCTCCGGTGAGAATGACGATCGAAGGGGCCCGAGGTGTCATGTCTCTAGCTCCAGGGCGGGAACTGCGAGTGATTCATTCGGTTGAAGGCCCATCGCCGCCGCGGCCGAGGGATCGGTGAATTCAAGCTTGCGGGCACGCAGCGCGATCGTGTCGGCGCGGATCGCGATTTTCGATCCGTAAAGCGAGTCGCCTACGATCGGGTAGCCGTTATGACTGAGGTGGAAGCGGATTTGATGGCCGCGACCCGTGAGCGGTTCAATTTCCCAGTGCAGGGCCGTGGTGTTCGCGACAGTCCGCTCGCCCAGGTAGTGCGCCAGGGTGATGCTGGATTTGCCGTGCGGAGTCTCGTACGCGCGTTTTTTTCCCCGCAAGATTTTGGATTCCCAGCGTGCTTCAGGGGTCGGGGGCGCCATGCCCGCCGTAAAAGCCTCGTAGAATTTTCTCACGGCGCGGGACTCAAACGCCATCGAGGCCGCCCGGTGGGCATCCGGCGTCTTGGCGAAGAGAATCAGACCTGAAACTTCAAAATCCAAACGGTGCACGGGCCAAATTTTTTGGCCGAGGACTTTTTCCAATTCCGTATGCAGGCACGGGCGAGGATCCTGATCCGGCATCCGGCTTGCCACGCTCAACATGCCCGCCGGTTTATCGACGGCGACGATGGCGGCGTTCTGCCGGGTGAGGGTAAATTTCATTAAATCACTCCTACCATCATTAGGACCGCGGTGACGGCAAGCATCGCGGCGATGACTCGGTCCATGGCTTCGCGACTCACGGAGGGGAGCCAGGTTTTTCCGGCAAATGTTCCCAGGAGCGCTCCGCTCGCGCCTATCGCCAGATGGGCCCGGTGAAGCGCGAGAAAATCCGGCGTTAGGTAAGAGATGTACACCGGGATGCGCACCCCATCGACCGCGCAAGCGATGGCGGCGGTCGTGGCGATAAACCCCTCCTTAGTGAGCGGTGTCTTTTTCAGAAAGAGCGTGCGAAGCGCGCCCTGATGTCCAGAAATTCCTCCGAAGAAGCCGCTCAATGCGCCGCCAAAGGATAGGTACTTCGTGGAAACCTGCCAACGTCGTAGTGGCGGTAGAATCTCTAGTGCGACAAAAGCCAGGATCAAGACCGCAATCGAGAGCTTGGCTTCCCGTTCACCTAAATGACCCAGGAGCGCCGCTCCACCAATTGCCGCCGGCAGCGAAGGCAAGCCGAAGCGGATCAGAATGCTTCGATCGACGTAGGAAAGAGTGAAAGCGAGTTTAAAAACCTTGCTGAGAAAGTGGACCAAAGCCGTCAAGGCCACCGCGGCGGGCAAGGGCAGGAAGTACGCGAACGCGGGCATGAGAATGGATCCCAGTCCAAAACCTGAATAAAAAGCGAGGAGGGCCGCTCCGAAAGAAACGACGGCAATGATGAGGTAGTCCACGCCTCCTATCTTCGCTGAAATATGCTAAGGTTGGCCACATGAAAGAAACGGCGATTTTGGCGGGCGGCTGCTTCTGGGGGATGGAAGACATCCTGCGGAAGCTGCCCGGCGTCTTTGACACCGAGGTCGGCTACACGGGAGGGCAAACCCCGAACCCACGCTATCCAGACGTCAAGCAGGGCAATACGGGGCATGCCGAGGCGATTCGGATTGAGTTTGATCCGGCTGAAATCTCTTTCGAGGAGCTGTTGGGGGTGTTTTTTCGTATGCACGACCCGACGACGCCCAATCGCCAGGGAAATGATTTGGGTAGCCAATACCGTTCGGCGATATTCTATACTTCGGAGGCGCAGCGCGAGACCGCGGCGCGTGTGAAGGCCGCCGTGGACCGATCGGGGAAATGGAAGCGCCCCGTGGTGACGGAGATCTCGCCGGCAGTCGAGTTCTTTAGCGCCGAAGACTACCATCAGGATTACCTGGAGAAGAATCCGGGTGGCTACACCTGTCACTTTTTGCGCGACTAAAGGGATTCTATGGGACACAAATTCAGTTTGGGATCAGGTTGGATCGGAGTGGCCGCGTTGGCAGCCGCGTTTACCGCCGGTGCCGCCGAGCGGAAGGTGAAGCCCATGCCCAACCCGAAGCCGGTACCGCCGATAACGGAGGATGCACGTTTGAAGGATTTCAAGAAACCCAGTTTGGACGAACTCAAAAAAAAGCTTTCGCCGATGCAATGCGAAGTCACCCAAAACGACGCGACCGAGCGGCCGTTTCATAACGAGTACTGGGACAACAAGCGGCCCGGGATATACGTCGACGTGGTTTCTGGCGAAGCGCTGTTTAGCTCCGTCGATAAGTACGATTCCGGCAGCGGTTGGCCGAGCTTCACCCAGCCGCTTGAAGGCGAGAATATCCAGAAGAAAGACGACCACAAGCTTGGGATGAAGCGCATCGAAGTGCGCTCCAAACACGCCGACTCGCATCTGGGGCACGTATTTGACGATGGACCCGGCCCGACGGGCCTGCGCTATTGCATCAATTCTGCGTCCCTGCGCTTTATTCCGCTCGAGAACCTCGAAGCCGAAGGCTACGGAAAGTATCGAAAGCTCTTCGATCCCGGCTCGAAAGCCCCGGACCCGAAAAGCAAGGGGAAGGCGAAGTGAATCGGGGTGTGCTGACTTTTGCTTTGCGGGCCGCCGTGGTTTTTTGGATCGGCGGAATCGCTTCTTCTTTCGTGACGGCAGCGCCGAAGTCCACCTCGAAGGCCCCTTCGGCTGGCATATTCGAGCGGGCCACCTTCGCCGGTGGTTGCTTTTGGTGCATGGAGTCCCCCTTTGATAAGCTGCCCGGCGTGAAGTCCGTCGTCGTGGGTTACACGGGCGGAAAAACCAAAGATCCGACCTATAAAGAAGTCTCCGGTGGAAGCACGGGCCACGCGGAAGCCGTCCAGATCACGTTCGATCCCCAACGCATTAGTTACCTCGAGCTCTTGGATGTTTATTGGCGGAACGTGGATCCCACGGCGGTTGACCGACAGTTCGTCGACGTGGGAACTCAGTATCGCACCGCGATCTTCTATCACACAGAGAAACAAAAGCGCGAGGCGCTCGATTCCAAAGCACGTCTAGAGAATCTGGGCAAATTCAAAGGAAAAGTCGTCACCGAAATCACCGCGGCCTCGGTCTTTTATCCGGCGGAAAGCTATCATCAGGGCTACTACAAGAAGAATCCCCTCGAATACGAGCGCTATCGCAAAGGCTCGGGCCGGGATGCTTTTCTGGATGGGGTCTGGGGCTCAGAACAGAGGAAGGCCCACCCGTGATCGAGATTCGCCGCTCCGACGAACGCGGGCGCTTTGACCACGGCTGGCTCAAGAGCTATCACACGTTTTCTTTCGCCGATTATTTCGATCGGAGTTGGATGCATTTTCGTCATCTGCGGGTGATCAACGAAGACTTTGTCGAGCCCGGCCAGGGATTTCCCACTCATCCCCACCAGGACATGGAGATCATTACTTATATCTTGGACGGGGCGCTCGCCCACAAAGACAGCATGGGAAACGGCTCCACGATTCTCCCCGGGGAGATCCAATATATGTCGGCGGGCAGCGGCGTGACTCATAGCGAGTTCAATCCCTCGCCCACCGAAGGCGTGCACTTATTGCAGATCTGGATCTTTCCTTGGGAAAAAGGGCTGACGCCCCGTTACGACCAGCGCAAGTTCGAGGTAGGTCCCCAGTTCAAATGCCTGGTGTCTCCGGATAATTCCGATCGCCGTCCGGATTCGGTGCCGATCCGACAGGACGCCTACATTTATGCCGCGCGCCTGAAGCAAGGGGAGAAGGTGACCCAAAAATTAGACGGGAAGAGATTCGCTTGGCTGCAAGTTGCCCGGGGGGAGATCACGTTAAATGGCAAGCGCCTGGAAGCCGGGGATGCGGCGGGCCTTACCGCGGAGTTGTCCGTGGACGTACAAGGTGTTTCGGACCACTCCGAAGTCGTACTCTTTGATCTGAACTGATATCCTGTTCGCATGAGCTTTGAGGGAATGGCGCCCGAAACACCGGGCCAAACGACTCGGACCGTCGATGTAAACGTCTTCGACTCTTCCATGAACGGTACGCCGGGCGTGGCGACGGTCCAAGAGTGGAATTCCACGCAGGCGTTCGTCCGCGGGTTCAAGCGCTCCGCTCGCATCGTGATCATGATTTTCGTCATTATGCTCCCGCTCGCCGTGATCGAGCCCTTCCTATTCATGATCTGGGGGTCGGCGATTTCGGCCCTGCTTATCTTTATTGTCGGCCCCTTTCTCCATATGAAGTACTGGAGTGAGCGCGCGACCTTTCTGCATGTGGAGAGCAGTTGTCCTTACTGCAAGGTGGAGGGAAGGCTCACTCCGTTTCTGAGCACGGCCTTCGTGCGCGAAGGGTTCACGGCGCTGTGTCCGGCTTGTGGGCAAACGGTGAGGGTGGTCGGGAGGTAGGGATCTACTTCGATTTCACCACGGGATGCGATAGCGGGAAAAACTGAAAATTCGCCTGGTACACCTTGGGCGACTTGAGTTCATCACGTGCGACTACATCCATGATTTGATCCCGTAGATTGCGGATCATTTCCTTGATCTGCGCGCAGGCCTCTTCCGAGGCGAGGATCGTGATCGACGAGATATCGCGCTCGGGTTTAGGGATGCGATCGATCGCTTCACCTGCCAAGCGCAGCATATGCCGATGATACTGGGCGATGGCCGCGGAAGTCACCTCGTCGCTCGTCATGAGCGCACCGGTATTTTGCCGCAGCTGGCCCTTTGGATCGCGCTGCAGGATTCCCAGCGCCAAAAGATCCTTCAGGGCTTTTTTTGCGTCCTCCGTGGAAATGGGTGGGTTCATCTGGCGCGCGATCCAGGCGGGATCTTCGCGGAAGCCCGGAGCGCCCACCAGCTCGCGAATCGGGATCAGGAACCACTGAGAGTAATACTGGTATTGAGCGTCATTGAGCGGGTGCATCCGCTTGTACTTCTCGCTTTGCAGCAGCTCGCTCGCATGGTGCTCTTTCTGCACGGTGTTTTTTGATTGGTTGAAATTCACAAGGTTGCGGAAAAATGCGGATTCCGCCCGGCTGAGTTTCAGCGCGCGCGCCACCTTGGTCACGCCCTGGGGCGATAGGTTGCGTTTCCCTTCCATCACCAGTTTGAAAAAATTCGGCGAGGCAAACCCGCCGCGTTTGGCGAGGAAGCGAAACGAGAATTCCGGCCGCACAGCTTTCATCTGCTGATAGTAGTCGCGAAGGTATTGCCGGTAATCGGCGTAGCCGAAGATAACGGGGGTCGCGTGAGTTTTAGAAGATGCTTTGGCCACCTACTTGAGTATACGGCCAGAATACGAAACCGCAACCAGGTTACGGAGCGGGTCTAGCGTCGACCGCCGCCGCTACGGGGGCCCCGGCCACCACGTCCGCCACGTCCACCGCGTGCGCCGCCGCCACCGCGCCCACCTCGGCCCCCCCGTTCGGCGGGGCGGGAATTCAGAGCTTCGGGGTTCAAGGAGTCGCGGAATTCCGCGGGAATGGGTTTGCCGAGCATGCGCTCGATTTCGCGGATCGAGCCGCGATCACGCAAGGTTGCAAATGTAGTCGCGCGGCCGGTTTCTCCCTTGCGACCCGTGCGGCCGATGCGATGGATGTAATCTTCGGGTTCCATGGGCAGGTCGTAGTTTACGACGTGCGCCACGCTGTCGACGTGAATGCCGCGACCGGCGACGTCGGTGGCGATCAGGATGCGGTACTTTCCTTCTTTGAATTCCGCGAGCGCCTGCTCACGGTATTTTTGGAGGCGGTCGGAATGGATTTGGGTCGCGTCGTAGATGCCGCGGCTATGCAGGGAGCGCCAAAGGTGGCTGGCGCCGTCTTTCGAGCGGGTGAAGACGATGATCGTACCTTTTTCCTCACGCATCACGCGCGAGAGCTCGCGGTTCTTGGATTCTTCCTTCATCCAGATCAGCCGCTGGTCGACGGTAGGGGCGCTGGAAGTCGGCTTGCCGATGGCGACGCGCTTGGGCTCGTACATGATCTTCGCCGCCAGGCGTTCCACGGAAGGCGGAAATGTCGCCGAAAATACCATGGTTTGGCGCTCCGGTGGGACGGCCATCATGATGCGGGAGAGCTGATCGGCGAAACCCATGTCGAGCATGCGATCGGCTTCGTCGAGCACCACCATCTGGATGAAGTCGAGCCAGATATTGCCGCGCTCTAGGTGATCACAAAGCCGCCCGGGAGTGGCGACGATGATCTGCGGATAGGTAGCCAGCGCTGCGGCATCTTGGCGCATATCGACGCCGCCAATGAGCACGGCCGAACGCACGCCTCGGGGCGTGCCAAAAATTTCGAGGGTCGCTTGGGTTTGCTGCGCGATCTCACGCGTGGGCGCCAAGATCAATCCGTACGTGCCTTCCTTGCCCACGAAGCGCTCCACCATGGGAAGCACGAAGCTGGCGGTTTTTCCGGTTCCGGTCTGCGCCGAGGCGATGAGGTCATGATGGTCGAGTGACAGGGGAATCGTTTGCGCTTGCACCGGCGTGGGATACTGGAAGCCAGCTTTCTCAATGAGCTTCAGAGTTTCGGATGACAAGCCGAGTTCAGCCCACGTAGCGCGCGGCGCTTCTGGGGCGGGTGTCGGTTCAGGGGTGATCGTGTCAGACATTGAGCTTCTGTTTACCCAAAAACATATAAAAACCGTAGGAAAATCCCCCGGGGGTGCGTCATCTACGGTATGATTCCTCCATGACCAAGCTAAAACCGACTGAACATGTCGGTTGGGCTATCTTCTGGATAACGCTGGCGCTCCGGGTGTTTTGGGCCTGGCGGATTCCGCTCACCGGTGACGAAGCCTACTACGTGACTTGGGGCTTAACCCCCGCCCTCGGGTATTACGATCACCCTCCCATGGTGGGGTGGTGGCTGGCGGCGCTCGTTCCGTTTTCTTTGCATGCGCTTTGGCTTCGCTTGCCCGCAGTGTTCCTGTTCCCGGTGATCGCCCTTTGGGCGCGGCGCGAACAAGGGCGCTGGGATGCGGCGGCGCTTCTTTGGGTAATAGTGCCGCTGGACCTCTTCATGTTCGCCATGGTCCCGGACGCGCCGCTCGTATTATTTCTTGCCGCATTTTTTGGGATCTGGACTCAGGGACGAACGCGGGCGTCCGCGGTTACCGCGGGCATTTGCCTGGGGGGTGCGCTGCTCTCGAAGTACTTCGCCTGGTTTCTCTTGCCGATCCTGGGGGCGACTCTGATTTTGCCCGCGCTCGGTCGACGCATGCAGCAGGCCCGGTTGGGTGAACTACGGGGTTTGCCCGATCCCCGCCGCACGGCTTTGACATTTCTCGCGGCCGCACCGGCGATGTTCTTTCATTTGGGCTGGAACTCCGCTCATTGCTGGGTGAATTGGGAGTTCAACGCGCATACGCGGCTGCGCGTGGCGCAGGCAGCGAGTATCGGTGAACGTCTCACGCAGGTTGGGGTAGGGGTGTTTTGGGCCGCGCTGTTCCTATGGCCTTTTGTACCCGCCTTGCGCAAGCATTGGCGAGAGAGCGCCCATCTGTGGACGGTGGCGCTCGCGGGCTTTGCGCTCGTGATCGCGTCCACCTGGAAAAACCCGGTCAGCATTCACTATTATCTCCCTTATCTGGTACCGTTGCTGGTCTGGATGGGACGTCTCCCGCGTAGCGCGGATTTTTCGGGAGATCGCGCGGCGGCCTGGGCGTTGGCTGGCAATGGTTTGATGTCGGGTGTGCTCGCGCTGGGCGTGACGGGTGTGCTGCTCCTGCCGATGGACACCTGGAAAGACTATCGAATTCATCGAAGCCTGGTACTGTTCGCCGGGGCGCCGGCGCTCGCACGCCAGATTGAAAGTCGTGCGCGAGACCTGGGAGGGGAGTGGATTTGGGCGTCCGATGGGTACACGAGTAGCGCCATGCTGGAGGCCGCGCGCGGGCGCGACGTGGTGGTGTTGGGGTGGCACTCGCACTGGGGACGCCAAGACGATTACCGTACGGACTTTCGACGACTGGACGGAAAGTCCTTTTTAATTTTCTCCCAGCATGTGGCCGCAGGCTCTCCCTACGGAGCGTATTTCCAAGACGTGAAGCAGGAAACGATCACGTTGCAGGGCCAGACGTTTTACCTTTGGGTGGGAAAGGGATTTCGCTTCGCCGATTACGCGCGCGAAGTGATGAGCATCGATCGTCGCTCCGGGCTGCTGCTCCCCTGCGCCCGTACGGCCTTGCCAGACGCGGTAGATTCCCGGTAAAGACAAAACTCCATGCTGCAACTCCGCGATCTTAGCAAGCGCTTCGGGTCCAAGGTTCTCTTCGAGGGGGCCGAGCTGAATCTAGGCCACCGCTCCCGCGTGGCGCTGATTGGTCCCAACGGCGCCGGCAAAAGCACGCTCATTCGCATGATCCTGGGTCTGGAAGACCCGGACACGGGCGTGGTCGCGCGCGCGAATCACCTGGCCATCGGACATCTGCCGCAGGAGCTGCCGCGGATGGAGAGTGATACGGTGCTGGGCGAAGTCCTGCGTTTGGACGGGAGAACGCAAGATTTGGCGGCGGCGAAGCGGGAGCTCGAGGAGAAGTTTTCGGCTGCCGGAGCGGAACCTAGCGAGGCGGACCTCGAGCGCTACGGGCGAGTACTCGAGGAGATCGAGGGGCTGGACGAAGCCCGGCGGGAGGCGAAGGCGAAGTCCATTTTGAGCGGAATGGGATTCGCCGCGAAGGATTACGGAAGGAAGCTCACGGAGTTCAGCGGCGGCTGGCTCATGCGCGTGGCGCTTTCCCGGATCCTGCTCATGGATCCCGATCTGCTTCTGCTCGACGAGCCCACCAACCACTTGGATTTGGAATCACTCCTGTGGCTCGAGAATTTCTTGCAGCGCCATCGTGGCGCGCTCTTCATGGTGAGTCACGATACGGCGTTCCTCAATAAGCTCGTGACGGAGGTCATGGAGATCGATCAGAAACGCCTTTGGGTGTATCGCGGCAATCTCGATTCTTATGTCGTGCAAAAAGAAGAACGGCTGAAGGTGTTGCGCGCGCAGTACGCGGGTCAGCAGGCGAAGATCGCCGAAATCGAAGCATTCGTCGCACGCTTCGGGGCCAAGGCCACGAAGGCGAGCCAGGCGCAGAGCCGTCTCAAGCAGCTCGAGAAAATGGAGCGGATCGAACTACCCGATGAGCAAGCGACCGTGCGCTTCCGTTTCCCGCCCGCTCCCCATAGCGGTAAGGAAGTTCTCACCGTGAAGCAGGGGCAGGTGCGCTTCGGGGAAAAGGTGGTGTTTCGCGACCTCAACTGGACGGTCCCGCGGGGCTCGCGCACCGCGATCGTCGGGGTGAATGGGGCGGGAAAGACCACCTTGCTGAAATTACTCGCGCAGATCTTGCCGCCGTCGGAAGGCACGGTGAAGTTGGGGCACGAGGTGAAGGTGGGCTACTACGCCCAGCTGCAGGCCGAAACCCTGAATCCCGCGCACACGGTGGTGCAGGAGCTCGAGACGGTCGTGAAGGACCTGCCGGTGAGCCGGGTGCGGGCGATCGCGGGCGCGTTTCTTTTTTCGGGCGATGCGGCGGACAAGAAGTGTTCGGT
Source organism: Bacteriovoracia bacterium (assembly GCA_050251055.1). Lineage (GTDB taxonomy): Bacteria > Bdellovibrionota > UBA1018 > UBA1018 > JBFWNL01 > JBFWNL01. The sequence goes on from JBFWNL010000005.1 coordinate 152,768, forward strand.
GCTCTCGGGCGGTGAGCGCGCGCGCGTCGCCTTGGCGAAGCTCTTGCTTTCGCCGTCGAACTTCCTCTTGCTGGACGAACCTACGAACCACTTGGATGTGCAATCCCGCGGCGTGCTGGCCGAAGCGCTGGCAGATTACACGGGAACGCTTTGTCTGGTGTCCCACGATCGGGCCTTTATGGCGCCGCTCGTGGACCGGGTCTTGGAGATCGTACCGGCTCCCGGCGGTTCGCAAGTGCATTTTCTTTTGGATAGCTACGAAGACTATTTGGCGCGCAAGGTCCGCGAGCTGGCGGAACAGGGCGACGCCTTGGCCGCCGATGCGTCGGATGGGCGGGCCAGCGTTCGCGCGGAAAAGGGGACGGAGGAGAGGGGGGCTAAGTCCACCCGGACCGGCCCTTCCAACAACCAGATTCAAGCCTGGCGCCGGGAACGTGAGAAGCTCGAAGCCGAGATCACGGCCACGGAAAAGGATCAAGCGGCGGTGCGTGAACAGGCGGCCGATCCCGCCGCCTACGAAGATAAGACGAAGGCCTTGGCGCTGATCGAAAAGCAGCGCGAGATTGAATCGAAGCTGCATTCTCTCCTCTCCCGCTGGGAAGAAGTCTGTACGCAGCTCGAGGCCGCCGGGAAGTAGCTCGGATCGGCGGGTTATTGATTGCCGAAGATCACGCGGTCGGCCGAAAAGCGTCCTGGGCCACCGACCAAGAACAGCATCGACACCGCGAAATACACGGAGGCGAGTTCATAGGAGCCGCCGCGACCGACGAAGGGATCGCCCCGCATGATGTGCGTCGAAGCCGCCACCGTCATCGTGCAAAGCAGGCCGAACGACGCCACCGGCACGAAGAGTCCGATGGCGAGCAGGAAGCCGCCGCCAAATTCGGAGAGCGCAGCTAACGCCTGCAGAATCGCGGGCATGTTGGCGTCCGGGCCCATCCAGCTCAACGGATTTTGGATCTTGCCCCAGCCGTGGAACATGAAGGCGATGCCGGTGATCACGCGTAGGATCAGTAACGCGATAGAAGGAACGATCGGAGAGTGGGGGACGCGCAGGTATTTCGCTAGGGCCATTTTTTCCTCATAAAAAAACCGACCACCCGTACGGGCATGGCCGGTCGATAAATTTCGATGAACTTCAGTAAAGCGGGCCGACTATTCGCGGACGCATTCCATGAAGACTTCGTTGAATACTTCGCGTTGCTCCTTGGAGAGCAGATTAATCACGCCGACTTGAGCGTCACGGATCGCGCCATGCACGGGAGCCCCGGCTTCCATGAGGCCTTTTTCTGCGGCAATCACGGCGTCGCGCGAGATGGGGTGGGCTTTCCAGGCCACCATCATGCCCTTCATGGCTTTCTGGATGGCTTCCTTGTTCTTCTTCATCACGTCACGGGCGCCCGCGATGATTTCGCCGGCTTTATTGTTTTGCTCGTCGGAGGTGTCCGCGGCTTTCCAAGCTTCGTGCATGCATTCGTGCACCTTGCCGGCGCCGTTTTCCTTCAGGTCGGCGAAGTCCACGGTTTCGGCGAACGCCGCGGAAGAGATCAAGAGTACGGCCAAAGAGCTCATTGCTTTTAACATCGTTCATTCCCCCTTTTAGGTTGGCCTGGAGTGTACCCCCCGTATTTGGGAGGGACAAGGCGAATTTCCGATTGCGCGTTGCAGCTGGTTACGTCACACTCACCAGGTGGCGTCCCCGCGCGATTTTGACGCGAAGTTTGGCCGTGAGTTCATCGATACTCTCCCGCGCACTCCGGGGGTCTACCGGATTTTCGACGCCGGTTCCCAGTTAATCTATATCGGTAAAGCGAAAAACCTGCGGCGGCGTCTCGCTCAGTACCGGAAACCTAAACGGGTGAAGCGTCATGCGAAAATGCGGGCGGTGATTACTGATGCCGCCCGGATCGAGATCGAGACCTGTCCGACGGAACTCGCCGCGCTTTTGCTGGAAACCCAGTTGATCCAAGCGCATCGGCCCAAATGGAACGTCGCGGGGGCTTTTTACTTTCTTTATCCCTTGGTTGGCTGGCAGCGCTTGCCAAATGGCGATGTTTTGCTGGGATACACCACCTCGCCCGATGAGGTCGCCGCTGCGTGCCCGGGCATTTCGTTTCACGGCGCCTTCCGTTCGCGCCAGCGCACGCGCGAGGCGTTCTTTGCCTTGAGTCGGCTACTCGAGTATATCGGCCATCGCGAAATTCCTTCGCTGGCTTTACCCAAATACACGCACGTCTACCGGTTTCGTAAACTGCCCGAGGCCGGTGATTGGGCCGGGCAGTGGGACGCTTTTTTCCGCGGCGATTCGATGCAGGCGTTAAAGGAGCTATCCTTGGCCTTAGTGGAGAAACCGGCGGCCCGCCGGGACAGTGGCGAAGTGCAGGACCATCTTCGGGCGATTGCCCGTTTTTGGCGACATGAAGTGCAGCTTTTGAGGCAAACGCGCGATCGAATCCAGGAAATGGCGTATCCGATCCCACAAAAACGCCGGGATGCACTTTTTTTAGAAGCGCGGTTTCGCGAGCGAGCCCCCGAGGTTCAGGCTCCGTGACCGGAGCTGCCCAGCTTGGCTTGGCGTCGGAACTCCCCGAACAATCCCATGAAACGTGAGAAGACTTCGGTACTGAGCTCGAGGGAGCGCGCGATATGCCGCTCGGTATCTTGGCGAATCTGATCGGCCGAGTAGGCGTTGCCGGGTTCGGCGAGCTCCCTTTGATTGCCGGGGACCTGCAACCAACGCTCGATCATGGGTTGATCCACTTCGAGATGAAATTGCAGACCGTAAACTTTTTCTCCGTATCGGAAGGCCTGGCTCGCACATCCGGAGGTGAAGGCCAGGTGGCGGGCGTCCCGGGGGACGTCAAAGGTGTCGCCGTGCCATTGAAAGATCATCTCACGTGGTCGGCAGCCCGCGAATAGGGGGTCGGCTTGTCCCTCCTGGGTAAGGGACACCTCGTACCAACCAATCTCCCGTCGTTCGTGCTTGCGCGCCGTCGCGCCCAATACTTGCGCGAGCAGTTGGGAGCCGAGGCAAATTCCCAATATCGGAATCCCCAGCTTGAGGGCTTGCTCGATGCCGCGCATTTCCTCGCGAAGGTGGGGGTAGTGGTCAGCTTCGTAAACCCCCATCGGACCCCCGAGTATAATGAGTCCATTGTATCCTTCTAGCTCGGGCTTCAGCCCGCCGTCCCGCCCGAAGTTCAGGTATCGAATCTTGAAACCCGCTTTTTTGAGGAGCGGGTTCAAGGTGCCCAGTGGTTCGTGGGCCACGTGTTGGAAGATCATCATGTTACGCATAGGGTGTTCCTCGACCGGAACTCACCCAGTGTAACACGGCCTATTGGGCGTTGAGAATCGAGTAGCTTCCGCCCGGATTGCCCAGGAGAGGCGTGAAAATATTCTGGATGGCCATGATCGATCCGCGAACCAAGACGATGGAAGCCGAAGGCCCGTGCGCGCCCGAGCCGCCCCGGCCGCCGTTTCCACCGCTACCGCCCTTACCGCCGTTTCCTCCCGCACCGGATTTCGAGCAGCCATTCTTTTGCCCGCCCTTGCCACCATTTCCGCCGGATCCACCGGCGCCGCCTGAACCGCCCATGCCACCGGCGCCCCCGCCGGCGGCGATGAGAGAGTTATTCTGGAGGAGCGTGCCGCTGGACTCGTAGATGAACACCGCGAATGAGCCTCCTCCGCCTTGTCCACCGGTGCCGCCTTGTCCACCGGTGCCGCCCGCGCCGCCCCCGCCGCCACTCCCGCCCGCGGTCTCCGAACAGCCAAAAAAGCACTCACGGGTTCCGCCCCCGCCGCCCCCGCCACCACCACCGGCGCCCGTATTTCCGGTCTCGCCCGACTTTCCAGCCGCACTTACCCAAAAGCCTTCCACGCTTCCGCCGCCGTTTCCGTTCGAGCCATCGGTACCCGTCAGCGCCGCCGGAGCGTTCGCGCCGTTTGCGCCGGATTTTGCGTTGGAGCCGTCGGTGGAGCTTTGGCCACCGAGACCGCCGAGTATACCTTGCGCGCTCGCCGCACCACTGCGTCCAGCAGTCGCTCCCAGGCCGGAGTCGCCACCTCGTCCGCCGTACGTGAGTGCGACGGCGCCGACGCCACCGCTACCCCCGGCACTCGGATATTGGGGGTTTGGATTTGAGCACACTGCGTCTCGACCGCTTACGCCGTATCCTCCTGGCGTACCCTGCGGACCCGAGGTTCCCGCGGTCCCGGGGGCACCGTATTTTGCTTGGATGACGTTATCGCGTAGGGCTAGAGCCGGGCAGTGGATGCAGTAAACGCCGTAGCTAGAGCCGGCGAGCTGCGAGGCCTGCGGTCCCACGATGGTGAATCGTTGGACCTGAGTGCTCTGAGAGATGTTTGCCGCGACGAGCGCTACTTGGTTGCCACCGAGGTCCGCGGCCGCGCTGGGCTGGATCGTAGTCGTGTGCGTGGCGGAACGTTGCCATTGCGCAGCGGCGTCGTACCCACCGAAAAGCGAGATCCCGTTTACGAGTTCCACGCGCTCGGCATAAGTTCCTCGGCTGACGTAAACTTCCCGGCGTCCCAGTGCCTGTGCGCGCGTAATGCCGTAGCGGATGGTTTTCGTGGGTTGGCTCATCGTGCCGCTGGTCGCTGCATCTGTACCGCTGACGATGTCCACGAATACTCCAGCACTGCGCGTACCGTCGATGCCGTCACAGTTCGTGTCCTGGAAAGCCGTATCAGGCGAATCGGCGGGGGAGGTGATGTGACATTCGCAACCATCGGCGTCGTCTCCATTCAGATCCACGGTGTCGGGCGAGCACGCCTTACGGATAAATGTAACCGAGAGCACTTCGTCTTGGCTTAGGTTCAACCGGCAAACGGTGCTTTCGCCGCGAACTTCCACTACGCATGCGGCAGGCCACTGGGCTTCCCAGTGGGCGTTGATTGGCTGGGCCGTGACCACGATCTCGGTTCCTTCTTCCAGGGAAGCCTCACAGGCTCCCGGGCAGTCGAGCTCCATGTCCGGGTCTTCCGCCCGCAGGGAGCCTTGTTCGGGGTTGGTGATTTCTAGGCTGAGAGAATGAAGGATGACGGGAACCAGAGTAGTCGTCGGGGTAGGGGTGGGGTCGACCTCGGGGGTGCCGGCGTTTAGGCGAACTTGTTGCTCGCATCCCCACATTGCCGCCAGGCTCATCACCATCATCAATGCCCAGAAACGATTCGTGACTTTCATGTGTTCCTCCGCTGTCCCCCTGATTTAAAGCAGTGCTTGAGCCAGAAAAAAATAAAGCAATATCAATATGTTATGATCTTAGGTGAAAGCGATTTCCTAGGTGATTTTGGACCCGCCTGGGTTTTCCTGACACTCTCCCGTGCGCCTTAGTTTCCGCAAACGGTGGCGCGAAAGGCGAAGTCATAGGTGGTGTATTCCGCGAACCAACCCAAGCTCCCCGTCCCAAGCTTCACTTTTTCGTTCACTAGGCCGTTGCTTTGGTCACGGTAGATTCGAATCATTTCCCCGAAGTGATCCATGGACACCACCCACCAATACTTTTGGCCGGCTAGGACCTCGTAGGGCGACGAAAAAACGTAGGCGTCCCAGTTGGCGGGGGCGGCGAGGCTGCCAATGGCCTGTACCGCTGGGTTGACTCCGTCGGAGATCGCGAGGACGCCGGAGCAGGGGTTCCCTCCGCAGTCGCCGGTTAATCGCAAGGTGAGGGGAGCCGAAAGCGTGGCCCCTTGGAGCTGCACGAGTTTCAATTCGATTTGGGAAAGTGAGCCCGTGACGGAAGGAGTGAAACTCTGCGCCCAAAGCTCGGGGACATCGCCTCCGCTCCAGTGGGCGCTCGCTTCGATCGGGGAGTTCGTCGTTGTGGTTTGCTCAAAGTTGATTGCGCAGCCCACGGCGGTTGATGGAGGGAGGCCTCCAGCCGGCGTGTTACTCACGGGATTTTCTTCGGTATCTTGACCCCGAAAGAGTTTGCAGGATTGAAGCGCGGCGAGAATCGCCAGCGCAGCGAGAAATCGAATCGGCAAGAGGCCCCCTTTTTCTAGCGAGCCACTCCTTCCACACCTACTGCTAGTTTAGAGGGAGGGATCAGAAGATGTCAACGCGGCAAGTCAATGACGGCTTGCCTCAAGCCGGGGGTGGCTATATAAGAGCAGCATGCTTAGGGTGGTTTTTTCGCTGATCGTCGGAGCCTGGGGGCTAGGGGCGTTGCCCGCCCACGCGGCAATCGAACCGGCGCTCGCGGGACAAGATTTGCTTTCGGATCGTCCGGTCGTCATGCCGCTCACGGACGCGAAAGGCGCGACCGTCGTTGTCTTCCTTTCCTCCCGCTGCCCTTGTTCCATGAGCCACGAACCCGCGCTGCGTGATCTGCACGCGCAGTTTGCAAGCCAGGGGATTCGCTTCGTCGGCGTGCACTCCAACGTAGATGAGACGCCCGCGGAGTCCGCCCGGCACTTTCGGGAGGCTCGCGTACCGTTTCCCGTCTTGCAGGACGAAGCTGCGCAGATCGCCAACCGCTTTGGCGCTTTGAAGACGCCGCACGTTTTTGTCTGGGCGGGAGGAAAGCTCGTTTACCAGGGAGGCGTCGATGACAGCCGCGTGGCGGCTTCGGCGAAGCACCACTACTTAAGAGAAGCTTTGACTGCGATCGTCGCCGGAGAGCCCCCTCCGCGCGGGGATTCGCGCACTTTGGGCTGTGTGATCCGCCGTCCTTAGGTACGAAATTGAAGGAGAGAACGATGAAGAGAACCGTATTTTTGCTCGTGGGCCTGATGGCGTGTAATTCACCGCTATTAAATCATGTCAACGCCGACGATCTGAGCAGGAAGGATCCATCCGCCGCCGGTGAGCCTTTGACAGCGGACGACGCTAAAAACTGCCCCCTGGCGTTTCCCGAGGCCGGTCTTTGCGCGGAACTGATTTGGAAAGCCACGCCGACCGCCGACGAGTTGGCGACCTTCACCCTGAAGTTTTGGAACGAGGCTGACGCCGACCGGAAAGGTCCGTATGTTAGCCCAACTGACGAGCCATTCGTGAAACTATGGATGACGTCGATGGGGCATGGATCTTCTCCCGTCAAGCTTGCTCCCGCCCGGGACGCCGAAGGGGCGCCGGTGGACGGTGTCTATGACGGCACGGACGCGTTTTTCAGTATGGGCGGCGATTGGGACGTGAAGGTCCAGCTGCGCCGGGAAAAAAAGGTACAGGAAGAGGCCGTCCTGAAGGTGAAGATCTAACCTTCCATGTTATTTGCCCTGCTGCTGATCGTATCCGAGGCCGCCGCCGCCCCTTGCTGCGGCGGTAGCGCGAGTTTGCCGACGCTGATTACGGGTGACGACCAGGCGCAGCTCTCGTTTTCGGTATCCCGTGCCTCGGTGATTGGCGATGCTCCGGCGGCGGGGCTGCCGGTCTTTCGTAGCTCGCGCGATGCCGAAACCACGGAAACATTGAAGCTGGACGGAGCATGGATGCTTTCGGAGCGTTGGCAGGCGGGCGCGAGCTTGCCTGTCCTCTGGCGCGCGCGAGAAACCACGACCAGTTCGGCACGGTCCCAAGGGCTGGGTGATGTGAGCGTCAGTGCTGCTTATGAGTTTCTACCCGAGCGAACTTACTCCGTGTGGAGGCCGCGCGGTTTTTTCTTTCTCCAATCCACCCTACCCACCAGCCCGTCCATTCACGACGCCGTCGCGCCGTATCTGGTGGATGCGCGAGGTCGCGGTTTTTTTTCCGTCGCGGGCGGCGCGGCGTTCGTGAAAGTGCTGGGTAATTGGGATCTGCTCTTAACGGCCGAGCTTCATCGTGCATTCGCGCGGACCTTCCAGGACGCCGATGGTTCGATCACTCGGTTTTTTCCGGGCTGGGGCGGGAGTGCGCTCCTGGGAGCGGGTTGGAGCCCGGGGGGCGGGGCTTTTCGGCTGGGTTTAAGTTTCGCACCGGTTTTTGAAGGTGCGATCACCAGTGAAGGGGGGGTAAATACGACTTCCTCGTCGCAACTGGTTTGGAACAGCTCGGCTCAGTTCGCGTATGCCTTCGATGAAGCTTGGGCAACGAATGTCGCCTATACCGACCAAACTCTCCTGGGACCAGCTCGCAATGTAAGTCTGAGTCGGACAGTCATCTTTTCCCTCCAGAAGCGCTGGCCGCTCTAAGGCCATTCCAATAAAAATTTGAATTTTGTGCGTCGCGCCTATATGGTGCGTCAAGATTTCTGGGGAGGTAGGAATGGGATCTTTTTATTCACTTCAAGTAGGAGCGGTACTATTCATTCTGGCGCTAACCACGGGCTGCGGCCCCGGCGCCTTGAATCGTGATGATGTGGTTGGTGCGCGGGCGGTGAATCCGCAGGCTCCAGCCCCTCAGATCGTACCTATACCGGATGAGCCGAGCGCGACCGAAACGCGCATCGTTCCCACGGAACGCACGGTTCCCAGCACGGTCACCCGTGACAAGCGCTTCATCTACTATCGTACCGCATGGAAGGACATGCGGGGCTCGGCCAAGAAAGCGGCGGTCAAATCCTCGATTAGCATGCTGCAAGACACCTTGCAGATCCTGCTTGGGATCAATACGCGCTCAAGCGGCGCGCAGGTGTTTACCGATGACTTGCTCGATCAGGTGATTAAAGACGCGCGGGACAACACCGAAGTCGCCGAGGGCATGGGCATCACGGTACGTGATCTCATTCCGAGCGGATTTTTCGTGTTTGGCAACGTGAGTATTTCCGGCAAATGGGTCTTGGGCGCAGGGGGATCCGCGGATTTGATGTTAGTCGCGGTGCCGGTGGAAGTCGTGCGCGTGAGCATTCAGGATCCGCAGCAAGTTTACCATTATGTGGAACTGGACTGGGCGTTGGCGGCCATTCCTCAGCTGCACGCGGGCGCCGGTGCCGGCGGGCAGGTGGGATTTGAGTTTGGCGCCGGCCTGATTTGGGGTGCTCTACATCACGCGAAGGATTTCGCAGGGCCCCTGGGTGCCCTGAGCGCGACCGCGAAGTTTGGCATCGGCCTCGAGCTCATGGCGGGCGTCGTGCGCAACATGGGCCTGAAGCGAAACTTCCCGTTCCTGTCACTAGCCATCGACACTGGCGTGGCCGCCGAAATCGCGGTGAACGCCAACGGCGGCGTGGTGTTACCGCTCGACAAGCTGAGTTCGCTGGTGCTGGGCACGCCCGCCGACACGTTCTCGGGTACTTCGAAGGCACCGGTGTACTAGGGTAGACGTTCCGGCCGGATTTTGCCGGCCTTCCCCTTACGGGAGCGTCTTCGGTGTTCTTCCGCCCGTCACCAAGTGGGCGATGAAGCTAACCAGCGCGAAGATCAAGAACACCACGAGCAGAGTGCGGCCGATCTCTACCGACATTCCGGCGAAACCGTTCGCCCCGAAGAGCATGGCGATCAACCCGATGATGAAAAATACAATAGATGCTCTGAGCATAATATCCTCCTTCTTGGCCGTTACGCGGCCTGATCGATTTTGTACTCCGTTTCCACTTTCACGAGGACGGCGGACTTATTCGTCGTCGTCACCAGAAGCACGGCACCTAGGCCCAGCACGATGTGCACGAGCGCTTGTCCGGTTGTGAGCAGTCCCCGATATCCAAATAGCCACGGCCCGCTCATCACGAAGAGCCCTACGATCACGTCGAGCGCCATGTGCGTGCTAACGGGAATGAGTTTCCAGATGGAAAACTCGTATTTCGTGGCTAAGCTGTAAAAGAAAAGTGAAAGACCGCATATCGCGAGCAGGTTCTGCGCGCGCACGATGTCGGAGAAACCGAAAATCCAAGGCGTGGCGACTAATACGGCGGCGATAATGTAGTCGAAGATGTTATGCGTTCTGAGTGAGATCATATTCTTTCCCTTCCGATTCTTTTCTACCGTAAGGCATGCATTCGATATGCCAGCGTCTATTCGGGATCGGCACGGGCGATGCACACGCTATGAGCATGGAAAAATCACGAGGAGTAACCAACAGCATCGAAGCCATGGATAATGAAGGGCCTAACCCCAAGGTGGATCCTGGAATGCTGGCGCATGCCGACGAAAAACTCAGCGACGATGTGTCAAAGTGTCTCAGCGAGGATGCGAAATTGGACGCTTCCCGTATCCGGTTCGACATCAGCGCGGGTGAGATCACTCTCTTCGGCGTCGTGCCAGACGAGAACATGCGGGAGTATGCGGCTGAGCGCGTTTCGAAGCTGCCGGGAGTGAAAGGCGTGCGTAATCATCTGGTGGTGCGGCAGGTCGCCTGATGAGCATCCCAACTTGCCGGTTTCAGGCCGCGCGTGGTTTGACGGCGGGACGGGGACTTTCGTCACGACGGAGGTAGGAGGTTTGGTAGTGGTCCCGCCAGATTTGCAGAAACGTCAACAGCGTCCCCGCCAGGATCGGGCCTAAGAGTAGGCCAATTAACCCGAATTGATAAACTCCGCCGATCGCCGCGAGCAAGGCCACCAGGGTCGGCATGTTCCCTCCGCCGTTTAGCACGAGCGCGCGCGCTAGGTTGTCGACGATGCTGGTGAGACCGCCCGCCGCCAGCATGAGCATGGCCTTTCCCGGAGCGCCAGTGAAATAGAAGTAAGCCGTCATTCCCAGCCATACGGGACTGCAGCTGATGACCGGTATCCAGGCGAGTAAAAACGTGAGGCCGGCCGCGAAGAATGGCACCGGGGCGCCTAGCGCGATGAGCGCGAGGAACATCACGCCTGCCTGGGCCGCCGCCGCCGCGAGAGATGCGACGAATGCCCGCACCACGTTGGTGCGGAAACCGTGAAAAATCCGGTGTTGCACCTCCGCCTCCAGCGGCAAAGTGCCTTGTAGCCATCGAAGAAACGGCTTTCCCTGACGTAGCAAAAAGAAGCAAGTGAGCAATGCCACGAGTAGCTGCAACGCCATTCCGGGAAGGTGGCCCAGCCATCCGAGCAGTTGGGAGGTGCCGAACTTGAGCGCGGAGCGGATTCCATCGTTGATTTGCTGATCGAGCCCCCGCTCGGCCCCCAGATATCTTTGCACGATAGGGTAGCGCGCGATCTCTTCGTTCAGCGAAGCCATGGTCTGCTGCCAAAACTGGTTAGATGACTGGGAGAGTCGATCGAGCGCACCGGCGCCCTGCTCGATCGCCGTGACAGTAAAACTCAAAACGGGTAGCACAATGCCGAGGGTCACTAAAGCCGTAACGATAGCAGCAGCCCAGTTTTCCGCGGAACGCTTGCCTCCCCAGCGGCGCGCGAGGAACCCATAGAAACGGTAAGTGGTTAACGCGAGGATTACCCCCGCCAACAACGCGGAGCCAAACGGCCTCATCATGAATGCCACCGCGACGAGTAGTGTCGTCATCAAGATGAGAAAAAATGTCATCGTCTGTCTCGTTTTGGCACGCGGAGGCGCCTGAAATTTTGAATTCATCTGCGTTGTCAGAGAGCTGCATGTGGCATGCCGATTGCTCGTACGCAGGAAAAGGAGAGCACATGGATATCGATACACGTTTTCGCCAAGACCACCTCGCCATCGTGCAAGGTTTCGAAAGACTCGAGAAAAGCTCGCACGGCTCCAAACGGGAGCGTTATGACCTTTTCGACGATCTGGCTTCCCTGATTCGTGCCCACATCTGGCGGGAGCAGGCGGAGCTCTATGCCTATCTACGGGCCCACTCCACGACAGGGGACTTCGTGGAGAACTTGCGCGTGGATTGCCGGGTGATGGCCGATCTTTTGGATCGGCTGGAAGCGATGTCGAATCTAGACGAGAATTGGGAGCCGACGTTCATGGCCCTCAGGGTGATCGCCCTGCACCATATTCAAGAGGAAGAAGCAGTGTTGTTGGAGCGACTGCCGGCGCTTGCTGTGCGGCAGGCCGCATAAATCGTGGTCAAACCAAGGAGAACAGAATGAACAGGAATCACTTGAAATGCATGGCGGCAGGATTGATGGCGCTAGCCTACACAGTTCCCGCCAACGCCCTGGAAAGCTCGGTAGGGTACGCGGGTTTCTTGCTCGGTGGTAATATCGCGAGCACTAGCGGATCCGACGGGGATACCCGCCCAAACATTGGGCTCACTCTAGGCGGAAAAATCTCCCCCGAATTTGGGTTGGGTTTTTATGGCGGATTCTCGGGACAACGAAGCTCGGGCACTTTTCTGGGGCTGCCCTCGGGGACCTCTACCAGCATGACGATATTGGCGGGGCAACTAAATTTTTTTGCGGGGCCTTTGCATCTTGGCGCCGAAGCGGGTGCGGCTATTAGCTCTTGGTCGGGTAATATCTCGAGCGTGCATGCGGGCGATTCCACGACCGACTTCGTGTATGGTCCGCAAGGCGGCGTCGATTTTCAGTTGGTTCCCAACTTATCGCTTGGAGCTGAGTTGCATTACCTGATTACGACGGCCGATAGCGGGGTAAATAATCTCCAAGCCCTCGCGGCGTTGAAGGTATGGATGTAGAACGTGGGATTCTTAGCTGGCGCGAACTTCGTGAATGGGAGGGCGCGGCTCCGCCGCGGCCTCCCTTGCTTTCACCGCTTGATTGGCGAAGGCTTGCGCGAGCTTCTCTTGCACCAATTCGGCGACAATGGATTCCAAGCCGGGAGGATTGGGGCGGCGTGGGGCCGCCTGCAGTTGATTTAGTTTTTCACTTATTCGAAACGCGCTAAGCCACTGACGCTCGGAGAGCTGCCAACGTAAAAACACCAGCGCAATAATTCCAATTCCCAGCAAAGTGAACACCACGCCATCGAAGCGGAAGTGTCCCGTCCGCACGTAGGTCATCGCCAGATAGAGCACGGCGGACCCGAACGAAGCCGCGACCAGGGTGAACCAGGTCAGCGCGCGAATGGAAAGCAGGGTGAGGTTGCGCGCGCCACGGAGTATTTCCAGGGAGATGGATAGGGTCTTGAGTTTCGCCAATCGCTCGCCTTCATGCCAAATATGCTCTAGGTAATGATTGGCCACGCGCTCGAAAACCGACATATCCACCTCGCCCGGTTAATTTTGATACTGCACTACTTGGAACGACGGCCCAGCAAGAACGCGCTGAGACCGACAAAAGCCGCCGTCGCCGAGATGAATGCCCAAGGGCGCTCATGCGCGGCGGTGTCGACTTTCTTCGCAGTTTCGACGGTAGTGTCGACGATTTTTTCCCTAGCCTGCTGCACCGACTGCGTGGTGGCCGCGCTGATCTCGCGCAGGGCGCCTTTGACGGCCGGACGCATGCCCGTGAGCGTTTGCTTGAAGCGCTTGTAGTCGCGATTGATCATGTCTCTAATTTCTTCCGAGCTGTCCTTCGCGGCGTCGTTCAGTAAGCTCAGCGCGTGCGAGATGGATTTTGCATCATGGTCGTGGCGATGGGAATTTACGGCGTGCAGGTTTTTCACGAATAGCTCCTTCTTATTATTTGAGTGATAAATTGCGTTTCGGTGATCAAAAGGAGCAAGGCGCGTGCCATCCTCTACGTCGACTCGATTGGATTTGGGCGCGCTATCGCCCATGCGTTGAGAAAATATGGCATAGGTTCCTCCCAGCCTGTCCCGGTCATTGGTGAGAGACTTCTCGTTGCACGGGTTGGCCTACGCTTTGCTTTGTTACCCAGCTAGCGGAAAGGAATAAAAATGGAACCCATTCCCAGTTTTTTTCGGCTACAGGTATTGGTTGCGGGACTCAGCGTCGCCAGCGCGTCGGGTATTCCGGAGGCCACTACGCCGCCGGATCGCGCGTCGATGGAGCAAACCAACCAGGCGGGAGACGCCGAGCTGCGTCGCATACTTCGCCAGGAGATCATTGAGGATGAGGCACTCTCTGGCTACGCGAAGAACGTCTCCGTCATTACATCGAGCGGGAGCGTGGTGCTTGCGAGGAGGGGTTCGGAACGACCAAGAGAAAGACCGTTTGGAGTACCTGGCCCGGAAGAACGCCGGGGCCGGGAATGTGGTGAGTGAAATCACGGTGACGGTGCCTACCGTCACCTATTGAATCAAGGAGAGAGTCGTATGCACAAGCAAATCGCGGTATTTGGCCTTTACTCAAATCGATTGAGCGTGGAACGCGCGGTGGATCGCCTAAAGATGGAAGGGTTTCGTAACACCGATATATCGGTTCTGATGCCGGAAAGCGTGGGTGACCGGGAGCTCGCCCATGAGAAGCAGACGAAAGCACCTGAAGGAGCTACGGCGGGCGCGGGCACGGGCGCCGTTGTCGGCGGCGTGCTGGGATGGCTTGCGGGTATCGGCGCGCTGGCGATTCCGGGCGTCGGTCCCCTGATCGCGGCGGGTCCCATCATGGGCGCGCTTGCGGGGGTGGGCGCGGGGGGAGCACTGGGCGGCGTCAGTGGCGCGCTGATCGGCTTAGGTTTTCCCGAGTACGAGGCTAAACGTTACGAGGGTTACATCAAGGACGGGGGGATTCTGCTTTCCGTCCATGTTGATGGTTCGGAGTGGAAGAAGAAAGCCGAAAAGCTTCTGAAGGAAACGGGAGCCGAAGGCGTTTCGTCCTCCGCGGAGGTGGCGGCCGCGTCGCCGTCGCTCACGCGTGGCGATGGAAATGATCGCGACATTGACGTCGCGATTTAAAAGTAGAGAAGGAGGCGATTATGAAGCCGATATACGTGCTATTTTTGGCCGTCGTCTTGGCCGTTTTGTCCCCGGGTTGCGCCACCCGCAAGTCGGATGCGGTCTTGGATGCAAAGCTACGCGCGGAGTCGCCGAATAAAGATGCCGCCGCGCTTAGCGCGCAAACGGGGGCGGCGATCGACCGTATGCCTGATTTGACGGACGAGCAAAGGGTGAGGCTGAATGACTTGCGCATATCTACGCGAAACGAGTTGCAGAGGTTGCGTGACGAGTCTGTGAAGCTGAGATCGGCCTTAATCAAGGACATAGTGAGTACGACGTATAACGCCAAAGAGATCGATCTGATCAAAGACCGCTTGCGTTGGAATTCCAATCAGCGGCTGTCGACGATTTTCAAGGCGATCGATCAGACCAACACGATCCTTGAGCGCAAGCACCCGGAGAATCTCCGGGCGATGCGGGATCTCTTGGGCGCGCCCGACTCGATTGACTGAGAGTAGCCGACGGCGCTGGCGCGGTAGTTGCTTGTACCGTCGGCACGCAGTCTAAACTTAAACCAATCGTCCAGAGAGGAAACCGATATGGAAACCAATCAGAATCAACCCAATGAAGCAAACAAATCTGATCGTATGAATAGTCAATCGAGCCCAGGCACCCAGTGGGAGCAAACCAAGCGGAAGATCAAGGCGCGTTTTAGCAAGCTCAACGACAGTGACATCGACGAATGCCGGCACGACCTAGACCAGCTGCGTGGCAAAGTGCAGAAGGCGTACGGCTACTCGGACGAAAAAGCGGGCGAAGAGTTCGACTCATTCAAACAGTCGCTAGACGGCATGCGGTCGAATACTCAGTCCGGGTTAAATCAGTCTAAAGACCAAGATCAGACGAAGGACCAAGATCAGTCCTACTCCAAAGCAGTATAATCGTTCGAAAGGAAATCCACAGCATGAAGAAGTTGGTTCTCTTGATTCTAGGCATGGCGCTCGCGTGTCCCGCGATCGCCGATGATTCTCAGTTCGCTATGCAAAGCCGTTATGAAAAGGCGGTCATCCGTCTGGACAAAGCAGGCATCGTGCTCGACGAATACATGGCGGACTTCAAGTCCGCTATTCCCGACGAGCTGCTCAAGAAAGCGCAATGCGTTTTCGTCGTTCCGAGCGTCGTGAAGGTGGGTTTTATCTTCGGCGTCCGCACGGGAAAGGGCGTGGTGAGCTGTCGTACCGGCGAGGGTTGGAGTAACGTCTCCTTCACGAACATCACCGGGGGAAGCCTCGGGCTCCAGGCGGGAGTTCAAGTCAGCGACTTGGTCTTAGTGTTCACCAATCGCCAGGCCGTGGATATTCTCGTAAAGGGCAACCTGCAATTGGCGGGTGAGATGTCGGTAGCGATCGGGCCCTTGGGGCGCGACTTTCAAGCCGGTACGGAAGGATTCAAGAGCCCTGTTTACTCGTATTCACGGGCCAAGGGACTCTACGCGGGGATCTCACTGGCCGGTGCCGTGCTGGCGCCATCGAAGAAAGACAACCGCGAAATGTACGGAGAAGGTATCACTGCGCGCGAGCTATTACTGACGTACGACGCGAACCCGCCGGCCCCGGTAGCCGAATTCCTCGGTAAGCTGGAAGCGTACTCTCCCAGCTACTAAGGCATTGCGTCCCCCGGAGCCCCCTATCCACCTAGGGTGGCCACGGGGGACGCAAACTTTTAGGGGGCTAGCTCCAGCTTCGCTTAAGCTCCCGAATTAGGGTCTTGGCCTCAAGCTTCATTCCGCCACTAACTTTTCGCCAGTCTAGGTCTTCGACCGCGCCAATCAGAGCAAGGGCAAAGTTCAGATTCAAACGCTTAGGCGCGTTCTCAACTACCCGCTGGAATGCGTCTTCCCAGCCTGCGCTTCGCAGTTTTTCGATGGTGTCAATACCGATGCCACGGAGGTCTACTCCCGACATCGGCCCGAGGTTGCGGGCCGTTTCGATCGGGGTTTGGCCTGGGGGATATCTTTTTTTCCACTTCTCCGTTGCTTCCACTATCCTTCGAAGCTTCGTTCCGGCGGCTGAATCTTCTATCAGCATGGACAGCCGCTGTTTTCGGGTCTCGACGCGCTTGGCCTGATTCACCCAACGGGTCATGTATCGTTGATAACTGGAGGTCTGTTCCGAGAAAAACCGCCACGCCTTCGGGTGGGAACGGAACTCCCGCCGTTGGGCGGGTGTAAACTGGGGAGGGGTTTCCTCAGACGAGGCCCGGTCGCGAGCCGCAAAAGCGCGTTCGCCGGCGGGTTGGGTTCGCTTTTGCCGACGCAACGCTTCGAAGCGCTTGATCGTCGGCAAGCTCCAGGTGCCTCCCAGCTTCCGCCGCATGAACTTCACTTGGTACGTGAAAGGATCGATGCTTCGAACGATGATATTTACCCAGCCAAAACAAAGCATCTCGTCGAATGCGTCGCGATAAGCTAGGGCATCGTCCCGAAAGCCCGCCTTATGGAAGCCGGCCCATAACTCCGGCTGCTTCGCGTGATTTTTCTTCAGCCAGGAGCGAAGTTCGGCTGCGGTTCGAAAAAAATGAGGACGGGGAGGCGCGGGGTTGGGCATGGGGTACGGGTTCGCATACGGGAGCCATTTTCTCAATTGAAATCCAGTTACAACTCAGTGGAAGTTCAGGTGATTAAAGGCTACCTTTTAGGGATGGGAATTCGCGGGATACTGAGTTGTATAGCGGTGATGGGACTGCTCTTGGGTGGCGTGGGCTGCTCGCGCGTTTCCATCATGTACCGCTTCGCCGGCCCGTTCGTCGTTACCGCGATCGATAAGTATTTTGACTTGGATTCAACGCAAGCGGAAAAGACTCGGACGCTCGTGGATAAAGAGCTGAAAGGCCTGGTTCAGCATCAGATACCCCACGTAAACGAATCACTGCGGGAGTATCTACGCCTCGTGAAGAATCCCGACCTGACCCGCGCGCAGTATGACGCGTTCGCCGATCGGGCTCGGGATAAGTTCTTGGCGGCTTTACCCCAACTCGAGGGCAGCGTGAAGGAATTCACAGCTTCGCTGACGCCCCGCCAGATGGAGCATTACGGAAAGATCGCGCTCGAAAATTTACGCAAGGAAGAAGAGCGGCTTAAAAGCTCCGCGGGCCGGGAGAAACAGCTTCGGCAGCGAATCAGTTTTGGTTACGACCTCGTGGGGCTCGAGCTTAACGCGGCCCAGAAGGAGCAATTCGCGCGATTCCTGGCCGAGAGCAAGTATCCGTTCGAGCTTGAAATTCGGAATCGTGAGCGTACGATCCGAAAGTTTCTCGAGGCGGCGAAGAAACCCGATACGCGTGATGCCTTTTTACACGAAATTTTGCACCATCCCTTGAGATTTCGGGACGACGCCTATCGGAAGGCTTACGAAGAGTACCGACAAATTTCCCACTCGTTCCAACACCGGCTTATTCGCTCGTTCACCGAAGCCCAGCAGATCCGCATCGAGCGGAAGGTGCGCGACCTTATCCAGCAGCTGGAAGAGTTACGGAGGGCGGAGGGATTCGCTTGCCCGTCACCATGCGGTTCACCAATGACATCATCGCTAGCACGAATAGCATCGCGGCGGTAACGACGTAGCCCAGGACTTCGTAGCGTCCTAGACTGCCATCGGGACGCGGAATCACGATCATACCGGCTAGCCCCGCCGCCAATCCGCCGGAGATTTGCTGGATCGATGCGTTGACCGCCATAAAGGCGCCCCGATCGGCCGGAGCGGGCACCGCCGTAATCAAGGCGGACGAAGAGATGATGCGGGCCGTGATGCCGATGAATAAAAGCGCGCTGAGCAACGTCACCGCCCAGAACGGAGTCGGCCCCAACCGGGTATAAATGAGCACGATCGTGATGCTCAGTAGCGAACCGAAGAAAAACACGGGGAACTTTCCATGCCGATCGCTGGCGCGCCCGAGGAGTGGGCCGGCGATGATCGTACAGGTGCCGGTGATCATGTAAATCAACGGCAGGCGGTCGAAAGGGATGCCGAGATTGTGCACGGTAAAGGCGCTACCAAAAGGCATGAGCATGAAACCACCGGTGGCGAGCAGGGCCATCGTTAGGAAGCCGATCTGGTGACGGGGCTTCAGCACCGTCTGAATGAGGTGTCGCACGGCCTTGCGCTCGGTTTGTAGCTTGAGATGCCCGTCGATCGGACGAAGCCGGGCGATGATCAATCCCCCGACCAGGGAACTAATGACGACAATGAGAATAAAGGGGGCATGCCAGCCCCAGAGGCTCGAGATGTAAAGCCCTAGCGGGAGTCCCATGACCTGGCTCGCCGCGAACGCCGATTGGACCACGCCCATGACGCGCCCCCGGGTTTCCAGGGGAAATAGGTCGGTGGCGATGGCCAACACGATCGAACCGATGACGCCGCCAAAGAGTCCCGTGATCATGCGGGCGAGCACCAATAGATGATAGGTCGGGGCTAAGCCACAGAAGAGCGTGCCCAAGATGAAGCCAGCGTAAAAAAAGAGCAGCAGGCGCTTGCGGTCGAAGCGATCGGCGAAGCCAGCCGATAAAAAGCCAGAAATCCCCGCGCTAAATGCGTAGACGGAGACGACGAACCCGAACTGAGAGGGGGTGATGTTCAGGGTGGGCATCAGGATCGCGCCCAACGGCGAGAGAATCATGAAGTCGAGGATGATCGTGAACTGTAAGAAAGCGAGAATTCCAACGACGAATTTTTCATAGGAAGTGAGTGCCGGCACGGGTGTAGTGGTGGGATGGGTCGCCATTGGGTATTTTTAACATCACTCGGCCGGTTGGGCCATATCTGACTTGGCGCCCCACGGGGACTAGGGCTTTGTGGGAGCCCGGCGATGATCTAGAGACTCAGAGCGGATTCATATCGTATCCGTACGGGCTTTCCCCCGGCGAGGTCATGCGGCGCGGGATGTAGCGGCGCGGAGCGGGGGCATCGGTGGGACGTTCTGGACGGGGGCCGCAGCGCCCGGCGCGGCTTTGATAGGCGGTGAGCGCCAGTCCAGTGCAATCGAGTAAGTCATCGAGCCGGTCCTCGTCGAAGCCGATGATTTCGTAGCATTGCTGAAGATCGGCGCGGTACTGGCGCTGGGCCTCGAGGATGCAGTTGACGTAAGCCCGCTCTTCCGGCGTAAGCTCATCCGCGTTGGACCAAGCGCTGAACCCTAATCCGATCAAGCACCAGATCACCCAAAATTTGCTCATTTTAGCCCCTCCGAAAGGAATAACCCTTCGGAGGGAACGGACTGACGCTAGTCGTGGCAAACGGCTTCGATATTGTGTCCGTCAGGATCCAGGACAAACGCGCCATAGTACCGGTCATGGTATTCTGCCCGTGGCCCCGGAGGCCCGTTATCGCGTCCGCCCGCGGCCAGAGCGGCCTGGTAAAACGCGTCTACCTCCGCTCGAGTGCCGGCGCGGAAGGCGACGTGAAGGGGTGGGACTTGGGGTTTTCCTTGAGCCACCCAGAAGTCCGGTTTGGGCGCCACGCCAAAGCCACCGATATCGTTCTCTCCGCCTTCGGTCATGGAGAATTCCATGATCGGGGTGTAGCCCAACGGCGCGAGCGCCTTCGTATAAAATTCCCGGCTTTTTTTGTAGTTCGAAACATTCAATCCGGTGTGGTCGATCAAGTGAGCTCCTTTGGCTTGCGGTTTGCAATTTTATATCTCACCCAGGAGGGCTTGCCCATGAAAGTTTCGGAAGCGATTTTATGCGTTTTGGCGTTTTGGTGCATCGGCGCGTCGGCCAGTTTGGCCAACGACTATGCCAGCGACAGCCTGACGGATCCCCAGATCGCGCAAGTAGTCATTCACTTGAATCGGGGAGAGATAGAAATGGCAAATTACGCCAAGAGTAAATCCACTAATCTCGCGGTTCGCGGCTTCGCCGACAAGATGATCCGGGAGCATGGCTCCGCTCGGGATAAGACTTTAGCGTTCGTGGCTAAACACGGAATGGAAAGCGAGAGCAGCACGGTCGGCGAGCAACTCAAGTCCAGTGCGGGCGCGGCGGAAGTAAAGTTAAAGCAAGCCCCGCCGGACGACTTCGACCGTGTTTACGTAGATACTCAGATTCAAGCCCACCAAGAGGCGCTAAAAACCATCGACGAGAAACTAATTCCCACCGTGAAAAGCGCGGAGCTGCGTAAGTTGTTGACGGAAATCCGCCCCAAGGTCGCCGCTCACTTGGATCACGCGAAGGACTTGAAACGCAAGCTTTAGGCCGTACCCCGTAGAGAGGCGAGATCGATCACGAAGCGGTAGCGCACGTCACTTTTGATCACCCGCTCATAAGCTTCGTTCACCTTTTGCATCGGGATTTTCTCGATATCGGAGACGATATTGTGCTTGCCGCAGAAATCGAGCATTTCTTGGGTTTCGCGAATTCCGCCGATCAGGGAGCCCGCGACCGAGCGGCGGCCCATCACGAGCGGGAATGCGCCGACGGGCACTTCCTTATCTGGGATACCCACGATCACGAAGGTGCCGTCGCGGCGGAGAAGCTGGAAATACTGATTCCAATCGATCGCCGCGGAAACCGTGTTGACGATGAGATCGAACTGCCCGGCCAGCTTCTCGAAAGTTTTTGCGTCCGCCGTAGCGTAAAAGTGACGGGCGCCCAGGCGCTTGGCGTCCTCGGCCTTTTTCATGGACTGACTCAGCACCGTCACCTCCGCGCCCAACGCGTTGGCGATCTTCACGCCCATGTGCCCCAGGCCGCCCAGGCCGACGATCGCGACTTTCTTGCCCGGACCCGCGCCCCAGTGTTTGAGCGGAGAATAAAGCGTGATGCCGGCGCAGAGCAGGGGAGCCGCCCCATCGAGAGGGAGATTTGCCGGAATGCGGAGCACGTAGTTTTCGTCGACCACGATCTGGGTCGAGTACCCGCCTTGGGTGGGGGTAACGCCATCGCGCTCTTTTCCGTTGTAGGTGACGCTCATTCCGCCTTCGCAATACTGCTCCAGGCCTTCGCGGCAGCCCCGACAGTCACGGCAGGAATCCACGAAGCAGCCGACGCCGACACGATCCCCCGCCTTGAAGCGCGTGACCTTGGCGCCTACCCGCGAGACCACGCCCGCGATTTCGTGCCCGGGCACCATGGGAAAGGTGGAGCCCCCCCATTCGTCGCGCGCCTGGTGGATGTCGGAGTGGCAGATGCCGCAGAAATGGATGTCGATCATTACGTCGTGGGGACCGGCGTCTCGCCGCGAAAACTGAAAGGGTTTCAGAGGGCTTTTGGGGTCGAGGGCGGCGTACGCGAGGGTATTGGGCATGTTTAGATTCCTTCAGAAAAAAGGTTTGGTGAATAACGCTGGGTTTTCAACCCTATACCCCGGGGTGCCCAATTGTAAATGGATCCCAATAATTAAATCGTTAATTGCCAGATACCGATGCGTAACCTGGTACGTATGAAGCAACTAAATACAGTTCTGGTGGTGTCAGAAGATTTGGAACTGAGTCGTCGTTTGGCGACTTGCCTGCTCGGGCTGGGATTTATGGTCGTAACGGCAAGCGGTCCGGGCGCCGCCGAGACGGTGGTGGGAGCTTGTACCGTAGATGCGATCATTTCAGACGTGCATCTGCGCGGGAATCTCGGCCGCTCGCTCGTGAGGGCTTTGCATCGCCGACATTCGGGGGATCCGGCGTACTTCTTCACGAATGATTATGCGGGGGAATGCCTGAGCTGCGTGGTGATATCGGGTCACTACGATTCGCTCGTGCCGAGTTTAAAGCGGTTGGCTTGAGTTAAGATAATTGAACTTCAGTTTTTGGTGAGGAGGCGTAGAGAATCGGGCTATGGAGATCAATCGGAAGCCGGCAGCTACGGTATTGACGGAAGTGGTGGAGAGGCTCTCGCTCGCGTCGACCCTAACGGCAATCACCCAGACCGTGGCCGAAGCGGCCCGCCACCTTTCCGGCGCCGATGGCGCCACCTTCGTTTTGAAAGATGGCGATCTTTGCCATTACGCGGACGAATTCGCGATATCGCCTTTGTGGAAAGGCAAACGTTTTCCCATGGAGGCGTGCATCAGTGGATGGAGCATGATTCATCGGCAGGTAGTGGTGATCCGGGATATTTACCAGGACAACCGTATCCCGCACGATGCGTATCGTCCGACTTTCGTAAAAAGCCTGTGCATGGTCCCCATTCGCCAAGAATCGCCGCTCGGCGCGATCGGAAACTATTGGGCGCGCGAGTATTTGCCGACCGCCGAGGAAATCAAGCTGTTGCAGATTCTGGCGAATAGCTGCGCGGTGGCTCTCGAGAATTTGGAGCTTCGGCGAGCCGCGGAAACCAACCATGCCCGCGAGCTGGAAGTCGCGATGCATTCCCTGGCGCATGACCTGCGCAGCCCGCTTTTCACGATGATGGGCTGCGCGGACGTGTTGCAGATGCAGCTCGATTCCCGCCTGGATGTCAGCCAAGTGGATCTGTTTAACTCAATTCAAAAGACCGGACGCCAGGCCACCGAGCAAATTGAAAAGATGCTCATGCTCTTTAAGGTGACGAATCGTCGCTTAGAGATGGCGCCTTTGAACCTGACTGAAATGGGGCAAGAGATTTGCGAGGACTTGAGGCGGCAGGAGCCGAAGCGTCGGGTGGAGTTTGCCATCGAAAGTGGTTTACGCGCATTTGGCGACCCTCACTTAGTCCGGGTCGCACTCGAGAACCTGCTGTCGAACGCGTTCAAGTACACTCGCAAACAGCTGACGCCAGCGATTGAGCTCGGTCGGGTGCAGGATAAGATGGTCAAACCCACTTTTTTTGTGCGGGACAACGGAGCGGGCTTCGATCCTCAGCAAGCGGTGAAGCTCTTTCGCCCTTTGGCGAGGTTGCACAGCGATCAAGAGTTCTCCGGCACCGGGCTGGGGCTCGCGTCCGTCGCGCGGATCATTGAGCTTCATGGAGGTAAGGTCCGCGCCGAAGGGCAGAAGGCTCTCGGAGCCACCTTCTATTTCGAGCTACCGCAGGTCGGCTAGATTAAATACTGAATAAAGTTAGGTCTTTGCCTTTCGGAAGAGTTCTGCCGACAAGGTTGTCTTTAAATGCAATGCATTATAATAACCCGCCATGAAGTCCTGGCCTCTCTTCGCGCTTCTGGCGCTCTTCGTGGTTCCCGGCGCGTTCGCTCAACCGTCGGCGGAGGCTTTCGATTACCCCGCGCTCGAAAAATTGATTCATGATCGCGATATCCGCAGCATCGATGCGCTTTTGCCGGAGCTTCCCCGCGAATACCGCAAGTTTTATACGTTCATTTTCCGCACCGAGAGTCTCCAGTCCGAGGGCGTCGATGAGATGCATCCACGCGTGGTGCTTTACGGGCCGGACGCGAAGCTGATTTTGACCTACACGCGGGGCGTGCCCGGCCATGACGAGCTGGAGATCCTTTCGTTTAACTCGGCAAAAAAAGAATTCGAGCTGCGTAGCCTCGGCTTCGATGGCGTGACTCCGCCTTTGGCCGAGCCGGTGAAGGTGAACCCTCCCCGTTGCACGAAATGCCATCTCGATTCTCCGCGGCCGATCTTCGAGCCCTATAACTTATGGGCCGGCGTATACGGCAGCTTCAGCCGTCATGGTTGCGACTCCATCACGACGGGCACGCGCGAGCATCGGGATTACGAAAAGTTTCAAGCCACGGGGCGGGTGGGGAGGTATTCCCGCGAGATCTTGCCCGATTATCCCGACGATCTGGATTATCGCGCGCCGATCGCGTTCGCCGATCCCCCTAAAAGTTTGCGGGAGTGCTTGCAGGATTTGGCGGGAGACGAGGTGCCGTTCATCAACGGCATCGTCACCAATCCCAACGACTTCATGACCGAAAAAATGCAACGGCTGGATTACCTGCGGATCCACCAGATATTGCGCCAAAGCGCGCGCTTCTCGGAAACCAAGTACGCTTGGGCCGCGCTTTCGCGCGGGTGCATCGCACCCGCCGAAATTGAGAAATACTTTCCAGCCGCGGCGCTGGCTCACGGAAGGAATTACCCGAGTACGCTCGAGCACGTTCGTACCGTGAGCGACGCCCAGTACCAGACGCGTCTGCAGGATTTTCATCAGTTCAACCCAAATACGGGGCAGGATTTGAATCGTATGCCTTATAACTTCGACCACTTGACCCCGGCTCCAGGCTGCTCCCCGCCGGACGTGGCCGAGCGTTTGCGCCGTGCCGGTCGGCCGATCGAAGAGATGGATTCCACGCCACTGATTGCCGCGAGCGCTTTTTTAGCCGATCGCATGGGCATCGGCATGGACGGGTGGGCGATGAGCAATCGATCGGGTACTTACGCGTTCAATGACGGAGGTAACGGGTTCGAGGCTTTCTTCAGTGACTTCCCGAATCCGCAGTGCTCGAAACGTTACACTTGCGCCGAGCTGAAACAGAAGAGCTTGGCGGCGATCGCGGCGAATCCCGCGTTTGTCGATCCGTCCGGGGACGCGGGCGGCCCCGATGGTCCGACCCTGGAGCCAGGCGCGGGTGCCCAGATCCTGGAAAAGCGCTGCGCGAGTTGCCACGAGGCCTCCGATCCCCAGGTGCCGACTTTCTTTCCCTTCTACACGGGAGAGGCTTCCCAGTTGACCGCAATGATGCTCGGGCCGAAGGGGCGGTATTGGATCGACCGCATCCGCGTGCGCATCAGCGGGGAGGGGGGCGAGCGACCGATGCCTCCGCGCGGTAAGCTACTGACGGAAACGGAGCGAACCGCAGTGTTGGAGTATCTCGAGGACCTGCGGGGAGAAAACCGTCCCCGCACCCGGGGCCCGAAAAACCCTCGCGATCCCCAAGACCCCTGCGTTTGGTGACACCGGCGCTATTTTCTTTGGCCCAGATAAACCCACTTGAAATCAGTAGTTTAGCGGTCTTTTTCTGTACTGAAATAATCAACAATTTTATGACAAAGCGTGGTAATCACTGCGGTTTAGGAGTATTCCATGCAGTCTTTCCGCGACTTGAATTTGCATCCGGCGTTAGCCCAGGCCATTTCCGAACTGGGCTATGAAACGCCTAGCCCCATCCAGGCGGCGACCCTCCCCATCTTATTGGCCGAAACCCCCACGGACTTTTTGGGCTTAGCGGCTACCGGCACGGGTAAGACCGCCGCGTTCGGCATTCCGCTCTTGCAACGGCTGCAGGCCTCGCGCCGTAAGCCGCAGGCGATCGTGCTATGCCCCACGCGCGAGCTCGCGATGCAGGTCGCCGGTCAACTCTCTCTCCTAGGCAAGCATCTGCGCGTGACGGCGCTTCCCGTGTACGGCGGCGCTAGTTACGTCGACCAGATGCATGGCTTAAAGCACGGCGCGCAGATCATCGTCGGTACTCCCGGTCGCGTGATTGATCACATTGAACGGGGGACCTTGCGCCTGGAGGAAGTGCGGGCGGTCGTGCTCGACGAAGCCGATGAAATGATTTCCATGGGTTTCAAAGACGAACTTGAGCTGATTCTGCAACGGATTCCCGCCGAACAGCGAACGATCTGGCTATTTTCGGCGACGATGAGCCCCGAAGTGCGCCGGATGGCGAACGATTATCTACGCGCCCCGCAGGAAGTGAAAATCAATACGCAGGAGATGCTCTCCGAGAACGTACAGCAATATTACTACGTCACCCAGGAATCGAATAAGCCCGAAGTACTCTGCAAGCTCATTGACGCGGCCGATGATTTTTACGGCCTGGTGTTCTGCCAGACGAAGTCGCTGACGATGGATTTGACCAAGTATCTCGTGCAGCGCAAGTACCAGGTGGATTGCCTGCATGGCGACATGGATCAGACCGCACGCGATCGCACGATGAAGGGTTTTCGCGACAAGAAGTCCCGTATTTTGGTGTGTACGGATGTCGCCGCTCGCGGTCTCGACGTGAAGGACGTTTCCCACGTCGTCAATTACTCGCTGCCGCGCGAGCTTGAAAATTACGTGCACCGAATCGGACGTACGGCCCGCAGCGGAAAATCCGGCATCGCCATGAGCCTGGTTACGAACAGCCACCGCGGGTTGGTGGGTGCCATTGAGCGTCTGACCAAAAGCAAGATGGAAGAGGGCAAGATCCCGACCCGTAAAGAGTTAGCCGGGAAAAAGTTGGCCCAAGTGCTCGCTACTTTCAAAGAGCAAAAAAATTTCACGCGCGCTCTGGAGTTGATGGGTGACGACTGGAAGGCGGCGCTCGCGGAGATGCCGCCCGCGGAAATCGGCGCCCGCATGCTCTCGCTCTTATTTCCCGAAGTGTTCGCCGAGGAAAAAATGGGCGGGTTTGCCCAGAAGCACGAACACCGCACGACGCGCCCGTTTTCGGGCGGTCGTCCGCGCGGCCCTCGCCGATCGGATGGAGATGGCGCTCGCTTTGAACGGCGCCCCCGGTTTGACCGCCGTGAACGCTCGGGTGAATCCGGGTCGTTCCAGCCAGGTGATTCCGGAAAACCGCGCTTT
This sequence comes from Bacteriovoracia bacterium, assembly GCA_050251055.1. Lineage (GTDB taxonomy): Bacteria > Bdellovibrionota > UBA1018 > UBA1018 > JBFWNL01 > JBFWNL01. The sequence goes on from JBFWNL010000005.1 coordinate 179,745, forward strand.
GACCGGAAGCCGCGCTTTGAGAAAAAGAAATTCGTAGACCGTCCCGCGGGCGCGCCAGGCGCCGACGGGGGCCCGCGCTGGAAGCCCGGCAAGGGCAAGTTCGGCGCGCGCCCACTACGTCCCCGTTCGGAGAAGATCCGTGGCGCGGTCGGCGGCGCCAATCGCCCCGGCCCGACTCGCGCGGAGTAAGGCACTCCCATGGCCCTGGAATCAACTCAAACGAGCTTGCTTTCTCCGGAACTAGAGGCCGTGACCCGCGAGCTGGGTTACCACACGCTCACGCCCGTGCAGCGGCGGTGCATTCCGGTGATTCTGGCGGGCCGGGACCTAGTGGCGCAGTCGAAGACCGGCAGCGGCAAGACCGCGGCCTTCGCGCTTCCGATGATTGAACAGCTGATGAAGGATGTCGCCCCCAAGCGTCCAGGCGAACGCCCGTCCCTGCATGGGTTGGTGCTATGCCCCACGCGTGAGCTCTGTACCCAGGTGGCGCGTGAAATCCGTAAAGTGGGACGCCGCTTGTCGGGGCTCCAGGTTTTAATTCTTTCCGGCGGTCAGCCCGGCGGTCCGCAACGGGCTTCGCTCGAAAAGGGGGTGCACGTCGTGGTGGGTACGCCCGGCCGGGTGCTCGATCATCTCAATCGCCAGAGCTTGGATGTCTCGCGCGTGCGCACGCTTGTGCTGGATGAGGCGGATCGCATGCTCGACATGGGGTTTCAGGTCGATATGGAAAAAATTCTCGTCGCATTGCCGGCGGAGCGCCAGACGGTGTTCTTCTCGGCCACTTATCCGGCTTCGATCGTAAAGCTTTCCCGCCGTTATCAAAAAGATCCCGAGCGCGTGATCATAGAAGATCCGGAAGGTGGAGGTGCGCCTACTGAAATCGTCCAGCGCGCGTATTTGGTGGCTCCACCCGCCGAAGGCCTGCGTGAGGACGCCAAGGTAAAAGCCCTCCGCGCGGTTTTAGAAGAAATCCGTCCGAATTCGGCGATGATCTTTTGCAATTTGAAACAAACCGTGGCGGATCTCGCGCGGGACATGGCCAGCGCCGGCGTTAGCGTCGCCGGCCTTAGCGGCGATCTGGAGCAGTCGGCTCGTGATCGCGTCATGGCGAAGTTTCGTAACCAAAGCACGCGCGTGCTGGTGGCGACCGACGTCGCGTCCCGGGGGATCGATGTCGAGGCGCTCGACCTCGTTGTTAATTTCGACTTACCCCACGAGCCGGAGATCTATGTGCACCGGGTGGGCCGGACGGGGCGCGCGGGCCAGTCGGGGCTGGCGGTTTCGCTCTATTTTTCCTCTGAAGAACGTCGCTTAAAGCAGATTGAGCGATTTACGAATAAACCGATTGAACGCCTGGCCGCGGCTACACCGGCTCCAACCGTGAAGCCCGAGCTCGTGAAAGGCGCCGTCTTGGCAAAGCCCCTGGCGATGCCCACGGCCGCGATGGAGACCTTGTATATTTCCGGTGGACGCAAAGAGAAGATGCGTCCGGGGGATATTCTGGGTGCCCTGACCGGTGAAGCGGGCGGATTACCGGCGGCGCAGGTGGGGAAGATAGAAATTCACGATCATTTTTCTTACGTCGCGGTGTCGCGCGAGGTGGCGCGCATTGCGCTGGCTCGTCTTCGGAACGGTCGTATCAAGGGTAGAAAGTTTAAGATCGAGCCCGTTCGGTAGATCGAAAACCGAAGCAGGGGATGCGCTACTTCGAGCTTAAGGTCGCGCGGGCGAGCGCCACGGCTTTTTCTTCGTCGATGACTTCGGCTTGCGCGAATTCCCCGGTGGCTGCCTTGCCGCGGGCGTCGGCTAGCGTGGACATGGCTTGACGGATAATCTGCCGCATTTCTTCGACGCCGAGATCGGGATTGATTTCCAGGATTCGGTTCATCACTTTACCGATGGAAGGGCTGCGCATTACTACCTGAGCCATGCCGGATAAATAGCATATACCCGACCAAAAGTCACCCTTTGGTCCGGATGCCTTCTTTCTCAAGTAAGCCGCGGATTTGGTCGCGTTTATCGCCTTGGATTTCGATCAGGCCTTCTTTACCTTCCATCGAATAGGTCCCGCCGGTCCCGCACTTCTTCTTGAGTAGCGTGGTTAGATCTTTTAGGAAGAGGATGTTCTTGGGCAGATCGTCGATCACGGTGACCGTCTTGCCGCCGCGGCCTTGCTTTTCGATCCTGAGCTTGGCCACGAAGTTATACCTCCCGCTGTTTTCGGACTTCGTGGGCGTGGCGGCCTGGGGTGGGCAGCGGCATTCGGATTGGACCTCTTTGCAGCGGTCGCATTTCCGGTTCTGGGCGGGGTCGGTCGAGTAGACCAAACGGCGGTCGGAGCTCATGACCTTGTTCTTGTCAAATTTCGGAGAAACCCGCAAACTCAAAGCCATGCGGCACCACCCCGATAACCAGCGAATTCCCTGCCTGCGTTGCCGTAAATCCCCCCGTACTTGTTACTGCCACCTCTTGCGGCCGTTTCGGTCCTCGACCCAGTTCGTGATTTTGCAACATCCCAAGGAGCGTCGCAAAGCCATCGGAACCGCCCGCATGGTCCATCTGTCGATGGAGGGCTCGGAGCTGCGGGTGGGGAAGGAGTTTGATGACGACCCGGTGGTGAGCCAGTACCTGAAGGACGAGAGTCGCCATTGCGTCGTGCTCTTTCCAAGCGAGCGTTCAGCGAACTTAAGCACCGCGCGAGAGGCGGGGGAGTTGGACCGATGGATTCCGCCCGGCAAGAATCTCGTGGTTTTCGTGCTCGATGGTACCTGGACCCAGGCCAAGCGCATCTTGGAGCGGAGCCTGAAGCTCGCGCGCTTGCCCCAGGTCTGCTTTACGGTTCGTGAGAAATCACAGTACCGGATCCGCCAACAGCCTGAAGATTATTGCCTTTCCACCTTAGAGGCGGTCACCGAAGTATTGAATATCTTGGAGACCGGCGCTCCCGTCGAAAACCTGACCCAGGTTTTTCATTCCATGGTAGAGACCCAGCTAGGATTTTCTGCCTATGTCAAAGCGCCCGCCTCAATCCCGAGCCCTGCCCCAGCAGCCTTATGACGAGCTGCTCTTGAAGCGGAGTCGCCTCTATCGGCGCTCGCGCGAACTTTACCGCGCGCAAGGGGGAACCTTCGAGGCCGCGCTTTGGTCCTCGCCTCGCAGCCTGGGTTCGCCTTTGTTGCTCGAAAACCATATTGGCTATAGCCCATTGGGTGCCGAGCTCGAGTGGTCGCTCACGGACCGCTTGCAGAAGCGCGAAAAAAAGCATCTGGAACAGGTGCGCTCCTTCGTGACGAACGTATTTCATGAGCAGAGCCATCGCATCCTGTGGCGCCATTTCCGGGAAGCGGGGATTGCGTGCCCGCAGTCGCGTGAGGAAGCCTTCCGTTTTTTGAATCTGGTTGAAGCGTTGGTGGTGATCCTGGATATGGCGCTCGGCGATGATCTGGGAATGCGCGTGGCGCGTCCGCTGTATGGGTTGGGGGTCGTTTATAATCCTGGCTCGACTTTCATGAGCCCGCGTAAGCTAGGTCCGCGCGGCTATCGCAATGCTTTACAGGTAGCGCTCCACGCGACTTACTTGCGACTCGAAGGTATGCACGCCGACGATATTCCCGGCGCCGTGCGGGCCGCTTTCCCAGGGCTGAGCCCGAAGTTAGTGGATGCGGCGACTCGCCGCGCGCTTTTGATTGAGCCGCTCTTCGTGGAGCTGACGAATCCCATTTGGCAAAAACGCCACGTGAAGGTGGTCATGCGCGAGTGGGCGCCTCGAAGGGGAGCAAAGCCGCTACGGCTGCCGCATCGGAAGCCCACCGAGAATCACCAAGCCTATCTCATCGCGGAAACGTGGCTCGCGAGGTTCGGGCTATGAAGCGCGGATCGGACCCCCGCAAGATGACGGAAGTCACGCCGGAAGTGATCATCGAACTGTTTGACCGTACGTTTCTCGCCTCGACGAACACGCGCTTGCGCGGGGGCTTTCCGGAGCCGATCTACCTACCCGAGCAGGCACCGGGGCCGGCGGAAATCCGCTTTACGCGCGACTATCTCCGCAGTGCGCTTCACGAAATCGCCCATTGGTGCATTGCCGGGGCCGCGCGGCGGCGCGAAGTAGATTATGGGTACTGGTATCGTCCGGATGGACGCAATGCCGCAGAGCAGATGGAATTCTTTCGTATTGAAGTGAAGCCGCAAGCAGTCGAGCTTGCGTTCTCGCGCCGGATCGGAGTCGACTTCCAGGTGAGCTGCGACAATCTCGACGGGGTGGTGCCCGCGCACGGAAGCTTCACGGAGAAGGATTTCGCGGCTCTGGTGGATCGGCAGCTCGCCGACTTTGAGCGGGATGGGTTTCCTCCGCGCGCGCGGATTTTCCTGGATGCGCTGGAGATGCGGTGGAGACGCGCTGGGTGCGTTGAGAATTCCGAGAGCATCGGAAGCTGGATTAACGGTCGCCGACCGAGCTGAACTGCGGATGGGCCAGGATCGCGGCCTCGAACTTTTCTCGAACGCTCGCCCCGTCCTTTAAACCAACGGGGAATTTCGCGTTGCTCTTCTGCCAACGCGACAGCCACTCCGGTCCCAGTAGGCCTGGTCCCGGACGCGTGAATGCCATCGTGGTTTCCGCCTTGGGACCGGTTGAAGCCCCGGCACCGACGAAGAATCCCGCCGAGAGCAATCCCGCGCGGACGGCGGTTGAATTGGAATAAGTGAAGAGTTCCACCGCCCGCTCCGAGCAGCGATCGAAGAGCTTCGCGAAAGCAGCGGGGGTCCACAACGCGGAGTCCACCCGCGGTGAAAATGGATCATAGAATATCAGATCGGGGGGGGGGAGGACGCGTTCCCCGCGTTCTGCCTCGTCGAGATGCATTAGGAAGTCACCCGTGTGCAACTCCCATTGGAAGTGGCCTTCGCCGGAGGCCCAGCGCCCGTCTTTCAGTAGATAATGAGGAGCCGAATGCCAAAGATGCGGAAACAGAATCTGGTGTTTGAGCGCCAAGCGCAGGGGATCCAGGTCGATCTCGAAGCTGACGATCTTCAACGGACGGGTGCCGACCACGCCCTTCGCCTTGAGAACGCGCTCGTAAGCCTGTACCGCCGCCATGGCGTTCGTTGCCGCGCCCAGGCCTACGTCCCAGATCACGAGCGGGGCGGACGTGCCTTCGGGGCCCTTAGATTCCGGCTCGACGTCCGCTAAGCGTTCAGCCAGGCGGGATTGCTGGACATAGAGGCGATTGGCTTCTTCCGTCGGGTCGCTCACCGAATGCATCACTTCGCCGGAGCTGATTTGTCTCACGCTGGCGAAAGTTTCCGATTCTTGGATTTCGTAATTACCCAGGCGTAGCACCCGCGGCGCCTTCTTGGGCGGCCTACGCACTGATTCTGGCAGGTGGTCGGTATCGACGCGCACGAGGGTCTCGCGCTGGCGACGGTAGTATTCGGAGAATGTGCCGTCCAGGATCGCCGAACGCATTTCTCGCATCAATCGATGATAGAAATGAATGTTGTGGGTGCTGACTAAAGTCCAGCCCAGGGGCTCGTATGCCTTATGTAAGTGATGGAGGTACGCGCGCGAGTACTGCTCGCAGGTTGGGCAATCGCAATCCGGATCGAGCCCCGCTTCGTCGAACTTGTAGTCCGAGCGTTTGAGCTGCAGCTTGCCCCTCGAGGTGAAGGCCACGCCCTGCTGGGCAAACGCCGAAGGAATGATGCAATCGAACATATCCACGCCGCGGTGGACGGCTTCTAGGATGTCGATGGGCGTACCCACGCCCATGAGGTAGCGGGGAAGGTTGCGCGGCAACAAAGCGGCGGTCGCTTCGCAGAACTCTTCGCGCTGTCCCTTGGTTTCGCCGACCGCGAGTCCCCCGATGGCGAAGCCATCAAAAGGGAGCTGGGTCAGGAAATCCACGCTCTGTTTGCGCAGGTCGTGAAAGCAGGCGCCTTGGGCGATGCCGAACATCGCTTGCGGCGAGTCACCGCGCGCATCTAGGCTTCGTTTCGCCCAGCGGTGGGTCAGCTCCATCGCGGCGATCGCTTCCGGCTTGCCCGCCGTGGAAGGGATACACTGATCGAGCACCATCATGATGTCACTGCCGATGGCTTTTTGCATTTCGATGCTTGCTTCGGGCGACAGCAGGTAAGTGTCACCGTCCACGTAGCTTTGGAAGCGCGCGCCGTCTTCGCTCATCTGCCGCATGTCATGGAGCTTGAAGATCTGAAAACCGCCCGAGTCCGTGAGCACGGGTCCGTCCCAGTTCATGAAGCGGTGGATACCTCCGAACTTGCGGAATACCTCCGGTCCCGGGCGCAATAGCAGATGATACGTGTTAGCGAGCAGGATACGTGATCCCGCCGCGCGAAGTAAATCCACGCTCTGGCTCTTCACCGTTGCCTGGGTGCCCACCGGCATGAAAATAGGGGTGAGCACTTCTCCGTGCAGGGTTTGAAAGCGTCCGGCCCGGGCGCGGCTGCCCGGGGCTTCGGCTTCGAGCTGGAAATTCAAGCGGGACATGCGTACTGCCTTCGGCCGCTACTTACGGAACGGCATTTCTCCCAAGTAGTCTTTCTTGCCCACGTCCACGCCGTTGTGGCGCAGGATGGAGTAAGCGGTCGTGAGGTGGAAGTAAAAGTTCGGGATCGCGTGCTGAGTGAGATACTCCGCGCCGTTCAGCCACTTGCCTTCCCAGCGGGGTTGGCTCACCTTGCGCTCTTCGGCACCCTGAAAGTCGGCGGCCGTGAGCGAATTCAGGTAGCTGATGGTGCTCTCGATACGCGCCTTGAGTTCAGCCAAGGTCTTTTCCTTATCGTCATGCGACGGCGCCTCTTTGCCGGTGAGTCGGGAGCAGCTGAGCTTGGCGGTGTCGCAAGTGATCTGCACCTGGCGGATGAAATTGAATTGATCCGGGGCTAGGCGCGCGTTCATGAGCACCTCGGTGTCGAACTTCTTGGTTTCGGCGTAAAGGGCGCCTTTGCTCAAAATAGCGTTTAAATTCCGTAACATCTTCGTGTATTGCGGGACGGTCAGTTCGTAGTACATGCGGGTCTCCTTGGGTCTTCTGGTATGTAAGGCCGCGACTTTAGATCAATAAGGCGATCGAAACAATCCATTTTTCGGTTGTGGACGGTCGGTCCCCGGGGCTAAGATCGGCCCATGCAAAGCGCTTGGGTTTTGGTTTATCCGATGGCGGCACTGGTGGGTTTTACCCTGCTTTTTTCATGCGTTATGCTCTTCACGCGCATCAACGAAGTGCGCCGCGGGCGCATGAGTGCCAGGTATTTCAAGACTTTTACGGAGGGCACTCCCACGCCAATCGTAGTCAAGTTATCGCGTCATTATAATAACCTGTTTGAGCTTCCGGTCATTTACTACGCGACGCTATTAATGATGATGATCCTGGGCATAACCTCATCGGCGGCGGTTGGCTTTGCCTGGCTCTTCGTCGCCGCGCGCGTGGCTCACGCCTACATTCACGTCGGGTCTAACAAAATCGTCCCCCGTATTTTTGCCTTTGTCTTGGGTTGGGTGGCGATCCTGGGGTTGTGGTTCCAGGTTCTCGGTTACGCGTCATGAAGGGCGCCTTCTTTCAGCAGTCGCTGGAGTACCGCCTGGTCGTCGACGGTGAGAGCTGGCGTCAAGGAGGCGTGATCGCGGGCAACCTCCAAGTCAAAAATCACGGAGCGAAGCCCGCGGAGCTCACAAATCTTTGTGTCGCACTCGCCGACGGCAAGGAAAAAAAAGTGAAGGCCAAGCCGCTGGATCTAAAGGCGGCATTCGAGATATTGGACCGCGCAGGTTTTTCGGCGGTGACGGTCGCCCCCGGCGGGACCTCCGCTCCGCTCGAGTGGAAGTTCCAACTCATGGGCGATTGCCGTGTCACCGAAAAGAATCATAGCCTGTATGTGATCTATGGGACGTCCGACTTCGCTCCGAGCGCCGGTATGTTACAGACGCGCGTGGTGCCGCGACAGCATTTTGAAGATTTCATCGAGTCGCTGGTGATTGCTAATCGCTTTAAGCTCAAGGGATACGCGAGCGGTAAAAAGGGAGGCGTGGAATTCACACTCGATCCGCCGGATGGTCGGGAATTCTCCACGATCGAAGAGCTCGTCGTGACCTTGAAGATGGAAGCTGGTTCGACTGGGGAAGATCTTTCCGCGTCTTTTCTCTTTTATACGAAGGAAGTTAATCCGCAGGCCGCCGGGTTCGCGCTGCAAAAAGGAAAGAAGCTCGTGGAGCGTCGATTTACCCCGCCCCAGTATCTGTCCGAGTTTAGCAAGCGCGTAGATAAAGAGCAGGTAGAGAAGGCGCTATTGGAAGTTCTGGCAAACTTTCGCGAAGGTCGCCTGATTTAAGGCCTAGGGCTTGCGTTGGTACCCGTACCAGCCGCGCGCGTCGGCCGGCTGATGCGTGTACGTTTCTTTCAGCTTCTTTTTCACGTCATCCATTTTCCCCGAATCGAGGGGAATCCACTGGGCAAGATCCGGAAAGTCTGTTCTGCAGTTTCCGCAGTGTTTTTGGTCGTAGAATCGAATCGGGCACCAAAAGGATTCGTTGTTTCGGATCATCTCTCCGCCCAAGCTGTAAACGCCCGCGGCCCACTCGCAGTAAAGGCACCAGAGCAAATCGAGGCCAATCAAGCCTTCGAATTTTTGCCGCGAGATTCGGATCCACTCGCCATGACGATACTTGGGGAAGCCTAAGGTAAAGGAAAGCAGAGGGTAGGCCGTGACCTGGCCCAGACGAATCACCAAGAAGGCGGGCAGGGCCAGGGTGGTGAGCCAAAACCCGACGACCACGCGCGTGGGGCCGACGATTCCGCCCAGAGTTTTACGCAGCGGGGATGCTTCTTGGCCGCGCATGCGAGTGTGGAAGCGCGTGTGCAGCATGCATACCAGCGAAGCCGCCAGGAACTGGGCGAGGAAGCAGGTGAGAAGGGCGGAGATTCCGCCGCGGACGAGCGCGTACCCCCAGGGTAGCCAAGTGGTGGCGGCCACGATCGCGTCAAGAGCCGGCGCCCGGGCGAGCGTTTCGGCCGCGCCATGGCGGCCCGAAATCGCGATCACGAATGCGCCGATTACGCAGAACTCCCAGAGAAACACGGATTCGAATAGGTGGATAATGGACATGCGCCCGCAGTATGGCGCAGGCCGATCGATTCCGCAATGCTACGCGAGCCGCCGAAAACTAAAGATTGCTCGGCTCTTCCGGCATTTCCTCGTATTCTTCCTCGTATTCGTGAGGCTCGCCTTGGCAAGCTTCCGGTCGGCAGGCGCGGCCAGGCGTGTATTCTGGGTACTGCGGCTTTTTAGCGATATAATCGCGCTGGTTCGAGGTGCCGTGGCGCCCCACGTGGGCTTTTAGCGCGGCGGCACCGACGGAAATCCACTTTGCTTGGCCCGGGTTTCCGGGCGGGATGTGGCAGAGCGCGATTTTCCGCTCGCCGCTGCCGTCATCGTAACCATAGCGTTCCAACATGCCGTCAACGGTCGCGCTGACGGAGGAATCTTCTTTGTTGCAGGCGGAAATCGCCACGGTCGTCACCATGGAAAGCCCAAATCCCATCAGTTTCCAGATCTTCATGCAGTCTCCTAGCCCTCTTCACCCTGCTCCTCTATAAAAAGCAGGAACTATGCCCGCGCTTTCAGATGTGAATGCTTGATTTTATGGGTGTTTCTAAGGGTTTAATTGACTAGGTTTTGGGCGGTGTCCAGGGGCTAGGCGGAGGAATATACCTGCCTAGGCCGCGCAGCACTTCTTGTATTTTTTTCCGCTGCCGCAGTGGCAAGGATCATTGCGGCCTAGCTTTGGCTCCGCGCGCACGATGGGCTTCGGGGTGGCGTGATGATGGCCTTGCCCTTCTTCGTGGATGTGCGAGTCGCCGTCGACAAAGTACCAACGGTCCTTGATCTTGCGGAATTTGGAGGTCTCGTGGTGCTCGAGCACCTTGCCTTCCGTTTTGTACCTCGCGGTGAACTCGACGATGTTGTCTTGGGCCGATTCGATCTTGAGGCCCATCCATTCGGAATCCTTTGCCCAGCTGCGGGCGTCGGCTTCGTTGAAGTCCTTGCGGGACTCGGGCGCCAGGGTTTCCTTTAGATAACCCATCTCGGCCTTGGTGTAGGCCGTGTAACGGGAGCGCATCAGTGCTTCGGGCGTGGGGGCGTATTGCTTTCCCGAGATATAGCGTTCGCAGCAGTCGGCATAATTACTTTGGGTTCCACAGGGGCAGTTCATCCCTCCTTTCTAAGCTGTCGGTCCGCCTGCGCGCAAGGGCAAAACCTTTTCCAGAACTCCCGCCGCGGTGTATACTCGGGCTATGAGACACCGTCCGACCCTGACGATTTCGATGCTGGGATTGGCCACCCTGGCTTGGTTTTCAGGCTGCGCTACCTTTCAAACGTCGATGGGAAACAATCCCCTCGTGGAGGAGGTTTCCGGTAACCGCGCCTACGTGACCGTCTTTAATTCGGGGGGGACGACCGTCGATTACGGAATTACCGCCAATACGATCCGCCACGAAGCGGGACTTTGGTTGAAGGAGCGTGGCTATGTCATGGAGGAAGCCCCTTATAAGGCGAATGTGGTGATTCAGTTCCGCCCGCTCCAGGAAGAAAAAAATATCGTGAACGGCAGCCCGACTTACGTGCTGTCGACGGGCCTGCCGGCCGCTGGATCGCCCGGCACCTCTAAGCCGAGCCTGGATGCGCTTGCGGCCGCCGCGGGTGGACAGCTGGTCTTCAAGAAAGGCGATCTCGACGAGAAAAATAGCAAGCAGCGGAAGGTGCTGCTGACGGGATTGGCGTTGAGCATCACCAAGCAGGAGCACAACAAGTCCGATGAGGTGGTGACCACGGGCGGGGTAGGACCGGAAGAAGTAAACCAGAACCTATTCACCGACGAGTATCAACTACGGGCTGCCGTGAAGCGAGCGTTGGAAGATTCCAAGCTCGGGGATCTGCGCATTGCCACTCAAGCCTCTTCCGTGCGCGACGAAGATCCCGGTTGTAAATACCGGGTCGGCGTCCGGTTCTTTGAGAAAGCGGAGCGTGGTGGAACCGCCGCCTATGTCGAGTCGTTCGAAAAGGGGAGTATGGGTGAAAAAGCGGGCCTGAAACGCGGGGATCGTGTCTTGGAGCTTGACCACCGCCGGCCTGGCTCCCCGATGCGGGAGTTCATGCCGGGCGAGCTCGTGCAGATCCGCGTCCTGCGCAACGGCAACGAAGTAGAGGCCGAAATCCCGGTCGCGCTGATCTGTAACGATATCCACTAGCTTAGTCGGCGATGTATTCGACTTCGAGGAAGGTGACGTGTTCGGGCGCGTCTTCTTCGGTGACCGCGCGCGGACAAAATTCCGGCACCGATTTTGGACGCGCGATCCGCACCTCACGGCCGTTGATTTCGACGCTCCAATATTTCTTATCGTTCTGAATGTCCATGGTTTTGCCCCCTAAAACCACCCCTGGTTGTGGACAATTACGAGAATACCGTCGCGTCCGAAAAGTTGCGATCAAACGAAGCGCAAACCCCGCCTTCGCGTGTGCGGGCGTGTGCTGATTCGCGTGTCCGCCGTGACCGGGCTTGAAAATATTGGTGTTTTGCCCTTCTTCGGATTAGAGTCGGGGCCGTGATTTCGGCGAAATCCCTCGTAAAATCGTTCCTGCCCGGTAGCCCGCCCGCGGTCGGTGGCATGGACTTGGTCATTCGTCCGGGGGAGTGCTTCGGGCTGCTCGGTCCAAATGGGGCGGGGAAATCGACTTTTATTGGCATGATCTACGGGGCGGTTCAACGAACGGCGGGTGACCTGTCGGTGTTCGGATACGATCCGCGCACTCAGAGCCGGGAAATCAAGAAACGCTTAGGAGTTGTGACCCAAGAAAACGCGCTCGATGAAAGCCTGACCGTGCTGGAAAACATGCTGCTCTATTGCGCCTTCATCGGGGTGCCCGCTGTCGACCGCCGGCCCCGCGTGATGGCGTTGCTCGAGTATATGAACATTGCCAATAAGCAGAACGCGCGTATCCAGACGCTTTCCGGCGGAATGAAGCGCCGACTGGTGTTCGTGCGGGCGCTACTGGGGAAGCCGGAGCTGCTGATTCTCGACGAGCCCACCACGGGCCTGGATCCCGCCGTCCGCCATCTGTTGTGGGGCAAGGTGAAGGAGCTGCATCAGCAGGGCACGACGGTCGTTCTTACGACTCACTACATGCACGAAGCTGAAGTGCTTTGCGACCGGCTCGTGATCATGAATCAGGGAAGCGTCGTCGCTGAAGGAACGCCGCAGGAGATGATTCTGCGACATACGCCGGGATACGTGGGAATCTTTAGCTCGGGCGACAAGTTAAAAATACAGGAGTTGACCTCTGGCCGGCCGGATTTGCCTTGCCACGAGGATGCCTCCGGCGTTTATGTGCGCGCGGGCGCCCTCGAAGATCTGACGAATTTCCACTCGGTGCACGGGCTGCGTCCGCTCCAGATCCGTCCTTCGAATCTCGAAGACGTGTTTCTCCAGCTAACGGGAAAGGAGCTTGCGTCAGATGCTTGAGTGGAAAGAGACGGTCAAGCTCTGCCTTCACATCACGCGGCGGAACTGGACGGTTTACCAAAAGGACCTAGTGGCGAATATCTCTCCGACGGTGGCGGACCCGGCGCTCATCATGGTCTCCCTAGGCTTGGGCTTGGGCGTCTACTTGACTAACGTCGAAGGCATGTCTTACATGCAGTTCCTGGCCCCGGGGTTGACGGTGGCGACTTCGCTTTTTACCTCCTTCTTCGAGAGCAGTTACGGATTTTACGTGCGCTTGACGTTTGAAAATGTCTTTAAGGCCATGCTTACGACCCCGATCGGGGTGAAGGAGGTGGTCATTGGCGAGATGTTTTGGGTCGGGCTAAAGGGAGGAATCATGTCGCTTGGCGTGGCCGTGGTGCTCGCGCTTTTCGGCATGATGAGCAATCCGTGGCTTATTCCCGCGCTTTTCGGCGTGGGTTTTCTGGTGGCGGTGCCCTGCGGGGCGATGGGGTTGCTCGCGACGGCGCTGGTGCGGAACATCAACCAGTTCCAGTCCGTGTATTCCTTTATTATCGCGCCCCTTTATTTTTTGTCGGGAATTTTCTTTCCCATTGAACAGATGGCCGCGCCCGTCCGGGTCGTGGCGGAGTTTTTTCCGCTGATTCACGGCGTGCGGATGGCCCAGGCCATCTTTTGGGAGCGTGATCTTGTTTCGGCTTGTCTGCCCAGCGGCGCGGCCTTGGTTCTACAGAGCTTGATTTTCTGCGCACTGGCCTACGTCAAGATACGCAAGAAGCTCGTTAGTTAGGACCGTCCCGAGCCGGTTTTCTTTCCTCCGCCGTCCCGTTTATTCACGGTCGCGTAGCCGATCTGCTTGGCCCTCTTCGCGGAGCGGCCGAGCTTTCGCTCGCTCTCTTCGATGTGATGAGCTTGACGTCGCTGCTTGTCGGTATAACTCGATTTGTCTCCTCTTGGCATATTTAGCCCTCCTCACGGTGAAGTTGCAGAATAAATGCCAGGGCCGTGGCGGTGAAGAAGCATGCGTGATGGTTTGAATGTGCGTGCATGCCACGAACTTCGCCAATTTCGGCTCACGCAAGCCGCCCAGGCTTGATCTGCCCCGGATCTGCTTAAGCTGACCTGGCACCGCAATTGCTTTATCTCGACGCGAACCTCAACCGCATTACTTAAGGAGATCACTATGAAATCGAAGAAGAAGAAAACAAGCGCGCGTCGTGGGCCCTCATCGCGCGGACAACGCCGCTCGACGTCGGCGCGTGCCGTTGGTCAGAGGCGCGAAGGTCGGAGTTGGGAGTATGAAGGAATTTCCGGCCGTCGTGACCTCAACGATCGGCATCAGGGGATGATGGATCGCGAGCCGGGATTTTCCTCCGAACGCCGCTATCTGGAGGATCGTGATGAGGCGTATGATCGTGGATATGGTGATAGGAACCGGATGTCCAGGGAACGCCCCGAAGGCGACTATCCTCGGCGCGATTACTCCGGATACAACGATCGCGAACGCAGCTTCGGTGGGACCATGCGCGACAACCGAGACTACAACGATCGTGGTTACGGGATCGACGAACGGGAGTATCGCGATCTTGATCAGTGGGGCTCTAGCGGGCATGGCAGCGAAGGAGAGAGCTTTGGTCGGCGGAGTCGGCGCGACGAAGGTCCCCGACGAGGGTTGCGCGTGTACGCGGACGGCTTAAACGGATCGTCGCGCGGCGGCGGCTCGAATAACTCGCGTCGATCGGTCACCCGAGGTTCCCGCGGAACCGCGGGTTCACGCACCTATTCAGAATAGCCGGTTGCCATAGTGCGGGCCAGCTCGACGGCGTCCTCGTATTTTTGGGGCGCCGTCGAGTTCGCTCGAGCATGAGGTCAGGTCTTCCTGACCCTGGGTGGATGCCGCCGAGGACTAGTGCATGTTGCGCAGATCGCGCAAGAAGAACAGGGGGATCTTGACGTTAAACTGCGCGCCCAGGTTGTTCACCATTTGAAACGTGCCGCGCATATTGCCAGTGGGCGTCGGCAGCGGACAGAAGCTAGAATACTCGTGCTTTTCGCCGGGCTTCAGCTTTGGCTGTTGGCCCACCACGCCCGGCCCTTTGACTTCATGTACCTCGCCCTTGCCGTCGGTGATGATCCAGTGCCGGCTCAGGAGCTGGACTTCAGTCTCGCCCCGATTGCTGATCGTGATGTGGTAGGCGAAAATGAAGCGGCTCTCCGCCGGTGAAGACTCGCCAGGGAGGTATTCAGGGCGAACTTCGACTTCGATGCCTTGGGTCGTTTCGTAGTACATGGCGCGGGGATACCTCGTTTCTCTATTTTTCGCAACGCTCGCCGGCGTCCCGGGTTTGGCGCCAGTTCGCCTTGGCGGGGCATAGCTTTCCTTGGGGGTCGGTCCAGGCTTCGGCTAACTCACCCGCGTAAATCTTCATGCCGGGTTCGGCCAAGATCAGGCCGCGCAGGGACTTGCCTTGCCACGTAAGGGGGCGATCTGAATAGAGGGAAAGACGTTTATCGGCGATGCGGCTTGCCTCGGGCAGGAGGTTTTCACCGACGAAACTTACTTCCGTATCGGCCGGCAGCGTGAGCGCGCCCGCTTTCACGGGTTCGGCCAGCGTCAGCGTCGGGACCCCGCAAAGGGAATAATCCTTCGGCTGGGTAAGCGTGATTTTCCCGCCCGCCTTGGCTTTAAAGCCCTGGATTTCGAGATCCTTGAGCGCGGTGAAAGAGGTGGGTTTGCCGTCCAGGCCTAGGCACACCTTGGTTCCCCCTTTGAGGGGATACCCCGCCACCGTTTGGTCGTCGGCCAGCTCGCCGCTCCAACCGGCGTTTTCAGTCCGTTGGATCCAGGTCCCGCGTTTGAACTTTACGCCGGTGAGGGTGAAGTTCTCCGCCAGCTTCAATTTGAATGGTTCTAGCGCTTCTCCGACCTTCATCAGGCTAACGGGTTCGCTGGGGTCGTAAGGAATTCCCATGACGGCCACCGGACGGTTGAGTTTGAGGCGTGCGGGCTGGTCGTCGTAAGGGCCCGCGAGCAGAGGTGGGCGGGTAAAATTCAGGTAGGATTTGCCTTCGAGGGTGAGCTCGTTGAACGCGAGAAAATACTTGAGCTCGTCGGCGCTCGGCGCGGGAGGTTGGTCCCGCAGTGACTTTGCCACGCCGCTGGGTAACCCAAACTTCCGGCCCGGGTAGAAGGCGTGCATCTGTTTTTCATAGATGTAGAAGTGCACCAACGCCTGTGGTTTGCGCGAGCTTTTCAGGTAAAGATCCGCCAGATTGTGGTGGGTTTCGGTTCTTCCCGGAAACTCGCTCAGTACGAGCTCAAACAGCTCCTCGGGCACCGCTACTTCCCCCGCCTGCATCAGGTAGTACCCCAAATCATTGAGCATCTGCGCGTGCACCGCCCGCACCTGGCCCTGGTGCCGCGCCTTAAAGAGATCGGCAACTTGGGTCATCGCACCTAGACCGAGCGCGCTGGATAACTCGGAAGCGCGCTTGGGGTTCGATTTGATGGAGCTTTCAAAAAGCGGATAGACCTCGGTTAGAATCGTGAAGGTGTAATCGGTGCGGCCGTCCGGACGCTTCTCCAGCGCATGGATTTTCTTGATGGCTTCTTCGGTCTTACTTGGGGTGGGTTTGGTCATCAGCCCTTTGATCGCCGCCAGGGTTTCGGCATACGTACTGGTTTGCCAGCTGCGGACCGCTTTGAATTTCTTATTTGCCGTGTCCAGTTCGTATTGGGTGACTTTTTTCGCGCCCTCGAAGGCGAAGCGGGAGGTGTCGGGTTCCTCCTGCACGAGCACGCCTTTTTCAATATTGAAATCCACGCCATCGGCGTCGGCGAAGAGTTCTTCCACGGAGGTCCCACGCATGAGCAACAGCTGGGTGTTTGCGCTGCCTTTTCGCTCGATGCCCATCGTGTAGCAGCTCAGCCGATAGGGGCTGCCGCGTAGATTTTGGTGCAGATAAGTGTGCTGGTCGAGCTTGATGGCGTGTCCCTTGAGGCTGCCCACGAGGCGAATCACGTGGCCGTTGATCTCTTCGAAACCGGCTTTGCGGATTTCGCCGACGGTGCCCGTGCAGATGGCGCGGTTTTCGGCGTCGGTCGGGCCGGGAAGGGGTTCGGCTGTCCGGGCAGGCAAGGCAACCATCATGAAAACTAAGGGAAAAAAGAGTCTTCGCATGGGCCTATACTCGCCGGGCCTCCTCCGTTTGTCAAAACCTACGGCGTATCGCGGCGATAGCGGGGGATAAAATCAGGGGTGCCGAAGCCCCCGAAAATGTGTATAATGGAGAGGAATTCGAGGAGCGTTGCGAGGCAGCCCGCGATTAAAAGCGACGGCGCCCTAGGCTCGGATTCCCGGTATTAACGGCGCTCACCTAAACCATCGTGCCAGCCACGAGAAGCAGGTGAGAGAGCCCCTCCCACTCACTTCCAGCTGGTTTTACTAGAGGAGTCACCTTCCATGGTTACGTCCAAGCAAGACTACGTCATTGCTGATATTAAACTCGCCGACTGGGGTCGCAAAGAAATCAAGATCGCGGAAACTGAAATGCCGGGCTTGATGGCCATCCGCGAGGAGTTCGCCGCGAAGAAGCCGCTGAAGGGCGCGCGCATCACGGGCTCTTTGCACATGACCATCCAGACCGCGGTGCTGATCGAAACCCTCACCGCGCTGGGTGCGGAAGTCCGCTGGGCTTCGTGCAACATCTTTTCGACCCAGGACCACGCCGCCGCCGCGATCGCCGCGACTGGCGTGCCGGTTTTCGCCGTGAAGGGCGAGTCGTTGAAGGATTATTGGGAATACACTCACCGCATTTTCGAATGGGCCGATGGTGGTCACTCGAACATGATCCTGGATGATGGCGGCGATGCGACGCTGCTTCTGCACCTAGGCGCGCGCGCGGAGAAGGACCAGTCGGTGCTCGCTAAGCCGACTTCCGAAGAAGAAACGATCCTGTTCGCGGCCATCAAGGAAAAGCTGAAGGTTCACCCGACCTGGTACTCGAAGCGCCTCTCCCAGATTAAGGGCGTGACCGAGGAAACCACCACGGGCGTCCACCGCTTGATCCAGATGCACGCCCGCGGTGAGCTGAAATTCCCCGCCATCAACGTGAACGATTCCGTGACCAAGTCGAAGTTCGACAACCTCTACGGCTGCCGCGAATCGCTGGTCGATGGCATCAAGCGCGCGACCGATGTGATGGTAGCGGGCAAGATCGCCGTCGTCGCCGGTTACGGCGACGTGGGTAAGGGCTCGGCCCAGGCCCTGCGCGCCCTTTCGGCCCAGGTGTGGGTCACCGAAATTGATCCCATCTGCGCGCTGCAAGCCGCGATGGAAGGTTATCGCGTGGTCACCATGGAATACGCCGCCGACAAGGCGGACATCTTCGTGACGACGACCGGCAACTTCCACGTCATCACCCATGACCACATGATCAAGATGAAGAACAACTCGATCGTCTGCAACATCGGCCACTTCGACAACGAAATCGACGTTGCCTCGCTCGAGAAGTACAAGTGGGAAGAGATCAAGCCGCAGGTCGATCACGTGATCTTCCCGAACGGCAACCGCATCATCCTGCTCGCCAAGGGCCGCCTGGTGAACCTCGGTTGCGGCACGGGCCACCCAAGTTACGTGATGTCGTCCTCGTTTGCGAACCAGACGATCGCGCAGATTGAATTGTTCTCGCATCCCGACCGTTACCCGCTCGGCGTGCACGTGCTGCCGAAGCACCTGGACGAGAAGGTGGCGCGTTTGCAGCTCAAGAAGCTCAACGCCCAGCTCACCGTGTTGCGTGAAGATCAGGCGAAGTACATTCACGTGCCGATCGAAGGCCCTTACAAGCCGAATACCTATCGTTACTAGTTTCCGGCATTAGTTAGAATCTGAAAGCCCCGGCCCGCGCGAGCGGGTTGGGGCTTTTTTATTGGATCACGGCCTGGCGTAATCGCAGTCCAGCGTCTCACCTTCGTAAATCATGGTGTTGTAGATGGCGCCGAAAGACGAAAAATCGGCGTCATCTACTTTTCCATCATGGTTGAAGTCAAACTCGGCCGCGGCCGACTCCCATACGAACATGAAATCATAGAATTTATAAAAGCCGACGGCGTCCCGATCGTCGACTACCCGGTCTTCGTTGTAATCGCCGGGAAAGATGTCGAGCTTAATGGTCGGGGCGTACAGCATCTTGACGCAAGCCTCGCCGAACCCGGGGGGACTCTTTTCAAATTTGAGAAATACTTCGCCTTCGTCCGCGTGGACGTCCAGGGTGACCCCGGTTTGCCAGGTCGTGCGGACTTCGAGCGCGTCCCGGATTTGGCCGGCGTCGACGGCGTCGCGGTAGCGGAACCCATATACCGCGTCGGGCCGGTTCTCCAGGCGGTAGCTGCCTTGGCTTTGGATCTCGAAGTCCAGGTCCTGCGGTCCGACGGCGTAAGATGACCAGTAAAGCAGGGTGTTTGCCGCCCGGCCAGCGGGCGAGCGTTGCTGGATGGGCAGACCCAGCGTGCATGCTTGGCCAAGGAGCAGGACTAGGGCGGCGGCGAGATACGGGGCTTTCATGGCGTTTCCTCTTATAGGTCATTCTGCCTGCGCCGGAGACGAAGCTCGACTTCCGGGGACCTCGGCACGCATAACCCGCTTTCTAGTGCTTTCTCGCTTTAAGGCGCTCGATCGCCAAGAGGCGCGACTTTGCCTTCAACCCCCCGGCGTAGCCTCCCAGCGTCCCATTTGAGGCAATGACGCGGTGACAGGGCATAACGATAGAAAAGGGGTTGCGCCCATTGGCTGACCCCACGGCACGCACCGCTCGTTCGTGATGAATTCTTCGGGCAAGGTCCCGGTAGGAGACCGTCCGGCCGTAGGGGATCCTGGCCAGTTCGGCCCAGACTTTACGCTGGAAAACGGTGCCGCCCGCGAAGTGGAGGGGGAGATCAAAATTTTTCCGTTTCTTCGCGAAATATTCGCCAAGCTGTCGCTTGGCTCGCGCCAATATCCGCTTCGCGCCGGCCAAGTCGCGTCGATCGGTTGGCTCGCGGAGGTCGCTTCCCGCTCCGCGCGGTCGCCGCCAGTAGATTCCAGAAAGTCCCTTCGCGGTCGCCACGAGAAAGAGGGGGCCAACCGGGGAGTCATAGCGATGGCTCAATTGTTTCATTTTATTTTCCTTAGGGCGGATGGGGGTTGACGGTAACGCGCTTTGAACGCGTCGTTGAAACGGCGAATCGAGCGAAAGCCCGCCGCTAACGCGATTTCCGTGATCGGCTGTACCGTGGTGGTCACCAGGTGGTGGGCGTGCGCCAGTCGATGCGAGAAGGCCACCTGCTTTGGGGTTCGGCCCAATTCGGCGTTAAACAGCCGGCGCAAATGCCGCGCGCTCATACCGAAGCGGGCCGCGAATTGGTCCTCGTTCAGTTCCAACATTTCCAACGCCGCGTCGCCTTCCAGTAGCTTGAGCGCACGTTGAAGCACCGCCTTTGTGCCCACCCAAGCCGGTGAGTGCGGCCGGGTCTCCGGTCGGCACCGTCGGCAGGGTCGGTAGCCTGCCCGCTCGGCCGCGCGCCGCGTGAAAAAAAATTCGACATTCTCCCGCTTTGGGCGGGCAGGGCACACGGGGCGACAGTAGATTCCAGTCGTCTTCACGCCTACGAAAAACTTGCCGTCAAAGCGGACGTCCCGCGCGCGCATGGCGGCGTAGTAGCGGGCGTGAAGGGGGTCGCGGACGGAGCGAATGCTCGACATACGGCGGACCATACGCCAAGCCCCCTGAAAAAAATAGCCATTTTCGGACAAGATCGTTTTGGGAACCGGGAAGGGCGCTACTCGTACACCTGGTTGCCGACGCGAACGTGCTTCACGTAGAGGATTTCGCAGGCACCGCCGCCTTGGTCGTCGCGCCGTAGGCTCGTGTTCCACTGGAATTCTTGGTGCCGCCGCGTGCCGGAAATGTTGACTAACCAGCCTTCGAGTTCGACGAGGTCGCCGACGGAAAGGCGTCGGATTGCTCGATCTATGTTTCGGTTGGCGGGAACAAGATGGTGATTGGAAGAAAGGAGGTAAACTTCCGAGCTGTTCAACGAGGCTCCCGGGTCGATGTAAAAGTGGTAAAACCGCTCGCCGTGATCGAACCGAAGGCCCGAGTCATGGGAGGGCGTCGCGAGTTTCCCCCAACCCAGGGCAACGTCGACGGGGCTGATGTGGCGTTGCCATTCCATGTAGTACGTACGGGTGGAAAGTACGCGCGCGGCGACTCGATACGTGGCCACGGGTTGGGCTTGCAGATTTGCATCGGGAACGGAGAGGGGAATCGTTGTTTCGCCCGAAAGGGGAACTTGAGCGGGATCGGCCGATGCGTCTAGCGCACGGGTTTCGATGCGGGTGATCCGCGGGGTGCCCCGGGTCCAGGCACACCCGGACTGGTAGCACAGGTAGACGATAGTCCCGGCAAAGAGTCCGAGGAGAAGTTTGCCCATTTCCGGTATTGTAGAGCTGATCGTGATTGAATTCAATCACGTGGGCCGACGACTCCGAACGCGATGGGAACGAATCCCGCCTCTACGACCGCCGGAGCGTTCGCGGGGAGGATAAAGTTATTTTGTGCGGGCGCGACGAATCCTGGCTCGATGGCAAGTGAGTGGCCCGAGTCCATTTTCACGCGGATCTCATCGACATAGGTTTGCGAGGTCGGCAGGTCGAAGGAGAAGTAGGCGTTGAAATCGGCGTAGCCAATCAGAGAGTGATCGCTTTCAAAGTTCACGGGCCGACTTTCCTTGACCGATGAGTATACGATATTATGGGTAAACCAGTTGCCGGAAGGGATAAAGCCTAGGCCGGGTATGATATTCGCGCTGGCATTCAGTCCGTACTGCCCGGATTCTGCGAAGATATTGTTCGTGATGCCGTTGCCGATACTTCGATGTAGGTTCATCGCCATGCGTCCGACGCCGTAAACGAGATTATCGCGCACGAGGAAGCCTTCGGAAGCTTCGTCTAAGTAGATGCCGGCTTGACCCTGGGCCGGAATCCAACAGGCGTAAAGGGCGGCGTCCAGATTGGCGGTTCCCCAAGCTTGCGCCGCTTGATATCCGTGAGGACATCCTTCCGTTTGGGTGATCGTGTTTACATAGACGCTTTGATGGCCGCGGCTGTACATTCCTCCGAACTGAAAATCGGCCACCTGGGTGGGCGTCGACGGGCGGTAACAGTAAAAAAGCGGCCAGTCGAGATTTTGGGTGCCGAGCGCTTGATGTGCGAGGTAACCCGTCGGACAACGATCTGTGCGGGTAATGGGGTTGGGGTGGATTACGACTTGCCCGTTGCTCCATCCGTAGCCGTACATTCCGCCGAAGTCGTAGAGGGATGCGACCCCGGGCACGTGCGGACGCTGGCAGTAGTAGAGCGCGTGATCTTGGTTGTAAGTCCCTGCCGCCGCGGTTGCGGTATAGCCGCTTGGACAGCTGGCTTGCCCCGTGGCAGGATTCACGATCGGCGCGCCCCCGACGGTGTGCCCCCACATCCCCCCGAAATCGAGCCAATTGGCTTCAAGCTGCGGATCGAGCTTACGCACGTCGAATACGATGTTTTTTCGAATAATGCTCCCCGCCTGGGTACCCAAGGTGTAGATGCCGGCGCCATCCCGCAGTTCGCGCATCACGCGGAAAATACGGTTATTTTCGATGACCTGACTGCGCGCAGAAGTCACTTCGGGTCGCCAACGCCAGCCCACCGAGATGCCACTGTAAGGGCCATCGTGAATTTGGTTGTGGCTGATGGTCGCGTGATCGGTGATGAGAGCGGCGATGCCCACGCCTTCGCGGTACACGTGCCCGAAATGATGGATACGATTGTCAGAGATTACATTGTCGATTGAAACGTCGTTGCTATTGCCACCTCCGATTTGGACGCCGCCGCCGGCGGCGTCGGTGATTTCATTGCGCTCGATCTTCAAGTCCCGACCGTACCCGTAGATCGCGTATCCACCTCCGACCCCACGAATCACGTTCCGACGAAATCCGATCTGGCGCGCGAAGCTGAAGGAAACGGGGCGCTCTTGTCCAGCGGCCGCCGCGGCTTGGCTTCCGGGGGCGCCCGTCGTGGGATTAAACCCCCAGTCGGAGTATTGAAAAGTCATATTCTCCCAGTTCAGATTGGAAACGAATTGGTAGGGAGGGTTGCCATTGCCTTGCATCAGGACGAATTCACGTAAAATGGGAACCAGTACTTGCATCGTCGTGGGATCCTCGCCCGTGCGGGGCCAATACGAGAGCGTCCGGGAAGCAGGATCGAAATGCCATTCGCCAGGACTATCCAGGAAAGCTAGCGAGTTTTCGAGATAAAAACGCGCGGGCCCGAACCAGTTAAAGGCGTTGTAGTTGAAGGCCGGCGAGGTTCCCGGATCGCCCATGACTTTGGCGAACGTGCCCGTGATTTGGGTGATGACGTAGCGCGATTGCATCCATTCGTTGTTGGTGACGAGCTCGGTCTTTCCGGGGATCACATTCAATGCGGGCACGGCTCCTAGTCGGTACTTTAGTCCGCGAGCTTGGTTGGGCGCATCGAGCGGGCCGAGCGAGGGGAGCCAGCCCACGTTGGGAAAACGCGAGCGGATTGCCCGACGACCGTTGACGAAGAGGGAGCGGAAATCTTCGGGATAGACGCTCTCGGGTACGCGCACTTGGTAGATCGCGGGATTTGTCGGAGAGGGTTCAAAGCCACTAATGGATTTGGCGCCGGTCCAGCGCACCCATTCGCCGGGATAAGGTTGGTAAGTGATGGAATAGGAATCCGAGCCGGAGTCCAAGCTGGAAAGCGCGAAGACAGAAGTACGCAGGTAGTCTCCGCCCCGCACCACTACCTTAACGGGACGCGTGAGCGTGCCTTCGGCTTTGAGCGCGCGAATGGCGTCACGCGCGCGCTCAAGCGTCGCGAAGGGACCGTCGTTGACGGGATTACCTATCGGCGCAGGGTGTCTCCCGCTCCACGCGTCGTTCCCATTTTTCGCTACGAAGTACAAGGTATTGAGTTGGCTCACGGAGGCGGCAAGTGATCGCGAGCGTACGCAATATTTTAGCGAGTGATCCTTGCCTACGGTACCGAGCGTGGCCCACATGGAAAAGCCTATGGGGCAGCTGGGGGTACCGATCGCCGGGTTAGGGTAGGCACCACCCTGCCGGTTTCCAAAGACTCCGCCGAAATCGTAACCCGAAAAGTCCAAAGACGCGGTCGCAGGGATATGGGGGCGATAACAATAGAACACTGGCCAGTCGAAGCCGCTGGTTCCGAGGATCTGTCGTTTCATGAACCCGTCCGGACACGATTCGCGGCCTGTGGCCGGGTTGGGATAGGCCCGACTTTCTCCGATCCAGTTTCCCCACGGAGTGTTGCCCGCGCCGTTTGCGTAGCCGAACATACCACCGAAGTCAAAGAACGGGGCCGCGCCCGCGGAACGTTGGCAAAGGTAAATCGCCCGATCAAGACCGGGAGTTCCAAATACCTGGGAAGGAGCATATCCGGCTGGACAGCTTTCCGCGTTTGTCGCGGGATTGGAATAGCCGGGTCCGTACATACCGCCGAAGTCCCAGTTCGCTTGCACGTTGTTCACAAAAACATACACAAAAATCTGCGCAAAGAGCGCACGTCTCAAGATTTTGCCCATCTTTGATCTCTCTCTTGAGCACGAAAGGAGCAAGGGGGGTGCCAGCTTGAACTGGCTTGTGCGAAGGCAGATGGAAGATCGTGGCTCACCGCTGCCTAAGGATCAAGCAGACGAACAGCTGACGCTACGTTCGTCGGGCGGGAGTGCCGTTTAAACGAATTGGCACGACCCAATCGACGACTCGCGATGAGGAAAGCTGGCTTCTGCTCAGAAAAAAATGTCCACACCTGTTCACGAGGGGATGGGAGGCGTCTAATCGCATTCGCGTAAATCGCTCGGGATCGTTTTCCGCCAGCTTCGGGAAGCACGGTATTTTCGATGGGAGGGTTCGCCGTCGGCGAAAAGCACGATCGTATACCCGTCGGCGGCCAAGCGAAAGCGATCGCTTTGGGACATCTGGTAGCTTACGTCCACCCACGATTCATGGCCCGGCACTACGAGATCTGCGATTCGGTTCGGCTCCGTTGGCCAGCGTTCGGCGCTTTGTCCGCCGCGGAAATAGAACGTAGGGGAGAGAAGGTGCATTAAATCAGATTGGCGGGCTTCGGTGATGAAACGCGCTTCGGGGTATCGCGATCGCAGCATTTCTAGCCAACGGAAGCAAGGCCAATCCACCCCGTTTGCGCCGGGAGGCTGGTAACAATAGGCGTCCAGTCCAATCTCACGGGCGCCAAGTTCATAGTATGCGATGTCCATTTCCCGAAACGCTGCCGCCGTCGTAGATGGATCGGTCAGATTCAGGGGCGTGACTTCCGTGGGATTCCACGTGCGCATGATTTGAGTCGATCGTCCCCACCATAGCCCCAAAGAAACTTGCGTGGCTTCGCTCGCCGCTCGCAGAAGTGAGGCAGTCGCGTTCATGAGTGGAGTAAAGAACATTCCGGAGGCAAACTGAAACGGATAGTTGTAAGGCGATCGATCAAATAAACCAGAGGGAGCCCAAAGCATAGTCCGATGATAGCCGAGTGGCTCTTGCTCGCGCAGATGATTACTCCAGCCCAACCAACCTCTGCGGTCCGGACGCCGGGGGCCGTACGTGAATCCGCGGGGATTGTTTTGCACATCAATGTGGCCAGGTTCCGCGATCATGAACGGGAGCACGGGATCTCCGTCGCGTTCGTAGCGCACGGACCCGTATTTTTCACGAAAGTAGTCCCGGTAGGGGCGTAAGCCATGAATCCATGGCTTGTTCACCGGGATTACACGAAGCGCGATTTCATAGTTTCGCGTTTCCCCCGGGGCGAGGTTTCCCTCGAGCACGTAGTCCATCACCCACTGCCGTCCATCTAGCCACCAGAGCAACACTGAAACGGGATGACGGTATTCCAAAAGCGGGTAGAGCAAGCTCGTAGCAAAGTGATAAGTGTCGCTCGAGATGACCTGGACCGGGCTGTAAGCATGATTGGGGTACTCCCATTCGGAGGCCAAGTAAAAAGGCTGGGTTGCGGAAGTCTGGGCCCGTTTCGGGCGCGCGTTCGCATAACCCCCTACGTCCACGACCTTGATCTCACGCGGGAGTTGAATGCCGGAGATGCGGATGCTGCCGAGGGCGAGGGGCATTGATTCAGGATTCCGCAAGGTGACTTCTGCGTTTACGCCATTCGGTACTTTACGGAAGCGGACATTCGCTTCGAGCTGTGTAATCGCGAGCGGATCCCGCGTCGAAACGATTGGGAGATTTCTTCGGCCCGTCGTATCGTGGAGAGAGAAGGTTTGGGGACCGTTGGAGTCGGTCTCAAGGCGTAGGGAGAGATAGGTTTGCGCCGGTTGACCGCAACCTACGGCGGCCTGGCTGACGGCGGGAAGCGCCCATCCTCCCCAGATCGCTATTAGTGTAAACCAAAGCACGCTCGGCATGGGCCCTCGGTGATAAAACCCCAGCCTAGGTCCCCACTGACGCGGCGATTTTTCATGGACAAATTTTAGCGGTCGGCGCATTCAGAGAGTCGATGAATTCACGTGTGAATTGGCCTTCTTCTTTCCTCTGGATCGGGCGCATGGAGGGGATTTCACTCCTGCTTTTATTCTTTTTGGCCATGCCGCTGAAGTATCTGGCGGGCGAGCCCGCCGCGGTACGATGGGTGGGAGCCATTCACGGCGTGCTCTTTCTTGCTTATGTCTTCGCAGCCTTCAATCTCTCGGGGGCGCGGAGTTGGCCGGGGAGACTTCTGCTGATCTGCATGGTGCTTTCCTCGGTTCCCTTCGGTACTTTTTATTTTGAGCGAAAATACGGAAATCATTAGTTTTTCTAGCATTAAGAAATCAACACATCGCTTCCATTCTCTCCAAAGAAGCAGGGCTTAATCTGGTCTCAGAGGAAATGGTCGATGAATCACTCAATTACGTCTACTCTGAAGCCCCCGATAGCTTTCACTCGTTTACCCGGGTGGACCACTCGCCTAGGGTTGTTTGCTTTGATGTTTGGGTGCCTATTTCTCCAGGACATGGGACCTCGGGAGGCAAGGTGGCTGTCCGGTCGGCCGTCAAGCATTTGGCGCAAGTGAGTGCGCCAAACGAGGCCCCAGCGCTCCAGGGGGTGTTCTCGCCGAAGTTGGTGGCTCGGCTACGTGAACTGGCGGCTGACCGTCGAATTTTCGTCGCCGTTGGATCTAGATAAGTCCGCGTTCTCTGGTTTCGTTGTAATTCCGCCGATAAGCAGCTGATGGCGCTCGAGGCTCAATCAGGAAAGTATATCCGCTGGGCGGTTGCGATGACTGTGGTTTTGCTCACGGTGCCGGTCTTAGCGGGCTGGAATTCCGTCGACGCTGGATATCCATTCGCGCTTTGGTCCCGCATGCAGTTTAACACCGCTTTGGGATTGTTGTTTTCAGCGGGGTTTGTCGGTTGGACCGGACGGTTCCGGCACCGCGTGGTAGCGAGCTTCTCGATCGTGGTAGGTGCCTTAGGTGGACTTACGCTCATTGAATATGTGTTCGGAGTGAATTTTGGTATCGACGAACTTTTCCGTCGGGCCATCTCGTCCACGGTGGATGGCCACCCAGGTCGCATGGCGCCGAACTCAGCCGGTGCATTTTGTTTGCTGGGATTGGCGGGTTATTTCGTCAGCCGGGAGATACGCGCGACGAATCGGCCGGTGTCGTGGCGATCGGTACTCGCCGCGCTCGCCGCGTCCGCGGTCGCGGCAATCGGGCTCGTGACCTTGCTGGCTTTTGGTTTTCGTTTTGCAGATGGCGCGGATATCGCGTCCTACGCGCGGATGTCCGCACCGACGGCGTTGGGCTTTGCCCTGCTAGGCGTATGGCTGGCCTTAGATATTTTTACACGATTACGGCGATCGGTTTCTTCTACCGAGCACTTCCTTCCGGCCGTGGTGGCTTCCTCGATGCTTTTCCTCTCGGTCCTGGTCTGGCAGCATTTATTGGCTCAGGAAGCGCGAATGATACGTACTGCCGTGGAGAACGCGAACAATAAGCATAAGGAAGAGATCCTCGAGTATTTGAAGCAAATCACCTATGCAATGCAGCGATACGCCGATCGAGTTGAGTTTCTAGGCACGAAAAATCAGCGCTACTTAGAGCTGGACAGTAAGAACTACTTGGCGGGCCTGCCGGTGTTAAAGCGGATCGGCATCACCGATTCTCACTTTAAGGTGATCTGGTCCTATCCGCCGGAGCTGCGACATCAAGTAAGCGGTTTTGACCAATCGGGTGAGGACGTGCGGCGCGACGCTTTTATGGCGGCGCGGGAAAATCGGATCCCGACCCTGAGCCGAACGGTCGAGCTTCGTTCAGGGGGATTTGGACACCTTCTGCCAGTTGCTTTGTTCCCCGGGGGAGAATTCGCGGGAGCGGCTTATGCTACCCTACAAACAGATAATATTTTCGCCCAACGTCCGATCTCCCAAGACTTCCATTTACAGGTACAAGAAGGTGGCCGCCGGGTTTTCAGCGAGGACGGTCGCACGCCGGCGGTGGTCGGTTTCGCCGATCGACTGGAGATTGCTTGGGGGCTGGCGCGGTGGGAGGTGGTGGCTATCCCGACGACCGCGTTTGTCGATAGCCGGAGTTCCGCGGCCCCGCATACTATTTTCGCGCTCAGTTTGTTTTTTTCCGCGCTATGCGGGTTCCTGTTGCGATCGGCCGCGAGGCTTCAGGTCGATCGGTTGAAGTCGATGGACCAGTTAGAACGTGCTTTGTATGACGCGAAGGCCGCCACCCGGGCAAAGTCAGATTTTTTGGCGACGATGAGCCACGAGATTCGAACCCCACTGAATGGAGTGATCGGCATGAGCAGCTTGCTGATGGAGACAAAGCTCAGTCAAGAGCAACAAGAGCTTGTGCATACGGTTTCTAACTCGGGTAAGACGCTGCTCAGCCTGATCAACGATATTTTGGATTTTTCCAAAATCGAATCTGGACGAATGCAGCTCGAGGAAGTCGAGTTCGATGTCGCCGAAACGCTTCGGGAAATACTGAAACCGTTTGAACTCGCGGCGAAAGGTAAAAACATCTATTTTCGATTCGACGCCGATACCTACGGCCACCGTGTGATCGGCGACAGCGGGCGGCTGGGCCAAGTGGTCTCGAATCTGGTGTCCAACGCGCTGAAATTCACACCCCAAGGCAGCGTGCTGATCCGCTTGAATTTACGGGCGCTGGGGGACCGCACGATCATGCGCCTCGAGGTGACGGACACCGGAATTGGGATTCCGGACCAAGCTAAGAGCCGCATGTTTGAAGCGTTTTCCCAGGCGGAGCAATCCACCAGCCGGAAGTTCGGCGGTACCGGTCTTGGGCTTTCGATTTCAAAGCGTATCGTTCAGCTGATGGGCGGCACGATCGGCTTCCAAAGCATGCTCGGGGTGGGCACCACCTTCCGGGTGGAGTTTGCCTTCCGTACGGGGCAGGCCATCGCGCATTCTCCTTCCGGGGAGCCGTCGACGGTAGCGAGCTCCACGAAGCCGCTCGAGGGACGGGTGCTTGTAGCTGAGGACAATCCTACCAATCAGCTGGTGATTGCCCGCATGCTCGAAAAGTTGGGCTGCAAATATCACCTGGTGGCCAACGGTAACGAAGTGCTCGACGCGCTTCGCGAAGCTCCGTTCGACCTCATCCTGATGGACTGTCAGATGCCCGACATGGACGGCTACGAGGCTACCCGGCTCATCCGCCAATCCTCGACGCTCAATCGCGCGATTCCGATCGTTGCCCTCACCGCAAACGCGGGCGTGGAGGACCGAGAGAAGTGCAACACCGTGGGGATGAACGATTTTCTAACGAAGCCCGTGGATCGGAAGGCGCTGGAGGCCGCGCTCCGACGTTATCTCGCCGCCTCCGATCCGAAAGCCGCCTAGGCCGAAGGTAGGGATCTAGCGCAGTATCCGTTGGCAACTATTCACGCCCTAAGCGATAATCCAATCTCCTATGCAGACCGAACTCACGCGCTGGAAAGCGCTTTTGAAAATGGCTTGGCCGCTCATCGTGGCCAATAGCTTTTGGAACATCCAGCTCACGATCGATCGGGTCTTTCTGGGCAGTTTCTCCACTGAAGCGTTAGGGGCCGCCATGGCGGTGATGGGGGTGTTTTGGGTCCCCATGGCCTTGCTTCAGCAAACCGCCAGCTACGTCACGACTTTTGTCGCCCAATACTTCGGGGCAAACGAACATCAGAAGATCGGTGCCTGCTTGTGGCAGGCGCTTTACGTGAGCGTGGTCGGCGGCGTCCTCTTTTTGGCGTTCAATTTTTTCTCCGCGGGATTTTTCGAAAAGGTCGGCCATGCCCCGAGCATCCAGGCGTTGGAAGTGGAATACTTTAACGCCCTGGCTTACTCCGCCCTACCGACGGCGATTGTTGCCGCGGTCAGCGGATTTTACACGGGCTTGGGGAAAACGAGCATGGTGATGAAGATCAACTTCGTAGGCTTGATCTTCAACGTGATCCTCGACTACGCCATGATCTTCGGTCACTTCGGTTTTCCGAGGTTGGGCGTGGCCGGAGCCGGCTACGCGACCGCGATCGCCACTTACTTTGGCGCCTTTTACGGACTATGGCGGCTATTCAGACGCGAGAACGAGGCCGCGTACCGCGTGTTTTCGGATCGGCGGTGGAATCCGCCGTTGCTTAGGCAGTTCCTGAGATATGGGCTGCCGAGTGGGCTCCAGTGGGCGCTCGAGGGTTTGGCGTTTACGGTCTTTCTCATCATCATGGGAAGGCTGCACAACGGGGAGGCCGCGCTTGCCAGCAGTAGTATAGCCGTGACCGTGATGATGCTTTCCGTGCTGCCCACCATGGGAGTGGCCCAAGCCGTCCTGACGTTAGTGGGGCAACGGATGGGCGAAAAGAGTCCCGACCGGGCGGCGGTTTGTACCTGGGACGGGGTGAAAATCTCGTCCATTTATATGGGAGTGATCGCGCTCACGTTTTGGCTCGTTCCGGAATTTTATCTCGCATGGTTCAAGAACGAGCAGAATCCCGCGCTGTGGGCCGAGGTTTCGCGGCTGGTGCCCACGTTGCTAAAGGTCGTGGGCGTGTTCACTATCTTTGACAGTATCTATCTGAATATTTCGTTCGCCCTGAAGGGAGCCGGCGATACCCGTTTTGTTTCCCTGGTCGCGCTCACCGTGCCTTGGCCGCTGATGGTGCTGCCCGCGTACCTGGTCAGCGGATACGATCGGGCCGTAGAGCTCGCTTGGATATTCGCCGTGGGTTACTCGATGACGACCACGTCCATATTGTGGTTAAGGTTCCGGCAGGGGAAGTGGCGGAGCATGAGCGTAATTCAGATTTAGGGCTGCCCGTCCGCCTCGGCCATTTTTCTGAGCACGAGGGTGATGGTGCGCGAATCCACCCTGGCTCGGCGCAAGAGCAACTCCGCGCGCCCAAAGTCGTCCGCGTCAATCGCCTCATAGAACGCGTCGACTTCGCCGATTTCCGCGAGCTTTTCCAGGATCAGGGTGCCTTCGAAATCCGTCTCGTCCATAGGTTGCGAGTAAAAGTGTAGCGCAGCATCCTGGAGAAAGATAGGGAAGCGGACTAAGGACAGCGGTACGTTACGCCGCTGATGACCCCCGACAGGTCCGGGGGCAGGCGGCAGTATTGCGCCTGTGGATAGGAATAAAAGCGAGTGTTCTGCAAGACCACATGCGATGCGGTGAAGCTCGCTTCCCACGCCGCCGGCCCAGTAAACTCCGAATCCTTCACGACGAGATTTTTCGTCGGGCCCATGAACAAGAAGGCACGGCCGGCCTCGTTCGTCACCTGGTTGTTCACCTGCGACTTCACGATCGCCACGTTCGTGATCGCGATCCCATTGCCGGCGAAGATGCCTTGGGCATGAATAATTCCACGGGTCTTTAGCCCGTATATGATCGTGTTTTCGTGGGAGCTTTCGGGTCCGTAAAACTGATAGACGTCAGGATGGTGATCGGGGTCGCTCGGTCCGTTTAGGGTGTCGATGGTGCAGTTCACCAAGAGGTCGGTGCCGGTGAACGGATGGCCACCGATGTCTTTGGCCGTGACGTTGCGTTGAAGCGCGGCGTGCTTGAATCCATCCATCGCGGATTCAACGCTGGTCTCCGTCACGTATTGGGCTTGATATGCCGGATCCACCCAAGTGAGATCCGTGAAAGGTCCGCGCCCGATGAAGCGCATGCCGTCTAACCAGATTTGCTCCACGCCGGGGTTCTTGGTGCGGAAAATCGTGGTCGGGCGAATCAGCTCGGTCGTGAGCGTGAGGAAGCGGACCTTGGGGATGCCCAAGGGCATGGAATTCGGGTTATCGACTAGCTTCACCCGGGAAATGAGACTCGAAGGAAGACGGGCGATGGTCAGCCATCGGTTTTGCGTCCGGACTTCGTCGTTCCACGAACCCATTCCGAGGGTATGACTGCCCGGAAGGAGATAGATCGTACCTCCGCCGGCGTCGAAATCGGGGTGGAGGCTGCGATGTTCGGCTTCGATCGCCTTGGCCGCGCGCGAGATCGAACGAAAAGGGTTACTGGAAGTACCGTTGCCCGTGGTGTCGTTACCTTGAGGGCTGACATATTTGATGGCGCGGGGTAGGCCCCCCCGGGCATTGGCATTCAGGTAGAGCGAGGGCAGGAGGCGTGGGATACCGACGCGAGGATGGGCGATAGCCCGTACTTCGATACGGCGGTCTGGGAAGTCGGCGGCTTTCAGCGCGACCCAATATTCTTCGGTACGGGATTGCGGATTGACGCTGACCTGGGAAATCGACTTCCACGCACCCCCTTCGACGGAGAATGAAACTCTTTCGATGTCTTCCGAGTGGAAAGCGAGCACGCCTACGTGCAGGGTTCCCGTGAAATCCTGATGGGGCACGACGTTCCAGCGCGCGATAGCCGGATGCGAATATCCGGGCTGGCTGGGCTGTCCCGTAGGCGGGGGGAGAGCGGTGGGGCCGGTGAAGCCCGTCCCCGGCGTAAGGTATTCTACGCGCAGATTGGTCCCCTCCGCGCCGGATAGCTCGGCTTCAGCTTCCAGTGGGGTAAAATCCTGGGGAGGGGCGCAGCCCACCAATAGAAGTAAACAAAGAAATTGCTTCACGAGGTCCCCCTATCTAGGGCTAACCCGTGGCTAGGGAAGTACTGACGGAAAATAAACCCGGTCCCGGCGGACACAAGGGCAGTCGCCCTAATTATTTTGAAGCGTACGGGCGTCGAGGATTTTTCGGGTTTTACGGTCGTAGGCGAAGTAGGCGCTCTTCACTTGGGTATCCACCGCCCACTCCAACTCCATCGTCCACTGGTGGGTCTTCTTTTGGAGCTGATTGGGATCGGGATAGTGGGTCACCACATTGAGACTCTTGATCCGGATGGAGTCTGCGTTGAGTCCAGTTTGGGAGGTGACGTGAAGACGGAGCTGGTCATGGAAACCTTCGACAATGTTTCCCTGGTGGTCTTTGAACGAGAAAAACATGTCCGGCATCGCCGTTTCTTCATTCAGAGTTCTGCCGTTCTGGGCTGAAACCCTGGACTTTAGCTGATCCGCGTGGTTGCGCACTACGCACTCCAGATCGGCTTCGGCCTCTTCGAAGGAGGCAAACAGGGGCGAATCGAATTTCCCGGTTTGTTTCCAGTTTTTCCCGGCCTCGGTTTTAATTCGGGGCCGTCCATCTTGAAACAGTAGGGCGTGGTCGAAGGAAAATCCAGGCTGCTGGGAGATCCAATTTGGGTTGGCCGCGCGCTCGCGGGTGGAAACCAGCTGACAAGGTTCAATGGGGTCGGCGGCCGATTGTGAGACCACGCCGCTCAACGCCAGCAGAATGAAAGTGAGGTGCTTCATGCGCCGTAGACTAGCATGCGATATGGCGCACTGCAATAATTTGACGGCTTAAATCTGAAATTTATGCGAATCTAAGTCAACGCCCCTTGGCCGCGTGGACGATGACCTTACATCCCGCCATGGCGAAACGCTTCATGTCGAAGGGCATGTCTTTGGGGGCTCCGTATTTTTCCATTTCGATCTTCACCCCCCGAAATACCTTTCGGCTGTGGGCT
This sequence comes from Bacteriovoracia bacterium, assembly GCA_050251055.1. Lineage (GTDB taxonomy): Bacteria > Bdellovibrionota > UBA1018 > UBA1018 > JBFWNL01 > JBFWNL01. The sequence goes on from JBFWNL010000005.1 coordinate 213,397, forward strand.
TTGGATTTGTAAGTGATGAAGGCGAAGATGGCGGTTTCGCTTGGCTTCAGTTTGCACATTTTCCGGAAGCCTTGCCCGTGCTTCACGAAATCACTCATGACGCATTCGTAGTAGTTGATCGCTCCGTGCTTCATCCAGGCTTTCCGGCCCCATTCCGCCATTTTCTGGTAGGCCTTGAGGTTCTTGCGGGGGATGGGAATGACGAATCCTTCTACGTATCGGCTCATGGTGTTTGCTCCTATTGGGGAAAGAGTTTAGCGAGCCTATCGCGGACGTCCAGCATCAACTCGCCCCGGGACGTTAAAACCCTTCGCGAACTCGTCATGGTGTGTTAGTTTTTTTCCGTGAATCCAATCGATGAATTTGGGTACGTCGCGCTGATCTTTGGTCTTTTCGTCGTCCCCAGGTTGTTGGAGCGAGTCTATATCCCTTCGGGCATTACGGCATTCTTGTTGGGCGCCATTTCCGTCGCCGTCTTTGGATTGTTCAAGGACGATTCGTCGATCGCGCTTTTGGCGGCCCTCGGCATCAATTCATTGTTCCTGTTCGCTGGTCTAGAAGCGAACCTGGAAGAAATATGGTCAAGTCGCCGGGCCATCGCGCTGCACGTCGTTTCCCGCGGAGTGGTCATGCTCTTGGCGGCGGCGGCGATCTACTTCACGTTCGGACTTCCTCCGATCGTGTCCATTCTTTACGCGCTGGCGCTCGTGACGCCTTCGGCAGGATTTATCCTGGACTCCATCCAATCCCTGCCTTTGAGCGAAGAGGGGAAGTTCTGGGTCAAGAGCAAGGCCATTGCCACCGAGCTTTTGGCGCTCGCGCTGATGTTTGTCTTACTGCAGGCTCATTCGGCGCGCGCACTGGCGCTTTCCAGCCTAGGCATGATCTTGATGCTGGTGGCGATGCCGGTTTTGTTTCGGCTGGTCTCCCGAATGCTGACGCCCTACGCGGAGCACTCGGAATTCGGCTTCTTTCTGACGCTGGCGGTGCTGGCCGGCATCTTAACGAAGAAGCTGGGCGCTTACTACCTGGTCGGCGCATTTATTGTCGGACTCTCCGTTCAGCGCTTTCGTTCGCTCTTTCCCAGGATGGACGTCGATCAACTCTTGCACGCCCTCAAGCTTTTCAGCGCGTTCTTCGTGCCGTTTTATTTTTTTCGCGCCGGGAGCCGCGTTTCGGTCGATCATTTCTCGGTGTCGGCGGTCGGTTTGGGGCTGGGACTTGCGATCGTGGTTTCTGCGCTACGGCTCGGTTCGGTTGCTTTCTCGCGTTGGCGTGCGTTCGGCGAAAGTTTTTCCGCCAGTAAGCCGATCGCGTTGGCGCTGATGCCCACCCTGGTTTTCGGGCTAGTCATCGCCGGCATCCTTAGGGATGTCTACGGATTGCCTTCGATCTATTTTGGAGCCCTCATCGTTTACACCGTCGTGGTGACGGTTTTGCCGGGCTTTATCCTGCGGAACACCCGCATTCAAGACGTTCACGAGCCATTTGAACTCGTGGATCGACCCTCGGCGGTGAAGGCATGACAACCATGGCGCCGCAGCGAAAACTATTCGGTACGTTCCAAGGGGTGTTCGTCCCGAGCGTACTTACCATCTTCGGCGTGATCATGTACTTGCGCCTGGGCTGGGTCGCGGGGCAGGCCGGACTGCTCGGCACCATCGTGATCGTCACCCTGGGTACCTCGATCACTTTCTTGACCGCGCTTTCCATTTCCTCGATCGCGACTAATATGCGGGTCGGCGCCGGAGGCGCTTACTATATGATCTCGCGCTCCTTCGGGCTCGAAGCGGGCGCTGCGGTGGGGCTGCCCCTCTTTTTCGCGCAGGCCTTGGGGATTTCGTTTTACGTCACGGGTTTCGCTGAAAGCGTCCATGGTTTTTTTCCCGAGCTACCCACGCAAACGATCGCGATCGCATCCGTCATTGGCTTGGGAGTGGTCGCCTATTTTTCGGCAAGCGCGGCCCTGAAAACCCAGCTCCTGATCCTGGCGATCATTCTGGTTTCTCTCGTTTCTTTTTTCCTGGGCGCCGCCCCCGCGGAATCCCTGGCTCGGCCACCGACCGCGGCGCTGCCCGATGTGTCGTTTTGGGCGGTATTCGCGGTTTTCTTTCCAGCCGTCACCGGTATCGAAGCCGGAGTGGCGATGTCGGGCGACCTTAAGAATCCGTCGAAATCCTTGCCGATCGGGACCCTGGGCGCGGTTTTGGCGGGATATATCGTCTATCTCTTAATCCCCATTCTTTTGCTCTCTAAAGTTCCGCAGGAAGTATTAAAGTACGACACCACGATTATTCAGAAGTTCGCGCGCTGGGAAGCCGCGGTGGTCGCCGGGATTTGGGGCGCGACCCTTTCGAGCGCCTTGGGTGCGCTCATGGGTGCTCCGCGAACTCTGCAAGCGATGGCGCGGGATCGGCTCGTACCTCAGTTTCTGGGCAAAGGATTCGGCGTCTCCGACGAACCACGTTTAGCCACGCTGCTTGCCATTGGCATCGCGATCGTTGGTATCCGCATGGGCGACTTGAACGTGATCGCGCCCGTGCTTTCGATGTTTTTCCTGACGTCCTACGCATTCATCAATCTCGCCACGTCGGTGGAGGGTTTGGTCGGCAGCCCGACTTGGCGACCGAGTTTCCGTACCCCTCCATGGATCAGCCTGACGGGCACGGCGGCCTGCGTCTGCGCGATGCTCATGATCGACGCGGGGGCAACGCTCATGGCGGGGGTGCTGACTTACGCGGTCTATTGGCTGACCAAGAAACGCGGGTTGGCCCACCGCTGGGCGGATTTGCGGCGTGGCGTTTTATATATGTTGGCGCGTTCGGCCATTTACCGGCTGGATCGTTTCGACGCAGAGGCCGCAAAGACCTGGCGACCCAATCTTTTGGTGATGACCGGTTCGCCGACCCATCGTTGGTACCTAATTGATCTCGCGCGGTCCTTGACGCTCGGGAAAGGATTTTTGGCGATTTCGACGATCGTACCGAAGGCGGGGCTGACCGCCGAGCGGCTGTCCTCGATCGAAGGGACGATCCGCCGTTTTTTGGCGGGTAAGAACGTGCCCGCGCTTGTCGAAGTTTCCGCTTCGGATGATCCGCCAGCGGCGGCCCGGCATTTGGTCGAGAACTTTGGCCTGGGTCCGATCTATCCGAACACGATCTTACTGGGTACCAGTGCTGAAGCGGGTCTACCGGATTTGACGGATCTGATCTTTACCGCCCAGCAAGCGCGTCGAAACGTGCTCGTTCTGCGCGACTTGGAGCCCGCGGATCCCGAAGCGCGTCCGAGACGGCATCGCGGGATCATCCGCGTGTGGTGGAATCGGGACTTCAAGCAGAACGCAAACCTCATGTTGGCCATCGCGCACCTGCTGCATGGCACGCCCGCCTGGCGGCGATGCGACCTCCGGCTTTGTTCGCTCGTGCGCTCCGAGCCCGAGCAAGCCGGCGCTTTGGAGTTTCTGGAAGAGTTTTTGGGCAAGGCACGAGTCTCGGCCGAACCCGAGGTCTTCGTTAAGCCAGCCGAGCGTGGCTGGTATGAATCCGTGGGCGAGCTTTCCGCCGACTCCGAACTCTCCTTGGTGGGGATCAAGCCGTTACAGGAAGGCGGGAATGAGGCGGATCTTCGCGAACATTGCCGAGAGCTTTTCTCTTCCGCGAAAACGCTCAAGCGGGTACTTTTCGTTTCGGCTGCCCAGGATTTGGATTTCCAAAAAATCTTCGACTAGTGGGCGGCTTTTCGTGTCGGGGTGCGAAGGATCTTGATCACGCACCATTCGAAGGTAGCAATTGACCAAAGGAAGTCGGGTTGGGGCGCGTACTTCGATCCGTCGTCGATGGGCGCGGCCACCCGGTCGACATCCACGCGCTCGATCATGGTTCCTTCGTTATGGAAAACGCGGGTAAGCGCCTCCACCCACTTTCGCGCGATTCTCCGCGAGTCGTCGACGTAGCCATATTGACTCAAGCCTTGGATCGCGAAGTACTGGTAAGGCGCCCAGCCGTTGCTCCCGTCCCACTGGTGCGGCGAGCGGGGAGCTAACGAGGCCCGAATTCCACCCGGCCCTTCCAACGCCGCTCCGGCGCTTCGGAGGGCCGCCGCCTGCTCCGGTGACGCGAGCTCCGCGAAAAGCGGGGCGAAGGTGTTGCCGGAAACGACGGCGACCGGTCGTCGTTCCCGTAGGTGGTAATTGTAATAGAATCCCGTTTGGGGATCCCAAAGATATCGGTTCATCGCATCGATTCGCTTCCGCCGGGCCTCCCGGTAAAAAGCGGACTTTGCATCGTCGCCGAGTTGCTCGGCCATCCAGGCCAGGTCCGCTTCCACTTTTCCCAGGACCGAGTTGAGCAATACGCTGGCGATCTGCGTCGCTTCTCCCTCGTGCGTCTCTGTAAAGTCTTCTCCCGACTCCGCGCCGGCCCGAACATCCCGATAGGTTCGTCCCAGGCGTTTCTCGTCATCGGCCCCGAAGCGTTCGGGGCGGGGAAGGTTCACGGCGTCCCAGTGGTGGTTGAGGCCGGTCTTGGCATCGTAACGGGTCGCGGGATTCATCCAAAAATCACGGTATTCGCCTTCGAGCAGCGGGAGGGCGCGGCGATGAAGCCACTCGCGCAACCGTGCGATTTTGGCCGCGTTGCTCCGCGCCTCGGCCAACGACGCTTCAAACACGTTCCTCGTCATTGACGAAAGCAGCGGCGGCTGCGAACGCGTGAGGTAGTAATCGCGTCCGCCGTTTGGAACGAAGCCGAACTTTCTCACCGACGACAGAAGATTTTCCACCTGCATCTGCGCGAGTTCGAGCCGCCCGGTCGCCAGCGCGCCTTCCACGCCAAAAAATAAATCCCAGTTGTAGTATTCCGAGAATCGGCCGCCGGGAATCAAAGTGGGGTAGGGCGTACCTAGGGCGCTGCTGCCGGCGCGCGGGGAGAGCACCCGCAGAAGCTTCGACCACGTGTTTTCCGCGTAAGCGAAAGCGGCGTCGACGCGTGAGTCACCCGATTGAATTCGCCACCGCGGGCGTCCGATGGTCGTGACCGCCGGAACGAAGTCATCTCCCGCCTCGTAGGCGCCATCGATCCACGTCTTTAAAAATGCCCGCTCCCCGTCGGCGCCACCGCCGGCCGCGGCCCTGGCTTGTTCGGCACGTCGATGCAGTTTTTGCTTGGCCCCAGGATCAAGCGCACGGGGCTTTAGGTCGCTCACGTGCTTGAAATCGGGATAGGCGCCCGCGATCCGTGCCTGTTCCAGAATAGGGTCGGTCACTCCGGCCGATGCTTCACGGGAGATCGCGACGGCCCGCGCGGGTAGGGTCACGAGCGAGAGTTCGTCCAGATCCGGCACCTGCGGGTATGCGGTGCCCGCACGCAGCGATTCGATGTGCGCGACCATCGCCTCGAAGCGCGCCAGCTCGGCGGACGAAGGGAAAACCCGTCCGTAGATCCGGCGAAGCATCGTCTGCCGGAGACAATCAAGACGGCTGGCCCACCCCGCAGGAGAGCGCTCGAACCCAACTTGGGGCAGCGGAAGGTGGTCCCAGGTCGTGGCGAGGACCAGTAGTGCGGTAAGAAAAGCATGACGGACCCGCATCTTTAACTTATCGGAGCGTTGCCGGATTTTTAGGCCGGATTATTTCTTGATCGTCAAAGAGCTGACGGAAGGGGCGGGCCGATCAAGGCTGAAGCGAGGCTAATTAGGCCTTTCGCCGGTTTTCAAGGACTCCAGGACTTTGATTAGGTCCAACGTCTCAGCGCGTTTTTTATAATCGGCATCGAGATAAGAATAAACAATATGCCCCTGCTTGTCCGCGATATAGGTGGCGCTGACCGGAAGTTCATCAGAGTTATTGCCATTTGATTTCTGCAGGTCGATGCCGAAATCCCGGTAGAGTTGCACGAGGTTTTTGGGGAGTTTATACACAAGCCCAAACTTCTTGGCGATTTTGTTCCCCACATCACTGAGTACATAAAACTTTAACTCCGCTTTTTGCGCGGTGGTCAAGCTATTGTTCGGAGTCTGCGGGGAAATGGCTATGAGCTGAGCCCCCAGGGCCTGAATTTTTTCGAGATGCTTCTGCAAATCATGAAGCTGAAGGTTGCAATAGGGACACCATCCTCCCCGGTAGAAGACGATGACTAAAGGACCGTGCTCGAACAGGGAGTTTGTATCTATGGACTTTCCATCTACGTTTGGGAGCTGGAAGCGTGGAACCGTATCTCCTTTCTTTAACGCATGATCGACAAGGTGGGACTTTCGGAGCTGATCGATGGCTCCGTCCATGATTTTTCGCTTCTCCGAAGGCGTCTTGGCCTTCGCGGCCTCCACTTTTTCATGAAGTTGTTCAGTCAACGATTTTTCCGCGGTCTTGACCGCTGGCTCTGTTGCGACACCAGCCGTGACAAGCATCGGAATTAAGACCGTCAGGAATAGACTAGTGTATACGCGTTGCTTCAAAGAGTTCATAGACCTTCCTTCGGCAGTTGATTGCCTGGTACCGGTGAAGAAGCTTCCGGGGAGTCTTCGTGACTGGTATAACATATTTCCTGGAAACCGGTTCACATCAAACGGATCTGCGGCTCGGGCGTGGTAAGGGGCGGCAGTAAGGATACATAGCTAAGTTAGATCTGGAGGTAGGCCTTGAAAAATATTGCCGTTATCGGCGCGACGGGAATGCTTGGAAACCCAGTGGCCAAAAGGTTTTCCGACGCGGGTTATAATGTAACTTTGTTGGCGAGGGATTCAAAAAAAGCATTCGACACGTTCGGCCCAGGCTTCAAACTCGTCACAGGCGACCTTCAGGATGTTGACTCACTAAAGCGGCTACTTTCTGGTCAGGATGAGCTTTATTTGAATTTGTCGGTAGATCAAAAAAGCAAGCAAAGTGATTTTCAGCCGGAGCGGGAAGGGTTGGCGAATGTTTTGCGGGCGGCGCAAGGCGCCTCGATCAAGAGAATCGGCTACATATCGTCCCTAGTTCAATTTTACCAGGGTCAAAATGGATTCAACTGGTGGGTGTTCGAGATAAAGCGAAACGCCGTTGCCCAAGTCAAAGATAGCGGGATCCCGTACTCAATATTTTATCCATCGACGTTCATGGAAAACTTCGACAAAGGTGAATACATTCAGGGAAATAAAATAATCCTCGTCGGGGAGTCCAAGTACAAAATGCATTTCGTCTCCGGCATTGACTACGCGAAGCAGGTCGTCAAGGCGTTTCAGTTGCCCGATGGTCGCCAGGAGTATGTGGTTCAGGGGCTGGTTGGTTATACCGCCAATGAAGCAGCTGAGGTTTTTTTAAAAAGATACTCAAGGAAAAAGCTAAAAATTTCTCGGGTCCCCATCGGTATTCTGAAGGTGCTTGGTGCTTTTTCGCGGAAGATAAATTTTGGCGCACATATCATTGAAGCATTGAATAATTATCCGGAAAAATTTGAGGCGGAAAAAACGTGGGTTGACTTAGGTAAACCTGAAGTGACGTTAGAAGATTATATTTCTAGAGTTTCAGTATGATTTTAGTTACGCAATTGCTTTATTTGGTAGCCGGTAAAGAGCGAGAGTTTGACGAATTCGAAAACATGGCTATTCCCCTAATTCAAAAATATAGAGGGAGACTTTTGCTTAGAATTCGGCCCACCCAAGAAAGCGTCGTGGATCACGGGATTCCCATTCCTTATGAGGTCCATCTCATTGAGTTTCGGACGGACGAGGATTTCCGCCTTTTTTTAGGTGATGACGATCGAAAAAATTATCTTCATCTAAAGCAGCAGTCCGTTAGTGAGGCGGTTTTGATTCAGGGGGCCAGGCTTTAGTGCCGAGCCCATTTGACCTATGTTTAACTATAATCACCTCTATTATTTTTATGTGACGGCGAAGTTGGGCGGCGTAATGAAAGCGGCGAAAGCGTTGCGGATCGCCCAGCCCGCCTTAAGCTCCCAGATCAAAACTTTGGAAACGCAGATAAAGCGGAAGCTTTTTCAGAAATCGGGACGCCGATTGGTGCTGACGGCCGTAGGGCATCGCGCCTTTGGTTTTTGCCGAAGGGCGTTTGAAGCAACCGAGGAGTTTTCGGATTATCTGAAGTATTCGGATCGAAATGTGCGTCCTCGCCTGAAGATGGGGGTTTCGCCCGAAATCGAGCGGCCTTTCCTGTCCGACGCGCTGAGCGCCATTTTGCGGGAGGACCCGCAGTCGGCACAAATTCCACTCGTCAGCATGCAAACAGCCTCGGCCGAAGTCTTGACGGAAAAACTCCGAACCCGGGAGTTGGACGCGGTGTTGACGGGAAAGCCCTTCTATTCGCCGGAAATTAAGACGGCCGTGGAAATGCAAATGCCCGTCGTCGCGGTCGCCACGCCAGTCTTTCTGAGAAAGGTAGGAATCTCTAGGCAGGGCACTTGGCCGGGCCTCTTGAAGCAATGGCCCCAAGTGGGGTTGGTGCTTCCCGCCGAGGCCTTACGGTTACGGATAGAAACGGATGTTCATCTGCAAAAAAACCGAGTTCGGAATCCGGTGGTGTTTGAGAGCGATATTTTGTCCGCCGTAATTCGCGCCGCCGTGGAAAGCGCCGGTATCGCCTTCTTACCGATTCCCTACATCCGAGCCGAGTTGAAGTCGGGGAAGTTGGTGGTCCTTGGACCTGGCGCGCCGCTTTGGCGGCATTCCGTTTATTTTTCCGTGTTGGGCACGAAGCGCGAGCCTTCGCTGTTGGATCCCATCCAGCGGCATTTCGAGGCGATCGCGCGGGAGTGCCGACGGGACCGTCCGCGTTAACTCACGGCGGGCCATGCCGTCACGAGCTTTCTAAGAACCCATTGAATTCGGGTTTGCCTCTATCATCTAAGTCGATGATCCCCATAAGAGGGTGTGTTCTTCTTTGAATCATTCCTACCCGGAGAACGACCCCGAATGCGGTCGCTATTTGAGCTTCGGAATCAACGTGTCTCTGAAGTGCAACGATCTGTCGGCGGGACCGGTTCAATAGGTTGATCTATGGTCGGGGGTGGCTGGCCCTCTCGGGCCGGGCCGCCGAGCATGAATCGGATCAGTATACGCAGCGCTTCGTCGATAATTGTGCGTGGTCGCACATGGCGCAGACTAATAGCTCTTCTGCTTCGGCATCACGACGATTTCGACGGCCTCCTCGCGCGAATGGAAAAAAGATGGGGTGAAACCAGTTTGGTTTTGGGATAAGTTGTGCTTTTTAGAGGATGAAAACTCATAAGGATTTAATCGCATTTCTAAAATCGAATAAGATGCGGGTCACGCCCGCTCGCCGTGTTTTGTTGCAGGTTATTTTGGATAATAAATCTCGCCAAATTTCCATCCAGGAAGTCCAGGGTTTTATGGCTAAACACCTCCGTGGCGTCGATCGGTCCTCCGTATATAGAAACATCGAAACTTTTCAACAGCTCGACATTATTCAAGAGATCAGTCTTCCCAAAGTGGGAAAGCGTTATCAGTACGTCTTCGACCGCAAAGTTCATCATTATTACATTTGCAAGTCATGTGGAAGGTCGCACCGGGGAAACCAAGAGCTGTTTGCAAAAATCGAAGAGGCACTTAGGGACGTGCACGGGTTTTTGAAGGCTAATCTTTCCGTTGTTTTTTACGGACGGTGCGCGAAGTGTGCCGGCCGCAGTCCCGGCAAGAAATCCTAGCGCCTATCGATCCCTTACGGAGAATATTTTGTGCTTCCCCTTGAATCCGGAAACGAGCTCAATCCCCCCCTTGGGGGAATTAAAGTAATCCGCAAGTAGTTCGCGGATTCTCTCATTCGCTTTCCCCTCCACGGGAGGGACGTGAACGCGCACGATGTAGCTTCCATCGGGCAGCCTATCGACCGATTCAACCTTCGAGTTCGTTTTGACCTGAACGGAAATCTTCATCTGCGATCATGCTTTTCTGACGAACTCGGACTTCAAGTTGATCGATCCAATCCCGTCCACCTTGCACGCGATGTTGTGCCCGTCGTCGCCGTCGGTAAGCCGGATATTCCTGACTTTGGTCCCCCCTTTGATTGAGCTGGAGGAGCCTTTGACCCTTAAATCCTTGAGAACGATTACGGAGTCGCCATCGGTCAATATATTCCCGTTCGCGTCTCGGATGGCGGGGCTTGAGGTTTCTTCGGGGGCAGTGCTTTCTGCGACCGCGTCTTTCGTCCACTCGTGGGCGCATTCCGGGCATACCCATAGGTCCCGATCGGGATAGATATTTTCTGAATCGCATTTTGGACACCGATCTTGAGTCATGTCCTTCCTCCTTGCGTCGGATTTGGCAAACCATTATTGCAACAAGTTGCAATAATTGGCACGGGTTTTTTTCCGGCGACCATATAGTAAGGAGATTCCCGGGGAGGGGGGGCGAGGTATAGCGCCGTCACTTCTTCCCGTACCAACCACAAATCATAAACGCCTGAAAGAACCGGATTGGAATTTCGATTCCGGCTTGGCGGATAAGTGATTCAGTCTCAGCCGGCGATATAACCGTCAGCATATCCTTTATTTGATTCGGTAAATTTGCCAATGATTCTGGGGTAGCGCCCATCATCTCCTGCACCGATCCCCACTTCTGTAACATTGAAGGGAATTCGGTCGAATTAAGATCGAAGCTGATCTCCGTGGTGATAAAAATGCCGCCAACCCGCAGGTGAGCTACCATCTGACTTAAAAATCCGGACCTGTCTTCCCGCTTTACAAAATGAGCCACCAAGAAACTAAGCACCGCATCGTACTCGGCTTGCGGAGGTAAATCTTGCACATAGCCATGAACAAAATCGCAACGGTCTAAAATACCCGCTGCTTCCGTTCGCGCTTTGCACACGTTCAACATGGAAAGCGAGGGCTCTAACGCGACGAAACGCCAATGAGGAAAAACCTTAGCCAAAAAAATGATCTCGGCGCCAGTGCCTGCGCCCACGCAAAGTAAGCGAGCATTTTTCGGAAGTTCTTTTAAAACGAGCCCCGCCAGAAAATGCATGCAGCCAGAAATGCTGCTCAACTTGACGTTTCGCTCGTCATACTTCTGAGCGGCTTCTGCGGAAAAGAAATCTACTTGGGGTTTGCTCATAAACAATAACTCATATTCGTTTTACGTTCGAATCCGGAGCCCACCTCGCGGGCCCGAAATAACCGCACATGTCATGCCCGGCCAGGAAGGATGGGCTTAATGTATCATGAATTAGTGGGACAGGGGAGTCTCCTTTCGTATCTTGACGTTGGGTCCAGACGGTCCGCGATAGTGATTTGCTGTTTTTATTTTCATCATTTTTACGAAGCTGATTCTGGCTTGTGGATAGCTTGGAGGCCGAGTTTCAATTCTCGAACACGTGTGTCCGCAGCGCAATTTACAGAAGGATTAATCTTATCTTAAACTTTCGATTCCTTTGATTTTCGCCGTATCTCTTGCGGGCGATTCTCCAAAAAATCGAGTGTATTCTCGATTGAATTGCGAAGGACTTTGATAACCCACCTCATAGGCCGCAGTCCCAGCCGTGTAGCCCTCGAAAGCCATGAGATTCCTAGCTTCGATCAGCCGAAGCTGTTTTTGAAACTGGATGGGACTCAATCCAGTGGCTCGCTTAAATTGTCGATGAAAAGTGTTGATAGCCATACCAGACTTTACAGCAGCTTCTTTGACATCAAGTGGTTTCATATAATGACTACGAAGCCATTGTACAGTTTGAGCGACCTGAAAAAAGTGACTCTTTCTTTTTCCAAGTTGTCTCAAATACCACCCCTGCGGTCCCATTAGAACTCGATACAAGATCTCTCGCTCATACGCAGGTGCGAGCGCCTTAATTTCATCGGGATTCTTGGTTAGACGAAGCAATCGAAGCCACGCTTCCATTAGTTCGACCGACATTTCGCAACCCGAAAACTCTTCTTGCGGCACCGAGGGCAATTGGTCCGGGTTTATATCTCTCAATAAGATTTGCAAAATGCTATGGCTTATCTCGAGGCCTAACGAAATGTAAGGGCGACCATCATGGGTCGGATGCACGGCCCCCGTTGCCGGAATATGCAACGGTAGAACGAAGTAAGATGGCCCCTTTAAGGCCGCACTGCGTTCACCGACCGTTAGAATCTTTGTGCCTTGAATGGTGAATCCAATCATCGGCTTATAGAGTGCGGCCAATTGATGGCTCGGCACGTTTCCTTGAATCATGAATAGTCCAGGGACCTGTGTTTCCAGTGGTCGAGATCCCGCGTGTTTCGTCAGTTCAATGATTTCAGCTAAAATCTCTTTTTTTTTCATAGATTCATATTACCCAACTTCTCACGGGACCGCCAGTTAGTTCTTAGATGGCCAGATATTTTTAGGCTATTATATATGTAAAAATATATTAAAAATTTACACATTTTTATAAATAAGGCATTTTTAGGCAATTTAAAGGCACCATCGGATCTGGCGCAATTCATTGAAAATTACGAAGATAAAGTCAAGAAGTAGGCGACCTCACTAAAGGAGTGACAATGAAAATCGCAATCGTAACTGGTGGAAGCAACGGGATTGGAAAAGCAACGGCTCTCGAACTTGGAAGACGTGGAATTAGTGTCATCCTCACTTACAGCTCTTACAAAGATCGAGCAGAGGCCGTTGTTCAAGAGATCGAGAAAAATAACGGAGTTCGTGCCGTGGCTCTAAAACTAGATCTAACCGAACGATCTACTTTTGATGCTTTTGCGCAAACAGTTAAGCGGTCCTTAAAGGAAATATGGAATCGAACGGACTTCGACTACTTGGTCAACAACGGTGGCGTGGGTGGGCCATGCCCAATTGGTGAAATGTCCGAAGAGTATTTTGACAAAATCATGAACACAAATTATAAGGGCACGGTTTTTCTCACCAAGCATCTCATGTCAATTATTGTGGACGGCGGCTCTATCGTAAACACGACGAGCTCTTCAAAAAGTCAGTCATTTCCCGGTTATTCTGTTTATGGCTCACTCAAAGCAGCACTGTCTGTTTGGACCCGCTATGCGGCAAAAGAATTTGCACCACGAAGGATACGTGTGAACGCCGTTTCTCCGGGACCGACTCACACCAATTTTGGGGGCGGAGTTATGGATAAGCACCCAGAATTTCTAAAACCACTTGCAGAGCAAACAGCTTTTGGTCGAATTGGTTTGCCTGATGATCTTGGGAAGGTTATCGCCAATTTACTATCGGATGATTTTGGATGGGTTACCGCTCAGGATATTGAAGTTTCTGGCGGGCACTTACTCTAACCAAAATTGAATCATTTTGTCGTTTAAAAGAGAACCCAGAATCCTATGCGGACTTCTGGGTTCTCAAACTGATTATTTGGTGGAGGCCAAGACTCGATTGTCGAACCCGGAGTTCCGCGCCCCCCAATGACGACCTAATTTACACCAAATACCCAAGCATTGTCACCTGGCTTCAGCCTGAGGTCACTAAGCGATAACCGACTCCTGGTTCGGTAACTATTAGCTCTGGAACCGACTCATCGACTTGGAGTTTCTTTCTAATCTGCCCCATGTACACTCGCAAATACTGAGTGTGCTCAACCGAGTTGGGTCCCCATACCGTGTTCAACAGCATTCGATGGGTCACAACTTTTCCAGCATTGTCGACCAGAACTTTAAGTAGATCGTATTCGGTTGCGGTTAGCTTTATGAGCTTGCCTTTGACCTTTACCGTATGGCCCGCACGATCTACTTCAAGGGGGCCTTCTTTGAATAAAGGAGTTCCTTGTCCCTCGTGAGCGTGTCTAAGTGCGACTCGTATTCGCGCCAGAAGTTCGGGAACACTAAAAGGTTTCGTCAGATAGTCATCAGCCCCATGATCGAGAGCTTTCACTTTGTCTTCATCCGCGTCCTGAACTGTCAGGACGATGATCGGTATTTTGCTCCACTCCCGAAGCTCCCTTAAGACCTCGTGACCACTTCTATCAGGCAATCCAAGATCAAGAATAACAAGGTCAGGGCGGAACGCGATTGCAGACTGAATACCCTCTTGTGCCGAGTGGGCTTCACCGACCTCATATTGACCGGATTCAAGACTTGCTCGTAAGAACTTACAGATAGAAGTCTCGTCATCAATAACTAGGATTTTGCTTTTCACATTTTTCATGGTCTTCCCTCAAGCATATTGTTCGGGAGATCGGATGTCTTCAGTTCTATCGTAAATGTCGCACCCGTGCGATCGATTCGATTACCGGCAGCAATTGAACCGCCATGTGCGTCCACAATACTTTTAGCTATTGATAAACCAAGCCCAGTTCCTCCTGGGGGTGAACCGGAAACACGATGAAATTTGTCAAAGATACGTCCAAGCTCCGCCTCTGGAATTCCTCTGCCCTCATCGGTAACTTCGATTTTTGCCTTTCCATCACTACCAGCTGTGGTAACTGTAATCTTCGTTCCTGGCTGAGAGTAGGTGACGGCGTTGACAAGCAAATTCGCGAGGCTGTGTTCAAGCAGGCGATCGTCGCCCTCACAAAAGATGTCCTTTTGAGATAGTTTAAGTTCTAGTTTATGGTTTGAGAAGAGTCTCTCAGACCTTCGAGCCGTCACTCGAACAAGATCATTCAAATCAAACAATTCTCGCTTAATAGTGAGCACCCCCGAACTGAGACGGGACATATCGAGAAGGTTTTCGACAACACGATTAAGACGGTCCGCCGATCCTACAAGCTCCTGAGTGAGCGTTAAACGAGCCTCTTCTCTTGCAGCTGTTGCTGGGTCCTGGAGGGCTGTTGAAGCACCGATGATGCTGGTAAGTGGAGTTCTGAGCTCATGAGAAACAGAGTTAAGAATAGTTTGATGAAGTTTTTCCGATTCGCGAAGAAGGTTCGCTGACTGTGCCTGCTCCTCGAATCGACTACGCTCCAAAGTTATTGCGAGTTGGTTTGCAATCGTATCAAGCAGGTTTTCTTGGTCTAACGAAAGGGTCAATTCCTTTTTAGAGAACAGAACTAAAACTCCCACTGGATGATTACGCCCAAGGAGCGGTAAGCAGAGACACTTGCTTGATACGAGGGTGTCTGTTCCCTGGCCGGATTTCTTCTTATGAAGAAAACACCAAGTAGCAACAGCAAAGTCCTTCTCTGATAACTTGCTTGCTCCTATATTTATTGGATCATCTGTCAGTGTTCCTTCTGCTTTCTCGACGAGGATGGCTACCCTAGCATTAAATAGTCGCTCGATGCAGTTACTTGCGCGATTGGCGATCTGCTTTTCATCCTCCGCTTCGGCAAACTCTTTAGCAAGTTCGTAGAGAATATTAGAGCGATGCTCTCTTTGCATGAGGTCCGCTTCCTGTCTGCGTATTCTTTTGGTCAAGTATCCGGCCACAATGGCGACTACGAACAAGACCAAACACATCATGGCATCTTCTGGTTCAGAAATTACAAAGGTGTAAAGCGGGGGCATGAAAAAGAAATTCCACACGAGCGCACTTAATATTGCCGAGAATAGAATGGGACCAAAAGTAGAAAGAGATGCAACCACGAGCACCAGCAGAAGAAAAATAAATCCGACGGCACGATAGCCAATGTAGTCTTTAATGGCATAGCTAAAAAAAGCCACACCAAAGAAAAACCACAAAGTATTCCAGTAGGGGATAAAACCAGTTTCAATTTTGGGCCAGGGGAATTTGAACCCTCTGAACATGGGTTTTCGCTCTTGGCGAATCACATGCACGTCAATTTCACTTGTTTCTCGAACGAGCTGGTCAAGCACCGTTCCTCTAGCTAGAAGATCGCGGAAAAACCTCCGATCCGGTCGCCCCATAACTATCTGAGAGACATTCTTTTCCAGTGCAACTCGCTTGAGTGCATTGGAAATTCTCAAATCTCTCGTTGTGACAATCTCAGCCCCAAGCTCCTTTGCTAGATTGATATTTTTTTTCAAAGTCTCTCGGTCTTCTTCGTTGAGTCTTTCTCCAGTATCCACATAAAGCGCGATCCAAGGGGCTTCTAAAT
Source organism: Bacteriovoracia bacterium (assembly GCA_050251055.1). Classification (GTDB taxonomy): domain Bacteria; phylum Bdellovibrionota; class UBA1018; order UBA1018; family JBFWNL01; genus JBFWNL01. The sequence continues at coordinate 229,337 of JBFWNL010000005.1, forward strand.
TATACGCTTTACGTCTTGCCGCGCGGATCAATCTTCCCGAATAAGGGCTATGACTGATTGCAACCATCAGCCTTTCGTTGGTCTTCCATGGTCCGACGATCCCCTTAACCGTCATTGAATCCTTCAGCTCAGTGTCGACCTTTTCAGCGGTGAAACGAAGTGCTAGTTCCCTTAAGGCTGTTAAATTTTCTTCTTTAAAGAAGTTTTTTGCCGCTTGTTCTGCGCGTTCACCAAGATAGACCTTGCCCTCTTTCAGTCGTTTGAGCAGTTCTTGCGGTGAGAGGTCGATCAACTCAAGTTGGTTGGCAAACTCTAAAATTGAATCGGGGACGGTCTCTTTAATAGGAACGCCGGTAATCTTCTGAACTAAGTCAGCACGACTTTCTATGTGTTGAACATTGAGGGTTGTATATACATTGATCCCAGAATTAAGAAGCTCTTCCACATCTTGGTATCTCTTGGGATGTCGGCTTCCGGGCGCATTCGTGTGTGCAAGTTCATCAACCAATACAAGGGGCGGCTTCTCTTTCAAAATGCGATCGATGTCCATTTCTTCAAAGACGGTGCCCTTGTATTCGATCTTTTTTCTTGGAATGATTTCCATGCCGTGAAGAAGAGATTCGGTATCTGCTCTTTTGTGGGTCTCTACCAGACCAACAGCTACTTTGACTCCAGATCGCATTTGCTCTTGAGCAGCCCTAAGCATGGAGTAGGTTTTACCGACACCTGGACACATACCAAAAAAGATACGCAGATGCCCTCGCTCCTTACGCTTCTCAGCTTTCTTAATTGAACTGAGGAGTTCATCTGGATTGGGTCTGCGATCTTGGCTCATAAACTAAAACCTCTCATCGAGTGCGAGGTTAAGTTTGAGGACATTGACCCGAGGTTCACCTAAGACGCCAAACTGACGCCCCTCAATAAACGATGCCACCAGCCTACGCAGCTCGGCGATGTGATTCTCCTCCAGATCCCTTGCCTTAGCAATTCTTTCCAGCTGAAGCATCGCGGCCTTTGGAGAAATATGAGGGTCTAAGCCACTTGCAGAGGCAAACAGAAGGTCATACTCCAATCCTTGCGCCTTTCTCTCGGCTACTTTGGACTGGAGGTCTTTACTTGTCGGCCCGAGGTTTGTCCCTCCTGACGGCATTGGATTGTAATCAATTGCCGATGGGCGAGACCAAAAGTATTTTTCGCTCCTGAAACTCTGACCGATGAGTTCTGATCCCACAGCCTTGCCGCTTCGTTCGATGAGAGAACCACCGACTTGTCGAGCGAAAAGAGCCTTGGCAATCCCGGTGACTGCAAGCGGATAAATCACCCCGGTGAGAACTGTGAAAACTATAAGTAACCGAATTCCAATCAAAATGTTTTTCATACAAGCCTCACAGCAACAAGAATAAAATCAATCAATTTGATGCCAATGAATGGGGCGACTATTCCCCCCATCCCGTAAATCAAAAGATTCCTGCTTAAGAGTTGAGATGCGCCCAAAGCGCGGTATCGAACACCCCGTAATGCGAGGGGAATAAGAGCAACAATGACCAAGGCATTGAAAACTACCGCGCTCAAAATCGCCGACTGCGGGGAGTGAAGTCCCATCACATTGAGATTTGATAGAGGGCCTGCCTGCAGACTTTGAGTTGCATAGAGTGTCGCAAACAAAGCTGGGATGATAGCAAAGTATTTGGCAACATCATTGGCGACACTAAACGTAGTGAGTGCCCCCCTTGTCATCAGTAGCTGTTTGCCCGTCTCGACAATTTCGATGAGCTTCGTCGGATTGCTATCGAGGTCGACCATATTGCCGGCTTCTCGTGCCGCCTGCGTCCCAGTGTTCATTGCAACGCCTACGTCAGCTTGGGCAAGTGCTGGAGCATCGTTTGTGCCATCACCAGTCATGGCGACCAAGTGACCCTTGGCTTGCTCCTCACGAATTCGAGCGAGTTTAGTTTCTGGTGTGGCTTCGGCCATAAAATCATCGACGCCCGATTCGGCGGCAATAGATGCAGCGGTCAGTGGGTTGTCGCCAGTAATCATCACCGTTTTAATTCCCATGCGGCGAAGCTCAGCGAATCTTTCTTTTATACCGCCTTTAACAATGTCCTTGAGAAAAATAACCCCGAGGACTTTTTCATTCTCAGAAACCACAAGAGGCGTTCCTCCACTACGGGCTACCTTATCTACGCTATCTTTGACAGCACTTGGAACTTGTCCTTTCATTGCGGTGATATGCTTTTGAATGGCATCGAAAGCACCTTTGCGAATGACTTTGGCTCGATCGCCAACTTTCACATCAACGCCGCTCATGCGTGTTTGAGCCGTGAAGGGAACAAAGTCGAGATCGTGGGGTGTATGAGTTTGGCCTCGTAACCCGAACTTATCTTTGGCTAATATGACTATTGATCGGCCTTCGGGTGTTTCATCACTCAAAGATGCAAGCTGTGCTATTTCTCCAAGATACTTTGGCTCAACACCGGGAGCCGCCATAAATTCAGTAGCCATGCGATTGCCGAGCGTGATGGTCCCTGTTTTGTCGAGAAGTAGAACATCTATGTCACCAGCCGCCTCAACAGCGCGACCACTCGTGGCTATAACATTTTTTTGAATCAATCTATCCATTCCACTAATACCGATCGCACTTAAAAGACCGCCTATGGTTGTTGGAATCAAACAAACAAGCAGTGCGATCAGTACAGGCACAGTGACAATCCCTGATAGGTCTTGTACCGCCGCCTGAGCCGAGTAGTCTGAGAAGAACTTGAGGGTGACGACTGCCAGCAGAAAAATGATTGTAAGACCAGATAGCAAAATGCTGAGTGCAATTTCATTTGGTGTTTTTTGTCGCTTGGCCCCTTCAACGAGATGAATCATCCGGTCGAGAAAGCTATTCCCTTGAGCCGCTGTAATGCGAATTTTAATGCGGTCACTTATGACCTTAGTTCCCCCAGTCACTGCACTTCGATCACCGCCACTTTCGCGAACAACAGGAGCAGATTCTCCTGTTATTGCAGACTCATCGACCGTGCCGATCCCTTCAATAACCTCTCCGTCACCGGGGATGATGTCACCTGTTTCACAGACGACCACGTCACCAACTTTTAATTGGCTGGCATTGATTTGAGTTTCTTTGTCGTCTTTAAGCAACCGAGCAACGGTGGTAGTACGAGTCTTTTTTAGACTCTCGGCCTGAGCTTTACCACGTCCTTCGGCAAGAGCTTCAGAAAAATTCGCAAAGAGGACGGTAAACCATAGCCAAATCGCAATTTGAATCTCAAAGGTAGTTGCTGATCCTGAGAGCAACGCTATCGTTGTGAGAGCCGCGCCGATTTCAGTGATAAACATCACGGGGTTTTTCACCTGCTCTCGTGGGTCAAGTTTTACAAACGAGTCCTTGATGGCCGTCAGCACGAGTTCTTTGTTTAAGAGTGTTGTCATATAAATTTCTCCCTAAAATGCTCTTCCTGCCTGCATAAGAAAGTGTTCGACGATTGGACCCAACGCCAGAGCCGGAAAGAACGTAAGTCCACCAACAATGAGAACAACTCCAATGAGCAAAACAACAAACAGAGCATTGTCAGTCGTAAATGTACCAAATGATGGTGGCGCAGATTTTTTCAAGGCCATTGACCCTGCAATCGCGAGTGCTGGTACGATGACCGCAAATCGACCGATGAGCATACACACGCCGAGTGCGATGTTATAATAAGGGGTATTTGCATTGAGACCCGCAAAGGCACTCCCATTGTTGCCTGCAGCGGATGAAAAGGCGTATAGTATTTCTGTCAGCCCATGAGGACCTTTATTGGTAAGGCTTGAGAGGGCAACAGGTAAGACAGCTGAAATACCCGATCCTACAAGGATCAATGCGCTCGGAGCGAGAATCGCAAGGATCACCATTTGAATTTCACGAGATTCAATTTTCTTACCGAGGTACTCAGGAGTTCTTCCGACCATCAATCCTGCGAGAAAAACAGTTAGAAGGACAAAAAGAAGCATTCCATAGAGGCCAGCTCCGACACCACCAAAGATGATTTCACCTAGCATGATATTTGTGAGAGCAACTGCACCTGAAATCGGAGATAAAGACGAGTGCATCGAGTTTACTGAACCGTTTGAGGCGGCAGTAGTAAATACAGACCAAAGAACACTGTTCGTCACCCCGAACCGAGTCTCTTTGCCTTCCATAACTGACGAAGTGCCAAGGACAGGATTTGCTGAGTATTCGGACCAAAGTGACAACCCCAGTCCTCCAATCAACAATAGTGACATTGCAAGAAAGATGACGATCCCCTGTCTGCGGGCCTTAACGATGACTCCAAAAGTGTACGCAAGAGCAGTTGGGATCAAAAGAATTGCAATGAGTTGAAGCCAGTTTGAAAAGGGTGTCGGGTTCTCAAATGGGTGGGCACTGTTTGCATTGAAAAATCCACCACCATTTGTACCCAACTGCTTGATGGCAATTTGTGAAGCTGCCGGTCCCAATGGGATCGTTTGAGCCGCGCCCTCAAGAGTCGTCGACTGGACAGGATCAGCGAAAGTTTGGATCACGCCCTGACTTGTTAGTACGATGGCAAATACGACTGAAAGTGGAAGGAGAATGTATACCACTCCTCTTGTTAGATCGACCCAGAAATTGCCAACCTTGCCAGATGTATTTGGAGCAAGTCCCCTGGCCAAGGCCACCGCCACAGCGATGCCTGTTGAGGCACTCACAAAATTCTGTACTGTAAGTCCCATCATCTGAGTGAGATAGCTCAACATAGTCTCGCCAGAGTAGGCTTGCCAGTTTGTATTCGTCATAAAACTAATCGCTGTATTGAAGGCTAAATGCCAAGAAACATTGGGTGCACCTGTAGGATTCAGAGTTAAGCTTCCCTGAAGTATTTGAAGAACAAACACCATCACAAATCCAAAGAAGTTAAACCACAAGAGAGCCTTTGCGTAACCACGCCATGACATTTCTTCGCGTTCCGACACTCCACCTAACTTATAGAGGAGAACTTCAAGCGGACGCGCTACTCGGCTCAGGAGCGTTCGTTGTCCCTCAAAGACCTTTGCCATGTAGGTCCCGAGTATCGGCGTGCAAACCGCGAGTGTTACGAGAGTTATGACTACTTGAAAAACATCAAACTTGTTCATAGACGAACTCCTAAAACCTGTCCGGATTGAACATCGCGTACGTTAGATAGACCAAAATGATGACTGCAATAATTCCTGCGATTGTAAAACCCATGTTTCACCTCAAATTTGAAAGAGCAGAGCCACTAATGCTGTTAGTTGTGATTTGCTCGTTCCCTTATTGTCTTTGAATGCACTTTGATTAGAACTGTCGTGTCTGACTTCGCCCCGAACTTCGAGCGGTGCGGTCGGCTTTAATCCATAAGTCAATGTGCCACTTTGTATAGTTTGAGACGGGCCACCAAGAGTGTAGCCGCTCTGGTCACGGTAGATTTCGTATCTAGGGCTAATGTATGAATTGGTAGATAGTTGATACTTTATGGCAGCACTGCCCCCGTACCATTCGGCGTCTTGCGTATTGCTACTGACCGCGTCTCTCTCTGATCCCGTCAGCAAATCAATCGCAATCTGGATGTCCTGTGAAAGATTCAATGTGCCGTTGAAGTCGTGGACGATCTTCCATGCGCCTTCATTTTGGGTCCGCTCGGGTCCACCAATAAAGTTGTAGATTAAAACCAAGTTCGACGCGGGTGTGTATTTTAACTGTAGACCGAGTGTCTTCGATGAATTGTTGTCATAAATGGAGTTCCAGCCGTTATAGACATAAAGGCTTGTGGTCAATTCATTCGGGATAGCCTCATAACCAAACCGAACACCTGTATGCCAGAAGGGCATTCCGTAAGCCATCAGCGTCGAGCGGGAGTATTGCCAGTTATCCTTGGCCTTCACGGTCTCAAGTCCGACATGAGTGTACATCTTGCCCATTTCTAGAGTGAATCGAGGCGCTATTGAGGGCCGGTAGGTAAGAACCGCTTGACCAATGTGCTTTGAAACTTCATCTACCGTTGTCCCACTTGTCGAAGATGCAGTTGCATTCAGATCAGCAAAGGGTCCGAAGTCAAAATCAGTAGTCAAACTCACATCCTCATGCTTTGCCTTTACGGTGATCTCAATGAGGCTCAACGTGAGCTGATTGTGATAGTTGTCATAGTAGCGATAGGTGTTGTTACCGGCTGGAATTGCGGCATCACTTGGTGTCGCTGCATTCGGAGGAGTGACTGGCGGAGGGTTATTGAAGTTATATCCATAGTAACCATCAAAGTACCCAGACCACTCGATCTTTTTATCTGGCTCCGAAGCTAGAGCGACCTTTGAGGCCGAACTCGCTAAAAGCAACGCTATCGTAAGTATGCGCAGTTCCATATGTCCTCCGTCATACATAGATTAGACGTTTGAACATAAGGGCCGCATAAAAAGGACGGCGATCTGTATAAAGAAAAAATAAAGATTCACCGCCCTGATGGGCTGGTCTTTTATTCAAGACCAAGGTCGCCTTCAATTTCGTACACCCTAAAATCTTTCGTTTTTGCAAAAAGTGCGTCTTCTTTTAGATCAATTCCGTTTGCCCTTCTAAATCTTACGAATCGTTCCATCACACGGGTGTTAAAGTCCTCGCTTAGGCCACCTTCCTTGAGCAGGTCCGCGATGTATCCGTCCATTGCCACGCCATACTCTGCTAAACGATTCACAAGGAATGTAAAGGCAAGAATAAGATCGAACTCGACAACAGCTACCCCTGTTTCCAAATCCGGAGTTTCAAACACCAAAATTGGATATTTTGTTTTTCGGTTGGCAACCAGAATTTTGCTCAACATTGGCACATCTATGCCCTTATGTTCTTTGTATTCTTGAAACATGAAATCTCCTCTTGTTATGGTTGACTATACTTTTCCTTCAATCATTGTGATTCTGCTTGGGATACTGCTTTCCTCTGAGGCAAAGCTAATTTTTGGAATGTTCAAAAACTCGTCAACAATCATGCACCCCTCAACAATCCATGAGCTGTTGTTCTGATTGTGGTTCTTCTTGAGAGTACTTCGGTTGGCGACACACTTGAGGCCATTTGGAAATAGTTGCTTTAGATGAACGTTCGCCAATGCGGGATCGCACTCAAAATATTCGATCAACTTTTCAAACTTTGCTTTGAGGGCAAACGGCGTAAGAAGTAGTTTGTCCACATTAGCGAATCTAAGTGACCGAAGCCTGTTGGTGAAGAAAGTTACCTGACCTTCTTTTTCAGACAGAGCTTCTTTAATTGTCGCTGATGTATCACCGTGAGTTGTCACAAACTTCAGAAGGTTACTTAACTCACGTTCAGCATCCCGTCGTTTGATTTCAAGCGCTCTGATCTCTTCGGGTGCAACTCGCAACCGCGCCTTAATGATTTCGTTGGACCGTTTGGTTGCAGATTCAAGATAAGCCGTTGACAACAGTACCGATGAGATTAAGTCACAGACCTTCTTCTCCGCTTTCTTACGGCTCATAAGGCGATTGTTCGAACAACGGCCTTTGTCTTTCCGGTGGTTCATATAGCAGCCGTAATAGCCGCCTTTCTGGCCGGTGATTTGGAGCATAGGAGAACCGCACTCTCCACAGGTCAGAACTCCCGCCAAGAGAGTGTTCGACTTCGATCCTACTTGTTTGATCTCACGCGCGGTCGCCAATCTATTTCGAGTGCGCTTAAACTTCTCTTGGCTCATAGATAAGCGCGTTTGGACTTTGTTCCAAAGCTCTATGGGAACAATGACTAGGTCTTCGCGTACCTCAGATTTGCCGAGATGAGAAATCCATGCATCTGTCGGATGATCGCGCTTCTCAAACTTCTCGGTGTCGGGATTAAGAACCCTTGATGTCTTACCCCATTCCCAAATTCCAATGTACTTCTTGCGAGAGAGAATCTTACCAATCGTGGTTGAACTCCAGTTGACCTCACGGCCCGAGATTTTCTTACCACGAGTCGTTGATGGAACTTGGCGCTTGTTAAACTCTTTAGCGATGGCGGCCTTTCCCATGCCACCCGCATAAAGCTGGAACATCTCGACGATGTGCTTTGACTGTTCTGGTTCAACAAAGATTTTGTAGTGTGATGGGATTTCACGATCACCAACGAATCTGGTCTGAGTGGGCTCAGAGTAGTAACCGTAGCAAATATCCCCGGTGCTGTACCCCTTGAGGACACGAGCTTCTTGACCACGCTTGGTTCGCTGAGCGTGAATGTCATTGCCCAGTTCGTTGACCAGCCCCTTTACTTGAAACAGAATCTTGGCGTTAGGGGACTCGGAACTCATGCCATCGCAGAGACTATAGACCTCGTGACTGCGATGCTTGATCTTTCGATAGAACTTGTCGGTTTTACCCATTGAACGAAGAGTTCGAGACAGGTCGCAAACGAAACTGACTTTCGCACGACCCTCATCAATGGCCGCGTTGTATTGTTCAAACCCATCGCGAGCGGCAATGCGGCCAGTTTCGGCTTCGTCTTTGAAAATCAACTCTGGTGGGAATTCAATTCTATATTTCGACAAGGGATACTTGGTGAGAGTTACGCGTCCAGTGTCAACGTAGTAAATGACCCGAGCGATCTGATCGTTTGCTGACTCCGGGTTTTGCATATCCGAGCTGTACCTTGCATATACAGCCGCGTGAATGACCTCCCGCGTGTCCCCTTGTTCTTGTCGTCTCGATCTCTCGTATGCCATCTATCCAACCACCTCATCACAAACCAAATTAAGTATGCCGTCGATTGCCTCCCACGCATTCTTTGATCGCGTGAAGCTGAATCTCAGCTCTATGTCGTCTTGACCTTGTTGCTTATTTCTTTGTTGAGATTTCTTTTTCAAGACACACGACTTGCATTGGGTCTCAACGCCACCGATCTTGGTTCGATTCCGGTGAAAGCTCTCAAATGTCTTCCACTCAAAACAAATCCGGCAGACGCGGCCCTCGTGGGTTATATCCCGTTTCTGCGCGGATGGTCCACGAAGAGGAAGCGACTCGAAGCTGTTGATTTTGTTCGTGGAAGTGACGGCGAGGACGAATGTCATGCCGACAGCCGCACGAGAAGCAATCTGCAGCGATCCGAACATCAGTTTGAACCGTTTGATTTTGCAGGGGCTGAGTTCGATCATTGCTGTACCTCATTGTCAGCGGACTGACTGCCAGAATCTTGCTCACCGTCGTAACCAACATAGGGGTCATCGTCCCAAAAACTCAATGCAGCTACCGCTCTCTCTGGTTTGCCAAAAAAAGAACACATGTCGCGGAACCAAACTTTGTCGAGATCGACAGGATAAGGAACGGCTTGGACATATTTTGAGAAGTCTCTTTGAAACTTGCCGTTTGCGTTCACCTTTTTCCTCGCCAAGTGACCGCCTAACTCATTGGAAAGTGTCTGAGCTTGAACACAACGGATCAGTTCACTTCTGAGCTTCACCTCCGACAGGGAAGTGAAGTTCAATCCCTCTAAGCCAATTTTACGAAACGGTTTGTAGTAACCCCACTCTTGGCGCTCTATGAGGTCAGGAAGTTGAGTCAAAAACTTGATAGGATTGTTTTTACCAGTGAGTTGAACTTCTAACCTTGTCAACGGCCCAGGAATTTTCTCTTTTTTCGCCTTATCATAGACCGACACCACTTCTGGGCTTCGACCAATCTGAAGGCCGTTAAGATGCTCACCGTTGTTATAGTATGCGCGGCAGAAATTCTTTCTTGTCGCATAGACAAACTTTTTAAGTACGTCGAAGTTATCCGGTATGTCTACGGCAAAGTCAGTTCTAACATTGTCTGCACTTTCATATTCATTTCGACCGATCAATCCAATCAAAAATGATTTCATGTGGGCATAGTCACGAAAGTCACTAGGGTTGACCATAACCTTGCGGGAAGAAGGTTTGTCTTTTCCCCACATATGAAAACAAACTCTTTCTTCGTTAGGCCCTAAGACTCGAAATGTCCAACCGAGCTCAGGAAGTCTGGTAACTTCAGTACGCGCTCCAAGTCTGTCGGCCAAAGCTTCAACGTCGGAAAAGTGAATCTGTTCAACGGTGAGTAGGATCAACTTATCGATAAGACCTCTTGAACGACGTTCTAAACTCGTATCTTCAGTGTCATCGGCACTTGAAGCAATGTTAGATGAGTTATTGTCTCTTTGTTTGGGGTTGATATAGGCGGGCCTATTTTTCTTTCTCTTCAAACGCGCCATGATTAGTTCACCTCAACGACGGGCGAAGCTGGGCTGTCCGCAAGACTCGCATCGGTTCGATCAAAATTTTGTTTTTTGCAGAACACTTGGGTCTTGCCAGAAACCAAAGCAATAATGTGCATTGCTTCAATCCTCTGGATGCCCATGAACATGATGTCGCTATTGCCAATGATCGCGAGAGTTTTGGCGTACTTTTGACCGTACTTTTTCAAATCGCCAAAGAGTTTAATTGCTTGATTCATGTACTCAGCGTCTCCCAATAGCAACTCTCGTTTTGTTGACTTAGTGGCAACGTCTTTTGTTACCTCAAATGTTTTACTCTTAACCTGCTCAAGGACTGCATCTCTCTCACCCGGGTCGTCAGGACGGACAATTTGGTCGGCCTGTTTTTGGGTGATCTCTCCTTCGTCAAGGGCCTTTGCGACCTTAGGAGTCATGCGCTCGCCGATGCGGGTTTTTTCTGTGATCGAGTTCACTGACCGCCCGGTCTCTTTGGCGACCTTTTGGGCGAAACTAAAACTCTGAGAGTTTTTCTTTTTGCCCCGACCGGTGTCCTCTTTCGTTGTAACTTGCTTGGTCTCTTGCCAGTGCTTCTTGAGCCACGCGAGGGCCTTCATCTCCTCAGACTTCGTGTATGACTCTCGCTTCATGTTTTCGAAGATTCCAGCCGCAGTCTGAGCATTTTCTGTGTCAAACTCACGAACGACACAGTCGATCTTTTCCCATCCTAATTCTCGTGCGGCCCGAAGTCTTCGTTCTCCTGCGACAAGAAATTTGTCAGGGGTTATTACGATCGGCTGAAGTAGACCGTTGGCGGCCATGTTCCTTTTGAGGTCCTCAATGTCGAAGCATTTCCTGAAGTTGTTCTTAACGACGACTTCAGTCGGGCTGATTTTGATTCTCATATTTTTCAGTGACATCGCTTTTCTCCTTGTTTGGCGTCTGTGTGTAACGGCCAAGCCCAGTGCGACCAAAAATCTGCAACACTCGGCTGCGGATAAAGGGCCACGAATCGGTATGACCGTAAGCTGATTGCAAATTGTTAAGGAGATTTCGGCGAGCGTAGTCGATGAAGTCTTCGAGTGATTGACCTTTGTACTGTTCGTCCATTCCAAAATCTCCGGTGTCCGTAAAACTCGGATGGACCATATAAGAGTCTGTGAATGATCGGTAAAAGTGATTAAGGAAATCCTTAACCTCTTAAGGCACCTAGTCGAAATTGAATGGGATGTAGGGAGCCTGTCGTATGTATTTGGTCGCTGCTTTGAGGTCGTCTTCTACCTTTTTTGAGTTATTGCCTGGGCCTCGGTTATCGGGAGTCTCGTAAAAGCTAAGGAGTTCACTGGTGATCTGATAGTTGGTCAGCTCTGGATTTTCTTTTTTAAGATCGTGGGCCTTCAGGATGCGATCCAATAACTGAGTATCGGCTCGGGACCGAGTCTTCTTACCTACGGAGGCTTTGCTCTTTCGGTATTGATCTTGAAGTGAGAGCATCTCTCGATTGAAATCAACGTCTTTGGATTTGAACAATTCAAGATCAACAGTAATGAGAGCGAACCTTTTCGAGTTCTCCTCACCGCTATCAGGGGGACGGAAAAAAGTTAGTTCCTGGAAAGGCCCATCGCGTTTTGTCAGTTCCTCATATGTAAGAGGTCCCCACAGCGTAGCGGCCTCAAAATAAAAGACCAAATACTTGGGAGGATTTTCATCTCTGTAGTCAAGAAAATCACTTATACCCCATAGCTTAAAGGCTCTAATGGAAAGGTCAGCGGTCAACGGATCATTGTCACCCACAAGCGCATGGGCGTATTCATCATACATCGCCCTATATGCCATGTTCCTTCTCAAGAACTGCCAATTATAGAATGTTACTAAATCCCGCTCCAAGAAAACCGTTCCTTAAAAATCGATTAAATAACCCACTTAAAGGAATCAGACAAGCCTAGTGAAATACACTGCAGAAAAACCGCCTATTTGCTTAGTTTTTCAAATTGATTTGATACATGCGACCCCCTCCTAAAAATTTGCTCGATTCTAGGTAGACTAGGTCAACGGACTGGCGCAGCTCAAAAGTCCTAAAATAAGAGACCCACGTCTGGTTAGAGAACAGCATCAACTCTCGTCTGAGTCGCCGCAGTGAAGTGGAGATAGATCGCCGTTGTCGATGGACTTGCATGCCCCAAAAAACGCTGAACTTCGTGGAGTAAAAAACCACGGTTAAGCAAATGAGTCGCAAAGTGATGTCGAAGCCCATGAAAGTTGATTGATCTATTGATACCACAACGTCGTCGCCAAAATGAAAAACGCCTTTCGACGGTGAATCGACTGAAAGGGCGACTTGAACGGTTCAGGAACAGCCTCTGTGTTGGTTCAATCGACTGGTTCATTATCGTTGACTTAATTTTCAATAGCTCCGCGATTGCGCTCTTGCCGCGTTTTCCAAGAGGAATCACCCGTAACTTTGAACCCTTGCCAATGACCTTGATTGAGTTCTCACTAATGTCACCGATTTTTAGATTGCAGATTTCACTTACTCTCATGCCAGTTAGACTGCCGATTAAGACAAGAAAGAAGTCGTTGACGTGGTGGACTTTCTTTTTGGTTTGGATAGACTGATCCACAAAGGGTCTGATCGTTTTTAAAAGCAATTGCAGTTCTGATTCGGTCAAAATGCGATCTTCGGTCAACGTATAGTTTCGCGGTTTTTGATTCATATTGAGTCCTCCTAGTTCGATAGGTCTCAAAACTCATTTTATGGACCAAACTGTGACCTGTCCCGCAAAAGGGGATTATGGGCTCATATGGAGATCATGTAGAACTGCGAAGAAAATCAACGACTTCGAGCAAAAGGTCTCAGAATCTCAGTTCTGTGACCTTTTAGATTAGTGACCGTGGACCCTGCGATTTGGTCGTCTTCATAGTCAAACTCCCTGGAGAGGACCTTGTGGTAGCGGAGGGTGCGAAGTCCCTAGACAGTTCGAGAGTCAGTCAAACTTTGGAAGTGACCCATAAGGAATCGGTTCGGGTGTCACTGGGTTTTCCCTATAACCAAGGATTTTACGAATGTAGTCGTCTCTTCTGAACTGACGTACCTCTTCAGGGTCCAAATCGAAGAGGGACAAAATCGTCCGTAAGTCTCCCATTGAAAGTTGCTTTAAGTTGTAGACCGACATTTTCTTTAGGTTCTGCCTAAAGTGCTCACGACGGACCCAGACCAGAAGTCGTTGGGCTTGTACTGATAGATTCTTGGCTCCGTTTGGTTTTGCTACTTTCTTCTTGGTCCTATACGGCTCAGATAATGGGTGCGCCGTGACTGCAACAAGAGGCTGAGGCGCATATTCGACGACTCTCGAATCGGGTTCTGCGTATCGGCTTCTTACAGGTCGTCTCAAGTGATCCCCTCTGCCGAAAAACCAAAGGACCGTCTCACTCGCTCGATTGACTCCGTTGGTACGACGAACAGAGCCTCTGGTTTTACCTTGAAGATTCGCGCAAGTTTAATGGCGGTGTCGATTCTAGGAACCGTTATGCCTCTCTCAATCTTTGAGTACGCCTGCGGTGTCACACCCAGCAAACGAGCAACGTCGGCCTGACTGATTTGAAAGTCTGGATTCCGTTCATTGTAAAACTGACGACATTTACGAACTCGATTCTCCATGAGTCCCCCTTGTGAAAATCATAAACCATTTGATGATGTTTGCCAAATCATAGCACCATCGTCGGATGCGCGAGCACTCGGAGTCTCTCAACTCACAAAGGCATACCCACTCAATTATTTATTCTTAGTATCTTTGTTATTGGGTAAACGTCCGCAAAGCCGCAATATGAAAACGAAAGATCAACTTTTGTTTCACCGTACTCTAGTACAATGAGTGCCAGACCATACCTTTTTTTAAGTTATTTTCTGTATATGTTCAAAATGAGGGAATATGCAGGTAGACGGGGGAGCGACCATCAACTGTAAGTTGATTTTTGCGCTGTAAGAGCGGGATCGAAATTGGTGAACATTGGTGCAAGTTGCATCAAATGACCAATGGTCTTTACTGGTTCAGTTTCCGCTCGATCGCTTTGATTCTCTGGCTCAAACTTTTGAAGGCTGCACTTTGAAGTTGTCCGTTCAGGTACATTTGTACCAGTTGTTCCTTCGCCTCTTCATGCCCGCGATCCATTGCCGTGACTAACCATTGGACCGATTTGACTAAATTCTCTTGAGTTCCTTGGCCTTCAAGGTAACAAATTCCAACGAAGTATTGTGAATCGAGATCACCCTTTTCCGCAGCTCGAAGGCTCCATCGAAAGGCCTCAGCATTATTTTTCTCGACGCCATCCCCCCGAGAGTAAAGTGAACCAAGTAAGCCCATTGCTTCGACATTACCTTTCTGGGCAGCCCTCGTCGCCCAATAGAACGCCTTACCGAAATCTTGCGGCAGTCCGTAGTCAGAAGATTGATAAGTGACCGCGACCTTAGTCATCGCCGCTACATCGCCACTCTCAGCCTTTTTCAAGTTTACCTTTGCGATCTCTTCGAGTTTTTTGGTCTCAAAGGCATATTGCTTTTGATGCTCGGTGGGAGCACAACCATACTCTTTCGTTAGAGCTTCTCGATCTTTTACGGTTCCAACTTGCTGTTTGGCCAAGAGAACTCCTTGGTCATAGGCTCTGCAGAGATACTGAGCACCCATACGCTTGTCCTTGGCAATACAGTTCGATCCTTGAAAGAGCCAATTTGCTAGATTGAACTGGTACACTTTGTCACCGCCATCGGCTTTCTTCTGAACTGCACCAAACGATTCGCTTGTGGTGGACCATGCCTTACCGTCCCACCACTTTCTCTCTATGACGGAGCCGTCTTTACACTTGGGGTCGGACTCAATCGATGCGTCGATAGTTCTTTTGCATAACTTTGCTTCTGCTACATCATCGTCAATTCCTTTTGCCGCTGCGTAATGCGAGATTACGTCCCTCAATTTACGGGCGTTGCCAACATTGGCCTTCACTAAGGATTGGCAAAGGTCATCTAAGTGTTCATCGTCGTTTGCCACTTTACAGGCTATGGATTTTGAGACCATGAGGTTTTTCGAGTTGGCTTCGCAGTACACCTTCAAATCTGAAATGACTTCGGCGGCATCGGTAAACGGGACGGCAAACAGAATACCGACAATTAAGAAATAACGTGTCTTCATCATGTCTGTCTCCCTTTGGACAAAGTCTTCGACGTTCTCTGAACCCGTCTGACATATCGTCCAACTTTAGCAATAGCAGTAGCTACGCCTCGTTCTCACTTTGATCCCCACTGGCGGATCGCCGTCGAATAGCTCGTCAGCTTTTCAAACTCGGACTTCGGCATCGAGGGGCCGATCTCGTGTAAGATATGAGCAACGGCTTCAAGTATGCTGGTCAAGATTGCCTTGATGTGGGCTTGGTCTTCATCTTGAGATTGCCACCGTAGTCTCATTCGCCCCTCGTACAAGTTGAGGTAAAGACCAATGAGCTGCATTGACCTGCGATCGCTGACTTGATTGCGCCGAAGGATTGCATTGATCTCATCGAGGTGGTTTTCAAAGCATTGAAACGAGTCACTCATTGGCCCTTCTTCTTTAGACGTCTTGCGGTAATCTCGAAGAAGCCAGAAAAGTCCGGCTCGTCTTGCACATCGAAAATTTCCCCAAGTGGAATTTCGCTAAAATCAGTTCGACCTTTTTGTCCGGTCAAGAGCCACTCAAAATCGCATTTGAGAGCGCGACAAAGTCTCTGGACCGCAAGAGCATCTGTCGGGTTTACGCCTGAGAGCCAATCACCGACTGTGGACGGAGGCACATCAGCCAGTTCCGCCGCAGCTTTCTGTGAAATGCCTCGATCCACCAAAACCGATTTGAGGTTTTGAGCAAACGGAGAATTAGATTTATGTTTTCTTACACGATCTCTCATTCAAACCTTTTTGATACTCGTCGGTTCAACCGAACAGAGAACCAAGAGAAATCCGAAACCACGGTTCACGAACCGCGATCTCGGTTTTTCTTGTTCTGAGTTTTCGGTTTGGCTTCTTTGGCGGTCAGTTCCCTAGCGAGTTGTCTTAGCTGAAGCGTGACTGCGCCAAGCGTTGACGACAGAAGTTCGAGTTGTCGAGAGGTCGGTAATTTGTCAGTTTTGTTTTTCATCAAAACGAGGGACTATCCCGCTTCACTTCGACTTGGCTACAAAAAGGCAGTGACTCCGTGGCTCATTTGGATTGCATAGGGATTTACGATAGAAACACTATTGGGCGGCAATGTACTCAAGAACTCTTTCTCCAAAGGAAGTTATCAGTGCAAAGTCGTTGCCGTTGATCTCTGACTTCGCGTGAATACAACCCTCTTGAATTAGCTCACTGAAACACGTTCTTGCATGAAAAATCATGGCCTCGTCGGTGACCCCTTTGTTTTTGAGGTATTCCTTGGCAATACGAAACGCCCAGTCGTTGGAGATGTCCGGCGCATCTGTTGCATCCATCGTGGTAGGCTTCGAGCGGGCAATGGGCCAGTTATCTTTGTCCTTGAGGATCAAGAGAGATTTTAAGTCCATACGTGTAATGGTAGTTATCACTGCACGATGCGATTCAAACTCTTCACTTAGGTCGCTTTCAAGAACTCGCCTCAGTGAACTCGCTAACAATTCAATCGCTTCGGGAGATGGAATTTCAGACACCATCTTCGACTCGATTTTCTTATAGAGTATGTTGCCTCGTGGATCAGCAATTAAGCTGGCAATACCCACGATAACCCGTTCAATGTCATCGGTTTTATTTAGGTAGGCCTCGAACAGCAGTTCCTTCTTCTTTTTCTCGACTGCCTCATCAATCTTTTCTTTAGTTTCAAGAATCCTCTTCGCTTTGTCTGCTCCCGGAATCAAGGACACGACCGTATCAACTATAGTTGCGGCGAGTTCCCTACCTTCGATTTCTAAGTTCTCATTGTTGGTCAATTCGATTGAATGAAGTCGATCTTCCAATGACTTCACAAGAGCCGCTCTTTTTTGAGGCTCAACAACTTCCACTTGAGGTGCCCGAGTGATCAATGTATTTTCATTTTTTGAACTCATAGCATCTCCTTAATCCAATCCTAACAAGTCCCATCGACCCAGATACTTATCATCGGAATCAACAAACTTTCTCATGGTGGTATCCTGTCGTGCCTGTCCCTTTTTTCCGGGAGTTTTGAGCCACGTTTGATGATCTCTTTTTATGAACTCGGCAATGACCTTGCTGGGAACCACATGGAACTCTGGGTACCTCGATTCAGTCCCAAGATTGACAAGAACGTAGAAGAAATTTGATCCGACTAAATCCTCGGCCTTCTTATTAAGAAGCCAATACTTGCGATAATCCTGGTTACTCTTCACTTGGATCGCTGCCGTTGTTGTAGCGGTCGCATTTGTGGCGAGAATGTCGACTCCCTTTGCATTTCGTAGCGTGATACATGCGAGATAGCCTCTGCGGCACAACTCGGCCGCCACCGAATATTCTCCGGCAACACCCGAAAGTCCTGATGAAATCTTCGTTGGTTTCTGAAACTTTGTTTGATGCTTCATTGCTTGGGCCTTAGATTGAAGTTGATGGTGCCACACTCACATCGAACTGTTTCGGGTTGCCCCTTAATGGGCGATACATAAAGCCATGCTTTGCACCCCCCACACTGGAGGGTTGCTATCAGAGCTTTGAACGCATCAAGAACCTTACGGAACTCGGGAGGCGAAAGATTGACCCACTCGTTGTAGTGAACCGACGCATTGACCGCCCATTGTTCAGCGTTTGTAGCCGTATACTTACTACCGAAGTCTGAACTCAGTGCCGACACCTTTTCAACCACGTCCTTCTGATTCCAAGAATTTGCTGCGGCATTGGCTTTCTTAAAGATGTCTTTGATTCGACCAGCTACCGCTGGCATTAAATCACCCAGTTCGTAATTTGCAGTTGGCCGAGCTTCGACGGTAGCCCTTAGTTTGAAAGATAACTCTGCCATCAAAAACTCAAGGTAACGACGAAGGGTTCCAGCAGCGTCCGTAACCTTGCTTTCTCCTAGGTCTTTTTCAATTTCAGTCCACACTTCGCCCATGTCCCATGCTGCCGGGCCGTCAGCCACAGTCCATTTCCTGAAATGAAGAAGATTTTTGTTAGTCACAACACCTTCGAGACTTAGCTGTTTGCCCCAAACTTCATCGTGCGTAGTAATGATGAGCTGCACACTCTGAAATTCAGTCTTCAATAACTTGCAAACCTCACGGCGGTGGCTTGAATCGACGGACATCAACACATCGTCCAGAAGGCATAGCGAGAAGGACTCTCCAAGTAGTCTTTTCGACAATGCTAAATAAAGGCAAAGGCCCATTCCATCTTGGTGGCCTTCGCTGTGATAGGCATTGGGCGGGAATTGTCCACGACCATAGAAATCAACTTCAAAATTGAGCGAGCCATCAGTGGGACTCAGCTTTGCCGAAAATCCCGCCTCGTCATCGCTGTTCAACATTTGATAGTAGCGGGCGAAATCCTTCTCAACCTGACTGTACAAAGTAGTTAGCGTTTTTTCGCTTACATTCGTAAAGTGAGCAAGAGTAGCTGTCGCAATCGCCGCTCGTTTCTTTTGGACATCATGCTCTGACCGAGCACTACGAAATAAGCGAAGTCTTTCATCCGCGAGAACAAGGTATTGTTTGGCACCCTCTTCCGCAGTCAAATCCGGCAACTTATTTACTTCGGCCTCTAGGGTGTCCAAAAACCTTTTGGTGGTATCAGCGATACACGATTGAAGACCATTGAAGGCGTTCTTTGCACCGGCTAAGTTTTCAACCGGTCTCAACAACGACGCTTCTAAGTCACGAAGTTGAGATGCAGCTTCTTTAAGAGCCTTTTCGACTTCAACCAGACCGAGAGTTTGAGCAACAGTCGTGAGTTGTTCAAAATCTGAGGCATTAGTACGAATTACCTGGACGGTTTCTGTTGCTGCTTTTTCGATGGCAGACTTTACTGCGGCAGCCTGTTGCCCCTTCTTGATCTTTTCTTGAAGGTGCGTGCGGAGATCACCCTGATCCCATTCTTCGTCACAAAGAGGACAACTATCATTTACGATTTTCAATAGGCCTTGCTCAAAAAATGTTTGCTGACTGAGACTTTGCAAGATTTCTGGATTCGACTCCAGGCTTATAATTGCATCAGAACCTTGCTTTTTTACGACCGAAGTTTTTCCCCAAGGTTTATCCAAATTAGTTTTCAGCTTTGACACTCGCACAGAGCAATCCGTTTTTGAAATCGTCCGTTTTTTTTCTTTCGAGTCGGAAGCAATGCCATCACTGACTTTGACATCAGCCGTAACATCGCTCAAAGCCGAAAGGCCGAGCAGTATTCGACGCTCGTTGACCGACTTTAATAGAGCCTCCTTTGTGAGTTCGGGGAGTTTGAGGTGAGCAAGCAAGTCGGCTTTAGCCTTCGAGTGAGATGCGTCAGCGGCTTTTTCTTCACGAGCTGCAGTATTACTTGCCGTCTGCAGGCTCGCTCGTATTTTTCCGATGGAGTCTAATTTTAGGAGTTCTTGAACCTCTTTAGCTCTTTGGCCTGGCTCAGTTAAGATGAATCTCAAAATCTCTTTTCTCGAAAGCGAAAACTCGGGATGGGAAGTAATGAATTGAAGAGCCGCCTTAGTCTCAAGAGTTTCGGGAGTTACCGTTGGTTTATTGTGAGCAGCGACGGTGCGCTCGACTGAAAACTTCGTTCCAGAAGGAAGGGACAAGTCCAGCACAACACGACACTTTTCTGGTGCGTCCTTACAATCGACATGAGGAGCATGACTCTTTACTGATACACCCGATGATCCTACCCCTGTCAGCCGTGTAATTGTGCCAGTTAGACCAAATTCGATCGCGTCGATAACTCCGCTTTTGCCACTTCCATTGGGACCTTTAATTACTAAGCTCTGTCCCCCAATAGGAATTTGAAGTTTTCTTATACCTCTGAAGTTCTCGATAAGAATTGATTCCACCTTAATCACGAAACCTCCGGTGTGGAGGCAAAAATGACTTTTAATTCAGCTGGCGTAATCGAAGATTTGGTCTCGAAGTGCTTTTTCAAAAGATCAACGACATGGTTTGGTACGGCATCATCAGCCACCAGGTCCTTAAAGAACTGAGCTAAAATTTCTTCGACAAGTGCGGAATTTTCTTCTTTCACTGTATGACCTCAGCTAATGCGGCAGGAATCACCATGTTGCCGTTCTTGTCTCGAACCACTTTGCGAGATCGGGCATGGCTCATATAGATTGTGCACATTCCAATTTGAGTTTTTTCCCCTTCGACTATTTCAGGAATCGTACGTTTGATGCCAAACAAGTAAAAGCCATGAGCTTCTAGCCCTTGAATCTCTTGAGAAAGTTGAAACTCAATTTTCAATCTTTTTACCGGGTCAGCATCATGCCATCTAACTATGTCCGCTTTTATGTGGGTGACGATGTCTGCCATAGCATTCACAGCCCGGATATCGTCGGCCCCATCGTGCTCTACTTGAAACCGGTACGCACCCTCGAAAATGTTAGTCAAATCTCTACCCGTAGTGAGTCGTGGCAACAGGTGTACCTTTTTTTGCGGGATCATTTTTTCTTGAGACTTAGAGGTCGGGTTCAGTTGCTTGACATCCATTCCAAATGCTTGGGCAACCCCCATCAATGTTTCAAATGATGCAGTCCCATCTTTCTCTAGCCTTTGTATTGTACGAAGGTTGACGCCAGCGACCTCTGCAAGCTGCCTCTGCGGCCATGCACGTTCTTCGCGTTCCTTTTTTACGAGTTTTGCTCTTCCAATATTTTTTGCCATTGTTTCTTCCATACCGGTTCCTTTCGTTTTTCAAAAGAAAATAACCGGTTTGCCAAAAAGGTGTTACGACACGACGACGACAGTTATGCGACAGTATTATGACTAGGGTCAATACATGCTCGCCAAGTCATCAATCACCGTGGCTATTTGGCGGACCGCGGCTTTAGGGTATCGAAACCAGCGATCGTGCCACAGCCAAAACCGTCGCAAGTTCCTTGTCTCGCATTCGTCGAACCAACTCCAATAGCTCCTGCTCAGGCGTAACCACCTGTTGATATGTCCTCACACGTTCACGAAAAGTCCCGAGCTGAGTGCCATATACTTTCAATAGCTTCTTCAATTTATCGTGTTGAAGATCAATCCGGCCTGTTTCGACGTGGGCGATATAGGTGTCTGACAATCCCACGGCTTCAGCAACTTTTCGCATCGACAGCCGTGCCTCTGCTCGCAGAAGTTTCAGAACCCGAGCTTCATCGGTCATTACAATTCGGTCACTGCGTTTTTTAGTCCGGTAAGTCTCAATCAAAATGCCTCCAAAATCCAAAAGTCCCAGAAAAAATGTCTACGTGTTTAGTTATCCCAGAGGTTTCCGCGCGGGCTACGAAAATGAAGCGAAAAATGGGCGCGGAACTGTGATTATGAGAGGCCGTAGGTGGTAGATGGGGTCATGGGTTCAGTGCTGTCACCGAACGTCAACGTGTTGCTTTGATTCTTGTTTCTTAAAAAAGAAAACCCGAACTCGCTTTCGCGGAATCCGGGTTTCAAAACTTGGAACATGGTGGAATCGGACACATTTGATTTGGAATCCATTACTTACGCCTCGTTTTTTCCTATTGTAGGAAAACTCAAGACATCTCACGACATTCTCGCACTTGGGGCGGTGTTTTTGAATTCAAGTAGGTTCACTACATGATCCATAACTTGATCGTCACTAGTGTGTAAGAGTCGCATTGTTTCTGTTGCACCTTGCTCGTCGATACCTGCCATACGGATATATCGCTGCATGGTTTTAAGATCCTTCCATCCACAAATTTTCATGACCGTCGTCGGTGGAACACCACTCGAAATTATCTGAGTGGCGAAACACGCTCTGAGGGTATGAAATTTTATGGACGTGAGGCCCTCGTCCAAACAGAACTTACGAAGTACAGCAGCTTGCATTCCACGATCCCAATCACCGAATCTAGGAAGGACGTGGGACGAATTCCCAGTCTCCTTCTTAAGCTCTACTAAAAACCAGTAGAGTTCACCCGATATTGGGACAGTCCGCCAATACCCACCTTTAGTTGGCCCAGTGGCTTTGAACCGACCGTTGTAGGTTAGTACAACTCGAATCAAGCCATAGCGCCGCTTGTTTGTAGGTAATGACTCTTGCTTGCGAGCCTCCTCCTCAGGAATCAATTCAACGTTTGCCCAAGGAAGTGCATGAAGCTCTCCCGACCGCATTCCAGTCAAGAGCGCAACAGTCCACACCTTATACCAACGATGCCCACGCTCTTTGGATCGGGTCAGAAAGGTCTTGATTTCGGAAAGAGTGAGAATTTCAGGAAGCTTTTCTTCCTTATCTTTTCCAATATCAATTCCGTAAACCGGGCTGTGATGCACCCCGGTTACGTATCTCTCTTCAATTCCCCAACAGTAGATTTTGTTAATTGTGTTCCTAAGCTTTCTCAAAAAAGCGGTGTTCTTTCCTGCTTCCTGAGCAAACCTGAGAACTTCTCTACCGTCTCCTCGGTTTAAATCCTCGGCTGATTTTCCGAACCAAATCCGAGTCCAGCCTCGGACAAGAGCTGCGTAATCGACGATTGTAGTCCTGACCAAGTTTTCAAGACCGTAGGTGAGCTTGTCGTGCTCCCAATCGTCGATAATTTCTTCCCAAGTTGCTCCCTTAAGTTCAAGTTTTGCAACTTGCTTTGAAAGCTCCAAGTGGAGTTTCTTTTCTTCTTGAATTGCCGCTTGCTCACTAGCCAGTCCTCTCATTCGACGCTGTAGTCGAAGATTTGGTCGTCTGCTGCTTTTCACGTCAACATACGCTTGCCAAAGGACGTGACCATTATGTTCATATTGACTTACTGCCATTAGATACCTCTCCTTCTGAGCGATAGATCAAGCAGTGAGTCGAGTTCCGATCTTCGGAAATATAATCGGCGTCTCCATTTATGCGCACGAATCTCTCCACGAGATACGGCAGTACGAAGTGCGCCAACTGTTTTTCGAAGATAGGCTGCGGCCTCTTCTGTAGTCATCCAAACCAATTTGTCAAAGAGCACATCTTTAGGGAGTTCTTCGAGTCCAACTCCCTTAGATTTAACTTCTACTTTCATACCACTTTCCTCATGAAAACTCGAGAAAATCGGGTTGGCACATCCAACCCGCAGTGGCAAAAGCGTCTATAAAAACAGAGTAGATTTGCGAGTTGCAGCGGTCCGTCATGAACTATGGAAATGTCGCTTCAGAGTTTTGATTTGCCTCTGAAAGCGTTTCTTTTGTGTCTAGGTTCTTTTGTTTTTTAATTCTCGGCTTTCGCTCCTTACGAGCAGTCGGTTTGGCGCTAATAATGGCATCCAGACTCATGCTTTCGCCGCGAGAACGGGCCGCCTTCATCTCCTTGAGAGCATTCTGAAGGAACCGAATCTCGTTGTAATAAATGCTCGCTATGGTCTTTTCCTCATCAGAACTCAAAGGGGCTCTGTTTTCTAGAAGCCAATTGACCATGTCTTTTCGATTGATCGTGACGCCCCGGTTGTTAGCCATAATCTGTTCAATCTTTTGATCGACGCTCTTAAGCGCCTTTTCCCCTAAGCAAACACGATCCACCGGGCGAACTTTCTTCGATTTCAAGGTTGTATCGTCCATTCGTATTACTCCTTACTGAAGGAACTAGGTTTATCAATGAGGTACAAATAGTGACCTTCCTCATACTGTCGCCCATCGTCCGATAGTTTGTCGGGCACCCAGATGCTCTTTACCTGCGGATCATTCAACTGGGGGAACTTCGCAACTTTCTCATCTTTAGATGTCGCTTTGGGACCTTTCGATTCGTTGTTCTTATGAACAATCAATCCGAACAACGCCCCCGTTGCCGCGCCGATCCCTGCACCTACAAGTGCGCTACTTCCTTTATCGCCCGCGCCGTATCCGATCAGAGCACCGCTTCCGGCTCCCACACCTGCGCCCAGCAGGACGCTATCGCGCATGGTTGCGCAGCCGCCGACCGCGGCCGCGCCGGCGGCCGCAAGAAGAATCACTCCGAATAACTGTCTCTTCATAAAAATCTCCTTCTCAAATTTTCAATTTCCAAACCAGAAAGTGGCTTTAAGTTCCTAATAAGCGTGATTGGGTCGGGTGATCGCTATTTGAGCTTTGAGCCAAAGTTATTGTTTTGCTTGGCCTTGTCTTCGAATCGAGCAACACATTCTCGACACTACTGTGTTGGATTCGTGATGGAATTGTGTCGCTTCCACAGGCATACCCTTGGACGAGAGTTGAATAGAGGCTTTGGTTTTGATCAGCACCCAGAATGGGTTTTGAACTCCAGCCATGTTTTTTCAAATCCGACAAAAGAAAGAACGAATGCTTCTTATGGTAACTAGGGTTCTTAGCTGCAAAGATTCTGGACATCATTTGAGCCAATGCTTTATTCCCAACAATCCACATGACGCGAGCGATGCTAGTTTCACGGTCATAGAAATAGCTAACTGACTCGTACTCAGTCGGTACTTTCTTGCTGACTTCCACCTCTAATGAAAAGAGATGAGAGCCACCGGCCACCGGAATGGACCAATACCCGTCAGGCCTGTGGTTGTCGGGTGAAGGAACCCAGCTTGCCAACGCTTGAGAATGGTATCGTCGCAACTGCTGTTCAGTTATGAACTCTACACCTCTGGGAATCCCAGTAACCCATTCACCAAGGTGAACGGCCGTGACCAAGGTGTCGTGATTAATGTTTTCTGACTTGAAACCTGTTTCCTTGAGGGGAGGAAAAAGGTCTTTTACTGCTTCGAACCCTTTTTTGGTCAAAGTCCATACTTTAAACTGGCCGCGCTTTTCATGCTGGAGTTCGACAAATCCTGAACGTTGAAGACGCAACAGCCTGTGGTAAGTGGAGAAATGATAGTCTTCAAAATGGTTTCGAAAGAGGTGCGTGGCGAGTGTGTTGGTGGTTGCGACCTTCCAAAGCCAAAGAAAGCTTAAAATTGGAATATCGGTTTCAGTGCTGAGGCGAATGGGTTTTTTGCTTTTGTTCATTTTGATTTCCTTTTCTTACCCGCCTGAAGAGCAGACGCGGATATACCGATCGTCTCGTTACCAGTTGTTTTGATAACGGGAAGGTTTTGGCTCGTGGTTTGTGCTTCCACAATTTCCTGGGTGGTTTGGGTTGATTCTTCCCAGTGTGACAAAAGCAATTGCTTGACTTCATCTTCACTCAGCTCTGGAACCTGGACTTCAATCAAATCCAAACCGTTTCTCCAAATGGCTCGGCCTTTAATCGAAGGCAGATCAGCTGCACGAACACTGTCCAAAATGGTCATGCTCGATGCATTGTCGGCCATAGGAAAGCAGAGCCGTCCTTGGAGATTGGTTTTAGTGAGTGGATCAACAGCATTGCGGTCAGGGCGTTGGGTAGCCACGATAAGATGAATCCCAACTGCCCGACCTTGTGCGGCCAAAGTACTGGCGAGGCGACGTGCTTCCTGTGTTTGTTTCGAATCCAATTGGGAGCCGCCTGCGAGGAACAGTTCTGCGGCTTCGTCGATTACGACAACGTGGCGACCAACAATGCTGCCTGCTCGCCAATCATCAGGATATTTCCGATCTTCGGTTTTCTTCGATAGGAAGACTTCAATGTTTTTGCATTCGTTTAGCTTGAGCAGCGAGGCTCTGTGTTCAATGGTTTGCTCCAGGATGCGCAAAGCGCTCACTGCTCCGTGGAGGTTCGAAACAACGTTTACGCGAGGGAGTTTTTCAAAAATCTGAAACTCCAAACCGCGTTTAAGGTCAATCAAAGTCAGTTCGGTGCCTGGATTATTTAGATAAAGCGTTGTGATCGCCTGTCGCAGGAACGTGGATTTACCAAAATTGGTCACACCGCCCACAAGCATGTGGGGTACTTCTTTAAGGTTAATGGTGATCCTTCCGGATCTAGAATCACCCACGACGAAACAGTATTCTTTGTATTCGCCTAGATTTTCAAATCGAGAGGATGTGGGCATCGGAGCCGTAGCGTATTTGATGTCCAGGACACCCAAAGTGCGAATTTCGCGGAGATCATCCACATAAACTCTTAGGCTCGCACCGATTCGGTCCTTGGCTTTGTCAAAATCGGCGTACGGAATGCCATTCATTCTCAATCTGAGGTTTCGAGTCTGCTGGTCAATTGGCTTGTCCGAGATGAACGCTGGCAAACGATTCATCGGGGTTTTTAAACCTGCGTTGATAAAAGTTTCTGTGAGATTTTTTGTCAGGATCCGAAGCCGAACCGTTTGAATCATTCCCCAGCCAAGAAAGCCAGAGAGGCTCAACGTAATTGCATAGAGGAAGTAAATAAAATCAAAGCGATGAATGAGAGAATAAAGAACGGTCGTTCG
The DNA here is from genome assembly GCA_050251055.1 of Bacteriovoracia bacterium. Taxonomy (GTDB): domain Bacteria; phylum Bdellovibrionota; class UBA1018; order UBA1018; family JBFWNL01; genus JBFWNL01. The sequence continues at coordinate 255,980 of JBFWNL010000005.1, forward strand.
GGTTAATTTGAAAATGTAGTAGTCCAAACCCGTGACAACAAAAAGCGCACAGAACGCGCCAGCTGCCGCACATTTGTCTAACGGTAGAATCCTGGTTTTGATGCCAAAATAGATTTCAACCAAAGGTTGGATCGCCAGCCGAGCCCTGCGGATTAAGAGCGCTAGCCGCTGATCTAGTGGCACCTGTCTTTGGTTTTCCCCCATAGGTTTATGATCCGCTTTCTTGGAAGAGGATGAGGATCGGAGTGCCGGCACTTACTTCGATGATTGGCGTTTTATTTTTCAGGCCAGACATGATTTCTTGCGACTGCTCTATTGAGGCGCGGCTTGCGCCATTGAGTAGCGCATTTTTTACGCTGGCCTTCTTCACCAAGACTCCTTGTTGGCCCTCGGTATCTTGAAGAGCCTCAGAGAATCCGCTAAAGAAGTTAAGGCCTACGCCTGCGGCTAACTTAAGTGCGTATTGTCCGAGTTTGGAGCCGTGAAGGCCGGCCACTTGGTCTTCTGAATCAACGGCTTCAGCTTGAACGTCGGTGAAAGAGCCGTCTTTAAAGATCAGCTTATAGAAGCGGATGAAGAGTCTTTCTTCGGTTGAGCTTCCCGAGCCCAGAAGGACCGCGCCTTCTTCAGCAAAAGTCTCTCCTCCAACAATCAAGGGCTCTTTAAGTCGGGCTTTTACTGGGCCGTTTGAGCCTCCCGTAATGAGTTCGCTTTTTACCAAGGCACCAGGTGGTATTTTGATGTTTCTTGGACGAGCAACAAGCTGTGGACCGGGCAGTTTGTCGGGCATTCGGGATCTTGGGCCAGCTCTCTGCTTTTCCAATTGTCCTTGGGCGTCTTGGACACGAGAATAGGTACCAAGCTCGATAGCATCGCTCGGAACAATCTGTTCCGGAGCTTGAAATGTCCCAGGAGAGCCCCCAGAAGAACTGGAGCTATCATTTGGATTTCCTTTAATAAGGATCGCTAAGATCCCAATTCCCAGAGCTCCTAAGGCTGACCAAGCTTTCCAACCGGTTTTTTTTGAAGACTGGGTTCTATATAGGTTTCCTGAACCAAATTGACCTTTAATGGTCGGCAAGGAAACAGCCTCAACTGTTGGTTTTTCATCTTCCACGAGATTGTCCTTTCTTTTGGGTGGGACGCGGAGCATCCCGCACAAGAATGATCGCGCTCCCCTCAGTAGGAGTCGCAATGAGATCGAAGCTGAACCGCCTTCCTAAGAGGTAGACGAAAAGGTTTGATCTGGACGCCGAACTTAACGGGGAAATTGCGAGATCGTTTTCCACGTATTCCAAACCAAAGGAGCCACTTTTACCCAAAATTACCTTGGTGGGCTTGATGGGAAAGCTAAGAACGGTACCACGTGTAGAGACTGCAACACGCGCGACTTTCTCGTCATCTAAGGCCACAATTTTTACGTCTGCCGCAAAGACGCGATGAGAGAAAAAGACGCAGAGGAAAAGACTGATCACAATTAAGAAAAAGAAATCTAAATCGGGACCTCGGTATTTATTTCTTTCGTTCATTTGAATCTCCTTCCTTCGAAGTCGGACTGACTTTGGTCAAAATGAGCCCGTAAGGATTGCTGGTAGTCCTAGTGACCGAAGAAACAGAGACCTGAAGTGGGAATGAGAACGCCGAACGGATGCTACCGACAGTGATCAAGCGGTCGGAATCGACAGATACGACTGAACCATTTTGGGTGATTGCATTGATGACGATACGCTGGCGCATCTCGCGGCGCTTGAACTCAGATTGCTCTTGTTCCCGATTCTTCATTTCATCAAGCGAGAGGTACTCGCTTAGAGCATTTGATTCGGTGTTGAATCGTTGGCTTAGTGCTTCACGAATGAACGATTCGATTTCGCTAGGTGTCCTAGCCTCCGTCCCCGAAACAATGACTGTCGAATAACATGAACGTTCGATGAGAAGCGGGTCCTTAAGAGCCGCTTTGATGGCGACAATCGACAAAGCAGTGAACGCGATCGAGAGAGCGAGCAGTGCCGTTCGCAATGTCACATTTTGCGAAGACACCTTGGCCCATGCTTGTGAAAACCTCATAAGAATACCTCCTGGCTTGCAAACGATGCCGAAATTAAGATTTTGGCGACGTTTTATCGGTCTGATTAGTCTGAGATTGAGCTTGGTAACGTTTCGTTATTCGGTGAAACGCTTGAGCTTTTTTGTGATCTCGATCAAGTTGCTCTTGATCCGATAATTTTTTCTTATTCGTGTCCTGAAAGTAATTTTCTTTGAGCTGACTGTATCCGGAACCTACGGCCTCACTCCCAGTAGAAGCACCCTTTTTGACCGTGGCCGTTGCAAGCTTGCCTGGATTAAAAAGAGCGGCACCAGCCGCCATGCCCATCATGGATGAAGCCATAGACGCCATTCCTTTTGAGGTAAGTGCCGTCACAACGATGGGAGTAAAAAGCAGCGAAGCCGCGAGGATTAGATTGTACGCAATGACCGTTAAGAAGTTGATGTTGTGCTCTGGTTTATTCATTTCACCCAGCGCCGAGCTCCACAGGAGAGCCGCAAGCACCGCCCAAACAATTTTCCATGCACAAACTTCAAACAACGATCGGTAAAGAGCCTTAGTAGCAACAGCGGTGGAGGGCAAAATAAAAAGGGCGATTAGAATCGGAGAAAAAATAAAAAGAAGAACCCAAACAAAAATCACTCCGGCATTGGCAATGTAGACCGAAATATAAAGGAGGAAGAATGTGATGAAGGAAAAGCCCAGCATCAAGGTTTCTTTCACGGAAGTCCAAGAGAACGTAAATTCACTAAGCTTGTCTCCCATCTTGTCGAGAACGAGATGGAAGTCATTATAGTTTCCAATCTGAGAAACGAGTGCGTCTGTTACGTCACTCAGGGAATTGGTAACCTCGGGGTAGCTATTGAGAAGAATTGCGGCAACCAGCGTGCGTCCAATAAGTTGCGGAATCCACGGGACACCACCCAGCGGTAGTTTAAAGTATTCAATCACCACTCCTAGGACCAAAAGCAGAGATGCTAGTCCGTAAAACATGCCGTTGAAGATCGCGTGAATCTGTTTTGCTTCTTGTGCTAGCCAGTTTAAGTCTGTCATTGGTTAAAACCTCGGGAGCTGAAATGAAGTGTCTTGTTGTTTCATCGCGATACTGAGAGCGTTGGAGGTCTCAAGAGCATTTCGCGTTTGCTCTTTATCTTTCCTGTTCTCAATTGCGAGCGACTGCGCCTGTATCTTAAGCCCCGTCGCTTGTGCGCGAAGACTTTGGTTCATAACGGTCAACATCACTCCCAAGGACTGAGCTGTGAGCTTCTGAGCACCGCCAGGAGAAACAAGCCTGCTCATCTGCTTGATGCTTTCGCCAATTTCGTCGACATCTCGGGTGTACTTATAAATGGAGTTATTGAGTGCGACGGCTTCTGCAACACTTTGATCTGAGTCGTGTTGAACCTGGGCATCTCTTGATGGCACAATCACTCCATAAATACGCTCCAAAGCTCGCACCGCTTCCTGTACTCGCTCCCAGTCCCGGTAAATACCCGGATCCGTCCCTGGCCCAATCGTCCTCATGAGGTTTAAAGAGTCGTTGATCCCTCGGTTGATGTCCCGAATGAGGGAGAGGGTGTCCTGACCGGTTCCCATAATTGATCTGAGCTGGGCCAACTGCTGAATTGCGTTTGCAAGAATCTGTGTGAGCACCGCAACATCGCCACCGAAAAGATCCGCTTTTGCTTGGTGAATGGGAGAAAGCAGGAAAGTAACAGCGAGGATAAATGTGGAAATCTTTTTCTTCATGAACTCTCCTTTTCTGAAGCCGCGACTCCGCGGGGGAATAGTTCGGCTAGTTTTTTCAGCCGATCGACATGCGAAAGAGACGGATGGGAAGAAGTATGCTCATCAAGTGCAGCAAGATCTTTTGGGTCTGTGGTGGCAATCCAGTATTCAAGGGGCGTAGATTCAATGACGGCGACCGTCCGATTTGCCTGAGCCAAGAGGAATGCTTCGGAGTAACGCCCTTTGTCTTGTCTCAAAGACTTCACCAAAGAAATCTCGTTGGGGTTTAGGTTCAACACCTCTTCTAATCGTTTTCCGTCGACCTGTTGCTGAAGGAGAAGCCACTTAATTGAACAGTTAGGAAGAATGGCTCCAGCGATCTTCGACTTCGCGAAGTCATCCAGATCCTGAGAAATCGCGATTGCCGAGGCGTAGTATTTTCTAAAAGTTCGAAAAACCTCTTCGATGAATACAAGGCCAGAATCATTCTTCAGAAGTTTCCAGCACTCATCAAAAACCAGAAATTTCATTTTTCCGCGATCCCTTTGAATTTCGCGCCAAACGAAGTCTGTGATCATAAACAGGCAAACCGCTTGCAGATCTGGAAACGATTCCATGCCCTTTAAGTCAAAAGCCACAATGGGGCGGTTCAGCTCGATGTTTGTTTCACGATCCAAGAACTGACCAAACGGCGTGTTTCCGCACCACGGCGACAGAATCCGCCCATAACGCTTCACCTCAACGTCGGGATGAGCGAGAAGTAAATCCTGTAGATCGCTGAGCCTAGGAGTTCGCGATTTTTCGTAAACGCGTTGGATTGCCTCTTCAATTTCAGCACGATGGAGTTTTGGAATGCGCGCCTCATGATCCTCTTTGGTCATGAGTTCAATAAGTGAGACAAAGAATTTGATTTTCTGACTGGATGGGGCCGATTCACCTGGTCCAAGATCAAAGGGGTTAAGGCAAAGCCCCGCACCGATACCGAGAAGGACATATTGACCATCGAGGTTTTCGCAAAGTTTTTTGTAGGACCCTCCTATATCGACGAAGTAGATCTTAGGGGCTTCTTTGAGTGTTTGTAGGAGCAATAAGTTGGTAAGGAAGCTTTTGCCTGACCCACTGGACCCCGAAATTAACTGATTAAAATTCGTTAGGCCGGGGTCAAACGGATCGAAGCCCAAGAGACTCCCCATTCTTGAACGAAGGAGGATACTTGGCTTCGACATGCCCTCCCAGGGGCCATATAGAGGTAGAAGATCTGCCAGGTTAGAAGTCTTTACGGCCTTTGCTCGCTCTTTAGATCTGGTGTTAGGGATCGCGCATTCCGAAAAGATGTCAAAAGCCGCGATGCTTTCTTCCATTCCCTCGGCACCTGAGAGACTTCGAATGCACATAAGAGTTTGAGCGACCTTTTCTTCAAGCTCTCCCAGGTTGTTTGACCTCAAAAGGATGTTCAGACTGACACGAAAAACGTTTTCTCCTTGAGCAATCATTTGCTCTAAGAGGGTTTCTAAGTCCTGAAGTTTTGCTTCACTTTCGATGTCAGAAACACCAGATCGTTTTCCGCGTGCCATCGAAAATGCTAAACGTCTCTGGGTTTGGAGCTTTTCAAGCTCCTTAGTTTGATTTGGTACATGGACGGTCAAAAACAACCGTGAGTTAAATGGTAAGTCCCTCAACGCAGAGGCCATTCCGGCTACCGTTCGATCAGGCAGAGTTTTTAGAGAAATAAGGCGATGGTGAACTTCACCGATTGAGAATCCGCGTTCGTAGACGCCTACGTCGCTGAACAGAAGCGAAGAGCGAATATCTTCCGGATCATATGTACCTAAAGAAACCGGTCGATCAGGATTCCACTGCTCATAGATAAGCTCCAAAACTCGATTGGTTTCAATACGTCTTACTTCCAAGCCCAGCGAAGCAATCGACTGAGAGACGTTCTCTCGAAGTTGCTCTAAAAGTTCGACTTCTCGAACCATTCGAGCATCGGCAATCTTTGGAAAGTTAGCGGGCTTCGACAAAAGCTTCGGTGCATCGACCAATGATCTCGTCAGAGGCTTTCTGACAAGAAGAAGGAGTTCGTGCTTGGGTATGAAGCCTTCGCCATCGAGAGTTCTAAGTTTTTCGATGCGTGCCCGGGTTAACGCTTGTGCTGCTTCTGTACTGGATTCTTGGATAAGAGATTCATGCACATCTAGAACAGATGCGTTTCCACCCTTAATATCCTGGACAAACTGGAGGTCTATCTCAGGAGGAAGCCCGTTTAGAAATTGGGCCACGCCTTGGGTGATGGAATTGATTGTTTCATCTGAGATACACGAAATATCGGTTGGCTTGATCTTAAGTGCAAATCCCAGAGATCCATCTTGGAACAAAAGGCAGTCTTGTTCGATGCCCCAAAGTTCCAGTTCATCTGCAAGTGCTAGAGAATTCATGAGCGCACATCCTTTCTTTTCAACGAGGGAGGAGTTTCAAACTGAGAGGGTTCTAGAAATGCGCTGAGGTACTTAGGTCTAAGTTGGTACTTCACCCAATGAACAAGAAAGTTGTCGGGCTTTCCCTTTTTTCCGACTCTTAAAACAATGGCGAGTGCCAAGGTCGGAAGCCAGACAAGCAACAACTTCATTCCAGTTGATGCGAAAAGAAAATTGAGGACCGATAGCGAGATGAAGATCGCAAGAACATCTGGAATTTCATAACCGGCAATCAGTAACTTTTTGTCTAGACACTGGCTTACAGGCGTCGATCTTAGAGACATCTATTAAACCTCCGGAAAGCGTGCTGGCCCCTGAGGCGATTCCCCAGGAGCCAGTCACAACGATTGCTAGTGGATTAGAGATCGAACAAATTCGATAATGCTCGGAGCACCGAAGCCTACAACGGCTCCCATAATGGCAAGAATCAGGTGTGATCTCGCGTTAGGACTCCCCGTAAAAAAGGAGAACGCGGCAAAAACCAATCCCAAGATCCCAACCAGAGGAAGGATGACGTTGATGAGTTTCGATTGAACTGCGGCTAAACTAGATTCGACGCTACAAAATCCAAGAGACGGAAAGGCTACAACGCCTGCAACCACTAGGAGCGCAGGCAAATACTTTCGAATGGGCGCTTTCATGAAACGACCTTTCTTGATCCCTATTCTAAGGATCAAAGATTGAGCGTTTTATGTCCTCGTATGAGGAGCGCGTGACTTAGAGAACGGGACTAGGTCTATCGCTGTGGAAAGAGACTCATGAACACTCGCCCACGGGGAAACCTAAAGCGGATTTCCAAATGGGTTTTTAGGTCCCTAGGGATAAAACCGGTGCCGACAGGATTCTGGAACTTAACTCCTTCTTCCCCGTCAACTTTCTTTGCGAAAACTGTGTACCGACCTTCATCATCGCGTGTTCGAACGAGGTAGTAGGTCATACTGTAAAGCGACCATAGCTTCAGCGCATAGTAGGAGGAGCCCTCATCCGTGAGGGCGTGCCCTGCAGGAAACGCTAACGCCAACGTGCCACCTTGCTTTCGGCCAAAGACGAGTTCGTGTTTTGAAACGATCGGTCTTGGGTTCATAATTCCTCTCTCTTTTTTTAAATCTAAAACAAAGTGGCTATTTGGTTTTTGGTCGCTTTTGCTCGAGACTCTCATTTTGCGAATTCAATTTTTCGATCTGAAGAAGTCGCCAGAGCTTTTCGATGTATTTCTGAACTCTGGGGTTGCGTTCTTTTTCGGATTTAGAAATGGTTTCGCAAAACTTCTGAAACTCCTTTTCTATTTGGTTCAACACAATTGCTCCTCATCACGAGTCTTTCAGCAAAAGGGCGGTAACCCTCTCTGCAGCGACTGCCAGGTTACGATTTGAAACCAACTCACACACCGAAAGCGACCCTAGAAGTGCATAGAAGTCTTCTTTGAACTTCAGAATCATGAGTTTATTAGTCATGGCGCACATCCTTTTGACGAAGAGGAACCTCAACATAGAAGTAATCCCCCATGACCGGGTCGTTCACGATGACACAAAGTACGGCTTCTCCAACTAGAGCCTCCCGCGAGGCGCGACCACTGAGTCCGTTCACGTCGAGTCCGACAACTTTCTTATTGTCTGACCATTCGGACCAAATGTTCGTTGCTCTCAAGGCCTGAATGAACTCCCCGTTTTTCAGAGCGATGTAGGGGTAGACGTCAGAGGTTTTTCCCCCGCGGTACTCCTTAGGTACGTCGAACGACATCGTGACTTGATTAACCATTGGGCCGTAGATAACGATCGCCGGAGCTACGCTAAGGTCGCTTTTGCTAGCCATCGGGACGGCAAGCCGGTACTTCCTTTTTCCGGTGTCCATTAGGTTCATCGAAAACGAGTGCTCCATGTTTCCGCTTTGGTAGCTCATGTCGATTCGCAGGAGATCTGTCCGAACTCCCGTACCTTGGTCCGAATTGGACTGGGTATTGGGTTTCGGCGTGATTCGAGGCTGGATTGGTTCAGGTCCACAAGCAGATACAAGTACCGGGATAAGAATCATCAAAATCATCTTCTTCATTTTTTCCTCCGAGGTTAGAAACGGTCTGAACGCATGAAACGCTCATGAAAATGGGGCCGTGAAGGCTCTTCATCTTCGCCTGGTTTTTTCTGTGTACTGGTGCAGCCGGTGAGAACTCCGATTGCTGCTAAGATAACGAATAGGTAGTTTTTCATTTTGACTCCTTGATTCCTAAAATCGTTGAATTTGAAACCAATGCTTTTGAAAGTACTGATCTTTCATTTCCCGCAATGCTTGTTCTTGCTCGTAGGCCAATGCGTTTTGCTCTTGGATGATTCCAAACACGCGTTTGGCTAGGTAAGAAAAGCCGCTAATGACCTTTTTCATTAGGCAACCTCCAATTCCTTAAATAGGTTGGTGCGTTTGAACTCGGGTCCGAGTTCTCGAAGAACCGTGTCAGGAAACTGGACGTAGTATTCCTCGTTTCCAAATTCCGGGGCGTAGTTGCAAGATGCGCAGTGAGAGTAACTTTTTAACCTCTCATACGCATTGTCTCCGCAACGTGGACAGCAGCTCAGACTAATCGGCTTCACTTACTTTCTCTCTTTCCGAGGGAATCAAAACTGGGGATCAGTTTTGTTCTTCCCTCAATAAGGTAGTTGCAAGAAAGTGAGGTGTTTGTGCCAGGTGCCGCTAAGGGTTCGAATCAAATTGAAGTTTTGAAATTCTCGCGCAAAAAATGCGGAAAATGTTCAGGCAAAAATGCGCGAGATGTTGCGCACGTAAAACACTAAGTGACTATGATCATTGATGACTTTAAAAATTTTCATGTGCGCAGATTTCTGCGCACTTGCGCACCAAAAGTTGCGCATTTTTGCGAATCGAAGAATAGTAAAAAGAAAAGAAAAACCCGCAATGGATCCAGTCCATCACGGGTTAAGCGTATGAATAGAAGTTTTTGTTTAACTAAGCTTCAAGGCGACCCAAAACCGCGCGTAAGGTACTTTCTTTCATTCCCAAACGGGCTGCTGCCTGCCTTTGAGATCCCGCGGTTTTTACTGTGCTAAGAATGAAAGCTTCTTTTTCAGCACGATGACGGGCATCTAGATCGGCCAGGGTGGAAGGCGGATTGATCTGAAGATCAATATCTCGAAATCTTTGATCTAGTTCAGAAGGACCAATAATTGAATCTGATGAGTTCACTGCCAACTGGCTAACACAGCCTTCAAGCTCACCAACATTGCCAGGCCAAGGATAGCTTTCGAGTATTCGAATTGCCTTAACTCGAAACGATTTTCTCTTTCCGGTCTCCTTTAAAAACCGTTGGCAGAAATGTTCGACAAGCAAACCAATGTCTTCCGGACGTTCTCGAAGAGGTGGAACGTCAATGGTCAGAAATTTCAGTCGGTAATATAGGTCTGGCAAAAACGTGCCATTTTCTAAACGATCAATCAAATCAGGCTTAGACGCCGCAATGATACGGCAAGAAATATTCGTTTCAACTGTAGCTCCAACTCTTCGGATTTTCTTTTCTCGAATCGCTCTGAGAAGCGCGGCCTGAGCCTTAAGACTTAAGTGATGGACTTCGTCGAGAAACACGGTGCCGGTCCCGGCCATCTCCAAGATACCAACTTTTCTGTTCGCTGCTCCTGTGAAAGCACCTTTTTCGTAGCCGAAAAGTTCTGATTCGACCAAATTTCCATCTGCGAATGCCGCGCAATTTACAGAGAAGAGCTGTTCCTTAGGTCCTCCGTGAATTGCTTTTGCTACCAACTCTTTTCCAGATCCGGTTTCGCCCAGAATTAGCACTGGTGCCGAATTTGAACGGTAAGAAAGGCATTTTTGAGCGACCTCTGCCATCTTCTGAGATTGACCGATCATCCCGACAGACTTGAGCAGCTCCGAGTTATAGGCTTTGTTTACAGTAGCCTTGAAGAGTTTCAAACTTTCATCGTATCTCTTACACGCTAGCTCTAATGCCGACTTTAAAGTTTCAAGGTCTTCGTCCTTATTGATGAAATCCACGGCGCCGAGCCTGTACATTTCTTTAAGCGCTTCTCGGGTATTATCGCACGAATATACGATAATAATCGTTTCGGCATTGATTTCGCGCATCTTTGCCGCCGTTATCGCTCCATTCATTCGCGGCATTTGATAATCGAGGAGCACAACCGCGAAATCTCCTTCTGCGGCCGCCAATTTTGAAATTCCTTCTTCGCCCGAAGATGCGGTGTCTACCCGGTAACCCCATTCTTCAAGTAAGGCCTCAGTGGCCTTCAAGTTAGAGACATCATCATCTACGGTTAAAATTCGGTATTTCATACGCTCATTTCCCTTAAGGATTCTTGGAAACGTGGTTCAGCTTCAGGTTGAAACTGAATTCTAAATTCTGTGCCGACACTAAGCGCGCTATTGACTGCAATGGTAGCTTCGAAATCGTCGCACAGTTTTTTTACAATTGTGAGGCCTAGTCCTGTCCCTCTAGCTGGTTTGGTCGTGAATTCGCCGTCGAAGATTTTATTAAGATGCTCTGTAGGAATGCCAGCACCATTGTCTTTAACTGTAAGGGTGGGATAGCCCTCTAAAGCCGAAACCAAAATTTCAATTCTTCCCGTATTGTTTTCTACGGCATCTAAGGAATTTCGAACTAAGTTGTCGATGATTCTGTAAAATTGGACCTTTGGAATCTTTGCGAATGCAGAGTTGGTTTCTATAGTGCAAGTAACTTCAATCCCACGGACGTGAAAGTCCGGAGTTTTTTTAAGATCGTTAACGAATTCGGCCGCCTCGTGGCTTGGATCGCAACCTTCCAGGAGTACTCCTGAATTATGAAGACCCGGTCCGATAACTTGAATCTGTCGAAGGATGTCACCCATTCTTTCCAGCGATCTTTGAGTTAGTTTTAATAGAACTGGATCAGCTAAGCCGGTGCGATTTGCCCTTGCGGCAAGAACGGTTAGAAACTTGGTTATTTGAGAGTACGGAGTTTTTAGGTCGTGCCCAATTTCTTTGACCATTGTCAGTTGTGTTTTCATTCGAGCGTCACGGGCCGCAATTTCGGTCAGCCGGGCAATGTCGAGGTGTAACTTGGAAACAGCCTGATCCACGGTCGTCATTTCGGTGAAAGGTACAAGGCTATTTTGTTGGGGATTAGTGGGAGTCTCTTTTATCCGCTTTGCCCATTTATCCATTGTGTCTTTTATCAAGGACACAGTTCGCTGTTGAGTTGATGAAAGGCCCAACGCAATAATAGAAAACACTACTCCTAAGAAAACTAAAAAGACGCTTAATAGCGGCCAGTTTTGTGGATTGTTAGTCCTCAGCTCGACATATCCGAATAAGCTCTCTTTAAGATCATCATTAAAATAAACCGGCTGAAGATAAGTAACGTACCCTGAAATCAAATCCCAACATGGCTTGCCAGGGGTTTTGCACTTGTTTGGAATATCGACCAAATCATTAGCGTAAATCGTTTTGTAATCGGGATCGCGAACAACCACGTATTCGCCTTCGCTGAGTCCTAAAGTTCGCTTCATTTGAAATTGCGCATCGCGAATATTTTTATCTAAGATCATTGGTCTGAAAGCTCGTGCAACTGCTTGTGTAAGAGTTGAAATACGTGTTTCAGCCGAATGCATCGAAAGGTAAAAGAAAAACGGAAGCGATACCGCAGCCGTCAGCGCTAAGCCTATCAAAGCCCACTTTTTTGATAAATGTTGCAATGCTGTAGAAAGGCTTTGCTGAACCGTGGGTTTCATTTGCCCGCCAATCCCTTGAAGCGGATTTTGGAGAAAGTCACTGATTCGTCGGAAGTTGGTATATCTCTAAAATCGAGTTCTGGACCCCCAATGGCCAAGGTAGACAGATGGAAGAGCGGAAGGACATGGCCCTTAATCGTTGCGTCGGTCATAATTGAGCGCATCATTTTGAGCCGTTTACTTGAGTCAGATTCTTTTCTCGCTGCATCCAATCGCGCAACGAACGGCTCATTTCCAGATCTAACAACAGGCGTATCACCTTCGAAGTAGTACGACATCGCACCTTCTGGATCAGGATCGGCCATCCCCATAGTGCTGACATAAATGTCGTAATCACCTTTCCTTTTGTGTTCACCCAACTTATCGAGCGTCGTGAAGATATATTCAGGCGCAATGCCTAAAGCATCAGTCAGAACGGCTTTGATGTTCTTTTGTAAGATGGGATTCACGCGAGTAGACGCGAGCAAAACTCTCAAAGGGGTCCGCTTGAATCGTTCAGGCATTGAATTGTTTGAGTTTGGAACTGGTGTAGGAAATGAATCGTCAAATAACTGATAGCCTATCGGGAACACTTGAGCGGTAGCGGAAAAGCCCGAAAGCCCTTCTGTGAGTTTGGTTCTGTTAATGCTCTTGTATAGATATCGAAATAAGGCCGTTCCATCTGCGGTTACAAAATTCTTAGATAGTTGAAGAAGAAAAATCTTATCTAAAGGACGAGTCCAAACTTCGTATTTTTTGCTTTTGTATGTCGACAGTAGGTCTCCCGGAATTAAAGAATTTACTTCGACGAGATTTGCCCAGCTGTCCTCAAGCATCACTTTTTGCAAATCGAGGGTACCCTCTGGTTTCCGAATAATGATCTCCTCGGGCATTTTGTCATTTCCGAAAATCCACTGAGGATTACGTTTTAAAACCAATTCTGCATTCGTGTCTTTGCTTAAGTAGAAAGCACCGGTTGTAGTGGAAAGGTCAACGTTACCGTCAGCTTTCACCTTTAAGACGCCGAAGTTGGGTTCCGTAAGTTTTCCGAGAAGATTACTGGCGGACGTCGGTGTGGAGAGATGAAACTCAACTACGGATTCGCTTGGAGCAGTTATGTCTTTAACAATATTTATAAGACTGCGCAGATCTTCCGGGTACTTTTTAAATCCTCGCTCGAAACTCTTTTTTACGTCAGCGGCAGTTAGTTTTGTGCCGTCCGACCATTTCACATCTTTTCGAAGCTTGAATCTGTAAACCTTTTCTGCGACTGCTTCCCACGATTCAGCGAGAGCGCCCATGAATTGTTTGTCGTGGTCCCATTGTACGAGCCTCGACGCGAGTCCGTAAGATAGATCCATGTCCGGAATAGTTACAATCTGGACCGGATCCACCGGGTACGAATACGACATGTAAGTTCGAACTTGTTTCATAGATCTCTTTTCAATTGCCTCTGCTGCCGAAACAAAAAATTGCACTGTCAGACACGCGAAAACCAAAAAACGCATACAACGCTTTCGTAGTAGGCATTTCGAAGGTGAATTCGAGATGCCTACTATTTCGATTTGGGTTTACTTTTCGCAGGTAGCGCCACTACCTGCTTCACGACTATGTTCTCCAGCCTGCGCGGCGAGCCCGAGAAGTGATTTCGCACCTCCAGAGAACGCAGTGAGTGCCAAAAGAACTGCTACGATTGACTTCTTGAGGAAAGACATAAAACCCCTTTCTTCCTCTACGTTATGGGACAAAATGCGGGAGAGAGCACAATGCCCTCCCTCCACAAACTTTTTCTAAATGTTCAAAGTTGATCCAGCCACGAGAAGCGGCCGCTTCCGCGCTTCCAAAAAATAGATCCTGCACTTCCTTGCTGGCGCAATGTGCGACGAAAAGAGGGCCAAACTGGAAGTCAGAAAAAGAGCTTTTCGGCAGCTTGTTCTTCAGTGCTCTGGAGCGTTCATTCCAATTTCTTGATGCTGCTGAGAACAAAATCGAATTTCCAAACAACCAAGTAGGGAGCTTAGAGTGATATGCGTAGTAGACGGAGTGGCCTTCAGGGGAGCTTGGTTTGTCCAAATCAGGAGGAGAAATAAATCCTTGTTCAGCAAAATCGGCAATTCTGCAAACTTCGGCCAGCGCTCTTTCAATGGCTCCTCGCAGAGAACTCGATGAAGCTTGGGAGGAAAAAGCAAAACCATCTTTGTCCTGCAAAATGGTTACAACACTAGGTGCAGTTCCTAATGTTGAAGTCAAAATTCTGAGCTGGTTAAAGCGCGGTGCGAGGCTCAGTTCTTTTGATGCCCATTCAATTAGGTCTTTCGGTAAGGTGTGGGCGGCTATTTCGAGAAATGGGGTCTGACTGAGCCAATGGAGCAAAATTGAATCCCGCTCCAGTAGTTCCGTTTGCGCTGCCGCTCGAGCTTTCTGGGGAGTTAGATGCGCGGCCCAGCCGCTGGAAGACCTAAGGTCTGGATTGAGTTTCTTGGCTAATTTGAAAACACAACGTTCAACCGCCTCTGAGATACTCTTCTGAAGCGCCAAAAGTTCAAAATCGCTTTCACCGTAACCGGATGCGACCACTTCGCCTTCAGCCTCAATCTTTGTCATGATCGAGTGCCTATTAAATCTGTAGCCCTGCATGCGTTTAGCGGGGCTAGAGGCAGTGATCTTGAATGTCAGAGGGGACAGACCGGGAAAAGTGAATTGAACGCCCTTAAAGAATTCTGTGAGCTTTTGGCTTACGAGCACGGACCGGATGATTTCTATAATGCTCAGGCTCACAGGTACTCCTTTCAGAAAGTTCACTCGCGGAACATTAGAGCAACCCCTGAGCCAATCACTGATGCAACGTATAGAATCTGGCTAAGCGTCCGAAGAGTAAGGGCTTTTAACTCCTATGACGCAATAAGTCAAATATTTGTTTGAGGTCAAAAATGCGCAAGTTATTGCGCATTTAGTTCGAGATGATAGGGGCCTGTGGCGAAAAAGCTAAACGCTTCCAAATAGATATGCGCAAGATAAAGAGGTGCGCAGGAAACTGCGCACCTCTAGACTGGCATCCTAAAAAAGCTATGGAAAACAAATATTTACCCAACCCACGACCATGCGCAAGAAAGTGCGCTAGACGAAGCCGGTTACTTCAAGAGCCGCTCAAGGTCAGTCGAATGCTCCCTGCGACTGAATTCGGGTCATTGGGCTCAAAGTCGGTCTAATCTACTTTAAGAACACTTCGTCAACTGGTGTTTTTGCGACATGGTTCACATAATTACTGAGCGTTTTCATCGCTACGCCGAGCATGACCTCTAAAACATGTTTTTGTGTATAGCCTTGAGAGAAAAAGGCGGAAAGGTCTTGCTCACTTGGATTACCTCTTGAAGAGACAATATTTTTTGTAAATGCGCCTAATGCGTTTAATTTGGGATCTGCAAGGGTAGCCCCCATCTTAATCTTCTCAATGCTATCAGAGTCCATTTTTGCAATATTTCTAGCCAACATAGAGTGCGCTGCTAAACAATAACCACACTCGTTTTCCTTGCTGACAGACAGAAGAACAACCTGTTGTTCGATGGGTGAAAACGACGTTTTTGAGAAAAAATCAGAAAGCGCGAGATAAGAACTTAATACCGCCTTACTCTCAGCCATGACTCCCATGAGATTAGGAACAAAAGACATGGCCCCCTTTACGCCTTCCAAAAGTGATTTGCTTTCACTTGGACTTGTTTCTGGTGAATGAACTTTAAAATCTGACATGATTTTCTCCTTTTACCCTAATGTTTATATGTAAACATTAGGGTGAGCAAGCGGTGAATTGCTTAAACGAGAATGAAGCGGCGCGGCTGGCTTCTTAGCTGGGATACCGCTTCAAGAAACGGACGAACAAAGCTACAATCAAACAAGATGTCCGAGAAACGTAAGCCGCCCAAAAAACTTGCTGCCATGACGGAGCTTCTGGAAGATCCTCAAGTCCAGTCGTGGCTGGCTATTATGGGCGCCTTCAAATCTGTTTTGACTGAACTTGAAAAAGGTCTAATGGGTGACGGCTTACATGTTTCCAGGTTTCAAATTCTATTTTATCTTTACTTCCAGCCGCCGCTCTCTGCGGCTGATATTGCTCGAAAGCTTTTGGTGACTCGAGGGAATATTTCGATGTTTTTAAAGAGGCTTGAGAAGGACAAGCAAATCGTGGTTTGCCCAACCAGTCCTAGCATGCAAAGACCTCTTTACAGACTCAGTGAAGAAGCTGAACGTCAGTTCGAAAAAATCTTTCCCGACCATATCAAGAGGGTGAAAAAACTTGTTCCTGCTTTGCCTAAAGCGGTCGTTCAGTCTTTGCACAAGCTCGGCAAGGCTGATTCTGAAATCTAGATCGCAGCAATCGTTATCTGTTTTAGAGTTTGAAGCGAATCCTGTGGCAATACAGGCATGGAAGCTTTCACCCTCCGTATGTGAGCCGGCAGGAGTTTTTCGAAAAATGCGTTGCCTTTGATTGTAAGCATGTAACACGGACGCTTTGCTGAAGATGATTCAGGGCACTTCGTCACAAGGCCATCTGCAATCATTCGCCGTAAAAACATAGACATGTTCGACCTGGTTACAAGCATTTTTCGTGAAAGCTCGATTGGAGCTAGAGACCCTTCAAAATAAAGAAAAAAGAGAAGCTGGAATCTTGAATAGGTGCAGCCATCTTTCAAGAGTGCTTCCTCAAAAGCTCTGTAAAGAGTTTGGAATGCGTTCATCAGGGCGCGCCACGATTCGACCTCCGATGACTTCAAGAGTGAAGATAGCTTTTTTTTTGAGGTTTTCAAAAACTACTTCACCTCGTTCAGGTTCCAGTCGTAATCGAGATAGGAAATTTTTGAAGATTTGAGAATGGCTTCTTTGGCTGACTGACTAAGATTACTTCTCTGAGCAAGGAACTGTCTTAAATCTTTTTCTTCGCCGAAATCCGATCCATACCACTTGAAAATCGATGAAAGATGGAGGGTGTTCGTGGCTTGATCATATTTATTGAAGCTAAAGTTATTCACAAAATGTCGGGCAGCCATTTCAAGTTGCTCATCGAGGCGACTCGCCTCAAACGGAACCCTCTGCAGCGGCGGACAGCCAATGGATGCGCAATTTACGGCAAAATGAATTCTTGGTTCTTTGTAATCTTTTCTGAGAATTTCATGCTCAATTCGGTCGAGGCTAGATTCCTCACCTAAAAATTGAAAAAACTTCATTTTCCAAGGATTCCCAAAAATCCCTCCAATCTTTTTAATCGAGGACACGGGATAATTTTCAACGACTAGCTGAAGAGTAAACGAATTGTAAGCGTTAATAAGAAAAGCAATTTGCTCGTCTTTAGGCCAGGCCTTGAATCTACTGAGGCTAATCGCTGAAACTGACTTGTTAAACTCGATGAGTTTTGAGGGGTCTTTTTTAAGGACCGCATACTTCACTTTTGTACTTTGGCCGGACTCAACAACATTCATCTCAAGCAGTTTTCGGTACACCGAGTAATCGAAGGTATCGGTACTAGCGCGAACCGAAATTCCCCCTAAGGACAGAAAAATCATCAAAAAAGCAAAGTTGATTCTTGAGAGTCTAGACTTCATAATGTTTATATATTAACTTTTACGGCATGGGGCAAGTGGGCAAACTCAAAAAGACTATCATCATCCTCCTTATGGCTGCGGGCATCATTTGGGCGTTTAGAGCATTTGGGCTCGGAGAATACCTTTCTTTTGGGTATCTCAAAGCAAACGCGTCTGCACTCCAGTCGCAAGTTGGTCAGCGGCCGATTTTTAGCACGGCCCTATACTTTATCCTTTATGTTTTAGTGGCAGCTTTTTCGTTACCCGGTGCCGCTGTACTCACTCTAGCGGGCGGCGCGCTTTTTGGATTTGCGCAGGGACTTGTCTTAGTTTCTTTTGCAAGTACCGCTGGGGCGACCATCGCATTCCTCTTGTCTCGCTACTTTCTTAAAGATTGGGTTGAGAAACAGTTTGGATCAAAGATTCAAACCATTCAGGAGGGAGTTCAGAGAGACGGTGCTTTTTATCTTTTCTCGCTGAGACTTGTGCCCCTCTTTCCTTTTTTCTTGGTGAACCTCCTCATGGGACTTACGCCCATGCGGATATGGACTTACTACTGGGTTAGTCAAATAGGAATGCTTGCGGGGACTGCGGCTTATGTGAATGCAGGTACAGAGCTTTCAAAAATTGAATCATTAAGCGGAATTGTTTCTCCAGGTCTACTTGGCGCATTCGCAGTATTGGGACTTCTTCCAGTTTTTTCAAAATGGGTTCTTAATTCACTAAAGAGTGGAAAAGTTTATTCTGATTTTAAAAAACCCGCGCAATTTGACTACAACATGATTGTCATCGGTGCGGGCTCTGCGGGACTTGTAACATCCTATATTGCAGCTGCGCTAAAAGCTCGTGTTGCGCTGATTGAAAAACACAAGATGGGTGGAGACTGTCTGAACACAGGCTGTGTACCAAGTAAGGCTTTGATTAAGAGTGCAAAGGTTGCCCATTTATCACGCAAACTTTCGCAATACGGACTTGAAGCCAGTCCCGCAAAAGTTGATTTTGCCAGAGTCATGGAAAGAGTGTCGGGAGTTATTAAGAAGATTGAACCTCATGATTCTGTAGAACGTTACTCAAGCCTTGGTGTTGAGTGCATTGAAGGCGCTGCTACCATTGAAAGTCCTTTTGCTGTTCGGGTGAACGGAAAGACTCTCACCACTAAAAATATCGTTATTGCCACAGGTGCAAGGCCTCTTGTTCCTAAAATCCCAGGATTAGAAAACGTTCCCCACTACACAAGTGATACGATTTGGGCATTGAGGCAGCAGCCTTCGCGTCTTTTAGTGCTTGGAGGAGGTCCTATCGGCTGTGAGCTGGCCCAATCCTTTGCAAGGCTTGGATCAAAAGTCACTCAGGTTGAAATGGCTCCACGCCTTATGATTCGCGAAGACGTTGATGTTTCCGCTCACATTGAAGCTACTTTTAGAAGTGAGGGAATTGATGTTCGCTGTTCTCATAAGGCCCTTGAGTTTTCGAGTAGAGACAATCGTAGCTTTCTTAAGTGTGAAACCAAGGACGGAAACGTTGAAATCGAATTTGATGCTGTTCTTTTAGCTCTTGGAAGAGTGGCTAATACCAAGGGATTCGGATTGGAAACTCTGGGCATTGAGAACTCTCCTCGTGGCACCCTCACTCATGATCCATTTCTCAGAACCAAATTTCCCAACGTCTATGTTTGCGGTGATGTAGCTGGACCTTATCAATTCACACATACAGCGGCTCACCAAGCTTGGTACGCTTCTGTAAATGCGCTGCTTGCTCCTTTTGTAAAATTTAAAGCAGATTACCGCGTGATTCCTTGGTGCACCTTTTCTGATCCAGAAGTTGCACGAGTTGGAATTAATGAAGCAGAAGCCAAAGAGCAAAAGCTTGATGTGGAAGTCGTCAAGTACGGTATTGATGATTTAGATCGTGCCATTGCAGATTCAGAAGACGAAGGCTTCGTAAAAGTCATCGTTCAAAAAGGGTCAGATAAAATTCTGGGAGCGACAATTGTAGGCGCTCACGCGGGCGACATGATCACTGAATTTGTGAGCGCCATGAAACACGGAATTGGTCTGAATAAGATCTTAGGCACTATACATATTTATCCCACCCATTCTGAAGCCAACAAGTTCGCGGCGGGCCTTTGGAAGCAAAAGAATAAGCCTGAAAACCTATTACGATGGGTTGAGAAGTTTCACTCATGGAGAAGGAATTAAATATGCATTACGATAACGGCTTCGAACACAAACTAGAAAAATCGCTTCTTTGCCTTAGGCTAGGAGTGTTTTTGGTCATGTTCATGTGGACTCTAGATAAATTCGTAAACCCTGAGCACGCTCTTGGAGTATTTGAAAAATTCTACTTTCTAGGAGGCTTTTCAAAACAACTTCTGTTTGTATTTGCTGGAGCGGAGATGCTCATCCTTGCGGCATTCCTTATTGGATATAAAAAAACTCTTAGCTACGGATTTGTGCTTGGCTTCCATTTTATTTCGACAATTTCTTCTTACAAACAATACTTAAACCCATGGCAGGGAGCGAGTCTGTTGTTTTTTGCCGCTTGGCCAATGTTGGCCGCGTGCTTTGCATTGTTTTGGTTGAGGGACTATGACAAACGTTTCAGTATCACCTAAAATCGAAAGTCGAATTCCTGGCTTCTCAAAACTGCTTCAAGAAAAAGGACTGAGACTTTCCAGATCTGCGGTTACCACTCTCCAGGTTAATCTTGGCAAACTTTGCAATCAGGCTTGTCGGCACTGCCACGTTGAAGCCGGTCCCACAAAAACAAAAGAGAATATGAATGAGGAGACTTTTAGTCGTCTAAAAATACTTATTCAGAACTCACACGATCTTCAAACTATCGACATCACTGGAGGCGCCCCCGAACTAAATCCTCATTTTCGCGATCTCGTCAGTTTTGCAAATTCTCGCGGAATCGACGTTATTGATCGCTGTAATTTGACTGTTCTATTTGAAAAAGGACAAGAAGATACAGCCGCGTTCTTGGCCGCCCAGAGGGTGCAGGTTGTCGCCTCTTTGCCCTGTTACTCAAGAGACAATGTAGACAAACAGCGCGGGAACGGAGTCTTTGAAAAAAGTATTAAGGCGCTGAGACTACTGAATGAGCTTGGTTTTGGTGTTGAGGGTTCAGGCCTAAAGCTACACCTTGTTTATAATCCACTTGGTCCTAGTCTGCCCCCAGAACAAAGAAAACTCGAACTTAAGTACAAGGAAGAACTTAAGGAAGATTTTGGCGTTTCGTTTAACCAACTTTTTACGATCACGAATATGCCTATCAAACGATTCCTGGATGATCTAAACCGCGCTGGGCGTTTACAGGAATACATGGAACTTCTCGTTAGCAGCTTCAACTCTTCAGCCGTTGATGGAGTTATGTGCCGAAGCCTGCTTTCAGTTTCTTGGGATGGGCGACTTTTTGATTGCGACTTTAATCAAATGCTTGAATTGAGAATGAGTCCCAAACTTTCAAAGTCGATTTTTGAAATCGAATCATTTGATGAGTTTAAAAATACAAACATTTCAGTTGCGAATCATTGCTACGGCTGTACGGCTGGAAGCGGCAGCTCGTGCACGGGCGCACTCATTTAAGATAAGGAGATGAATATGGAAACCATGTCAGAAAATACCAAAAAAGAAGTGCAGGAATATTACGGAAAAGTTCTTGCCACGAACAAGGACCTAAAGACCAATGCCTGCTGTCTTGCGGATTCTGTGCCTCATTATCAGAAGGCATATCTCTCTCGCATTCATGAAGAGGTTCTTGAAAAGTTCTACGGGTGCGGTTCACCGATCCCTCACGCCTTAGAAGGTAAATCAGTTCTTGATCTGGGCAGTGGCAGTGGTCGCGATTCATTCTTGATTGCGGCGCTTGCTGGCCCAACTGGACGGGTGATTGGCGTGGACATGACCGATGAACAGCTTGCTGTGGCTGAAAAACATCGTGACTACCATGTTAAACAATTTGGACTTAAGGACGCTTGTATTCAGTTTAAAAAAGGATTCATCGAAGACCTGAAAGCTTTGGATATACCGGATGAATCGCTTGATGTAGTAGTCTCAAACTGCGTGATCAACTTGTCGCCAAACAAAGAGCAGGTTTTTCGTGAGATATTTAGAGTCCTTAAACCTGGTGGAGAACTTTACTTTTCGGATATTTTTTCGACTCGTCGACTGCCTGAGAGTTTCAAATCGGATTCGGTCCTTGTGGGCGAATGTTTGGGTAGCGCTCTCTACACTGAAGACTTCAGGCGAATGATGTTAAAAATTGGCGTTAGCGATTTTAGAATTGTTAAAAGCTCCCTTGTTACGATTAATGATCCAGCAATCGAAGCTCGAATCGGAAAGACGCAGTTTCTATCTAACACTGTTAGAGCTTTCAAAATGAATCTAGAAGATCGTTGTGAAGACTTTGGGCAGGTCGCTACTTACAAAGGCGGCATTCCCTATTCTGAAGAACTCTTTATGTTGGACGATCATCATATTTTTGAAAAGAATCGTCCCATGCTTGTCTGTGGCAATACTGCAGACATGCTCTCAAAGAGCAGATATGGAAAGTTTTTCGAAGTTAGAGGCGACAAGCAAAGTCACTTTGGGCTCTTTGATTGTGCTCCTATTCAGGGCGCGGCTCAGGTGGGAATCCAAGCCGGAGCCTGCTGCTAATGCTAGCAATCATCGGTGGTACCGGACTCTATAATTTGCCAAATGTAAAAATAGTTTCCGAAGAAATAGTAGAAACTCCTTTCGGAACGCCTTCGGGTCCTATCATACGAGCAAGACTCGACGACAAGGAACTTCTGTTTTTGGCAAGACATGGTGTCGGCCATAAGTTTCTTCCTGGTGAAGTTAACTACCGAGCCAATATCTTTGCCTTAAAGAAGGCCGGCACTAAAACTGTGCTTTCGGTTTCTGCAGTTGGTAGCCTAAGAGAAAATCTTCATCCTGGAGATCTGGTAGCCATCGATCAATACCTTGATTTTACAAAAGGCAAAAGAATCTCCACTTTCTTTGGTGAAGGCATCGCAGGGCACATTACTGGAGCCTATCCGGTATCAAAGCTTCTGCAGCAATTGATTTTAGAAGTTGGAAATAGCCTGATGTTTCAGAAACGAAAAATTCACACCTCCGGAACCTATGTTTGTGTCGAAGGTCCAAGGCTCGGGACGCGAGCTGAGAGCCTCATGTTTCGCACTCTTGGGGCAGACATAGTGGGGATGACAAACGTTCCAGAATGCTTTCTGGCAAGAGAAGCACAAATCGCTTACGCATCGGTTGGCGTTGTCACTGACTACGATAGTTGGCAAGATGATCCGAGCCAGCATGTCGATGTCTCAAAGATCTTTGCACTCTATTCAGAGGCATTGAGCGATGTTGTCCGTCTCATAGAATCACTTATTGTTCGCTATAGTTCATCCGCGATTGAGGAATGTCCAAGCCGAACAGCTCTCAAACATAGCATTTTGACTGACGAGAACCGTCTCACACACGATTCAAAAGAACTCTTGAAAGTATTGAGGCTTTAAAAATGAAGCCTACGGTCAAGCTTTCAGTAATCATTCCTACGCGAGAGTTTGAGTCCAATATTTCTAGTTTAGTAGGATCGATAGAGTCCAATCTTAAAGGTTCATCGATCTCTTTTGAAATTCTTGTTTCATACCCAGAGGGCTGTGCCCTTAGTTCAGATCTTAAGGGTCTTTCGGCTCAATTTCTTGCGTGTCCAAGGATTGGTCGCAGTTACCAGTTGAATCATGCGACAGACACCGCAAAAGGTGATTGGCTGCTCTTTTTGCACGCTGACTCGGTTCTTGATTCCTCTTGCTTAAAGAAGCTTGTTGATGTGATCGAATCACCTGAGACTTCTCGCGATAGTCTCTACTATTTTTGGTTGCGCTTTGATTCGGATGGTCCACAAATGTGTGCACTCAATGCTGCGTTTGCGAATCTCAGATCCATGTATTTTAGATTACCATTTGGGGACCAAGGATTTTTACTTCTACGAGATTCATTTCTTAAAATCGGGGCTTTCCCCACCAAATATGCCTCCGGCGAAGATCACGCGTTTGTTCAAAAGGCAAAAAGTGAAAATATTTCGATCAAGCCAATCGGAGCGTGGATCAAAACTAGCGCCCGTAAATATCAAAAATTAGGCTGGCTTCAGGTAACCCTTAAGCACCTTTATCTGACAGCTAAGCAGGAAGTGTTACGAGTGGGCTTGCGATGAAGAAGTTACGCTTCGCTCTAGCTGTATTCGTAAAAACTCCGGGCTTAAGCCCCATTAAGACCCGACTTGCCAAGAGCATTGGAGAGTCGCAAGCCTTAAAAGTTTATCAAAAATGCCTTGAAATGACTCAATCCAAAATTGATCGCCTTGTTGTCGAATCTTCACAGATTATTATTCCGTATTGGGCAGTCGCAGAAAAAGAAGGTCTTACGGATGCACATTGGAAAACCTGGAATCGTATCTATCAAGGCGAAGGAGAGCTTGGAGATCGACTGAGTCAAGTTTACGACCAACTACTTTGCCAGTTTGACGGAGTCATTTTGATGGGTGCCGATTCCCCGCTTTTTCCTTCGGCTGAACTCCAAGATGGGATCTCGTGGCTTGCAAATAATGAATTTGGAGCGCTTGTTGGTCCTACGTTGGATGGAGGCTATTACTCGTTTGGATTTCGCAAGCCTGTTCCGAAGTCAATCTGGACTTCGGTTCCCTACAGCACATCAACAACTTTAGCCTCATTTCTCGACTTACTCCCTAGTCAAATTGAGAAGAAATTTTTGAGCAAACATTGGGACGTGGATACCGAGGACGATTTTAGGCGTCTCGAACGTGAGGTTCCCGATTTTATGGAAGGAACTTGAAAAATGGAAATTGCAATCTTTTTAGCGGTCATCATTCTTGCCTACGTGAATGGAGCTAACGATAACTTCAAAGGAGTTTCAACCCTGTACGGTGGCGGAGTTCTTAACTACAAAGAAGCTCTCGTCTGGAGTAGCATTTCGACAGCCGTTGGCTGCCTTGGAGCTGTCTTACTTGTGCAGGGACTCGCAAAAAAATTCGGCGGAGCAGGCCTTGTTGATTCTAGCCTTCTCAACAATCCCATGCTTCCGCTAAGCGTTGCAATGGCCGCACTTGCAACTGTGGGACTTGCCACCAAACTTGGATTCCCCATTTCAACAACTCATGCACTTTTGGGGTCACTTGCAGGTGTTGGGTTTTCTCTAGGCCTTGCTGATGGCTTCGAGAGACAATTGGGCGCTCTTTTTCTCCCGTTGTTGCTAAGTCCCCTAATAGCGGCTCTCATAGCTTGTTTTGGTTGGATGTCCTTTCGAAGGCTCAAGGGAGCAAGTGCATCTCAAAGCCCGATTGAAGACTCATGTGTTTGTGCTAGCCAAGGTCTAGCGTTGTCGAGCAACGCGGCTTTTTCAAGCACCGTTGCGATTCCAGCTCTTACCTATGCAAGTATTAGCTCTTGTAAGCAGAGAGGGCTCACTGAAATTGTGCGCCTTCCGAAACGCGATCTTATTCATCTTGGCAGCGCATTTGCTGTTTGTGCAGCTCGTGGGCTTAACGATGCCCCCAAAATTGCTGGCCTCTTGCTCTTAACCTCTCATAAGGGCGTGAGTCTCACTAGCTACTCAGCTATTTCCATAGCAATGGTCTTGGGTGGAGTTTTTCATTCCCACAAGATCGCTGAACGGATGAGCGTTAAGGTGGCGCAAATGAGTGAAAAAAGTTCCGTCTGGAATAACTTGGTAACGAGTTCACTCGTCTTATTTGCTTCGAAGCTTGGGGTTCCAGTTTCTACAACGCATACCTCTGTTGGAAGTATAGCTGGAACTGGGAAGTCAGAGGGAAAACTTCAATTTTTTGAGCTTAGTAAAATTCTCGGAGCATGGATTCTCACTCTACCTTGCGCCTTTGTCATAGCGTACCTACTCTCAAAAAGTGTTCCTGCTCTGAGCTCATTCGAGGTTCTGACAAGATGATTGATAACGGCTTTCGCGCAATTCTACCTCGTTATGTTCAGCCTCTTCTTCGGCTGTATCAGAGACTAGGACTTAGCCCGAACGCTGTAACAATTCTGGGTTGTTTCTTCGGAATAGTGTCTGCTGCAATTGTCGCCCAAGAATATTTTGTTATTGGCGCTGCAATCTGGTGGTTAGGCAGACTTCTTGATGGCACCGATGGTATTTATGCTCGTCACCTCAATCACTCTTCAAAGTTTGGCGCTTTCCTAGACATTAATTGTGACATGCTTGCGTACTGCGCGATGATTTTAGCCTTTGCAAAAGTGTGGCCTGAGCACTTTTTAATTTGGATCTCTATCGTCATCTTATACGTCCTTTGTATTTCAGGAGCTTTGTCACTCGGAAGCTTGCAGGGAGCATCGCTCAAATCGAATAATCGAAAACTTCACTTAGCAGCTGGCCTCGCAGAAGGTGGCGAGACAGGAATTTTTTATACGATATGCCTTCTGTTGCCGGCATACATTCATTCGCTCAGTCTCGCTTGGATCGGAGTTCTAGCCGTTACCGTTGTAGCTAGAACTGTCATCGCATTCCAGACTCTTAAGCAAGATACGGAGTCAAAATGATAGGAAATCGCGAACTCGTACTTGTTGGTGCGGCGCTTGTCTTGATCTTGCTTGGATTCTTTTTTCCACTACGCCGATTTTCTCGAAACCAAGCCATTCGCCATTTACTATTTCATGCTTTTTTTTCAGGAATCGTTTTAGCTGAGGTCGCAGCTTTAGAAAGATTTAGAGTTTTTGAGGGAAGCTTTTTTAGCCTTCAAAGCCTTGGTCCCCTCTGGTTCAGGGTTTTGATATGCATTCTTGTGCTAGATCTTTTTTCCTACTTCTGGCATCGCCTCAACCACACTTGGTCTTGGCTTTGGAGGTGGCACAAGTTTCATCACCAAGCGGAGGCAATGGACCCACTTGCTGCGTATCGCTTTCATCCGATTGAGGTCTTTTTCGGATACCAGTTACGAGCCACGTTGATTTGGTTGCTAGGCTTTGGTGCTGATGAAATTTCAACATTTGTCATTTTGTATGGCGTGCTCAATCTCTTTCAGCATTCTAACTTTCGCATTCAACCAACTGTCCAAACATTTCTATCAAAGATTGTTGTCACACCGAATCTTCATCATGTGCATCATTTGAGAGATCGCGGCTCTCAAAACAGTAATTATTCAACAATTTTTATTTTTTGGGACAAGCTATTCGGCACCTACACCGAGCCGGGAGTTGTCCGGGAAAATGACATCGGTCTAGATTGGAGTTCTAAATGACGGCTGCAATAACTTTAATGAAAACTATTTTTTCTATGAAATTTCCTTGGAACCTTTGGGTCGCAATCATGGCCGTGGTGAACATGGCGCTTGGGATTCTGTATTTCTCAATGCTGGAAGGAAAGCTGACCCTTGCGGCATTTATGGGGTCGTTTGCTGTAATGACAGTAATTTTTTCTAAATTCGGCTTCGTGAGGCTCCTTGGACTGGGCCATGTACTTTTTTGGACCCCACTTTGTATTTGGCTCTTAACAAGACTTCAAGATGGACAATATGATTTAGCGATCGGTCTGAAGACCTGGGTATACTGTGTACTCGTTGTTAATATCCTATCGCTTTTGATTGATTACGCTGATGTGATTCGCTACCTGCGAGGCGAAAGATCGGCACTTTGATCATGCTTCAATCACTTCTCGGAATTTTTGTTTTCATTGGAATTGCGGCACTTTTTTCGAAAGGACGAAGAGCAATTTCTTGGAAGTTTGTGGCTATAGCGCTGCTGTTGCAGTTTGTTGCAGCTTTTGTATTTTTAAAAATCAGTTTCTTCACTGATGCGTTTTCTATTTTGAACAAGGGAGTCATTTTAATCCAGAATGTTACGGATCGATCCTCTCAATTTCTTTTTGGTTATCTCGCTGGTGGCCAGACTCCCTTTGAGGCCATTGCTCCTGAAAATGGATTTATAGTTGTCTTTAGAGTTCTTCCTCTAATTGTCGTCGTCAGCGCCATCTCAGCGTTATTATTTCATTGGCGGATTATTCCATTGGTTGTTGGGCTACTTGGAAGGGCTCTACAGAAAACACTTGGGCTGAGCGGCGACTTGAGCCTTGGTAGTGCGGCAACGGTATTCTTTGGAACAATTGAAGCTCCTTTGCTTATTAGATCTTACTTAAGCAACATGAGTCGCTCAGATCTCTTTGCTCTCATCAGCTGTTCTATGGCGACGGTCTCAGGCACGGTGATGGTACTTTATTCAAGTGTATTAGGAAGCGTCGTGCCTAATCCACTTACACACCTGCTCGTCGCGTCGATTATGAGCGTGCCCGCAGCGCTCTTGCTTGCGCGAGTTATAATTCCCCAGCAAACTTTAGCGAGAGATGATCAGACCATTTATAAAATCAAAAGTCCTTACTCAGGATCTTTCGATGCCATAACCAAAGGAATTCAAGAAGGCATGGGAATGGTCCTTGGAATTATTGGCACCATTTTGGTTTTCTTTGCTTTGATTTACCTTGTGAACGAAATGCTTGGAGCCTTATGTCCGACTCTTTCACTCGAAGGAATTGTTGGGACCATATTAAGGCCGTTTCTTTGGCTGACGGGAGTCAGCTGGGAAGAATCGCAGATCGCCGGAAAACTTATGGGCACAAAAATCATTCTTAATGAATTCGTCGCATACCTTGAGCTTTCAAAGTCTTCGACGCTAATCTCTGAACACTCAAGACTACTTTTGAGTTATGCACTTTCTGGTTTTGCAAACATAGGAAGCGTTGGCATTATTATAGGTGGCCTATCGTCTATCGTGCCTGACAGGCGGGTTGAGTTGACATCATTGACTTTACTTAGCCTCCTGAGCGGAAATCTTGCCACGCTTATGACTGCAGCCGTAGTAAACTTTATAGCAACTTGATTAAGATTTTTTAGCTTTTTTAGTTTTGGGCATACCAAACTCATGCCGCAACAAAGAAACTAAAGCATGCGCTTCACGACGATGGTTCGCCGAGGCCTTGGTCCAGATCACTCCGTCTAAGCAGCAAGCTATTCCAAGAAACGCATTCGCATTTAGTCTTTCTGGAAAATATTGGACCCATTTTCGACAGGTTTCCTCAAATCCAAGCGACTGAATCTGATCAAGATACAATATCCCTATAGATTCAAATTCTTTGTAAGTAACTGGTCCAAAATTTTTCATTCCCTTGAGCGGAACACGTTTTGTATTCACCCGTTAGAGCCCCTGCGGCCGTTCAGCACTGAATTTAGAAATGCGAAGTTTAATTTCAGTGAAAACTGATTGGAAATTCTCTAGAGTATTTGTGAGAGCTGGGTCAGGCATGGGCCAATGAAGTTTTTCTGCTTTTGTGTTTGGCAAAACTGGACACACTTCTTCAGCGCAAAGAGTAATCACAAAATCTACTGAGTTTGTGAATTCATCAGGCAAATCACTAACCTTTTTTGACCAAAGTGAACTTGTGTCGATGTCATTTGCCTTTAGGCATTCTATCGTAAGAGGATGAACCGACTTGGGCATTGAACCGGCGCTAAAGATTTGTGCGTCTTTCTTAAAAACTGATTTAGCTATAGCTTCTGCCAATTGACTTCGGGCCGAATTGGCCACACACATAAAAAGTATCTTCATTTGTCATCATCGTAAAACTGAAGCATTAATTCGTCTATTCGCAGCGAAAATTGAGCGTCAGAGTTGTCACCATCCGATTCCAGCCATAGTCCAAGGCTTGGCGGTAGACTCTCTGAATAACTTCGTTGAAGTTCAAAAGGACCTATTCCATCAATTTCCAGTGCGACTTCTTCTTTAATGAGATCTGTATCCGGATGGAGGCGCTGCTTCCAATTCGAAGGTGTAGATTTTTGTCCCACAACCGACAACTCAAGGTGCCCAAGTTTTCGCCCCTGGGACCTTGCTAGGTTGTCGAGCTCCGTAATCCATTTCGGAGCAAAAATCCTCTGGAGAGCATTTAGTTGTTTTGGACCCTCAACAGCGGGACCCACTCTAAGCACGAAGTCATCTTTGCCAGGCTTCATGCTTGGAAGCTCCAAGAGCACGCCCTTCACGCGAAGATTTTTCAATTTTGCTGGCTTCTCGAAGGGATAAATGAGGGGAGAAGCGCTTTTATTGACATGGATGCTGAGCTTAGCTTCAGAGAATTTGTACTCCGTTGGCGGGATTTTCGAGTAACTCAAACGCAACCATTTAGCTTCCAGATTTTGAGCGGGAATCAGTACGAGGTCGCGAGCCAGCACGGTTGTTGAGCCCATTATCAATGTCACGCAGAGCGTTAGTCGGAAAATAATCATCTCTTTAATGTTTATATGTAAACATATACACTACTCAAAGACAACCTAAAGGAGGAGATAAAAATGAAACGTTTACTAATGATCGGAGCGATGGTTTTTTCCGCAGCATCTTTCGCTGATGGATTTAAAGTGGGCTTAGGGGGTTACTGCCCTGTTGGATTTGTGAAGGCCGGAAAGCCAGTTTTTGGCGATCCAAATTTCGCATCAGAATACAAGGGAACCACATATTACAACTCAAGCGAGGGCGCAAAAAAGATGTTTGATGCCGACCCTGAGAGCTTCGTCGGGGCTGTTCAATATAAGGGTTACTGCGCAACTGGGCTCGCTATGGGAAAGAAACTTGAAAGCGATCCCAAATTTTTTGAGCGAGTGAATGGTAAAGTCTACTTCTTCAGCAGCGCTGAGGCACAACAGACGTTTTCGAAAAGCTCCAAAAAATATATTGCTGACGCCGACAAAGCTTGGGCGAAGCTTCCTCAGGAATAGGACTGAATATGAAAAAATTCCTAGCCCTAAGTATTATTTCGTTTAGTTCGATTATTGCGCATGCTGAGTCTTATAAGCTCGATGAATCACACACGACGATTGGCTTTAAAGTGAAACACTTGGTCATCTCCACTGTTACTGGCCGCTTCAACAAATTTGAGGGCAGCGGTAACTTCGATGAAAAAACGAAAACGCTTAAAGACTTAAAGGCTACAATTCAGGTGAGTTCAATCGACACAAATGAATCCGACAGAGACAAACATCTCAAAAGCCCTGAATTCTTTAATGCAGATAAATTTCCTACCATCACGGCTGAGATCAAATCTGCAAATTTCGCAAAGGCCGATGACGACAGTCTTAAGCTCAGGCTTAAAATTCGCGATGTCACCAAGGATGTAGATTTTGTTGCAAAATTCCTTGGAACCGTCACTGACCCATGGGGAAATAAGCGCATAGCTTTTGAAGGAAAAGGAAAAGTTAATCGAAAAGACTTTGGCGTTTCTTGGAACAAAACCCTCGACAAAGGGGGCGTCATGGTCGACGACATGGTTGAAATCTTTATTGAGGGTGAGGCAATTGCCGAGGCTAAGAAATAGTCATCGGAAAAAGGAGAAAATGGATATGGAAACAACGAAACGTAAACTTATGACCGGAGCCGCAGTAGCAGGACTTGCTCTTGCTATTTCTGCTTGCTCATCCACCAATAAGGCAAGCACCGCTTCAGCAGGAAGCGATGCCACTGGCGAATGTCATGGCGTCAATAGCTGCAAAGGCACCGGAGAATGTGGTGGAAAAGGACATTCTTGTGCCGGAAAAAACTCCTGCAAAGGAGCGGGCTGGCTAAAACTTAGTAAGTCTCAATGCGATGCCAAAGGTGGCACCTTCAAAGAGGGCTGATTTTGACGGCAAAAGTCGGGGTGGGCCTAAGGCCCACCCATTATCCTTATATACAGTCTAATTGGCCCACTGAAGTGGATCACTTTGAAGTGATTTCTGAGAACTACATGTACTCAAGGGGAAGGCCACTAGAGACCCTGCTTAGAATTCGTGAGCGCTATCCTATTCTTGCCCACGGAGTTTCCATGTCCATCATGTCTGCAGACGGTGTGCCGGAGGACTATTTAGAAAAACTTCGTGATTTTTACTCTCTAATTGAGCCAAAAGTTTGCTCAGATCATTTGTGCTGGACTGGAAACGCGCACAATAACATTCACGACCTTCTTCCTTTTCCTTTTACAAAGTCTTTTCTTGAACTTGCCATTACTAATATTTCAAAGGTTCAGGATTACCTAGGTAGGTCAATGGCCTTCGAGAATCTTTCGGCCTACATTTCCTTTGGGGAATCCAATTATTCCGAATGGGACTTTCTAGTTCAGGCTTGCAAAACTACCGGAGCGAAAATCCTTCTTGATCTAAACAATATCTGGGTCAACGCCACCAATTTTAAATTTGATCCGCAAGAATACATTGACGCAATTCCATTAGACATAATCGCGCAAATTCACCTGGGTGGTCCAACCGACACCGGAAAATTTCTTTTCGACACGCATTCCACTGAAGTGCCCGAAAAGGTGTGGCATCTTCTAATGACTAATTCACAGCGGTTTTCTCACATTCCAGTCATCGTCGAACGAGATGATGAGATTCCTGATTTTCCCATGTTGCTCGATGAACTGAGGCATGCCCGCCAGATACTTGTGCCCAGCCAAAGGAAGACAAATGCTTCCTTCTGAGTTTCAAAAGCTCATGTCGGCTGCAATTTTAGAGCGCGACGCTTCGAAAATGAAAGGGCTTTCGTGCCGAGCGGCGGGCACTCTTGAGCTTCAAGAGGCTGTTGAAGTCTATTCTGCGGGTTATCCGGCAAGGCTTTTTGAAGCTCTTGGGGAAACCTATGAAACTATCTGGAAAGTTCTTGGAGATGAAGACTTTCAGTCACTCTGCATGGCTTACATCGAAAAGCATCCATCTCAGTATAGGAATTTATCTGACTATGGTGACGACTTTTCAGACTACATTCGAGACTATTTTCCAGAAGACAAGGTTCGCGATTTGCTCGTTGACTTAGCAAAATTTGAGTGGACATTTAAAGAGGGCTTTCACGTGAAATTCGAGAAATCATTTGAATTCACAAGTCTCAAATATATTAATCCTATAGAACTCCAGTTTCAGCTTCTCAGCAGCCTTTCGACGCTCTCGCTTAGATTTTCGGTTCATAAACTGCACGGAATAGAGGGAGACGCGGATCGTTTTTTAGAGATTTTGAGTCTACCCAGTCCCGTGAGTCTAGCGCTTATTCGGTCGCAAAATGGAGTGGCTACAAAAGAAATTTCCTCGCCCCTCTTAGAGTTTCTCCAGACCCTTACTTCAAAGTCTTTTAATCTTGATGACCTTGCTTCTTTCTGTGGATTTAACCCTGAAAAAGTTCAGTGCCTTATTAGGGAAATGGCCTCGCTCGGATTTCTCGCGCACGTCGATGTGGGTGAGACGAACTAAGGATTTATCGATTATTGAAATTGGCCCTCAAGCGGCGCCTGCAGTTACTTCAGTGACCTATTTTAATCAGCGATTTCTGGTCGGACTCACAAGTGCACCATTGAGAGCTTTCAGGCTAACTAACCCTTTTTTAGTAGCCTCAGCAGCGTTTCGTCTCATGGATACGACTGCGTCTGTAAGGCCGCCGGCGAGCGCTAGATAGAAGGTATATCTGATCAGATTTGACAACAATTGACTTAAAGAAGGCATTTAAGGGTTCCTCCAGTTTTTAGCGGACGAAGCTAGTAAGTACGCCATGTACTGCGCGAAGTTTGGTTTCATCGATTTTTTCGAGCAGGCTTCGGCATTCTTCTTTGAGGTCCACAACGGGAATGGGCTTACCTTCGCGGTATTGCTGAAACTCCTCTAACGTAAAGCCATAAGCTTCGATGATTTTGGAGATTCGGCATTCAGTCAGATCTAATCGGCCGTGCTCTATGTGGTTGATGAAGGTATCGGAAAGTCCAATGAGACTCCCTGCCTGGCGCATCGAAATGCTTTTGGATTTGCGGAAAAACCGAAGGATTTTTCCTTCAAGGGTTGGATTCGCCTGGCTCGTTCGTTTGGTTTTCATGTCGCATTCTTCCTTTCATGGTTTGGAAAAATGCTCTTCGCGCTAAGCGCCTAGCATTCAATAATTTTGAATGGCTACGCTGCTTAGTGGATTGGTTTGGAAAACGATTTTCTTTTTCTTCCCCTGTAGGAAAAAAGTAGGAAGAAAATAGGAAATCTAAGACATGTCCCGACATGTCGAGACATACAAAAGGGCCGCGATCTCGACTCAGCTGCCGATAAAATCGCGTTTAACATTCAGTGGTTAAAATTCACCGAACCAAATGTGCCCAATAAAATGGTGGAGACGGTGGGAGTCGAACCCACGTCCGAAAGTCATCCATCGCTGGCATCTACATGTGTAGTTCGTGTCTTGGATTGATAGCCGGGCGTCCACGAACAAACTTCCGGCTACCTCCGCAGACTTTAGTTTCGCCTAAGCGCCATCTGCGAGAACGTCTAGGCTAGCCCACTAAATGACGAGTATTCCGGATCCATGGGCGAGACCCGGGTACTCGTGTCGCTTAATTAATTAAGCGGCAAGTGCGTAATCGTTGCCAATTACAAGTGTCGCCTTTTTTACGAGGCCTGACGACAACCTCGACATGCCACCAGGACTTCAAGACTCCCGTCGAAGCCGTGTCGTCCCCAGGGTTCTAGCTATAACACAAAAACCCCGGGGACGGGGGTAGGACTAGGGTGCGTTACTGAGGAGGTAGCGCACTTCACAGAGGTAAAAATCTTGGGTGCCGGGGCGCGACCAGGTGCATTCCATTTGGCCGGACTTTCGCGTGACAGGACCGCTTTTGTTCATGATGGGGGGCAGGCTCGGGACAGGGCTCATTTTCGCAAAGAGGTCCTGGGCGGTTTTGCCGGTGAAGCGAATGGCGCCAGATCGAAGAATCGCCCCTTCCGGCAGTTCTTCGACGGTGTCGTAAATTCTCACGACTTGGGTTTGGGTGATGTCGCCTTTGCATTCACTGCTCCAGGTCGCCCGGACGACACCATTCGGCACGGCAAGAGGGGTTTCCT